>JAWLBD010000135.1:0-2375 GCA_041395145.1 Verrucomicrobiales bacterium | reverse complement strand
GTTGCAACTGCCTTTTTTCGAGAAGTTGTTCGCATGGTTTGAATGGGGTTGGCTGGGTCAGGCAGGCTTGATCTGGAGCACCCAGGAGCCGTGGGAGAGTTGGTTTTTCAAGTGCAGCTCAGTGTTGTAGGGGGTGCGGGTCTGCCACATCTTCCAGATGATTTTCATCCATCGCTGGCCGAGGCAGCGCAGGGCCTGGGAGTGGCTTTTGCCTTTCCCGCGCAGGGCATCGTAGTAGGTCTTGGCCCACGCGCAGTTCTCGGTGCTCTTGTGGGCGAAGAGGTGCATCGTGTGACGCAGGTTGCGGTTACACGCCCGCCGTATCTGAGCTTTCTTGATCTTGCCGCTCTGGTAGCTCACGGGCGCGGTGCCTGCGACGCATTGCAGTCCTTGCGCGTCATCATACAGCGAGCGGTCGCTGCCCACCTCGCTCAACAGGCGCGGCGCCAGCTTCGGGCCTGCTCCGGGCAGCGATCCGAACAGGCCGCTGTCGGGATGGCTGGCAAAGAGCTCCTCGATGCGGCGGCGATACTCGTCGAGCTGAGTTTGCAGCGTGCGCAGTTGCCTGGCCCTGGCTACGGCGAGGAGGCTCTTGGCTTTGACCATGCCTGCGTTGACGTGCCATTCGCTGGCTTTGGCAAAGGTTTCCAGCCGCGCCTCGTAGGTCTGTGGGCGCCTGAGCCTGTGGGCGTGCAGAAACTTTTCCCACTGGCGCTTGCCCGCGTCGAGCAGGGTTTCTGCGCTGGGGAAACGTTCGACGAAAGCCCACGCAAAGCTCGCGGTCCAGTCATCGAAAGCCTCCAGTGCGGTGGGATAGTATTCGCGCAATGCCTGGCGCAGCTGGTTGATCAGGGCGGTGCGTTCTTCGATAAGGGCGACTTCATCCCGGCAGAGGATGCGCAGCTCTTCGATGGCAGGATCCTTTGCGCCAAGCGGGCGCCAGGCGTGGCCGTCCGTGCGCAGGGCGTCGGCCAGCGCCCAGGCATCGTGGCGGTCGGTCTTCGTGCCGCTGGGGTGTTTGCGCTCGCGATAGCGGCGGGCGCTCGCGGGGTTGACAGGGAAGATGGCCGCGCCGCCCTCGATGATCTGCTCGACGACCATGCCAAAGCTCGTCTCGATGGCGACGCCGAGCCTGGGATAGGCGGCGGTCTTTTCTTTCCACAGCCGCCAGCCTGCGGCGGTGTGCTCGATTTGGAAGTCGGCTACAAGGGTGCCGCTGGCATCGACGATGATGATGTCGTGATGATCGCCGGCCCAGTCAAAACCAGCGAAATGGGTGAGTTCTGCATGAGGTGTCATGGGTTTGGGTTTGGGTTTGCTTGGTTTGGGGGGCTGCGGCCGGCCTCCACCACAGGGTCGTGCTGTTACAAGAGCTTCGTGAGCCTGCGTTCTATCAGACCTTGGGGTGGTGGCCTGCGGGCGGGCCGGTGTCCTACGCTGAACCTTCGTGAGATGAGCGAGACAAGACCGTGCCGCGCCCGAGGCGCTGCCCCCATCGGCTTGCGCCGACGCGGGAAGTTTATTCACAGCGACGCGAGGCGCCGCCGCAAAGTTATTCACAATCGGCGGCGGAGAGGGCCTTGAGGAGGCCCCTTCCGCCGATTGTTGAATAACTTTGGAACCGGTAACAGCGCAGACAGCCTGCCGAACGGCAGCCCGAAGGGCGGAGCGGAAGCGACGGCAAAGACGCAGGTTTTCAGCAGTGCGGCGCGGCTTTTGGCGCGGTTGACCACCAGTTTCAGCCGTCCTTCGCAGTAGCGGGTCAGGCTTGCCATGACCCTTTGCGCGGCTTTCGCGCCCTTGACCAGCACGATGAAGTCGTCGGCGTATCTCGCGAACGCGTGTCCGCGCGCCTCCAGCTCCTTGTCGAGCGGATCGAGCACAACGGAAGCGACTGGCGGGAGCGGACGTAGACTGCCGCAGGCAGCCCGAAGGGCGAGGCCTCCGGAGGAGGAGGCCGAATCAATGTTTGCCAGCAGGGGCGACAGCGGCCCGCCCTGGGGCACCCCTTGAGGCGTGGCCTCGCGGGTGCCGCCGGGCAGCGCCACCCCCGCCGTCAGGTAGCGCCGGATCAGGCCCAGCACCCGTGGGCACCGGACCTTCTCCCGCAGCGCGGCCATGAGGCGCTCGTGGTTGACCGTGTCGAAGAACGATCTGAGGTCGCAATCCACCGCATGGCGGCGGCCTTCCTTCCAGCCGGCTTCCATGACGGCCACCGCCCGGTGGGCGGATCGGCCGGGCCGGAATCCGTGGCTGTGTTCGCTGAAACCCGCTTCGAAAAGCGGTCCCAGCACCTGCGCGATCGCCTGCTGGATCACTCGATCCAGCACCGTCGGCACCCCCAGCGGGCGCTCGGTCCCGCCGGGCTTTGGTAT
>JAWLBD010000134.1:0-1662 GCA_041395145.1 Verrucomicrobiales bacterium | reverse complement strand
GAGGACTTGTTGAACGTTACATTTTGTTCGCTGTTTCCGCACGAGTTGAATACACAATGTCACTAGTGCACACGCACTCATCACATACTGTGAATAGTTCCTTTAGGAGTGCATCATGAAGCGGTCCGTCCATCCACTACTCCGACCGACTTGCTCGGGATTCTCGTTGATCGAAGTGCTGGTGTCTGTTGGCGTAATCTCGTTACTTATGAGTCTACTGCTCCCGGCTGTTCAATCGGCTCGTGAGGCCGCGAGGCAGACTCAGTGTCGCAGTAACCTGCATCAGATCGGCGTAGCATTCCACTCGTTCTACGACCAACATGGCTATCTGGATACCACGAAGCCACTCAAAGCTCTTCTCCCACAAATGGATACCATGCCGTTATGGGAGGAGTTTGAACGGGCGGACGAGGTCTTCGCAAACGGAGGCGTTGTCACACTGTCAGGGATTAGCAGCCCTCAGTCTTATGTATGCCCGTCTGATGCTATGCTGAATCCTGCGGAGTTTCAGATAAGTTACGCGATTAGCACTCGACCTGCGGTGGGTGGCGACGAGCTTCAACTCTGGGGGAGAGGACGCCATTTTCGTGAGGTACTAGATGGACTTTCGAATACTGCGGCATTCTCAGAACGACTAGTCTGGCTTCCGAACCTTGATCAGGTTTCTACAAACCAAGGGCGGAAGAATCCATTAAGGTTTCCGTGGGCGACTCTGGAGGAGTTTGGTCCGACGGAGAGACGCGAGCTTGCTGAGCACTGCCTATCGGCTGATGTTAGAGCAGTTGCACCTATGGCCGGATCGCATATCACCAACACGCTCTACGTTGGCAATGAGCCAATGTACAACCACCTGGTGCCGCCGAATAACTGGCCATTCACAGAGAACGGAGACTCTGAGGGGGCGTATGGTCCCAGCAGTCAGCATCCGGGTGGGGCGCATGTGTTGTTTTTGGATGGGAGTGTGAAGTTTATCAGTAACTCGATTGACATGGAGGCGTTTTGGGCACTTGGGACGATCAATGGTGGCGAATCCGTCAGTTTCTGACAGCCGGACGTATTGCAGGTGTCGCGACTGTCATCGCGTTGGCGATCGGCGGCTATCTGTTGTGGCAGGTTGACTGGGCCATCCGCGACAACATCGCAGACCTTCCCGAAGTCACGGACACGATCGACTCCTCGCTTGTGAAGCTTCGCTCTGTCAGGATCGGCGACGTCGACGCACTGGAGACCACACCCAACTTCACCTGGTCACAGTTCGTCCCCGTCGAGATCGATGTGGACTGTGCTCCGGGACGCTTTCGGCTGCCGGACCCGAATCGCAAATGGGGAGAGCCAAGAAAGCACAAGCCGGGCAAGCTGCGCGCCTCGCTCGGAGTGCAGATCGTCCGTAAGTCATCGCTCGGAGACGGCGTCGCTGAGGAATATACGGCCCTGTCCGGAGGGAGCATCAATCAGAACCATCAGATGCACTGGCGAGGTAACACCTGGATTCCTCACTACCGGGGCAATTACCGCGTGCGGGTGATCATGATTACCCTCGATATCGACGAACAGAATGTCCGTCACAAGTCCGAGCCGATCGTCATCGGCACGTTCAACCTCAAAGTCCTCCCCGGCGAACCCGCTACGTAGTGGCGTGGACATCTGAGGGCGTCGCCACTC
>JAWLBD010000133.1:0-1566 GCA_041395145.1 Verrucomicrobiales bacterium | reverse complement strand
ACAAGTAGGTTAAAACAACTTTCCCGTCAGAGCCAATCACCCCCTATTTCGCCTGATTCACCCCAACCGTCGTCGTCCCGTCGTGGTAATTAATGGTAACGGTCAGGTTATCTTTCGACCCGACGATCATGTTACCCTTTTCTCCCAAGGACATGGTGGAAGGCTTAAATCCTTGTTGTTTGAGGACGGTTTCGTAAGCCGCCACATCAATTTCCGAGGTGCCAGAGAAACGCATCACCCAAGTCAGGTTTTCAGCGGTATTTCCTGTTGTCACTTCCCCGATTTGGCCATGTCCGAAAGGAGGTACGGCGCTAGGGATGTCGGCGGGCCAATTGGAAGTATTGGCTTGGGCAGCGGGTTGCTCTGTGTTGGGTGCTTCTGCTTTTTCGGCTGATTGGCCGCCGCAAGCGGTTAGGCTGAAAAACAAAAAAGAAAAAAGACAGGCGATGGCAAGAAGAGTAATGGATGATTTTTTCATTGTTCGTGTGATTGGATGAATGGATAAAATGGCTGCTATTTATGGAGCAGCCGCTGCGAAAGTAAGACATTCACCAAAACCGCCGAACTGATTTCCTGTACTTCAAAAATTGGCAAAAAATCAAATGAACAATTTTACTAAAATCCCTCCGGGACTACAGCAGTCAGCTTTATATTTCACATCTAAGTACAGGACAAAAATGAAAAATTTTAATCTGTCTAAGCGGGTTCACCCCCCTACCCCCCTCAAGGGGGGACATCGTCGCTGCGAAAGTCCCCCCTTGAGGGGGGAAGGGGGGTGAACCCGCTTGGACAGATTAAGATTTTTCATTTTTGTCCTGTACTTAGTTGCAGAGATTAAATTGTGAATTTTCTGAATTCTCAATTTGTTTTCTCGTCAATTTTTTAAAATAATTAATCGGATGCTTTCCTTCGACGCCAATTCCATTTCAACTGCCCGTCTGCACGCATACATGTTGGCAGCAGTTGCGCCTCGTCCAATTGCGTTTGCCAGCACTGTTGATCGAGCTGGAAATGTCAACCTCAGCCCATTTAGTTTTTTCAATTGCTTTGGATCGAACCCACCGATCATGATTTTTTCCCCGGCCCGACGAGTTAGGGATAATACGACTAAGCATACTTTGGAGAATGTTAGGGAGGTGCCAGAGGTGGTGATAAATATCGTCAATTACCCAATCGTTGAGCAGATGTCGTTGGCAAGTACCGAGTATGAAAAAGGGATCAATGAATTTACGAAAGCGGGACTGACTGAGGTTGCCTCTGAAAAAATTCGTCCGCCAAGGGTAGGGGAGGCCCCGGTAGCTTTTGAATGCTTGGTGGATCAGGTGATAGAAACCGGAACCGAAGGTGGGGCAGGTAATTTGATTATTGCAAGGGTGATTTATGTACACATCAGGGAAGAATATTTGGATGAAAATAATAACCTCGACACAACCAAGCTCGACTTGGTCGGGCGGATGGGGGAAAGCTGGTACACCCGTGCATCTGGAGACTCTCTCTTTGAAATTCCAAAACCATTGACAACCAAAGGTATCGGAATCGATCAATTACCATGGTCGATAAAAAATA
>JAWLBD010000132.1:0-1506 GCA_041395145.1 Verrucomicrobiales bacterium | reverse complement strand
TGGTATAGCCACGCGTGGCACGGGACGATCAACCGGATGAATGCCGCGTTCGAGCCCGACCCCGGCGTCGTGCTGGGCGGCGCCTCCGGCTCCTTCATCGGATACCTGCCGCAGAGCGCCGACTTGACCAACGGGCGCGGCATCGCCCGGCTGCGCGACGGCGTCTTCGCGGTCTCCGGTCTGGGCGGCGTGGTCCAGCTCCTCACCTGGAACGACGCCGAATTGCGCTTCGAGGTCGCCCGGCGGCTCGGCGCGTTCACCGGCGTGAACGCGGTCGCCCTCGATGCGGCCGGCACGATCTGGACGCCGCGCGGGAGCTGGCGCTGGACCGACACGCCGGAGGAGCCGCTCACGCTCGGCGACAAAGAACCCGAGGTCACCGCCCAGCCCGCCGTGCTCGGCGGCAAATCGCTCTGCCTTTTAAAAAAGCACTACCAATACGTGCAGCTCGCCCACGGTCCGCCCATCGACGCCAGCGGCTGGTCGCGGCTCGACACCCAAGGCGTGCCCGACTTTGACCTGCCGGAATCCGTGACCGGCGCGGCGGCGGTGATCGAAGGCGAGCGCCACCGCCTGGTCTTCGCGACCCGCGAAGGCGCGGCGTTCGAGCTGCCGATCGGCTCTGACGGCCAGATCGCCGGGAAGCCGGAGCCAGCGCAGATTCCGGGCATCGCGGGGTGCACGAGCCTCGCCTGGTTTGGCGACCGCCTGCTCGCCGCCGTCCCCGGCGCGGTCCTCGCGTTCGCGCGCGCGGGCGATCACGCGTGGCGCGCGGCGGGGAGCCTCGGCGATCTCGGCAGCGGCGAGCTTCACCTCCACAGCGACGGCGCGCGGCTGGCGGTCAGCGATTCCGGCGGCGGGCGCGTCCATCTTTTCGCCGCGCTGGAGTCAAAGCTCGCGACCTACGATGGGCTGAACTCGCCCGGCGCGGTCGCGGTGGCCGGCGACCGGATCGCGGTGATCGAACGCGGGCGGCAGCGGCTTGCGCGGCTCGAATTCGTGGCGGACCCGGCGGCGCCATCGACGTTTGCCGACGCCAAAGCGCCGCCCGCGCCGGATGCCGCCGCCCGCTTTAGCGAGGCGGATTTCCATGACCTGAGCCGCCCCGCCGGGATACCGGTGGCGGTCGCCGTCGCGGTCGATCCAAAGGCGGGGCTGTCGCTGGCGATCCGCACCGAGGCCGGCGCGAAGCTCCAGCTCGGCGTGGCGGGCGCGGACCGCGCCTTCATCCTAACAAATGCCCAGGCGAAGCAAGCCGGCGGCCGGTTCGATTTCCGCCTTCCGCCCGGCGATTGGTCGGGCCTGCGGATCGCCGCCGCCATCGAATCCGCCGGCGGCCAGCGCGAGCGATTCGGCTTCCGCGACCGCCGCGCGATCCACGCCGCGTTCGATCCCGACCCCGCCGCATGGTCGGCATTCGATCTGGAGTCCTACCGCGAGCTGGCGCAGACGCGCCGCCAGGAAATCCGGCTCACCTTTGACCAGCCGATGGCGGGCGAGGCGACG
>JAWLBD010000131.1:0-1575 GCA_041395145.1 Verrucomicrobiales bacterium | reverse complement strand
GCGATTTCCTGGGCGGGCGCGGCGGCGGAAAAGGCGAAGGCGAGCGCGAGAAGGATGGGCTTGGCGGTCTGGGCAATTGGGTCGCGCATGGGCAAAAGCGGGTTGGCGGTCGCCCGCACTATAGGGGCGAATCGGCGAGCGAAACCGATTTTCAAACAGGCTATGGCGACCCAAGCTCCGGCTGCCACTAATCACCTGAGCGATCGCCGGACTCGAGAATGACATCGTTGAGCAACGTCGCGTATCCACCCGCTGACGAGCCGGTGGTCCTGCGCGAGGTGAATTGCGGGCGCGGCTACGCGCCCAGCTCCGCCGCCGACGCCCCGCGGTCGGAGGCGCGGACCCGCGCCTCCGGATCGCAGCCAAAAGGGGGCAGGTTGCCGAAGTGGGCGATCCCTCCCATCACGAAGGCGACCGATGCCCGCCTCAAAAAGGATCATTTCTGCATTGGGCGGAACAATCACGAATTCCGCGATCGATGTCGAGATGAAGGCGCCCCTGGCGAAGAATAGTAAGTGGAGGCGATCGGCTCAGTCCGCCAGCGGATCGTCGGAAACCGGATGGTCTTCGCTTTCGTCGAGGTCGCCGCCGCTTTTGCGGATGAGGCGTTCGGCGCGCTCGGGGTTGCGGGTGAGGGCGATGTGGAAGAGGCCGTCGCCTTCGTCGGCGATGGCTTGGTTGGTCCTTCCGATGACGATGCCTTCCTCGCGGGGGAAGACGCGCGTTTCTTCGCCGCCCTCGCCGCCGAATGGATCGGCGACAAAGCCGATCGGCTCGCCGGGCGAGACCGCTTTGCCCAGCGGGACGAGCGGCGTGAAGATGCCGCCGCGGGGCGCGCGCTCCCAGTAGGAATCTCTGGCGAAGATGACCTTGGCGGGCGGCGACGGATTGCGCTCCGGCGGCAGCAGCCCGAGGTGGCGCAGCGCATCGAGCACGCCGCGCAGCCCGAACCGGATCGCCGAGGCGTCGAGCCGCAGCGCCTCGCCCGCCTCGTAGGTGAGCAGCGGTTTGTCGCCCATCATCTCGCGGAGCGAGCCGGGGCGCGTGGCGCTTTCGATCGCGACCGGCGCGCCGAATGCCTTGGCCAGGTCGCGCGCGCCGTCGACCCCTGCGGTGACGCGGACCTGGGGCAGGTTCGGGCGGTTGACCGCGCCGGTGTGCAAATCGATGCCTGCATCGCAGTGGCGGGCGACCTCGGTGGCGAACGCCTTGGCCAGCCGCGCGCCGAGCGAGCCGGACCGCGAGCCTGGGAAGAGCCGGTTCAGGTCGCGCCGGTCGGGCAGGTATCGCGAGCGGGCGGCGAAGGCGGGCACGTTAACCACCGGCACCGCGATGAGCGTGCCGCGCAGCCGCCGGATGAGCTTGGTGCGCAGCAGCCGCCGGATGATCTCGACGCCGTTGAGCTCGTCGCCGTGCAGCGCCGCGCTGATAAAGACCGCCTTGCCGGACCGGCGCCCGCGCCGCACATGCACGGGGATGACGACCGGCTCGTGGGTGATCAGGTGGCCGACCTCGAGCCCGACCATGCCGCTCTCTCCGGGCAGGAAGCTGCGGCTGCCGATCTGCAGCGGGGCG
>JAWLBD010000130.1:0-1630 GCA_041395145.1 Verrucomicrobiales bacterium | reverse complement strand
GATCCCGGCAGGGAGAACCGATGCCCGCTGACCCACCCCCGACCCCTCCCAGGAGGGGAGATTGAACGCGCGACGCCCGGTTTGCGGGGTGCCATTCGGGTGGCAGGCCGCTTCTGCGTATGCGGTGAAATAATGAGAAACTGGCGCAATTCATTCTGGGATTCAGTCTAGGGTTGCTCGAACCGGATGCGCTCGCCCTCGGCAATGTCGCCCGGCTCCAAAATCACAAGATCGCCGGGACGCAGGCCGCCGGCGACGGCGGCATAGCCATCCCTCGCGGGAGTGCCCGCCGCCAGCCGGACGTCCCGCCGCTCGGCGTGCTGGCCGTCAGCTCCGACCACCCAGGCGAACCGCGCGTTGCCGCCGCCGCCGCGGATGCCGCGGATGCCGGATTCCGGCGCGTAGAGGGTGAGGCGCCCGCCCCCGGCTGCCGAGGCGGCGGGGGAGTCAGCGCCCGCGTTCCCGTGGGCGGGCGGCGCGAAGAATTGGACGCGGCAGAGCATCTCGGGGCGCAGGCGCGGGTCGGGGTCGTAGATCCGGACCTTAGCCTGCAGCGTGTTCCGCGCGATGTCCGCCTCGCCGACGATCCGGGTGACCACGCCGGTGAAGGCGGCGTCGGGCAGCAGGTCGCAGGTGATCTTGGCGGGCTGCCCGACGGCGAGGTTCCCGGCTTCCGCCAGCGGCACATCGGCGCGGACCTGCAGCTTGTCCGGCTCGAACAGGATCGCCACCGTCGAGGAATCCGGGTCGTCCATTTCGAGCATCCGCTTGCCGCCCGGCACCGCCAGCAGGCGCAAGACGATGCCGTCGGCGGGCGATGGCACCTCCATCCGCCCGAGGGTCAGCTTCGCTTTCGCCACCTCGACTTCAGCGGCCGCGACGGTCGCCTCCAACGCGGCGCGCTCGGCGTCGATCTTCTTCAGCTCCGCCTCAAGCTTCGGCACCGCCGCCTTCGCCATGGCGACCTGCGCCTTCTGGCTTTCGGCGCGCAGGGCGGCTTGCGCGACCTCGCGTTCGGGTGCCGATCCCTTCGGCAGCCGCGCCAGGCGCTCCGCTTCGTCTTGCAGCTCCGCCAGCTTGGCGGCGGCGGCATCGGTTTCGCGCAACGCCGCTTCGATCTGGGCTTCGACGACCGGGATTTCTTCGCAATGCGCGTGGATCCGCTCTTCGATGGCGACCTTCGCCGCCTGGGCGGCGTCGAGCGCCAGCTTCGCGTCGTCATCGACTAGGCTGGCGAGGATCTGCCCCGACTTCACCGCCTGCCCCTCCAAGACATGGACCTCGCGCACCACGCCGCTGGCCAGCGCCGTCGCCTTGATCGGCAGCGGATCGGGCTCGACCCAGCCGCTCGCCTGAAAGAGCATTTCGCCAGCGATGGCGGGCGGCAGGTCCGCCAATCCATCCCGCGCTCCCGCCGCCGCCTCGGGCGCGGGCGCCGCAGCGGCACCGCCCTCCGCGCGGATGGCGAGCACGCGGGCCACTTCCACCTCGGTCGCGGGGAGCAGGCGGTCGCGGAAGGCGATGGCGAAGAGGAGCGCGGCGGCGGCGAGCGCGGCGATGGGCACCGCGTAGGTCCATGTCTTGGTCGCGCCGGAACTGGCGATTTGTTGTTCGCGCGGCGCTGGCGGCG
>JAWLBD010000129.1:0-1665 GCA_041395145.1 Verrucomicrobiales bacterium | reverse complement strand
TCGGCGAGGAGCTTGCGCTGCGCCTGCCGGATCCCCTCCAGATAGGTGACGCCGCCGGTGCTCACGATTCGGAGATGTAGGTATCCATCAGGTGTTTGGTCGCCAGGGCGTGCCAGGTTTCTTTGAACGGATCGGGCGGGGCCTCCCGCTGCGCGGTGGCGATCGCCTCGTCCACCTTCGCCTCCGCCTCGCCGCGCCACGCGTCCAGTTCGGCTTCCGCCATCCAGCCCTCGTCCGCGATGTATTGGCGCGCGACAGCCAGGCAGTCGCGGCCGACTTTCGATTCGCGGAGCTTCGGGTCCACATAGCGGGCGTCGTCGTGCTCGCCATGCCCGCTGAGGCGGAGCAGGTCGCCCACCACCATCTGCGGCCCCTCGCCGGCGCGGGCGCGCGCCGCCGCCTCGGTGAAGGCGTCGAGGCATTGGGCGAGGTCGGTGCCGTCCACGCGATAGCCGCGCACGCCGTAGCCGATGGCGCGGTCCACCAGGTTTTCGCAGGCGAACTGCTGGGCGTTGGGCGTCGAGTAGGCGTAGTGGTTGTTGGCGACGGCGAAGATGAGGGGCAGCTTTTCCACGGCGGCGAGGTTGATCGCCTCGTGGAACGAACCGGTCGAAGTCGCGCCGTCCCCGATGCAGGTGCCGCCCGCGATCCCCTGCTCGCCCCGCATCCGCTTGGCCAGCAGCATGCCGGCGACGACGGAGGCGAGCGCGCCGAGGTGGCTGATCATGGCCGGCAAGCCCTCGCGCGGGCGACCGCGGTGGATGTTGCCGTCCCGCCCGCGCATCGGTCCGCTGGCGGAGCCGAGGTAGGTGCGGGGCGCGTCGAGCAGCGGTTCGCCGAAGGCGAGCCGCCCCGCCATGTCGCGGATCAGCGGACCAAAGACATCGCCCGGCTCGCTGAGGCTCTGCCCGAGCGCCGCGCTAAACGCCTCTTGCCCGCGCCCCAGGTAGACGCCGCCGACGATCTTGCCGCCGGACCGGTAGAGACCGCCGATCTTTTCCTCCAGCACCCGCGCGAGCACCATCCACCGATAGGCGGACTTGTAGCGCTCGCGAAAACTCGCGCCGGGTTTCGGTCCGGCGCTTTTCAGGCTGGAGATCGTGTTGCTCACGGAATTTGGCTGCGGTTAGATTAGCCACGCCCGGCGGCTGCGCGCAATGGATTTCTCCGCCCGCTGCGCCGCTTTACAGCCCAAGCCAGCCCCGCACCATCCGCCGCTTCAGCGCCAGCTCCGCCCACTCGCGGTCCGGATCGCTTTCCGCCACGATCCCGCAGCCGGCCGGCAGCGTGAGCCCAACCCCTCCATCCCGCCAAAAAACGCCCCGGATCAATACGATGCCGTGAAACTCGCCGCCAGGCAGCATGACGCCGAACGGCGCGCCAAACGCCGCCGGGCAGCCGAGCGCCGCCCGGTGCGCGTGCAGCGCCGCCATCGCCTCCGCCGAACGCGGCACCGCGCCGACCGCAGGCGTCGGGTGCAGCCGCGCGATCAGCTCGCCGACCGGCGGCTCCGCATCGAGCGCGACGTCGATCCGGGTGTGGAAGTGGACCGCCGCGCCGAGGTCGAGCAACTGGCGCGGCGCGCGCGCCACATCGCCCAGCGGCGAAAGGCGGCGCACCAGCGTGTCGGCGACGAATTCGTGCTCGCCGATTTCTTTCGGGTCG
>JAWLBD010000128.1:0-1669 GCA_041395145.1 Verrucomicrobiales bacterium | reverse complement strand
GCGACAAGAGTGTCGCCTCTACAATGGCAGCGCCGCGCTCGCGCTAAACCGCCGCCGCGCGGCTTAGAGACGGCGCTCCTGCCGTCTTCGGCTTGCGGCACCGACCTCGCCCAAAACGACCAGCGCCCGAGCAAGACCGCAGGCGCATCCCCAAGGCGACAAGAGTGTCGCCTCTACAATGGCACCGCCGCGCTCGCGCTAAACCGCCGCCGCACAACGTAGAGACGGCACTCCTGCCGTCTTCGATCCGCGGTAGAGGTCGGCGACATCGAACTGCCGCGCCTCCTTCGCCGGATGGGGATTGGTCGGGGTCTGCGAGAGACGCTGGAAGATTGAGCTAAGCGGCATCGCCGGGACGCTGCCACGGATCGGCGCTCGCGCAATGGGTCGGTGCGGCGAGCGCCTTCCCGATTCGGGCGACTGGATTTACCACAGAGCCAACTCGTAGTAGCCAGTTTGGCGTTCTCGGTCGAAGAGGATGAGTTCTCCGCCGCCATCTGCCTCAGAGCGCCGAAAATAGATTCCCGCAGTCGCGCTTGTGGATTCCCCATTGCCGGTGTGAAAGGGTGGGCGATCCGGGTTGCCGTAGCCCCCTGAAATGTAGGGGATCGGTTCGGAAATCTCCTGGAATTCTACGGCTGGGAAAATGGCCCGAAATTCCGACTCGGTCGTTTCGAAAGCGGCGATCTGGTCATGCCAATGGTCCCAATAGCGAATCGCTTTCGCGTCGGCGGGGAGATCGAGAAATCGCACCGCCTCGGGTCCTGCGGATGCCGACGTTTCAGGTGGCGGGTGGAAGACCCTCCCCACGACGAGCAGGAATCCGAAAACGCAGATAAGCGATAGGACCGCCGTCGAGACCGCGAGCCAGACCCACTTGGGAATCTGTTTCATCGCTGCTCCGACCTACACCGCTTTGGCCGCCGCCTCGGCGATGTGATCGACGCGGCGGGTGGCGGCTTCGAGGGCGATCTCGCGGTTGATGGCGTTGAGGTAGGCGCGGGCGCTGGCCTCGATCACGTCGGTGCTGGCGCCTTTGCCGGTGACCAGCTCGCCGTCGCCGAAATCGACTTTGATCGTGACTTCGCCGAGCGAGTCCTTGCCGCTGGTGACGGCCTGGACGTGGTATTCCATGAGGCGTCCGCGCTTTTTCAAAATCCGGTCGATGCACTTCATGGCGGCATCGACGGCTCCGTTGCCGGGCGACGAATCGGTCTGCACCTTGTCGCCGCGCTTGAGCCTGACCGTGGCGGTCGGCACCGTGGTGCTGCCGGACGAGACTTGCAGGTATCCGAGCTCCCAGGTGTCTTTTTCGGAGAGCATCGATTCGTCCACCAGGGCGGCGAGGTCGTCGTCATAGACGAATTTCTTGCGGTCGCCGATGTCTTTGAAGCGCTTGAAGATTCCGTCCACCTCTTCGTCGGTCAGGCGGAACCCGAGGTGCTCGAGGCGCTTGGCGACGGCGTGGCGGCCGCTGTGCTTGGTGAGCGGCAATTCGGTCTCGCCCCAGCCGATCTCGCGCGGGTCCATGATCTCGTAGGTCTCCCGCTTTTTCAGGATGCCGTCCTGGTGGATGCCCGCGCTGTGGGCAAACGCATTCTCGCCGACGATCGCCTTGTTCCGCTGGACGAGCATGCTGCTCATGCGGCTGACGAGGCGAGATGTTTTG
>JAWLBD010000127.1:0-1680 GCA_041395145.1 Verrucomicrobiales bacterium | reverse complement strand
GGCGCTGCGGTCTGTCGAGGTCCCCGCCGACCTGAAGGCGAGCCTGCTCGCGGCGGCGGCGGAAGCCCGCGCCCACGATCCGGGGGATGATGATCTCGTCGGGATCGGCGCGGCGGTGGCACCGCCGGGGCGGGTGGTCCGCGGCCCGTGGCTTTCGACCCGCGCGGGCTGGCTGGCGGCGGTCGCGACGTTGCTGATCGGTTTTTCGCTGTGGGTGCTCATCTACAAGCCGGATATCGCCCGGCCGCAGCATTTTGCCGACCTCCGGCACGATCTCGCCGAGAGCGCCAAGGACGGGCTGGGACCGCTCAAGCTCATCTCGACCAACCCCGTCGAAATCAGCGACTATTTCCGCTCCAAGGAAGGCGCCGTCGTCCCCTGCGACCGCCTGCCCGGGCAATTGCCGGGTCTCGAGAAAATTGGCTGCAAGGTGTTCGATTGGAACCAGCATCAGGTCAGCCTCGTCTGCGTGCGCAAGGGTGGGGGAGATGCCGAAAGCCCCGGCAGCGAAGTCGTCCACATCTTCGCCATCGACTGCACCGCCCTCGTCGATCCGCCGGAATCGGTCAGTGAATTGGACGTAGACGGCATGAAAACCGCCGCCTGGTGCCAGGACGGCGTTGTCTATATCATCATCGGCAATGCGCCCGGCGTCGAAGTCAACGACGTCCTTTAAACCGCCGCGTGCTCTCGCGCTCATCCTTCAGCGTCTAGCCCCGGGATCAGGGTGACGCCGCCGCACCTTGGGCATCGGAATTCGCGGAACGCCTGCGGGGAGCGGGAACCGGGAATTTCCTCCAAAAGATCGCGTTGATGGATGGCGCGGACCTTGCAGGTAGGGCATCTTGGCCGCGCGAGCAGCGCCCTGAAAAGGAACCACCCGATCAGCACCGCGATCATCGCCGGCGCGATCCAGCCGGCTATCCCGGTGTCGTGACCTTGCATTTCCGCCCGGATTGAAATGCCCCCGGCGGCGAAGGCGGCCGCCGCGATGAGAAACCCGGCGATCATGGTCGTCCGGTGAAACGCCGGGTGCTTCGGGCGCGGCGGCGGGGACTCGGGCATCGAATTTGCCTCTCAGTTTAGGTCAGGCGCTCACGCGAAGATCTCCGTCACCACCCGGCCGCCCTCGGGTCCGGTCAGCCGGTGGTTTCTGCCTTCGTGCCAAAACGTGAGCTTGTCCGGCTCCAGCCCCAGCAGGTGGAGGATCGTGGCGTGCAGGTCGCGGAAATGGACCTTGCCCTCCACCGCGCGGGAGCCTGTCTCGTCGGTCTTGCCGTAGGCGATGCCGCGCTTCAGCCCGCCGCCCGCCATCCAGAACGTAAAGCCATCCGGGTTGTGGCCGCTCTCGTCTTTCTTGTCGCTTGGCAGCAGCCCCGGGCGACCGAACTCCCCGCCCCAGATGACCAGCGTGTCGTCGAGCATCCCGCGTTGCTCCAGATCGCCCAGCAGCGCGGCGATCGGCGCGTCCACCGTCTCACAGTTCGCCCGCACATCGCGCCGGTGGTCGGTGTGCGTGTCCCAGCCGCCGTGGTTGACCTCGATGAACCGGACGCCCGCCTCCGCAAACCGCCGCGCCAGCAGGCACTGCCTCCCAAAGTCCGACGGCCGGCAGGTGCCCACCGAGATCTTCTTGCCCACCCGGTAGCGCTCCAGAGTCTCCGGCGATTCGGTGCGGAC
>JAWLBD010000126.1:0-1774 GCA_041395145.1 Verrucomicrobiales bacterium | reverse complement strand
ATTTTCGCGCCGAACATTCCGCCCACCCGCGGCGCCGGACCGTCCGGCGCCCTCCGCCGCCGCCCGCCGCAAACGCGGGCGCGCTCCACCGCCCGGCCGGGCGCTCCGAACCACACCCTCGAACGACCTCCAGGAAATGGCTGCCAGATGACCGAGACCGCGATCCCCGAGACGCCTCAGACCAAGTACAAACGTGTGATGTTGAAGATTTCCGGCGAGGCGCTGATGGGCGACCAGGGCTACGGTCTGCATCCGCCGACCGTCGAGCGGATCGCGCGCGAAGTGAAGGCGGTGCGCGACATGGGGGTCGAGGTCTGCATGGTGATCGGCGGCGGCAACATCTTCCGCGGTCTCCAGGGTTCAGCGCAGGGGATGGAGCGCACCACCGCCGACTACATGGGCATGCTCGCCACCGTGATGAACGCCCTCGCGATGCAGTCGGCGCTGGAGAGCATGGGGGTCTTCACCCGGGTCATCACCGCAATCCGGATGGACGAGGTGGCCGAGCCCTACATCCGCCGCCGCGCGGTGCGCCACCTCGAGAAGAAGCGGGTGGTGATCTTTGCCGCCGGCACCGGCAACCCCTATTTCACCACCGATACCGCGGCGACGCTGCGCGCCAACGAGATGGCCTGCGAGGCGATCTTCAAGGGCACGAAAGTGGACGGGGTCTACGACAAAGATCCGAAGAAGCACGCCGATGCGGTCCGCTACGACCACGTCAGCTACGACGATGCCCTGGCGAAGCGGCTGGGGGTGATGGATGCGAGCGCCATCGCCCTGGCGCGCGACAACCGGCTGCCGATCATCGTGTTCTCGCTCGACGAACCCGGCGGGTTCCGGACGATCCTGGCCGGCGACGGCACCTACACGACGGTTTCGGGCTGAGCGGGGCGCGAACCGACACATCGCCGGAGGCGCGCGGTCGGGCCGCGTCCGCGCGCGTCGCTGGAGCGGGTGGGGGTTAGCGGAAACATCCAGGACCGGGCGGAGGGTGCGCGCAATCCCGCCGGGCGGGAGAAATCCCCTCGAAACCGGCCCGCAAGGGTATACAATCCCCGCGCGTTCCCTGTATACCTCAGCCGGAACGCGCGCGCCGGAAACCAAGAAGGGCAAACCCATGGCCGACCAGGACTTCGAGCTGGATCTCGACGACATCGAACAACGCATGAAGGGTGCGATCACCGCGCTGAAGGCGGAATTCGCCTCGCTGAGAACGGGCCGGGCCTCGGCGACAATGGTCGAACCGATCCATGTCGACGCCTACGGGGCGATGACCCCGATCAACCAGGTCGGCACCGTCAACGTGCCCGAGCCGCGGATGGTCACCATCAACGTCTGGGACAAGTCGCTGGTGCAGAAGGTCGAAAAGGCAATCATGGAATCGGGGCTCGGGATCAATCCCCAGACCAACGGCACCATCATCATGCTGCCGATCCCCGAGCTCAACGAGGAGCGCCGCCGCGAGCTGACCAAGGTCGCCGCGCATTACGCCGAGAATGCCCGCGTCGCGGTGCGCAACGTGCGCCACAGCGGAATGGACCAGATCAAGCGCGGCAAGGACGGCATGTCGGAGGACGACCACAGGTTCTGGCAGGACTCGGTGCAGGAGCTGACCGACAAATACGTTGCCGAGATCGACAAGGCGCTCGGCGTCAAGCAGGAAGAGATCATGCAGGTCTGACCTGCCGAGGAGAGCACCCGTGAACAAGCCCAGCGGCCGCAGCGCCGACGCAACGCCCACCCCGGTTTCCGCCAACGGCGGAGGCGGGAC
>JAWLBD010000125.1:0-1781 GCA_041395145.1 Verrucomicrobiales bacterium | reverse complement strand
GCGCTGCGCCTCGACACGCTCATGGGGGTGCCGGCCGGATCCGGCGAAGCGCCGCGCGGCAGGCTCCGCGACCTCGATGTGCCCGCGCCGCCCGCCGCCGCCCCCAGCGAATTTCTCGCCCGCCGCCCGGACGTTGCCGCAGCCGAGGCGCGGGTGCGCGCCGCCTTCGACATCGCCCGCGCGGCGAAGCTGGACCTGTTCCCGAACCTATCGCTAAAGCTGGGCGGCAGCCTCGAAGCGGGCGCGCTGACCGGACCGGCCAAGAGCTGGATCGCGACCGCCGGACCGCTGCTTTCGATCCCGGTCTTCGACCCCGCCCGGCTCGCCGAAGTGCGCCAGTCGGACGCCGAGGCGGCGGTGGCGGCCGAAGCCTATCGCGCCGCCGCGCTCCGCGCGTTTGAGGAAGCCGAAGGCGCGATGCTCAGCCTGCAGAGCCGGCGGCGCCAAGCGCAGCGCGCCGCCGCGACCGCCGCCAAGCTGGCCGAGGTGCGGAAGCGGACCGGCGACCGCTTTGCCGAAGGCTTGGTCTCCCAGCTCGAAGTCCTCGAAGACGAACGCCAATCGCTCGATGCCCAGCGCGCCGCGCTCCAATCGCGTGAAGCCGCCCTCGCCGACGCGGCGGCGGTATTCAAAGCGATGGGCGGCGGCTTCCGGTGATCGTTCGGGCGCGGCCGGATTTCCCGCAGTGCGCCTAGACAGCTCGGGTGAAATCCGGCACAATCGGCGATGCGCATCCGCCCTGCATTACCCGCCTTCGCCTTCGCCTTCGCCTTCGCCTTCCTCTGCCTCGCCGCGACCGCCGCGACCGCCGCGACCGCCACGACTGCCGGTGCCGCCGACTGGCCGCACCAGCGTGGACCGTCGCAAAACGGACACTTGCCGGAAGGCGCGCCCGCGCCAGAGACGCTGCCGGACGATCCGCGCGTCGTTTGGAAAATCCCGGCGGCCGATGGGTTCGCCGCGCCGATCATCAGCGGCGGGCGCGTGATCTACGGCGAGCTCGAAAACGGCAAAGAAGTCTTCCGCGCCGTTTCGTTCGCCGACGGAAAGCGGCTTTGGAGCGATGTTTTGGACGATCCGCACAAAGACGGGTTCGGCACCGGCCCGCGCTGCGCGCCCGTCAGCGACGGCGCGATCGCGCTGATCCAATCGTGCAAAGGCGCGCTGCATTGCCTCGACGCCGCGACCGGCGAGCTGCGCTGGAAGGCGAATTACCTCACCGATTTCGGCGCGCCCTACGTCGGCGAAAAGGGGACGACCGAAGGCAGCGCCCGCCACGGCTACGCCTCCAGCCCGCTCATCGACGGCGATCACGTCATCGCCCTGGCCGGCGGCCCGGGTGCGGCGGTGGTCTGTTTTGACAAAGCGAGCGGCAAGGTGGCGTGGAGATCGCAGGACGACCAAGCCGCCTACGCGCCGCCGCAGATCGCAGTGATCGGCGGCGTCCGGCAGGTCGTCTGCTTCACGGTGGGCGGCTTGATCGGGCTGGACCGCGCCGGCGGCCGCCTGCTCTGGCGCGTCCCGCTCGCCACCAAGTTCGGGCGCCACGTCGCCGCCCCGGTCATCCGCGGCGATCTCGTCATCGCCGGCTCCCACGAGATCGGCTTGGTCGCGGCGCGCGTCACCAAGGCGGGCGGCGGCTTCCAGGCGGAGGAAGCGTGGAGGCTCGGCAGCGACAGGGGACCGAACTTCGCCAGCCCGATCGCCATCGGCGACCACCTCTACACGCTGGCGGGCAACGAGGTCGCCTGCCTCGACCTCCGGACCGGCGAGCAAGCCTG
>JAWLBD010000124.1:0-1865 GCA_041395145.1 Verrucomicrobiales bacterium | reverse complement strand
ACCACGACGGATGACACGCCGAGCAGGATGCAGAAGAGGGTGAGGATCGACCGCAGCTTGTGCCCCCAAATGTCCCGCAGGCCCATGAGGATGGCGGAAAACAAAAACATCGGCTTCGGAAGTCGGGGTTGCAGGCAGGTGATCGGGCGGCGCTACGAGCGACCGCGGCGCCCCCGGCCGCCGCTGGAGGCAGGCGTATCTTCGCCGAACGGCTTTCGCGTGGCGAGCTGGTCGCCCTCCGCCAGCCCCGATTTGATCTCGACCACATCGGTGTCGCTGATCCCGACCTCGACTTCCTTGCGGGCGAATTCCGCGCCCGCCTTCACATAGACCACGCTCTTGCCGTCCTCCAAAAATAGGCTGGGGAGCCGCGCGGCGAGCACCTGCTGCGCGGTGGAAATCGTGACCCGAACCTTCGCCGTCATCCCGGGGCGCACCCGCGGGTCCTCGGTGGCAAACGCCACCGTGATCGGGAAGACCTTCGCCGTGCTCTGCTGGTTCTTCGGGTTCTCTAGCTCGGCGCTGGGCGAGACGTAGGTGATCTTGCCCGGCACCGCCAGATCGGGCAGCGAATCAAACTCCAGCGTCACCTCCATGCCCGCGTGCAGTTTGGCGACATCCACCTCGCTCACATCGGTATCGACCAGCAGCCGGTTGAGCTGCGCCACCTCCATCAGGATCGTGCCTTCGGAAAACGAGGTCGCCCCGCTGATCACCATGCCTTCTTTGACGATATTCTTGAGCACGACGCCGGCCTGCGGCGCCCGGATCGTCGTCTTGGCCAGCCGTTCTTTCAGCGCCTGGACGCGCGCCCGCTGGATCTTGAGTTCGTTCTCCGCCAGCTTGTAATCGATCTCCGCATCGGCGAATTCCCGCGCCGGCAGGAATCCCTTCGTCTTGAGTTCCTCTTTCGAATCGAGGTCCAGCTTCACTTTGGCAAGCCGGAGCTGGGAGGCTTCGATGTGGTGCTCCGCCTCTTCGATCTCGACGAGCAATTCGTTCTGGTCGAGCTCCACGAGCGGATCGCCCCGCTGCACCTCGATGCCGGATTCCACCAGCACCCGGCTGACGCGCCCGGTCACCTCGCTCTTGATCTCGGTGGCGACCGCCGGCTCGACTTCGCCGAGGCACGTGATGATCTCCTCGATGTCACGGGTCTCGACCGGGAGCGTCTCGATCGGGATCTCTTGCTCCGCATTCGCCTGCACAAAGGTGTCGTACACGAACAAGCCGCCCGCGACGAGCGCGGTGAGCAGGGTTCCAATACCAAGGATTCGCCAAAGGATTGCCATGGGGGGTCTATTTTTGTTTCGCTGGGAACGTCCGGGAGAGGGTGGCGGAAACGCGTGGGAAATCAAACCCGCCTCGCCCGCATCGGTTACGGCGGAATCCGCGCGATGCTATCGGGAGCCGGGCGAGATTTAGACTGAATGCCAATGTGACCTGCGCCTAATGTAGATTTCCGCCATGACCAGATGCTGGGAGTTTTGCCCTAGGAAAGCGGCATCGCAAAGCGGGCGTCGCGAATCCAATCTCCCCTCCTGGGAGGGGTCGAGGGTGGGTCAGCGCGCAGCGGGCAACCTCGGCAGGATCGGTCCCGCCAATTGCCCAGCCTTTTGCAATCCGTTGGATTCAAGGAGAATAAAGCCCATCTGCCCACCCCTAAATCCCCTCCAGGGAGGGGACTTGCGGCGCGACGCGCAGCCTCATCGGAGCTGGGGTCCAAACAGCGCGTTTTTGGGCATTCGATTCCAGCCATTGCTTTTGGCAATCCGTCCAATCCGATCGGGCGAATCGGAGAACTTCGCGCTTTCCCAAGCGGGGATTTGCCTGTCAATGGATCGCCGTTTTGAAACCCCGATGCC
>JAWLBD010000123.1:0-1949 GCA_041395145.1 Verrucomicrobiales bacterium | reverse complement strand
CTCGCCGGTCGCGTCCGCCAGCTCGCAGTCGTCGGCGATGATATATTTGCCGAGCCGGGCGAACGCGCTTTCGCGCAGGGCGGGGTCGAGGTCGATGCGCAGCGCCTCGCCGTCCGCCGCGACTTGGCAATCGCCCTCGACCTTGCCCTTGTGCGTGCAAAAGCAGGCGTAGCGCGCCTCCCCCGGCGGCAGGTTGGCGACGTTGTTGGTGACCTGGCCGTTGAGGTAGCGGCGGGCGTCGGGACCGGTCAGCATGAGGCAGGCGCGGTCGGACAAATCGAGGGCGCCGCCGCAGTCGAGGGCGTCTTGCAAGGTTTGGGCGGTTAGATTCATGGCGGCTTTAGAATTAGCGTTGGCGCGGCACGGGGACCAGCCGTAGCTTCCCGATTCCGCAAAAAATGTATTCGGACACCGATATCCAGTATGCCTTGGAGGTAACGCAGATCTTGCATGAGCCGGATCGGCGCATCGACACGTTCGGGTCCACGAGCTTCGAATTCCACCTCGTTTCGGAGCTGATGGACTCGGTCGGGCAATGCCGGGTGCGCAACGGCACGATCGAGGCGCAGCGCCCGATGATCCTGCGCCCCGAAGGCATGGGCGAGTTCGAGTTCGACGGCTTCGGCGCGCAGGCGGGCGACTTCGCAGATTGGTTCAAGCGCAACATCCGCGACCTCTCGATCCTCAAATACGGCTTCCAGTTCAAACGCACCGACGTGCGCGAAAGCCTGGTCCACGACCCGCTCGAAACCGTCTGCGGGCGCATCGTCGATGAAGTGCGCGCCGCCAACACGCCGCAGACGGCGGTGATCTGCGGGGTGGATGACACGTGGGAGATCTGCCTTTTAAAGTTCACCATCGACATGATCCAGAAGTCGAGCGGGATTAATCTCTTTGATTTCAAGCGCCGCGGATTGCTTTAGCGGGACGCCGAGCCAAAGATTGCTGCCATGTTCGGACCCCAGCTCAAGATCATCATCGCCGTCATCGCCGCAGGCGTGCTCGGCGCCACTCTGTTTGGAGCCTACTACCTCTACCAGAAGACCTACGTCCCGGAGCAGGCGGCGACCCAGCAGATCCGCGAATACATGACCGAGCCGCCGCCGCGCCCCGACCCGGGCAAGGCGCAGTTCGAGCAGGCCATGGCGCTGCTCCAGTCTGGCGAGCTGGCCGCCGCGCACGACAAGCTGCTTCACCTCATGCGCACCTACACCGATTCCTCGCGCTACGAGGACGCCCGCCGGATCGTCGGCGAAATCAATGTCGATCTGCTCTTCTCTCCGGTCCGCACGCCGGGCAAGGCGACCTACACGGTGGAGCCGGGGGACGCGCTGGCGGTGATCGCCCGCCGCCACAACACGACGGTGAGCTACATCATGCGCGCCAACGCCCGGCTCGGCACCACGATCCACCCCGGCGACAAGCTCATGGTCTGCGCGCTCGATTTCACCGCCGTGGCGGAACTCGGCAAGAAGCGGCTGACCCTGCTGCGCAACGGCGACTTCTTCAAAGAATACCCCATCGAGGGCTTCGAGCTTCCCTTCGGCGTGCGCGCCCCGTTTTCCGCCGAGGTGAAAAACAAAACCGCGTGGAGCGAGGGATCGGTGACGAACTTCACCAAGCCGGATTACAACGAGGCAGAGAAGTGGATCGTCCTCGATAAGAAAGGCATGGTCATCTCCCCGCCACCGCCGGAGGACGGAAAAAAGCGCAGCCTCGGCGGCATCTACGTTTCGCCAGAGGACTCCGAGGAACTCTTCACCCTGCTCCGCGACGGCGCATCGGTGAAAGTCGTGGAGTGAGCGCCGCGCCGAATTCATTGATCCGCCGTCCTCGACCGGATCGCCGATGTTTACTTGGCAAAGGAATGGATGCCGTGCGGCGGCGGCGTTCAGGATGTCCCCCTAATTCCTCTGCCCAACCATTCCTCTGCCCAACCATTCCTCTGC
>JAWLBD010000122.1:0-2094 GCA_041395145.1 Verrucomicrobiales bacterium | reverse complement strand
CGCGACCTCGGCGACCATCGGCGGGGAGCCGGTGGACCCGGCGTCCGGCACCGCCGTGGTCAACCCTAACACAACCACCGCCTACACGCTGGCGGCGACCAACGCGATGGGAACCTCGGAAGCGGCGGTCACCGTCACCGTGGCGGCAAACCTGCAACACCCGCGCATCGCCGAGTTCCTCGCCAAAAACGACAGCGGTCTCACCGACGACGACGGCGATCATTCGGACTGGATCGAGCTGCACAACCCGACTGGCTTTTTCATCGACCTCGCCGGCTATGCGCTGACCAACGACGCGGCGACCCCGGCGATGTGGGTGCTCCCGCCCCGCGTGCTCGCGCCCGGCGAGCGCATCGTCGTCTTCGCCTCGGGCAAAGACCGCGCCGATCCGGGAGCGGTGTGGCACACGAATTTCACCCTCGATGCCGACGGCGATTACCTCGCGTTGATCGGCGCGGATGGCGCGGCAGTGATCCAAGAATTCGCCCCGGCGTTCCCGCCCCAGAGCACCGGCATCGCCTACGGCATCTCCGATGCGAACAGCGCGACCGGCTTCCTCGCGCCGCCCACGCCCGGCCAGCCGAACCTGACCGACGCCTACGATGGAGTGCTCAAGAAGAAGGTCGATTTCGCCACGCCGGGCGGCTTGGTGTTCGACGCCTCGATCAGCGTGGCGCTCACCCACGAGGACCCCGAGGCGACGATCCGCTACACGATGGACGGCTCGATCCCGACCGCCGCTTCGCCCGCCTACACGGCGCCGCTGGAGCTGGCGGGCACCGTATTGGTCAAGGCGGGAGCCTTCCGCGATGGCTACGTGCCCGGTCCGCTCTCGCAAGAAAGCTATCTCTTCGCCGATGCCGAGATCGCCGGCTTCGACAGCGATCTGCCGGTCCTCGTCATCGATACGTTCAACACGGCGCTGCCCCGCGATGACCGCGAGTTCAAAGACGCTGTCTTCGCCGCGTTCGAGCCGGCCGCCGACACCGGGCGCACGACGCTGACCGGCGCGCAGAGCGAGGGCGGCAACTCCGGCATCCACGTGCGCGGCGAAAGCTCGGCGCTCCCCGGCTTCAACAAACTCAACTTTTCGTTCGAGACCCGCAACACCGAGGGCGAGGACAAAGACGTGCCGCTCTTCGGCTTCCCCGCCGATTCCGACTGGGCGCTGCACGCCTCGGAGATCGACCGCACCTTCATCCGCGAGCGGCTGCCGCATTATCTGTTCAATGAAATCGGGCGCTATTCGGCGCGCACCCGACCGGTCGAAATCTTCCTCAACCAAGGCGGCGGCAAGATCACTGCGGCGGACTACCGCGGTCTCTATCTTTTGATCGAGCGCGTCAAGCGGAGCAAGGACCGCGTCGATGTCGCCAAGCTCGGACCGCTCGAAAACACCGGCGAGAACGTGACCGGCGGCTACATCTTCAAAAAGGATAAGGCGAACGCCGGCGATGTGAACGCGACCACCGCAAGCTCCGGCGACTTCGCGATCACCTATCCGGCGGAGGATCGCATCACCGGCGCGCAGGTCGCCTACCTGCAATCGTATCTCCGCGATTTCGAGGCGGCGCTCAATGGCGCGTCGTTCACCGATCTCGCGACCGGCTACGCCGCCTACATCGATGTGGCGAGCTGGATCGATTTTCACGTGATCCAAGAATTCACCAAGGAGGTGGACTCGTACATCTTCAGCACCTATTTCCACAAAGATCGCGGCGGTAAGATCGAATGCGGGCCGCTCTGGGATTTTGACCGTTCGTTCGGCAATACGCAGGCGTCGGGCGAGCAGTTCCCGGAAGGCTGGCGCGGCGATGCGGTCGGCGCGCGCGGCGTCTTCTGGGCGCGGCTCTTCCAGGACCCGGATTTCCTCCAGCTCTACATCGACCGCTGGCAGGCGCTGATGGAGACGCACCTGCACGAAGCGCATCTCTTCCCGATCATCGACGCGATGGCAGTTGAGGTGGGCGAGGCGAAGGACCGGAACTTCCAGCCCGCCGGTCCGTGGCCGCTCGCCAATGTGACCCGCAGCCACCTGACGTTCCCGACCTATGAGGAGCACGTCGACTATGTGAAAAGTTGGATCAGCTCGCG
>JAWLBD010000121.1:0-2346 GCA_041395145.1 Verrucomicrobiales bacterium | reverse complement strand
GTTGTCGGCATCTCCGGTGAAAGGAGCCTGCGCGAAGATAGCTGCCGGGGCGTTGGTCGGCAGGGCGGAGAGAAGGGCGATGGCAGCGGGAATGCCGCCGAGGGGTAGGAGAGGTTTCATCGGTACGAGGCGAACCGATCACCTCGCGCCGCCCAATCTCAAGCGCAATTTTCGGGGAACATCTTCGGGTAGAGAAAGGCGGCGCACCGCCCGGAACCGCGCTCGACCGCCGCCCAGCTCCCGGCATGGAACGCGATGGCGCAGACCGCGCAGGTCGGGAATTTCGGGATCTCCGCGCCGGGGGCGAGCGCCAGCGCGGCGTCCTCGAACCCCGGATTGTGCCCGAAAAAGATGGCGTGCCCGACCTCGGCCGGCAGCTTCCGAGCCGTCCGGATAATGTCGCTGACCGAAGGCAGGTAAAGCGTCCGGTCCTCCTCGATCCGCTCCGCTGGAAACCCGATCTGCCCGGCGATGATCGCCGCCGTGTCCCGCGCGCGCCGCGCCGTGCTGGTGACCACCGCATCCGGGCGCGGCAGCTTCCCGGCCGCAAAGTAGTCGCGCTCCAAGACCGCCCCCATCACCGGCGCCGCGCGCAGGCCGCGTTCGTTCAACGGCCGGTCATGGTCGTCCTGCAACGGGTTGTCCCAACTCGACTTGGCGTGGCGGATGAGGGTGAGGAGCATGGGGGGTGTTGTTATTTGTTATTTGTGATTGGATATTGGTTGCCAGCCGAGATTTCTATACCAGATCAACCGATGAATCGATGTGCTACCAAGTTTCATGGAAATATTTCACGATTCCTTTCCGTTTTGAAATGGTGATGCTTGTCATCCATCCGAATCTTTCACCCCCGTATTGGAATTCGTAGATGTCCTGCTGGGCAAATGAAATGTCGCGCCATTTCTCATACCCCCCTACCCCAGAAAGCACCAAGCGGAGATCTTCGTTCGTGGGGCGATGGCGTTCTTGGAGGGTATCCACCAATTCGTAAAAGAATGCCTCTAACGCGCTTTTGTCGGCTACTTCAAAAACGACCGTTTCGCGCCGTTCTCCGTGTCCCCAGTCGCATTCCTTGAAATGATTCCGGGCAGCATCAGGCAGTTTGCACCCAACTCGCCCCATGAAATATGGTTCGATCTTGCCCCTGTCGGTTGTTGACTCATTACCTTCAGGCAATCGTTCGACGCTCTTCTTCTCGCATCCCGCAAGTGCCAGGGCAATTAGTCCGAACAAGAGAAACCGCTTCATTCTTTCGGCACAGCAAATGATTGACTAATTCTCCAATCGCATCCTACTCGAACATCCCCGGGTTCGCCTCGAGAAGGCGTTTCATTGCCTCCTCGTCGGAGATTTCTTCGCCGGGCGTTTCGTTGCCTTCATCGTCCCAGGTCGGGCGCCCTGTCTCGATTTTGAGGTGATGGGCGTAGAGTTCGGCGGGGGTCGGCTCGGCTTCATATTCGATGAGCGACGACCAGATAAAGTTTCCGCCGAACATGCCGTAGTTGGTGTCGAGCGGCTCGTTTTCGGCGGGGATGTAGGCGAACTTGAAGAGCCAGACGCGCTGCTTATCTCCGGTCCGGGCCGGCGGCCAGACCAGCTCGCGGGAATCGAATTCCTCGATGGAAGCCGGCGGTGCGCCGAGTTCTTGCGGATGCTTGAGCCAGCCCACCATTTCCGCCTTGGCGACGAAGCTGGGTTCGGTGGCGGCGGCGGGGATGGCATCATCGTGGCCGAGTTCGCGCAGATAGGTAAGGGCGAGCGACGACCGGTTTAGGTCGAGGCTGGCGTCGGTCAGGTATTTCAGCCCGGCTTCCCCACCCTGGCGGCAGTCGGACCACGCCGCCTCCATGCGCACGGATTCGGACGGATGTTCGAGCGCGATGGCGCGGAGCGCGGCGCAGGCGGGATCGGCGCAGAAGCCAAGCGCGAAGGCGGCACCGAACGGATCGCCGCCCTGGTCCTCCGGCTTTTCCAGCCAGTCCTTGAGCACCGCCGCCCCAGCCGGGGAATCAAACGGGTGGGCGACCGAAGCCTCCCAATCTTCGTCGAGCAAACTATGGTTGGCGTGGTCGCGGATGGCGGCACCGACTTGCCCGGTCGGCGGATCGCGCCGCAGGGCATCGAGCATCGGATCAAAGCCGGGGTCCTCCGGGTAGATGTTGGTGAGGATCGCGCTCCAGTCGCCCGCCGGGAGATAGTCGTTCTGCGCCACTTTGGCGAGAAATTTGCCGGACTCCACATCGCCGCTGTAGGCGATCGCCGACAGGATCTCCTGCCGGTGGGCAATCCCATCCTCGCTCAAGTCCGCGCGCTGCGCCGCCATTTCTCCCTCGACCCACTCTCGGA
>JAWLBD010000120.1:0-2453 GCA_041395145.1 Verrucomicrobiales bacterium | reverse complement strand
GACGAGCCGGAAGAACTTGACCGGCTCCTCCCGCACCTCCTCCAATTTTTCGGCATAGATTTCCTCGCGGCGCTCCGGGGCGAGCTTCGTCTCCCACTCCATCGCCTCGATCCACAGCCGGTCCCGCGCGGTTTCGGTCGCGACGAGCAACTCGCGGAGTTGGTTGACGCGGTCCTCCGGCAGGATCTCGGATTTTTGCAGGATGGCGCGCAACGCATTGTAACCGGGATCGCCGCCGCCCTCCGCCACATCGAACAGCACCATCCAGCCCGCCGCCCGGCTTTCCTGAAACGGGCTCTCCAGCTTGGCGAAGGCGTCGCTGATCTTTTTGTCAAAGCCGTCCGGATTCGCCGCCAGGATGCGGTCGATCGCCATGCCCGCCGCCTGCATATCGTCGCGGGCGAGGTTGAGTTCCGCGTCGATCTCTAGGTTTTCCTTCGCCTCGGGGTCTTGTTCGAGCAGCTTGTTGACGAGGCGCTCCGCCTCCGGCAGGTAGCCTTGGGTGATGTAAGCGCGGGCGATGTTGCGCAGGTCCTCGTCGGTCGCTTCGCCGCTGTTCTCGACATTTTTCCAGAGATAGAAGGCGGTGTCGGACCCCAGCACGGTGTGGATGGTCGCCAGCACGCGGTTGGCGTCGGTGTCGGACCGGTCGATCTGGTAGGCGACGGCGGCGAGGTTATGCGCGCCCCGCAGGTCGCCCGCCTCCATCTTCGCCCGCGCCTCCGCCAGCAATCCCGGGATCTTCCGCCCCTGCCACGCCTTGTAGATCGGTTTGCCAAAAAGGAGCAAGAACGCCCCGATCACCGCCACCGCTATCGTCACGCCAATCGCCCACCGCACCGAGCGCCGGGACTGCGACTCCTGGGTCGCGCCGCTCGGGCGCACCGAGACGTGGGCGCGCTCGCGGCGCACGCGTTTCGCCCGCTCGCGCCTCGTGGGCGCGCCGCGCGTATTCTCGGGGGTGGCGTCTCCGCCGCTGCGTTGGGGGTCGTTCACGTTCGGGGAGCGGTGACTTTTCCGGGCAAGGCGGAACGGTCAAGGGGATAAGGCGGCTTGACAGTCACCCGCGCATGCTCCGCGAATCCCTAATTCCGCCGCCCTGCCTGCGACCGCGCGCGACCAAGCGGGGCGGCTCCGGGCGCGCTCATCGCCGTCTGGGCGTTCCCGAAACGATTTTTTTTGAAGTCCGAGCAGATCTTCTGGCTTCCCAAGATGGCCCGGGTTCTAGCTAGACCGATTGCCAAGGAGATTTGTGCCTTCAAATTTTGGATAACAACCAAGGCTGCCTCGGCTCGCGGCGCTCCGAAATGGGAAGGGTGCCGCGCAATCCGGACGCTGCGCCGCCAATCGCCCTCCTGGGCGGGGTCAAGGTGGATCCGCGAGGATCGGACCACCTTTGGCGGATCGGACCCGCCAAGCGCCGATCCCTTTGCAAGCCGTTGCCTTCAATGAGCATAAGCTTATAGCTGAAAGGATTTGCGCCGATCGCTGAAAGCCCGGTGGATTGGATAGAGCGATTTAAAGGACTCCGCCGCAGAGCGGCGACCGATTTGTAGCCCGGTCCTTTTGGGCCGCCCCCCGGCACCGTGCCCCCCGTCGCGTCGCGACGGTTGATCTGGGCGCTGGCGTTCCCGGAGAACCCGCCGTCCAACCGCCGCGAGGCGGCGGGGCGCAAGCCGGGGTTCGAAAGCAACAGTAAGCGCGCGGAGGCGCTGGATCTCCGCCTCTGGCGGCGGTGCTCGCCCCGACCAAAACCATCGCCCTTCGCCCTTCGCGCCGATCATTCGGATCACCACGATTTCCCGATGGAGAAATAAATCCTATCGCGCAATCAAACGCTGCCAACCGAACGATCAACGGCACCGGGAAAGCCCCCAGCCGAACCGCCTTATCCCTTGACCGCGAGGGCTAAAGGATGCTTAACTCTCCCCCCGAAACAACCCGGTATCTCCCGGCGCGATATCAATGGTATATTTGCCCTAACAACACCTGTTCTGCTAAAACAAAATGCAATCCAAGACTTTTTCGATCGCCGCTGTTTCACTTTTCGTGGCTGGAGTGGCGGCTTGGTATGCCGCCCGCTATTGGGCATTCGACCAGTTTCGTCCATTTACTTTGATCGGAGTGGTGCTGGCGATTGCCCTCGCGGTAAGTTTCTTGCGCGGAGATGTGTTCAGCCGTTGGCTTACACTCGCTTTTAGTTTATGCGGAGCCTATTCGTCATTTAATCTGCTTTTTCATATTCGCTCCAAAGCTGAGCTTCTTGGGTCCAGGGAGATCGCAGGGGAGGCATTTATCCTCCCAGGAGTAATATTCTCCCTGTCCACGGTGCTACTGGTCGTCGCATACCTGGTCGGTCATGATCACAAGCGGACGGCCGCCGAGTAGTTTCCATTCTCGAAGACGCTACCGGTCATGATGATGCGGAATTTCAACGAAGCAGAATCGGGGAG
>JAWLBD010000119.1:0-2636 GCA_041395145.1 Verrucomicrobiales bacterium | reverse complement strand
TCGACTCCGGTTGCGCTGCCGGTTCAGGGCGGCGCTGGCCGCGCAGCTTTTCGCGGGCGAGCCGGGGAGCCGACCTGATCTGCCTGCCCGCCCTCGGATTTTCGTCGGCGCGAGCGGGCTGCGCAGCCCGCTCGGCTGCCTCGGGCGGATCCGATGGTTGCGCCTCCTGCGGGGAAGTCGCGGCGGGCGAGCCGGGCGGATCGCTTTCGACGGGCGGGGCGGTGAGGGCGGCGAGCCGCGCGATTTCATCGGCGGCCGCCTGGCTTTCTGGCGCGCGGATCGTTCCGCTGCAAAGCGGGCACGGACCTTCGACACCCGCCAGATAGACGGGCACGTCGAGTTGCCCGCCGCAGTGGGGGCAGGAAAAGCGGATTTTGTTTTTGTCGGCGATCGCGCTCATCAAAAAGCAAAAGGGGTGGGGGACTTCCTTGGCTGATCGCCCATGCTAGGGCGAGAATGCTGGGGTGAAAAGAACCAACTGGCCGGATGACAACCCCGTCACGAAGGCGAGGCATTGCTCGCGGGATCGCCCAGCCTGCGGGGGGCGATACGGTGGAAAGCCCCGGGCGGCCGCGAAAATCAGCGCGCTACCGACCGGCGGCCGCTAGCGTGAGCGCGTGGAGCGCAGCAGCAGGCGCGAGGCGTGCGCCTCATGTGCGAGGCGGGCGCCTCATGCGGCGCGATCGGATCGGGTCACTCATACAAAAACGCGTGCTGCCGGAGCAGGTAAGTCACGACCGCCCGCCAGGCGCGCACCGTGTAGTAGGGGTCGGGGAATCGTTTTTCGCGCTCCGCGCCGCAGTGGTAGATCTCGATTTTCTCAAAGCGCTCCTCCTTGGCGGCGTCGGCGAGGATGCCGGTGAAGAGCGCGTAGGTGCGGTCCACCTCGGGATCGCTTGGGGAATCGCGCCGCCCGAGGATCAGGGCGTGGAGATGGGCGATGGCTGCGCGGACTTTCGGCTCCGCCTCGGGCGCGTCCGGTCCGGGGACGACGTCGAATTCGATGCCGGGGAAGAGGCGGCGGTCGGCGGGATCTTTGGAGAAGTCGAGCGCCACGTTTTTGCAGGCGACCTCATTGGCCATCATGCGCTGGATCGCGCCCATCGCGCCGCTTGGTTCGGCGAGGCGCTCGGTGACTTCTTTGGTATCGATGCCGCCGTAGAGGATTTTGAATTGATCGTGCAGCCGCCCCCAGCCCTTGCCAAAGATCGCGGCGATCTTGCGTTCGAGTTGCTCCGGGGTGAGCAGCCGCACCACGCCGAGGTCGTCTAGCGCCGCGCGCCGCGCCGGATCGTCCGCCGCCGCCAATCCATCCGCGCGGTAAAAGGGCGAGAGCGCCAAGCCCTTGACGGCGACCTTGAAGTTGAATCCCGCCGCCGCGAAATCGCGGGCGATGCGCTCGATGGCGGCGCGCTGCTCGCGGTAGGCGCGCTGGTGGGCGTCGAAGTGCGGTGCCTCGATGTCCTCCGGCGGGAGCAGCGGGCGGCGGTAGGCGAGGAGATACCAGGCGTGCTCGACCATCGCGACGGCAAAGCGCGGGTCCTTGGCGGTGCGTTCTACCAGCCATTGGCGCGCGCCAGCGTTCGGGATCGGGCAGCGCCTCGCCTTCGAAGCCCGGCGGAAACATGTCGGTGAACCAGCCGTCCTTGCGCCGCTGGTAAACGCCCTTGGCATCCACCGCATAGTAATCCTGAAACAGCCCGGCAACCGGATCGATGAGCTTGTGGCAAACCACGCAGTCCGCCGCCTGCATCGTCGGCACCTCATACTTGGCGGTGATCGCGGCGGCGTCATTCACCCGCGGCGCGATCTGCATGACGTCGATCCCGAGGAAGTGCTGGAAGTACATGCGCACGCGCAGCCGGTTGCGGTTGGTCTCCGTCGTCGGGTAGCGCATCAGATACTGGAAGGTGCTGAGCAGCCCGGCGTGCGGGTAGAAGCCGGTCGCGGATTCCTGGTCGGTCGCGCGGCTCCGCCCCTTCAGCGCCTTGAGTTTCACGGGCACGTATTCCAGGTAGTCGTCGGGATTTTTAAAGCGGTCGCGCACCTCGTCGAAAACGCCGTAGCCGCGGGCGGAGAACGGCGTGACCATGATGTAGTCGGCGTCGATGATCTCGGTGAACGGATGGTTTTCGCGGACGATGTATTTGACCATCGCCATCGGCTCGCCCTCGATCGCCTCGCGGTATTGGCGGGCCAGCTCCCATCCGGCGCGCTCGCGTTCCTTCTCGCCCTCGATGTCTTTGAACTCCCACTTTTGATACCAGAGCCGCGTCTTCTCGAAGTGCTCGTAGGACAAGACGGTCTCCGCATTGTCGCTGATGCCCGGCGTGAGGAAGATGTCGTTGAATGCTTCGGCCAGCCGGTCGTAGAACGCCTCCTCCTCCATCAGCGCGTCTAGGATCGCGGGCAGCGCGCGGTCGCCATCCGCCTCCACGCGCGCCTTTTCCCCGGCGGTCGGCAGCCGCGCGCCGAGCGAAAGCGTGAGGCGCCGCAGGAGCCGCGCCGCGTCGAGCATCTGGACGCCGTCGAAAAATGGGCGGCCCTCCGCATGGGAAGCCGCCGCCGGCTTTCGGGGCGCCGACTGGCCGGTGGCGCGGGCGGCGAATTCTTCGAGCAGGCGGAAGCGCGGCGAT
>JAWLBD010000118.1:0-2792 GCA_041395145.1 Verrucomicrobiales bacterium | reverse complement strand
CCAAGCAGTCGTGAAAACCCGATAACGTTGCCGGTTTACGCATTCCCAAACGAGGCGTTCAAGCCGGATCAATCCCTCAATGTGGCGAGCATCTGTGGATTGTTTCAAGGAATTGAGGAGGGGGCGCTTTTCGGCGGCCCTAGATCGTTCTTCTTGAGACGAGCGATTCCAGACTTCGAGTAGTCGCGGGACGGACTGAATGTGGACCAATCCATCGCCATCGCTTTCCCCGGCGAGCTGCCACCCGATTCCGTCAACGATCGGCCAGTCCTTGTCCCGGTCCGTCCGCTTCATCATCGCAACTGTTCTTCGCGTGGCAAACCCCTCGTCGTCAGTCTCCAAGCCCAGCCCTTGCACGCGGGGTGGCTTTCCGAAAAAATCGACGTGGTTCTCCGGAGAGTCGGGGCGGTCGATGATGAAGAGATGGCTGGTCCAGCCGGCGGCGAGATAGTCCTTTTCGAGAGGCGCGCCAAAGATCGCCCGGTAACTGATCCGCCAGGGCGGGATCCGGCGTTGTCTCTTCTCGAGGAAGGCGCGCAGCTTTTCGAGGTCGTCCGGGTGGATGATCCAGTCCGAGGTTTTTGTGTATTGTTGCAGCCCGTAATAGACGCAAGCCATGCCGGAGGTGATGGCAAAGCGGATACCGTCCTCCCGGAAAGAGTCGCGCAGATGGTAGAGGAAATCGAGCGGAGCCATGCGGCGAGGATCGTAGCCGGACCGCCGCGCCGCCTCAAGCGGCTATCGCGCTACTGCGGCCATTTGATCAGGACGTAGCCGACGAAGCGCCCGCACTCGTCGATCTCTGCGACATAGACGTAGCCGGGCGGCACGAGCTTGTCTTCGGTGCCGGGCGGGCGGTTGTCCCACATCTGTCTGGCAAAGTCGGGATTGCTCCGCCGCCAGCCGTCGATGAAATGGTCGAGGACGCGGAAGAAATTGCGCGCGGTGTTGAAGGCGACGTCGCCAAATCCGCCGGAGCCGGAAGATCCGCTCGCCCCAGAGCCGGAGTTGCCGCCGCTCGACGACGCGCCTTGGCGGCCATCGGGATCTACGAAATTCAGCGGGTTGGCGAAGACGTAGGCGAAGAGATTCGGGCCGCCGCGTTCGGCGATCGGATCGCGCCCCAGCCAGCGCCCGGTCTCGGGATCGTAGAAGCGCGCGGGGGCGATCAGGTAGCCGCTGCGGGCGTGGAAAAGATGCCCGGTGAAGCCGAGGTCCGCGTCCAGGTCGCCGGCGATTTTCTCGCGCCGCCCATAGGGATCGTAGTCGTAGCGGGCGCGGACTTGCCCCGCGCCATCGACTAATTCGCGGACGCTGCCGTTGTGGTCGCGGGCGAAAAAATACGCGCCGGCGTCCGGACCGGCGACGATCTGGACGCCGTCTTCGGTGAAGCGCTGATCGCGGCACCGGATTCGTCGCGCTCTTCGACGACCTGAAATCCATCCCAGATCAGGCGGCGCACTTGCTGGACGGTGCCGCCCGTGATCTCGGTGATCTGCGCGGGACGCCCCGCCCAGTCGTAGGCAAAGCGCGTGCTTTCCCCGGGGCCGTATTCGATCCCGGCGAGGCGGCCGGCGTTGTCCCAGCGCAGCGAGCGGGAGCCGGTGGCGGATGGCGGCGTCAGCGCCGTGAGTTCGTTCAGACTGTTGAAGGCGGCGAACGTTTCCGTGCCGCCGATGTTCTCGACCAACCGGTTGCCGGCCGCGTCGTAGGCGTAGGCGAACGACTGCGCGGGATTGCTGATCGCCACGCCGGTGAGGCGGTCGGCGTCGTCATAGGTCGGCGTCCAGGTGCGCGCCGCGCCGCCGTCGCGGGACTGGTCCCACGCGGTGATGTTGCCGTCCGGATCGTAGCCGTAGCCGAATGCCGCGAGCGGCGCATCGCCGGGGAGCCGGTGCGTGATCGCCTCGACCCGCAGGTCGTTGTTGATGCCGCGATGGGTGAATTCGGTGGTCCCGCCGTTGGCGAGTTCGATCAGGAAATCGGGGCTGCCGGCGTCGTGGGTGATTGTCGCATTTCCGGGCGGGCCGCCGCGCTGGGTCGGTCGCCCGAGCGCATCGTAGGCGTAGGTCCACTCTGCCGCGCCGATCTGGCGGGCGGCCACGCGGCGGAGCGCATCGTAGGTGTAATCGACGCGGGCGATCGGCGAGCGCTCGGCGGCGAGCAGCCCGCCATTGCCCGCGGGACTCGTTTCGAGCCGATGGTAGGAAAACGCCGTGGCGCCGAAGCCGTCGATGGCGCGGGCGAGGCGCGGGAATTCGCGATCCCATTCGAGGCGGACCGACGGCGCGGGATCCGCGCTCCCGGTGTAGGTGATCCCGGTCGGGCGGCCGTCGAGATCGTGTTGGAACAACTGGGCGGAGCCGCGCGCATCGACCGCCGAGGTGAGCCGCCCGGCCGCGTCATACGTGTAGCGCTCGCCCGTGCCATCCGGAAACACCTTCGACGTCTGGCGGCCGCGCAGATCGTAGGTCCAGCGGGTCACGCGCCCGAGCGCATCGGTCATCGCGCGCAGCCCGCCGCACCGGCAGTAGTCGTAGCGCGTGACCCCGCCGAGCGGGTCTTCGACCGAGCGGAGCTGGCCGAGCGGATCGTAGGTGTAGCGGACTTCGTTGCCGCGGCGGTCGGTGTAGGCCGTGATGTCGAGCAGCGTGTATTCGACCGACACCGACGACGCATCCGGATAGGTGATCGCGGTGAGCCGGTCGAGATCGTCGTAGGTATACGCAAGCGTGTGCCCGTAGCCGTCGGTCGTCGCGCCGATGCGGCCGGCGGCATCGTAGGTCAGCGTC
>JAWLBD010000117.1:0-2843 GCA_041395145.1 Verrucomicrobiales bacterium | reverse complement strand
CTTTGATCGCCCAGAGCACCGGGACTTTGCACAGGCCGGCGGCGACCCCGCGATGCTTTTTGGTCGGGTGCAGCCGGTCGAAGGGCGCGTCGAGGATCTCGTTCAGGATGTAGTTGGCCGAGGCGATGAAGCAGGCGGGCAGCAGCGAGAGCGCCGCCATCCAGACGTTTCCGGCGGTGACTTTGACCTCCGGGACGAGGACAAAGGCGACCGCATGACCGAAAACGATGAAGACGTTTTTCAGCCAGTGGTCGAAGCGGCAGACCCGGATGTATTCGTTCACTGTAAAGGAGGGAAGGCTAGGGTGATTCGCGCCCGCAGGGATCGCGGACGCCTCCCCTAGCCCTGCCGGGCGGTCGGTCAATGGAAAAGCGGGCGGCTACTTTTTGAACGGATGCTCTTTGAGGATTTCCTCGACCATGTAGAAGTTCGCGCGGTCCTTGGTCGCTTCGCGCACGCGTTTGACCGCCTCCGGCTGGATGGGGGAGGCTTGGTTGCCAAACGAATTGCGGATGTAGGTCAGCACCCCGGCGATTTCTTCGTCGTCGAGCAGCCCGGCGAATCCCATCATCGGCGGCACGCCGTTTTTCGGGTCGAAGACCTGCCCTTTCACCTCGATCGGACCCCACAGCCCTTTGAGGACGATTTTGATGAGGCGATCTTCGTCGCCGGTCACCCACTCGCTTTCAAAGAGCGGCGGATAGATGTTCGGCAGCCCCTTCGCATCCGGCTGGTGGCAGGTCGCGCAGTGCGCGTCGCGGCCATAGACTTCCTTTCCGAGCACATAGCGGTCGCGGTCGGCACCCTTGAGGTGATCGGGGATCTGCGGCGCTTGCTCGGCGGCGGCGATGGCGGTGCCAGAGAGGAATTTTTCGACTTCCGGGTTCTCGGCGAGCACCATCTTGCCGGTCGCGACAAGCGCGGCGACATCATCCTTGAGCGTCGTCATGGCGGCGGCGACCGCTTTGCCCATCCATTTGTCGAGCGGCTTCTTCAAGCCCTCCGCGATGATCCGCGCGCCGTCGGCGTTGTCGAGCCACGAAGCCGCGACGATCGCTTCGAGGCGGACGCGCGGGTGCTCGTCACCGGCGGCGGCGAGGAACAAATCGGTGCTGCCAGGGATCTTGCGGTAGGCGTAGCGGAGGACGCGCACCGCGCCGGCGCGGCACTGCGGTTTGCTTGCCGCGAGGCATTGCTTGAGCAAATCGGGATCGGTCTGGTTCTGCGCCCAGGTCGCCCACAGCGCTTCGAGCAAGTGCCGCTCGTAGTCCGGATCCGCCTTGTCGAGCTTCGCCGCCCACGCTTTGACCGCCGGGATGACCTCGGCGGCGGGGTGGGCGCGCAGCTCGCGCCGCGTCCGGTAGCGGGCGCGGTATTCGGGCAGCTTCAGGTTGTCGAGCAAGGCGGCGACCGGCTGGCCGGCGATCTTGGGCGCTGCGACCAGCGGGCGCGACGGATAGGTCACCCGGTAGATCCGGCCGTGATCCACATCGCGGTTCGGGTCCCGCGCGGAGTGCTGCATGTGCCCGATCAGCGCGTTGTGCCAGTCCACGATGTAAAGCGAGCCGTCCGGCGCGATCTCGCAATCGACCGGGCGGAAATTCGGGTCGCTCGATTGCAGAAGATCCATGCGGACCTTGCCGGAGAAGCCGGACCCGTCCTCCCACACGTCGAACATCGTGGTGCCGAGGAATCCGATGCTGTTGTTGATCAGGAAATCGCCCTGCACCTCGTCGGGGAAGTGCCGGCTGTAGATGAATTCGGTGCCGGAGGTCGGGCGCGCGCGCTTCGGCGCAAACTCATCCTCTTTGTCGATCTCGATGCCGTAGGGCATCTTCGCGGAGAGCGGCAGCGCCCACCAGTTCTGGCCGCTGGAGGCGTCGGAGATATAGTTTTGCCCCCACTCGTCGAAGGCGATGCCCCACGGGTTGTTGTAGTCGGACTGGGAGAAGCGCTCCAGCCGCCACGAGTTCGGGTCAAACCGCCAGACGCCGCCGTCGTTGACCCGCTCGGGGCCATAGGGCGTCTCGACCTGCGAGTGCAGGAACCGCCCCTCGCACATGTAGAAGGCTCCCGACGCGTCCGCGCAGTAGGCGGAGATCGCGTGATGCGTGTCGTGCGAGTCGAACCCGTGCATCAGGATCTCGAGCCGGTCGGCTTTGTCGTCGTGGTCTTCATCGACCAGGCGGCAGAGGTTCGGCTCCTGCGAGACGTAGACGCCCTCCGGCGCGATCTCGAACCCGATCGGCAGGTTCAGCCCGTCGGCGAACACCTTCATGTCGTCGGCGCGGCCGTCGTGGTCGGTGTCCTCGAAGATCAAGATCTTGTCGTTCGGGCGCGCGCCGCCCGGCGTGTAGTGCGGGTAGCCGGGGAGCACCGAAACCCAGAGCCGGCCCTGGTTGTCGAAGCTCATCTGCACCGGGTTGCGCAGCTCGGGGAATTGCTCCTCCGAGGCGAACAGCTCGATCTTGTAGCCATCCGCCATCGTGAATTTCGAGAGCGCCTCGGCTTCCTTCAGGTAGTTGATCGGCTGTTTGAAGTTCGTTTCCACCGGGGAGAGCGGGCGCGTGTGGGCGTCCTCGGCGGCGACATCGGGAGCCGCCTTGCCTTTCGCCGCCGCCCAGATCGCCTCGTCCCGGATCGCGGTCATCTGCCGCAGCTTCTCGATTTCCTCCGGGTAGTTGACGTTGCCGAATGGCTTGTAGCGCCTTCCGTAGGCATGCACGCCGTTGAGCATCTGATAGTCGTTGAACCAGATCCAGTTTTTCTCCAAGACGGCATCGCGGATCGCCTTCCGGTGCGCCTCCGCTGCCGCCGCCGGCATCGCTTTCCCAAAAAGCCCG
>JAWLBD010000116.1:0-3151 GCA_041395145.1 Verrucomicrobiales bacterium | reverse complement strand
TGCCCTTCCACCCACTCTGGTTTCGCGACGCCGGTCAGCGCGCACAGCGTGGGATAGATGCTCATGAAATCGACCGGCTGCGTGCAGACGCCGCCGGGCTGGGTGGTGCCGGGGACCACCCAGATGAACGGCGCGCGGGTGGCCTCCTCCCACAGCGCGAATTTCCGCCAGTGCTCCTTTTCGCCGAGATGCCAGCCGTGGTCGCCCCAGAGGCAGATTATCGTGTTGTCGCGATGCGGCGACTTTTCATACGCATCTAGCACCCGCCCGATCTGGGCGTCCAGATAGGTGATCGTGGCGAGGTAGGCCTGCACCGCTTCCTTCCAGCGCCCGGAGGCGAGCATGGCGGCGTGGTCGCCATCCGGCTTAGCCATTTTCACCCCGGCGGCGGGAATGTCGCCGAGGTCATCTGGGGTAGTCGGCGGCAGCTCGATCTCGTCAAGCGGGTGCATCAAAAAGTATTTCTCCGGCACATTCCACGGCATGTGCGGCTTGTGGAAGCCGATGGTGAGGAAGAACGGCCGGTCGTGCGGCTTGCCCAGTTCCGCGATGCCGAAATCGGCAATGGAGGTGTCCGAGACCGTGGCGTCGTCCTCGCTCTCGATCGGGCCAAAGGCGATGCCGCCGACGCTGCGGTCGTCGATCTTCGCCTTGACCTTCTTCTCGCCGGGGGGGTGTAACAAATCGTCTGTAAAAGCCTCCCAACCCTGACCGGAAGGGAACCCGCGCAGCGGGGGCCTTCGGGAGGCGCAGCGTAGCGGAGCCGGACGAAGGCCCCCGCCGCGCGGCGGCCGCCGCCGGAGGGGGTGGAAGCGCCCGGCCACCGGTGGTCTGGTGTCGCTTGCAACAACCACAGCCAGACGCACCAATGACCGAACACCACCAACGCGACATTAGCCTGCCCGCGGGCATCCTCAACCCCATCCTCGAAGGCGGCCTCGCCGGCCTGCCGGAGGCCGTCTCCCTGCTCGTCAACCAAGCCATGCTCATCGAGCGCGAGCACCACCTCGGCGCCCGCGCCTACGAGCGCTCCGGCTCCCGCGACGGCCACGCCAACGGCTTCAAGGGGCGCCGCCTGGACACCCGGGTGGGCGCCCTCGACCTGCGCGTGCCCCAGGTCCGCGGCTGCTCGGAGCCCTTCCGCCCCTCCGCGCTGGAGGGCGGGTCGCGCAGCGAGCGCGCCCTGGCCCTCGCCGTCGCCCAGATGTACTTCAGCGGCGTCTCCACCCGCAAGGTCACCGCGGTCCTCGAGAAGCTCTGCGGGCTGGAGGTCACCTCCGCGCAGGTCAGCCGCGCCGCCGGGCAGCTCGACGACATGTTGGAGGCCTGGCGCTCGCGCCCCATCGGCCCCGTCGCCCACCTCGTCCTCGACGCCCTCTACGAGGACGTCCGCGTCGCCGGCGCGGTGCGCAGGTGCGCGGTGCTGGTGGCCGTCGCCGTGCGCGAGGACGGCCGGCGCAGCATCCTCGGCGTCTCGGTGGGCCTCTCCGAGGCGGAGGTCCACTGGCGCGAGTTCCTCTCCTCGCTCAAGGCGCGCGGCCTCAACCCCACCGGCATCGCCGTCAGCGACGCCCACGAGGGCCTGCGCGCCGCCCTGGCCGCCTTCCCCCCACTGCCCGTGGCAGCGCTGCGGCTTCCACCTCCAGCAGAACGCCGCCGCCTGCGTGATAGGTTTGAGCGATCGGCCAACTCGATTGCGCAAGGCCGGGCTTGCGCCTCGCCGCGTAGCGGCGGTTGAAAGCCGGGTCTCCAGGATCGCCAGCGCCCGGATCAATCGTCGCGACGCGACGGGGCGGCACGGTGCCGGGGAGGGACCCGGCCCTGAAGGACCGGGTTACAAGTCGGGTGCCGCTACGCGGCGGATTCCTTCTAATCGCTTTATCCAGCCGTCCGGGGTTTTTGCGATAGGCGCAAATTTTTTTGGCATTCAGTCTAATCCAGCCCGGCGAGAAACGCGCGCCTCGCTTCCCGCAGGCTTGGCTTTGCCAAACACTCGGCCAGTAAGGCGAAATCGAAATCGGGGAAATGGAAGCTTTTTTCCGCTAGTTCATATTGGCCGTCCTCTTGCAGCACATTGACGATCAGCCGCCCCTGGGTCCAGGTCCACACTTCCTTGACACCGAGCCGCCGATAGACTTCCAGCTTTTTCAAGCCGCCGCTGTTCAGGGCGATCTCGATGGCGAGATCGGGGACCGGGCGGAGTTCCCCAAAACAATACGACTCGTCGGGTTCGGCGCTCGCCTCCTTGATCTTTGAAGCGAGCGTTGCATTTCCGACCGGTGTGAAGTCGATATCCTTTTCGATGAAATAGGTCTCAAGGAGATGCCCGACGATCGACTTTAGGATTTCGTGGTTTTGGGAAACGCTCATGATCTCTACGAGGCCGTCTAAAAAAGTCACCCGAGCCCCGCGTTCTTCGACCAGATTCTGGAGCGTGATGAATTCCTCCCATGTAAAGGGGCCAAGCGGGATGCGAGTCTCCCCCAGCGGCGGATCGCCGCCCGAAACTCCCTCCGGAATCTCAGCGGACTTCGGACGCTTCGGTCGAGCATCGGATTTGAGTGGGTTGAGGAGCGCAGTGCTCATGGGCAGATCTTACTTCGTGATCGATCTGGGAGAAAGTTGATTTGTAGTTGGACGGGAGGTTCAGGGGTGAATGCCTCCTAAAACCCAAAGCTCAACTGCTCGCCTCTGCCGGGGACGCGGAAGGCAGCGGTGGAGAGGCGGGGTGTTTCGCGGTTGAGTCCGGCGTGGCGGGCGGCGACGGAGAAGAGCCGTTTGATCTCCGCCGCCGCGGGTCCTTCCCCGGTCATCCGGGAGCCGAATTTTGCGCTGTTGAGCCTGCCGCCGCGCAGGTCTTCGATCCGGCGGAGGACTTTGTCTTTGCGGTCGGGAAAGTGCTCGCCCAGCCAGCCGGCGAACACTTCTTTCACCGCGTAGGGAAGGCGCACCACGGTGTAGAATGCGTGCCGCGCGCCGTGGAGCGCCGCCGCTTTCAGGATCTGCGGGATCTCGTGGTCGTTGAGACCCGGGATGATCGGCGCGGCGGAGACGCCGACCGGGATGCCGGCTTCCGCGAGCATCCGGATCGCGCGGAGCCGCGCATTCGGGCTGGAGGCGCGCGGCTCCAGCAGCCGCGCCAGCCCGGCGT
>JAWLBD010000115.1:0-3723 GCA_041395145.1 Verrucomicrobiales bacterium | reverse complement strand
CGAGATCGCCGACCTGAACTCCGCCGCGCCGCCGGCCGCCGGGTTGCAGGCGCATTGGAATTTCGACGACGCGAGCGGCTCGCTGGCGGCGGACGCGAGCGGCAACGGCTGGTTCGGCGTGCTGACGAACATGGAGATCCGGGACAGCGACTGGGTGCCCGCGCCGCCGACCGCCTTTGCCAACAACACGGCGCTCGCCTTCGACGGCGTCAACGAATACGTCGAGACCACGTATCCCGGCATCGGCGGGACCGGCGCGCGGACGGTGGCGTTTTGGGTCAAGACGACCGACATGGCGGACAACGGGCTGCTCGGGTGGGGCGACGAAGCCCCGAACGGCCGGAAGTGGCATCTCCGGATCAATAGCGACGCCGCCAACGGCACGGTCGGCGCGATCCGCACGGAGGTGCAAGGCGGCAACAACATCGGCACCACGGTCATCGCCGACGGGCAGTGGCACCATGTCGCCTGCGTGTGGGAAGACGACGGCACGCCAGACATCGCCGATGCCATCCACTACATCGACGGCGTGGCGGAGACGCCGTCATTCACCACCGACGAGCCGATCGACACCGACATCGCCGGGGCGAATGCGCTGCCGGTCTGGATCGGCGGCCGGCGGCAGGGCGCGGCGTTCCGCTACATCGACGGGCAGATGGATGACGTCCGGATCTACTCGCGGGCGCTCAGCGCGGCGGAGGTCGCCGGTCTGATGTCTGCCGCGCCGGCGGCGGATGGGCTGGAGGCGCATTGGGCGTTCGATGCCGGCGTCGGGAGCCAGGCGGCGGACGCGAGCGGCAACGGCTTTACCGGCGTCCTCCGCAACATGGAGACGGGCGAAGATTCCGGCTGGAGCATCGACGTTCCGCCCGTGCTGGACCCGCCCGCCGCGTCGCTTAGCTTTAATGGCGAGGGCGGCCACGTTTTGACCGGCTACGTGGGCATCGTCGAATCCAACCCGCGCTCGGTCTCGGTCTGGGTCAAGACGACCGACACGGCCGACCACGGCATCCTCGCGTGGGGCGACAGCAACACGAATGGCGCGAAGTGGCACCTGCGCGTCAACACCTCCGCCGCCGAGGGGGCGGTCGGCGCCTTCCGCATCGAGGGTCAGGGCGGGCAGATCGTCGGCACGACCTACATCGCCGACGGGCAATGGCACCATCTCGCCTGTGTGTTCGCGCCGGACGACACGCCGACCCTGCACGACACGCGGCTCTACGTGGACGGCGTGCTGGAGCCGGCGACGACCGGCGGCGACGTGGCGGTCAATACGGTGGTGCTCGATCCGGTGACGATCGGGAAGCGCATCCAGGGGGCGGTCCATCGACCGTTCGCTGGCTTGGTCAGCCAAGCCGCGATCTTTTCTGCCCCCCTCGACGCCGACCAGGTCGCGGCGCTCTTCACCGGGGCGGCCAAGCCGGACGATGTCGTCTCGTTCGCCGGCACGCTCGGTCTCGACCTCGATGCGGCGATGCGCGGCCAGAACAGCTCGGCGTTCCTCCGCTATGACTTTTCGACGCCGACCGACTTTGGCTTCGATCACCTCGAACTGCGGCTGCGCTACGACGCGGGACTCATCGCCTACCTCAACGGCGCGGAAGTCTATCGCGACAACGCGCCGGCGGCTCCCGCGTGGGATGCGGCGGCGACCGGCGGGCGGACCGATGCGGCGGCGCTGGTCCCGCATTCCACCAACATCAGCGGCGCGGGCGGCAGCCTGGTCCCCGGCGGGGAAAACACGCTGGCGCTCCACAGCTTGAACGAAAGCGCCGGCGACGCCGACTTTCTCGCCGGGGCGGAGTTGGTCGCCATCACGGTGACGCCCGGCGCGGCGGGCTACTTCGCGCAGCCCACGCCCGGCGGCCCCAACGGCACCGCGGCGTTCGAGGGCTTGGTCGGCGACACCACCTTCAGCGTGGACCGCGGCTTCTTCACCGCGCCGTTCGATCTCGAAATCGCGACCCCGGCGACCGAAGGGGCGGCGATTTATTACACGACCGACGGCTCGGTGCCGACCCCGGCGAACGGCACGCTTTACGCCGGACCGGTCGCCATCGGCACGACCACCGTGCTGCGCGCGGCGGCATTTAGGGACGGTTTTATCCAAAGCAACGTCGATACGCAAACCTATCTGTTCCTCGACCAGGTCGCCGCGCAGTCCGCCGCGCCGCCGCCCGGCTTCCCGGCGGCGTGGGACCACCAGGGCGGCACGCGCGAGGCGGACTACGAGATGGACCCGGATCTCGTCGGCCCGGTCTATACCACGCAGCAGGTCGTCGCGTCGCTGCCAGACGCACCCGACGATCTCGCTGGTATGCGATCCGGCGGACCTCTGGGATCCGCAGAATGGATTTTACGCGAACCCGGGTTGCGCGGCGGCCTGTAAGGGCGCGCTTGCTCGATCGAATTCATCGGGTTTGAAGGCGGCGCGCAGACGCAGGCGGACGCCGGGCTGCGGATGGTCGGGCGCGCGAGCCGGAGCCTGGATCGGTTCAAGCACAACCTGCGCGTCGTCTTCCGCGGCGAATACGGCGACCGGCGGCTCAACTTCCCGCTGATGAAGGGTGCCGGCTCGGAGGTCGAGCGCTTCAACAGCCTGATCCTGCGCGGCGGCAACGGCGACTCGTGGATCAACCCCGGCGTCATCCACCGCGCCCAATACATCCGCGACCAGTGGCACCGCGACATGCAGCGGGCGACCGGCCAGCCGAACCAGCCGCAGATCTACGCCCACCTTTACATCAACGGTCTCTACTGGGGCTTCTACCACGTCTTCGACCGCATGGAGGACGACTTTGTCGCGGAGCACTTCGGCGGCCAGGAGGAGGACTACGATGTGGTGAAGGACGCCGGGACCAACTCGATCATGGAAGTCGTGGACGGCGACTTGGATGCGTGGAATGCGCTGCTCGCCGCCTCGGCGCAAGACCTCTCCCAGCCCGCCAACTACGAGGCGATCCAGGAGTATCTGAACCTCGATTGGTTCATCGACTACCTGCTCATCAACTTCTACTCCGGCAACAACGACTGGGACCAATCGAACTGGCGCGCGGCGCGGAGGCGCGAACCCGGCGCGCCGTGGATGCTGTTCTCGTGGGACTCTGAGCGCACCGATTTGAATGCGACCGGCGTGGCGAACGGCGCGCTGACCGGACCGAACGACCGCGACGTGACGACCAAGAACAACCTCAACTTCCCCACCAGCATCCACCAGCGCCTCACCGCCGGCAGCGCCGAATACCGGCTCCGCTTCGCCGACCGCACGCGGAAGCATTTCTTCAACGGCGGCGTCCTCACCCCGGCGGGCGCGGCGGCTCTCTACAATGCGCGCGCCACCGAGATCTACGACGCGCTGATCGCCGAGGCGTGCCGGTGGGGCGACCGCCACAGCGAGCCGCCGATGACCCGCGAGTTCCGCTGGCAAGAAATGCTCGACATGATGAATGACGATTTCTTCCCGTTCCGCACCGACATCGTGCTGGCGCAGCTCCGCGCCCGCGGTCTCTACCCGGCGATCGACGCGCCGGACTTCGCCCAGCACGGCGGCAACGTGGCGACCGGCTTTCCGCTGACGATGGGCGCGGCCGGCGGCGGCACGATCTATTATACGCTCGACGGCTCTGACCCGCGCGAGGAAGGCACCGGCGCGATCCTCGGCTCCGAATACACCGGGCCGCTCGCGTTGCAGGCGACGGGTACGGTCAAGGCGCGCGCCTTCAA
>JAWLBD010000114.1:0-3973 GCA_041395145.1 Verrucomicrobiales bacterium | reverse complement strand
ATCCCGGAGGGATGCCGGATCGTAGCCGGTGGCCAGGAGCGCCAGCGACGCAGCCGCCGGATTCCCGGCGTGGCTGATCCCTTGGTCCGCCTGATCATTTCGCCCGGCGGATTGCCCGATAGAGATTCCTGCGCCATCGGAAATTCAGGGATTCCGAAACGATCGGCGCGCTACGGGGAGGCGCTGCCGATCTACCGCCGCGCGGGTTCCCCGATGGGAGAGGCCAACTGCATCCAAGGGCTCGGCGACATCGCGCTGGAAAAGGGCGAGGAGGGAGAGGCGCGCCCAGTGGCTGGCGGCGCTGGCGCTCTATGCTCGCATCCCGACTCCGTATTCGATGGGCTGGACGCACTACCGGCTGGCGAAGGCGGCCCGCGATCCGGCGGAGCGAAGGGAGCACGCCGGGGAGGCGCGGAAGCTGTGGACCCAGATCGATCAGCCGGATCTGGTCGCGATGGTGGACGCATTGCCGGGCGGCGGGGATTAGCCAAGAAGCGACCATGGCGGGATCGCCCTTGCGGCATTTCGCCGCCTGCCGGGAAGAGAAGGCGGTGTTTTCGGCGAATCTCTTGGAGGCAGCCGGAGGATTGCGTCATTTTGCGGGATTGCGATTGCCTTCGATGGGACCGGTTTCAGGGAATTCGCCGTTGGTCGATGATGCGAGGGAGGTGAAAAGCGGCTTGGCTCGGCAACGACGAAGGTGCGGAAGCTAGACATCTATCTCCGCGCCGATTCATTCGGATCGCGCCACAGGATACGCGCTGCATAGACGCGGTTGTCCGCCCCGTATTTCATCGGCACGCGAAAGTCGTGCGGGTCGGGACCGGTGGTCTGCATCCACTCTGCGGTCGTCACCCAGGTTTCGGCGGGGCTCACCTCGGTCACGCCGAAGTTGCCGAGGCGCGCGCCATGCTCGGGCACCAGCACGCGTTCGGTGCGGCGGATGACGTGGAGCTTTTCGGGATCGACCTCCGCGATGAAGAGCGGCGCGCGATGGCGGAAAACGTGATCGTTGTCCGCGCCCCGCCGCGTGTAAACGAGATAGAGCGCGTTGCGGTGGGCGACCCAATGTTGCTGCGTGTTGTAGCTGCCTAGCTCGGAGCCGTCTTCGAAGCGCCACGGCTGTGGCGCGTCGAAGTGGAGGCCATCGGTGCCGCTCGCGACGTAGCCGCGCCGGTCATTTCGCATCGTCAGGAAAAAGCGGTCCCGGAAGCGGGTGACGGACGGCTCGTAGAGACCGCGCGACTCGGGCACGGTCATCTCGCTGCCGTGCTTTTCGTAGCGCAGGGTTTCGCCGTCGAACCGGCAAAGGGCGACCGTCGTGAAATACGAACCGGCCTCCATTTCTTTGCTGTAGAGGGGCAGCAGGATGCGCCCGTCGGGCAGATCGACGCGCTGGGCGCTCCCGGCTCCCGCGTTGGCAAATTTCGGATCATCGGGCAGTTCGAGATTCTTCCGGCGGCTCCATGAATCGGTTGCCGGGTCGTAAACCGAATAGGCGGCATGCCGCGGGCGGATCTTCATCACCTTGTTGTCCGCGCCATACCAGACCGTCTGGCCGATCCCCAGCAGCTTTCCCGAAGCCTCGTGCCACTTTGGCCAAAAGTCGCAGATCGACCGGGTCGTCCCGTTTTCGTTTTCCCAGCGCCCGAGCGCTTCTGGGTTGGGCTTGGGCGAAGTCCACGTCTTGCCCAAATCGGCGGTCTTCAGATGGTTGATCGCGTAAAACACATCGCTGCCCGTCAGTTGCAGTTTGTTCATCGTAAGAACGACCGCCGGCGGCTCGCCCGGCGTTTTGCCCGGCAGAATCCCCGCCCTCGGATGCACCCAGCAGGTTTTCTGGTCGAAGCCGGACGATATCACCTCTAGCCGGATGTCGAAGGGCACCCCGTCATCGGCAGGCGATGGCGCAGCGGCAAGTAAGGTCGCGAGGAAGGTGGAGGCGGAGCGGGCGGATGGCTTCATGAGGTTCCGTGGCGGACGGCGGGTTATCGCTTCACGAGTTCGCGGAGGATGGGGTTCGGGAAGCGGCGGCTGAGGGTGATGGCGTAGAAGGTTTCGCGGATCTCGGGGATGCGGTGGCGTTCTTCGAGGAGGCCGCTTTCGAGCTCTTGCTTCACCACTACCGGCGGGACGAGGGCGAGACCGGCACCTTCGGCGGCGAGCAGGCGGAGCATCGCCATGTCATCTACCTCGGCGGCGAGGGTCGGGCGGATGCCGAATCCCTCCATGAGCAGATCGAAGGCGGCGCGCAGGTTGCTATCGTGGCCGGGGACGATGAGCGGCTCCCCCTGCAGGTCGCCGGGAAAGCGGAACGGCTTTCGGCGGCCGCGAAGCTTTTTGCCGACGAGGCTGACCGGCTGTTCGTCGAGAAGGTGGGAATGCCAATTTGACTCGGCGTCGCGCTTGGCCGGCAGGTTGGAGAGGACCACGTCCAAAACGTGAGCGGACAGCAGCGCCAGCAAGTCGCGGAGGTTTCCGGACCGGAGCACCAGCTCGACATCGGGGCGCCCGAAGAGCGGTTTGAGCAACCCGGACTGGAAGTTGCGCGAGAGGGTCGAGACCGCCCCAACCCGGAGCAGCTTTCGCCGGTCGCCCGCCTGGTGCGCTATCACATCGACCAGTTCATCGCCCGTCCGGAAGATCGTCTCCGCGTAGTCGAGCGCAATCCGCCCGGCTTCGGTCAGGACGAGCGATTTGCTCTCCCGGCTGAAGAGCGGCTGCCCGAAGCTTTCCTCCAGTTGCCGCAGTTGGATGCTGAGCGACGATTGGGAGAGGTGCAGCGCCTTCGCCGCCCCGGTGAGGCTCCCCTCGCGGGCGATAGATCGGAAGTAGCGGAGGTGGTGGTAATTGAGCATGGCGCGCAAAGGGCGGATTTTTATACTTTGATAAAATAGAACGAAAGTTGTCAAATCTTATATTAGAAGAAATGGGTCCAAGAAGGCATGGGTCTGCCCGATGAACGACCAACCACCTCTCGAATCCACTGCCGGCGCCGCCTTGGGCGGCGCGAATCCACTCCTGCTCGGGCTCGCCTTGCTCGCGCCGCTCCTCCCGCTGATGGCGGGCGTTGCCGCTTCTACAATTGCCCGGTCCCGCCATGTATCCGGCGGCGCGCGCGCCTCGGGGGTGGCGGCCCGCCTCTCGCTCGGATCTTTCGCGGCGGCGGCCGGGGCGGCGCTCGCGCTGGCGGCGGCGGGTCCGGCGGAGTGGAGCCTCCCGGGTCTGCCCTGGCTTCCGCTCGGGATTCGGGTCGATGTCCTCACGGTGGTGATGCTCGTGCTGGTCTCGTTTCTCGGGGCGGTGGTGACGCGCTACGCGAGGAACTACCTGGCGGGCGATCCCGGGCAGGCGCGGTTTTCCCAATGGCTCAGCCTGACCGTCGCCTCGGTGCTCACCCTGATCGTATCGGGGAACCTGCTGCTCTTCACCCTCGCGTGGATGGCGACCAGCCTGTGCCTCCACCGCCTCCTGCTCTTCTACGGCGACCGCCCGGCCGCCGTGCTCGCGGCGCGGAAGAAATTTCTCATCAGCCGGCTGGGCGACGCCTGCCTGATCGCGGGGCTGGCGTTGGCGTGGCAATGCTTTGGCACCTGGGAATTCGGCGGCATGTTCGCGGCCGCCGAATCCGCGCGCGCCTCCGGGGATGCCTCCGCCTGCCTGGGGTGGCTGGCGTGGCTGCTGGTGGTGGCGGCGCTGCTCAAGTCCGCCCAGTTTCCGTTCCACAGCTGGCTGCCGGACACGATGGAGACGCCGACGCCGGTCTCGGCGCTAATGCACGCCGGGATTATCAACGCGGGAGGTTTCCTCGTCGTCCGGCTCGGTCCGATCATCGTCAACGAACCCGCCGCCCTCAACACCCTGGCGGTCGCCGGTGCCTTTACCGCCCTGTTCGCCTCGGTTGTCATGTTGACCCAGACGAGCGTCAAACGCTCCCTCGCCTATTCGACCGTCGCCCAGATGGGGTTTATGA
>JAWLBD010000113.1:0-4006 GCA_041395145.1 Verrucomicrobiales bacterium | reverse complement strand
CGCAGCCTTCTGATTTGACCGCCGGGCCGGGTCGGTTAGGATGAAGGCGCTGGTCTGGTAGAAGGTGAACCCTTCTTTTGCTACACGTGCCTTCCTCCCCAATTTCCCGTTCGTTTTTTGCCGCCTGGATTAGCCTGTCGGCACTATTGCTTTGTGGGCTCTTGCTCGGCTGCATCGGTCCGAAGGAGGAGATCCGGACCGCGCTGCCGCGGCATCGCCCGTCGGAGGCGGCGGAGAAGCATGGGTTGGTGGATGTCCGGTTGTTCGCGCCGGACATCACGGTGGACCTGCGCTACGCCTCGCGGAACAATGTGATCGGTCGCCCGCTCTACCACCGCGACCTTCCGCCGCTGCTCTACGTGGGCACGGCGATCAAGCTGGCGCGGGCGCATGAGGCGCTCCAGCGCGAGGGCTACGGCATCAAGATCTGGGATGCGTATCGCCCGCCGGAGGCGCACCAGATGCTGTGGGATATGGCGAAGCCGGAGGGCGGCGGCCTGTATGTCGCGGACCCGAAGAACGGCTGGTCGGTGCACTGCACCGGGCGCGCGGTGGATGTGACGCTGGTCGATGCGGACGGCAACGAGGTGCCGATGCCGACCGCGTTCGACGACTTTTCCGAGGCGGCGCACTACCGCTACAAGGGCAACAACCCGGTCGTCGCCGCCAACGTGCGCCGGCTCCAGAGGGCGATGACGCAGGCGGGATTCGTCATGCTCATCACCGAGTGGTGGCACTTCAACGACCGCTCGACGGAGGAATCCGGATTTGAGCGAAAGCCGATTCTTGCCAAAGATATCGGACTTCCCTTGCCCTAGCAGCCTGTTGAAAAACGTCGGTCGTTCTGCTTGAATTCCCCCGCCACATGTTCGAGACCCGCCAAGCCGCCGCCGAGATCCAGCAGGAGTTCTGGGTCGAGACCCGCCGCCTGCCACAGGCGACCGCCAGCACCTTCTATCGCAAGCTCGATGAGACGCTCGATTCCATCGGATTCGCGGCGGGTGTGCGCGAGGTCTGCCGCCCCGCCTACGCGGATGCCGCCAGGGGCGGGCGCCCGGGCATCGACCCGGCGGTCTATTTCAAGATGCTCATGATCGGGTTTTTCGAGAACCTGCCGAGCGAACGCGCCATCGCCGCGCGCTGCGCGGACTCGCTCTCGATGCGCGCGTTCCTCGGCTACGGGCTGGAGGAGGCCACGCCCGACCATTCGAGCCTGAGCGTCATCCGCGGGCGGCTCGGCCCGGAGATCTATCAGGCGGCCTTCGAGCTGGTGCTCGCCGGGCTGCGGGGGCACGGCCTGCTCAAGGGGCGCAACCTTGGCATCGACTCAAGCGTGATCGAGGCCAACGCCTCGCTGCGCGAGCTGGTCCACCGCAACACCGAGGAGCAGTATTGGGAGTATGTGAAACGCCTCGCCGCCGAGGCCGGCATCGACCCCGGCGACACCAGGGCGGTGCGCCGATTCGACAAGAAACGCGAGGGCCGCAAGACCAGCAACGAGGAGTGGGTCAACCCGCACGACCCCGACGCCAAGGTGGGCATGACCAAGCGCGGAGCCTGCGACATGATCTACAAGCCGGAGCATGTCACCGATCTCGATACGGGGGCCATCGTGGCCGCCGAGGTGCGCCTCGGCGACCAGGGCGACACGGAGGATCTCGCCGCGAGGGTGCTGGCCGCCGGCGAGGTGCTCGCGCGGGTTTGCGACGATCCCATGCAGGAGAAGGTCCTCGCCAGCCTGACGGCCGACGAGGGATACTTCAGCGTGGAGGAAGTCTGCTGCCTGCAGGGCGAGCGGGTGCGGGTGGTCATCGGCGATCCGCACGAGTCGAAGCGGCGCAAGGACAAGCAGGACGGCACGGTCAAGCGGGTGCTTTCCAAGGCGAAGCGCGCGGTAAGGAGCAAGAGCGGCAAGGCGCTGCTGCGCAAGCGCGGCGAGCATCTCGAACGGAGCTTCTGCCATGTGCTCGACCACGGGAAGCAGCGGCGGGCCACCTTGCGCGGGCGGGTGAACCTGACCAAGCGGCAGCTTGCGGCGGCCTTCACACACAACCTTTCGCTGCTGATGCGGCACCTGACCGGATACGGCACCGTCAAGCAATGCCAGGCGGGCAACCGGATGGCCGGGCAGGCGCGTTTTTCGGCTCTGTCGGCGGCTCTGTCGGCGGCTCTGTCGGCGGCTCTGTCGGCGGCTCTGTCGGCCATACAGGTCGCCGCGAACGGATGCGGACGTTTCCCCGGCTCAATTTGCCGTGCTGTTGGCGGATTGGTGCGATTTTCGCCCGCCTCTTCCGAGATCCGCCCAAAGTGGGCTATTTCAACAGGCTGCTAGGAAGTCGAGACCGAATCAATCGGCATGCTTCGCCAGCAGCGCACAGAATGGCAGCAAAGCGAGGATCGAGAGCGTGAGCGGGTGTGAGATCCCCAAGTCGTGGGCGCAAAGGGCAATAGCGGCCGTGGCGCTGATAAAGAGAAAGAACACGGCTATGGCAGACCGTGTGAGGAGCGCGGCCCCAAGACCAGCCGTCGCAACCCCGGCCGGGATGGCAATCCCCTGATCGCTGTGGAGACGAGGTCCCAAAGCGGCGGTAAAGAGCAGGCCAAACCCCACAATCAGCATGGCAACGGCGGGACTATTGAACAGGAGGGTGCCCCGCCGTCCCGTTCGAGCGAACTGTCTCTTCTTTCTCATACTTCGGGGCTTCACTCGGGTGTGTTGGGGGCCTTATCCCGTCCTGAGGCGGGAAAACAGCTCGCATAGAGAGGTGGTCAGGGCCTCGGGTTTCGGGATGATGTGAAAGTGCTGCCGGGAAAACATGGTGGGAAAGGTCTCGCGGGCGCGGGTCTCGATGGCGAAGGCGTGCGTGTCGATGCCGTGGTCCTTGCCCGTGGAGATCGCCCGCTTCACATCTTGGATGCCGTAAAGCCCCTCGTATCGATCGTAGTCGCACGGTCGACCGTCGGTGATCAGAATGACGACCTTTCGTGCCGCCGGGAGGGGCATGAGGACTTCCTGCGCATGACGGAGGGCGGGGCCGATCCGCGTGTAGCCAGCCGCCCGGATACCGCCGAGCCTGGCGCGCGCGCTTCTCCACGGCACGCCGAATGGCTTGACCCAATCAAAGGCGCAGTGATGCCGGGTGTCGGAGCTGAAGGCGGCGATGGCAAACTGGTCGAGCAATTCATCGAGCACCTCGCCGACGCAGGCGATCGTCTCGCGGATGAGATCCAAGACGCGGCGTCCGCCAAGGTACCCCTCGGTCGAATAGGATCGGTCGAGCAAGAGCAGGGCCGCGATGTCATAGAGCGCCCGCCGTTTCTCCTGGTAGATATTTTCGCTTGGGGCGCACCCCGCCCGCCGAGCTACCTGCCCCTCGACGACAGCGTCGAGGTCGAACTCCGGCCCCGCTGGCTGCCGTCGGGACCGACGGCGCTCATTGGCCGCCGCCGCCAAGGATTTCTTCAACGTTTGGATGAGCCCGCGCCGTCGCGCCAGCGCATCGGTGATCCATGCCATATCAGCGATCTCAACCTCGCTCGCGTGAACGCGGCACCATCCGTCGCGGTAACGGCGCTTTCGAAAATCCCATTCGGGGTATGGAATTCCACGGTTGCCCGATCCTGCGGTCTCGAAAGCCACGGCATCGAAAAGCACATCGGCGCGATAGATTGAGGCTGGTCGTTCGCGGGAGCGCAACACGTGGGTCATGTCGAGCTGCCTCAGGGCTTCCTCGTGGTCGCGAAGTTCGTCAGCGGCGTCCTTGCGGCGGCTCAAGCCCGAGGATTCTTCGAGTGTCTCGGCTTTCTCAAAGGTATGGATCGGCGTCTCGAAACCATCCCCATCATCCTCATGCGCTTCTTCCACCGCCACGTCGAGCTGGCCGCGCCCCCGGATCTCGGTGATCTCGGCCTCGGCCAGCTCCGCACTCTCGCCTTCTTCCCCCATCTGCCCTGTCTGCTCACTGCCTTTCAACTCGCGCGGGTAGACCGTCCCAAGCGCTTCCCA
>JAWLBD010000112.1:0-4070 GCA_041395145.1 Verrucomicrobiales bacterium | reverse complement strand
GGGTTCGACCCGTCCGACCCTGGCGACGCGGACGGCGATGCCGACGGCGACGGCATCACCAACCGCCGCGAATACGTCTTCGGTACCGACCCGCACGACCCGTCGAGCAACCTCGACAGCCTCGACGCCCCCCTCGACCTCTACACCAGCCTCGCCAAACCCTCGGCGCAGCCCGCCGAATAGCCGGTCCGCTTTCACAAAAACCCCAACACGCCAAGAAGAAGATGGAAACGAAGTATCACGCCGTCGGGCGGGGAGCCAAGCTGTCCGCCGCCGCCCTCGCCACCGCCGCCCTCGGTCTCTCCGGACCCGCCGCCTACGCCCAGTGTTCAAGCTGTAGCTCGGGCGATATCCGGGTGAATTCGATAAACGTCGAGCTCAAAGGTGTCGATCCAAGCACGGTAGCGACCATCAAAGTCGCGGGGGCGACCCGGCAGATCAAGGCGGGCAAGAACACGATCAAGATGCGCGGTCCCAACGAAGGGAAGCTGCGCCAGACCGAGCCGAACGATGTGGAGATTACCAACGAGGATGACACGGGATCTCTAGCGGAGTCGGTTTATTGCGCGGTCCTCGAGATGTGCCCGCCGATGGAGTCAGGTGGGCAAAAGACCAATGCCTACTGCGCCGAAAACGGTGCGGGGCAATTCACCTCGCCCGCCCCTCAGGAGAGCTCCCAGCCAGGCGATGGGGACTCCAAGATGGGTGGCGGAAACCGCTCAGACGACGGGCAGACCAACAACGGCCCGAGCATTTTCAACCGCATCTCGATGGGCTACAATGAAGACGGCGTGAGCCAGGCGGGTAGCCTTTTCCTCAAGGATGGGGAATCCGACCCGACCGACCCGGCGAATTTTGAGGGGGTGGCGGACACCTTTATCTACACCTCCGGCAGCGTGAACAGGGCGCTTTCCACCACCACCGCCCACAGCAATAGGATCATGGCCGACTTCGTCACAATCGCAGGCGAATGTGAACATCGGCGTCCAAAATTCCGGCTCACAAAGTGGCGAGATGGCGCTTTAGCTGGGCGTGGGCATGCTCCCTGGAGGTCGGTCGGAAGAGGTGGATGCGTAACCAGCGGATAAACTTTTGCGGGAACTGGGTGGCGCGGGAGAGCTTCCTATAGATATCTGGCAGGTCGGCGCCGCGCGCCTTCGCCTTCTCCCCGTCCGCCGCCAGCCTCTTGGCGCGGCGGGCGTCCTCGGCGGCGTTGGCTATCCCGTGCCGGGCGGCGAGGCGCCGCTCGTAGAGGGTCACCAGGTTGTGGGCCAGGCAGATGAAGTGGGCCTGCATCGACTTGGCCTGCGGCGAGCTGGCCCACGCCTTCCTCTCGCACAGCTTGTTCTTGAAGCCGTCGAACGTCTTCTCTATGTCCCAGCGCATCCTGTAGAGGTGGGCGACCGCCCCGGGCGGCAGCGTCATCTCGTTGGTGACAAACTCATATAGGTCCCCGGAGACCGGGCAGCGGTAGCGCACCAGCCGGACCATGGTCTGCTGGGCTCCCAGGATGATGCCGTCCGCCTCCACGCCCGCGTTGGCCGGGTCCCCGCGGCACCACTCGCGCGGGGCGACCTCGGCGGTGTTCATGTTCGCCTTCGCGCGGCTGATAAAGTATATCCCTTTGGACTGCTTCCATCTATGCCACTGGTTGAAATCTATACCGGCGCGGTCCCAGACCCAGATAACTTTTTTGCCCCTCGGCGCGCCCCGGCGCAGCGCCTCGGGGTCCAGCCGCTTGAGGGCGCGGATGTCGTGCTCCTTCTTGCGGGCGACCTCGTCGCAGGCGGTCAGGTGGAAGGCGGCGCGGGTGCGCAAATCGATGCCGTAGAGGTGGCCGGTCGGGTATTTGGACTCGCCGCCGCCTGCGCCGCGGGGCTTGGCCGGATCGTGCGCGGCGTGCGCGTGCCAGTGGCCGTCCCCGGCGAAGACCTCGAACCCCTCCAGCCCCGGCAGGGCGGCCAGCGCATCTGGCCCGCCGGGCGTCCCCGCGCCCATGCGCGCGGCGACGATGCCGGCGACCTCCGCGACCAGCGCCAAGCGGCGGCGGCTCTTGAGCGTCTCGAAGTAGTGGGAGCGGCCGATCTCCGCGCCGGCAGCCGCCTCCGAGAGGGTCTGGATGAAGTCGCGCCCGCTGGCCATCGGGTGCAGCGCGCGGACGACGCCGGCGGCGACCCAATCCAGGTCGGCCAGAACCGGGCAGCCGCGCCGGTTGCCGAGTTCGGCGGCGCCGGGCAGCGGGGCGAAAAAGTCGTTGCAGATATCTGATTTTGAATAGGTTAGAGAGGGCATGCAAAATCGATTTGGGGCGGGTGTCCAGTCAAGCCACAAATGCCCCTAACGCGCATTTTTTCGCGCCCCAACGCCCTCCGAACCTCCCGGCGACCCCCGCGAAAACCGCCTTCTCCAGTGCGATCCCTACGCCCGCCAGATACCTTCTAAGCCCGGTTTTTCAGCCGTTTTTTGGACACCGATGTTTCTTTATTTTCGCTTCTGGATTCTAGCAAATCATTCATGCGGCGGGGAGCGGTCGAGGTTGGCGGGCGAACCACTTGGCGAACGAGGTCACCGTGTTTCGACGGTAAAGTCTCGCGATCTCGCGGATGGCGTCACCGTCTAACGAAAGCACCTCGCCCAGATCCAGGCGCAGGTCCTCTTCGAGCAAGGCGGGGATGTCTCGCAGAGAGCGGACGCCCGAGACGAGCGCAAGCCGGTCGCAGATCGCCTTCTCAGGACCGGCGATCAGGAACGCGCCGCCTGCAGCTTCCTCCAAGCGAACCCCGGCGGCGAAGGCGCGAGGGTGGATCGGGTGGTAGCTGAACCGCCCCACGGGGGTCTCGAAAACCCGGGCGCGCTTGGTGCTCATGCAGGTGATTTCATCGATGCGCTCGGGAATCAAGCCATGGCGAGCGAGCGCTGTTTCGACGCTCACATAGGAGGGTCCATAGATGAGTGCCGCCAGCACCAGCGGATCGACTCCCGGCTCGCCCCGGAACGGCGCAGGCACAAAAAGCCCCTTCTTCACCCGGATGATCTCTCCCGAATCGCAAAGCTGGCTGAGTTTATTGCGGGGAAAGCGATAGGCTGCCAGCCGGTCCATGGCGAGCTGGTAATCGAAAGGATGATTCCGAGGAAAAATGTCGGTTTTTGAAACGATGTTGAAAATTTATCAACATTTAGGCAAAAATCAACACGGATGGACCCTTTGGCGGGATCCGTGATTTTCCGCGCCGGTTTTCGGATTAGCCGCTGACGCCCCCCATGGCATCGGCGCACCGTCACGGGAGACCTCGCCTCTCCCGGCGTTCAGTTCTTCGAGACTCGATAGAATTTTCGAACGACCGATGTAGCGAGCGGGGATGGGTCCGAGTAACCAGCCTCGCCGTCTTTCCAGTCAGTGAAGGTCCCTTCGGAGGGAACAGGCGGAGTCACCTTGTACCATGCGGCCAGGTTGATGCTCGTTTCAATTTGGTATGAGATGCCCGGTTCGCTCTTCCACGAGACTGTGGTGACGCCGCTCTCATCGAGCGCAATATCGGCCTTCACAAACACAGGCGGATCGATCACGCCCCAGCCCACATCCTTCGCCGCCGCCACGTCCACGTTGGTGAGTTCATATCGCCGGTAAAGGAGCTCCACCTCGCGCTTCGGCTCCAAGGCGAGGTTTTGCAGGTTTCTTGGACCAACCGTCCCGAGGTAGTTTGGATTTCCATAGGGGAAGATCAGAGAATCCTGTTCGCCGAAAAGCCAGTGTCGCCCATTGGGTTCCAGCGCAAGCGAGGCGACGTTCACATGATTGTCCGCATTGAAATCAGCGATTGCGGCAGAGCCGGTGAATGCGCCTCCCGACACGAGATCAAGCCAGTCGTCCCAACCTGTCGAGAGACCCAGGATGTGCCCGATTTCATGGAGCGCGGTGGTATAAAAATCGTATTTGTCGCCGACGGGTACGGTCGTGTGATCGAAATGCCAATCGGTCGTGGCATTGTCGAAGGAAATCGAGCCGCCCCAAACGGGGAGAGAATCGCCACCCACATTGAATCCGCGGTTAAGGATGCTGCTGGGGTTGT
>JAWLBD010000111.1:0-4235 GCA_041395145.1 Verrucomicrobiales bacterium | reverse complement strand
GGTCCGGGGCGGTGGAATCGCCTTTCCCCGCGCCGCGAAGCCTGAGGTCGGCCAGCTCCCAAAACGAGCCGCCGCCATCCCGCCCCAGCGCATAGATCCGCTCCCAGACATCCATGGCGCGGTCGCCGAGTTGCATCTGCTCGAGGGCGGACGCCAATTCGTAAAGGACTTTCGGGTGTTCGGGCAATTCGGCGGCGGCGGCGTTCAGCGCCTTGAGAGCGCCTTGCATTTCTCCCTTGCCATTGAACAGGGTCGCCAGCTCGAGTTGCTCCAGCGCCTTGGCGGAGTAGATCGGAAATTCCTCGATGGCGGGGACCGTCAGCTCGGCGGCGGGAGGGGGGGGCAAGGTCGCGCCGGCCAGCGCGGCGCGGTCGATGACCGGCGGCAGCGGCGGCGCGGGATCGGCAGGCTCATCCCATGGCTTGGCATCGACGGCAAACCCGCTCGCTCGCTCTGGTGCCGAGGGCTGGTCCGCCAAGATCTCGCCGGCGGCAGGCGGCGACCAGCCGCGCTGATAGACCGCCCATGCCGCGCATCCGATCAGCGCGGTAAGCCCCGCCAACAAAAACCAGCAGGCAAACCGGTAGACAGCGGCGCCTGGCTGGCGGACCGATTGAGGGGCGGAGGCAAAACGCATAGGTTAGGGGGATTTTCGGGACCGGTATCCTAACGGATGACCGCTGGATTTCCACGGGAATACCTTTTTGCTCATCAGCCCGTCATACGGGCGGTCAAGTCCATTGAATCTGCGCCCGGTGGCAACGTTTGCGGTCCCGAATTCCGTGCGGGTCCCGGCGGAGGTAAGATGCTGGGCGGGATTCCCAATTGGCCGGCACCCCCCATCGAAGCGATCCACGCGATCCGAGGCAAATGGGGCAGGCTTGACTTTTCAGTGCCGCCGCAGCCGGACTTCGGCGATGCGCTTGCGCTCGACCTTCTCGACCGTCGCGGTCAGGTGGTCGTGGAGCTGGATCGATTCGCCCTCGGGCGGCAGCTTCCCGAATTTGGTGAAGATGAGCCCGCCGATCGTATCGAGCCCGTCTTCCTCCAGCGCGATGTGCCACGCTTCTTCGATCTCATCCAGCCGGGTCGCGCCGGAGAGGACGAGTTCGTTGCCGTCGCTCGATTCCTGCCAGACATCGTCGCGGATCAAGGCGGGCGCGGCGTCGGAGAGGAATTCCTCGACCATGTCGGAGTGGCTGACCACGCCTTCGAAACCGCCGAATTCATCGAGCACGATGACGAGGCTGTGCGGGGCGGCGAGGTATCCGTGGAAGAGATCGAACGCGCGCATGGTGGCGGGGACGAAGACCGGCGGCCGGACGAACTTGAGGAAATCGGAGCCGCCGCCGCACAGGTATTCGAAGACATCGAGCACGCCGATGATCGCGTCCGGGTTGCCGCCGCGATAGACCGGGATCTTCCAATGCCGGTGCTCGAGCACCTCGCGCCGCGCCTCGTCCGGCGGCGTTTCGTCGGAGAGCGTGACCGCATCGATGCGCGGCGTCATGCAGTCCTTGGCGGTCTTCTGCCCGAGCTTGAGGATGTCTTGGATCATCTCGCCTTCGGAGTCGGCCAGCGCGCCCTCATCCGTCTCCATCTCGACCAGCGTCTCGACCTCGTCGTTGAGGATCGGCGCGCGCGCCTCCAGGCTGCGCGGCGTAAAGGCGCGCACGATCGTGCCGCTGAACCGCTCGACGACCGAGGCGACCGGACCGAGCAGCGGGTCGAGCGCGACCAGCGGGCGGGCCAGGGTCCGCAAGACGTTGCCCGGCTGCCGCAGCGCGATCGCCTTCGGCAACACATCGGAGAAGAGCACGACACCGCCGAGCAGCGCCACCAACGCCACGCCGCTGGCGAGCGATGCCTCCGGCGCGCTTTCCATGACCACGGCGAGGCACAGCACGCCGAGACCGAGGTTCGAGACCGAGCCATGAGCAGGACCTCCGGCAGCCGCCGGGCGGGATCGGCGAGGATCTTGCGCAGCGCGGCGAGGACTGGCGCATCGCCGCCCGCCGTGCTTCCCGCGCGATAGTCCTTCAGCGAAAAGAGCGCGCCCTCTAACGCGGAGTACCACCGCCGACAGCGCGCGGTGAGCAGCGTGATGAATGATGAGCAGAGCGACGGACACGGAGCGACGCCACTATCCATAGCAAGCGGTCCGCCGCGATCGAACGAAATCCGGCGCAATCCCGTAAAATTCAGGCACATGGCGCGGCGCGGCACATGGCGCGGCGCGGCACATGGCGCGGCGCGGCGCTGACCCGCGGCGTTACTGCGCGAGGTCGAGCATCAGGCGGGCAGCGCTCGCCGCCGGGCTGTGCGGGGGCGGGCGCGCACGACGACGCGCCAGACGCCGGGTTCGGCGAGCGTCTGCGAGAGCACCACGCCGCCGCCTACGCCCGCCGCGTCCGAGCCGTCGATGCTGGCGGCGACCGTCTTCCAAACCGCGAGATCGTCGGAGACCTGCAGGTAGTATCCGACGCCGGGGCGATTATGCGCCACTCGAACTCGGCGATCAGCGCGCCGCTTTCGGTGGTGGAAACCGAGACCGGCTGCGGCGCGGGGATCAAGCGGACCGGATCGCCGAGCGCGAATTCCGCCAGGTTCGGGATCAGATTGTGGTTCGGGTCGCCGCCCGGCGCGCATCTTCGACGGAGAGATTGTATGGCGCGATCCACTGGGCAAACGTCAGCGGCGGGGGCAAGGCGAACGCCGTCTGCTGGATCGTCACGCGGACGTTGGCGGGCACCCGATCGGGCCGCGGTCGCCGCCTGTGACGTATTGCCAAGTCAGGGTGACCCGCAGGAACGCCCGCCCCGCCGGGCAAGATCTCGAAGTCGCCTCGCAGCGGCGCGTCGCCAGCTTACAACTCCGAGAGGTCGATCAGATCCTCGTAGCCGAAGCCCGACCGGAACCGCAGCGTGCCCGCGGCGGTGAAAAGCGGATTCGGGTTGCCTTGAAACCAGGTGAAGCCCGAAAGCCCGAGCCGCTCGGCGAATCCGGCGAAGGGCGAGGTCCCGCCGGGCTGCTCCGCCATCCTCAGGTGAAAATCGCGCAGGCTGGCGGTAAATCCCTGCGCCGCCTGTTCGATGTCCGGGTCGGTCGTCAGGTGCACCGACTGGATGCGCATCGCCTTCAGATCCGCGAACGGGCTGGCCTCGGAAAGCCGGAGATAGACATCGATCTCCCCGCTCAGCGGATAGATGAGCGGTCCCGTCTCGACGACGCCATTGTTGTCGAGGTCGAAGATCAGCTCGAACTGCGATCCGCCGTCAAAGGCATCGAACCTTTCCACAAATTCGATCGGATCGGCGGGGCAAATCGACGCCGAGTAGAACAAGGCGAGGAGCGGGGCGGCGGCGCTTCGGGGGTTCATGCGGCGAATTCTTGCTCGGTGATAATTTCGCGTTTTAGCGGTGACGAACGGGCGGCGATTTGGTAGTTTTTAGCATAACGGACCCGAGAAACCTATCTTAAAATGTGCGCCCGACCCTCCTTTTTTCCTGCGGTTCTTATCGCCGCCGCCGCGCTGCTGCCCTGCCTCGCCTCGCGCGCGGATGAATTTGCCAGCATCGCGCTGACCCCGCCGCTCGATACGCTTTCGGTTTTTGATGAGGCGGGCCCGGATCTGCCTTTCGCCCATGCCGGCAAGGTCTATTTCATCCAGCGGACGAGCTACGGCACCGAGCTGTGGGCGACCGATGGCACGCCGGGCGCGGAGAGCCTGGTGGCGGACATCGCGCCGGGGGCGGCGTCCGGCACGCTGGGCGGCTTTATCCCGGCGAGCGGCGGCCGCTTTTTTCTGAATGCCGATGACTCGGGCGGGGTCGGCACCGATGCGCAAGGCCACGGCCGGGAACTCTGGATCACCGACGGCACCACCGGCGGCACCCGCCTCGTCAAAGACATCAACCCCGGTCCGGACATTGGCTTTACCCTATTCGACAGGTTTGTGGAACTCGGCGGGACCTATTTTTTTCCGGCCACGGCGGGCGGAGCCTACCGCGGGCTGTATAAGACTGACGGCAGCGAGGCGGGCACCGAATTGGTCCAAGACTTCTCCGCAGACGGAGGCACCGTCTTGCAGATGGCGGTCGGTCTTGGCAAAATCTGGATCGTCGTCCGGTTTCAGGCGGAGCGCCGGGAAGAGGTCTGGATCAGCGACGGCACTGCGGCGGGAACGGCGATGCTGGCGGACCTCGGCTCCAACCCGATCGGGATCTTCCCGATGC
>JAWLBD010000110.1:0-4741 GCA_041395145.1 Verrucomicrobiales bacterium | reverse complement strand
CGAAAACCAGCCCGCCGCCAAGAACGGCCACGAGCCGCAGGATTGGTCCGAGCTTCTCGCCGCCGCGCGGCAGGCGCGCTCGTTCCAGGGGATGAAGATCAACCTGAACTGCCCGGTCATCCTCATCGACTGGTGGGACGCCTACGCCTACGCCAAGTGGAAGGGGCGGCGGCTGCCGACCGAGGAGGAGTGGGAGAAGGCGGCGCGCGGCACCGACGGGCGCCCCTACCCGTGGGGTGAGGAACCCGATCCCGCGCGCTGCAACACCGCCGAGGGCGACGATTTCAACGGTCTCGCCGCCGTCGATGCCCTGCCGTCGGACGCCAGCCCCTACGGCGTCATTGGCATGGCGGGCAACGTCTCCGAATGGACCGATAGCTGGCAGAGCCACCCTGACTTCCCCGACCGGAAAGTCCCCGTCGTCTGCGGAGCCTCGTTCGCCAGCAAGGACGGCTTTGCGGTGACCCGCCGCCTCCGCATCGACGGCCCCGGCATCCGGCAGATCAACATCGGGTTCCGCACCGTCAAATCCGACCAGCCGGATGACTCGGAGGCGACCGATGCCGCCGATCTAGACGATTCAGGCGAAGGGACCGACGCCGATTCGGCGCAGCCGCTTTGACCGCAGATCGGTCGCCGGGGACGCTTCGCCACCCGACTTTTTTACGACGAATCCTGAAAAGCGTTTGTCTCCCCTAAATCTTGGGCGATTCTCAATTTGAGGATGGCAGATGACCCACACCGACCCGCATTTCCGAAAAGCCTGAAGTTATTATTCTCTCTGGCTTGCGTGGCGATTATCGTGGCGGGGCTGAAGGCGGCGGAGCCCGTTTTGGTGCCGGTCATCCTCGGGTTCTTTTTATCGGCGCTGACCTTTCCGGTCATGCGGTGGCTGGAGCGGCGGAAGATCCCGCATTTTTTGGCGGTGTTTCTGACGGTCGGGATGGTGATCTCTGTGGTCGTCCTTTTGCTATTTATCGGGACCAATGTCCTCGCCCAATTCCAACAGACGGTTCCCAAATATGGCACCGAATTAAAGGGGCTGGCCAGCGAATGGGGCGAGAAGGTGGACGAGTGGTCGGACCGGCTCGACCGCTACGCCGGGGTTCCCGAAGAGGAGGCCGCCGACCGCGTGCCGGCCAAGGAGACGTTTTTAAAGCTGCTCGACTTCGACGCGGTCATCCGGCTGGTCCGCAGCGCGGAGATATTTGAAAAGACGGCGTCCTTCCTCTCCACGTCGTTTTTCGTGCTCCTGGTGATGGTTTTCATCCTGGCGGAGGCACCCGGCTTCAAGCGCCGCCTCGTCCACATCCGCAAGGTGCAGGGACCGAACTTCCGCGCGATGCAGAATGCCTCCAACGACATCCAGCGCTATCTCAGCATCAAAACGCTGATCAGCCTCGCGACCGGGACGCTGGCCGGATTCTGGTGCTATCTCTTCGATCTCGATTTCCCGGTCCTCTGGGGGCTGGTCGCATTTCTGCTCAACTACATCCCGGCGATCGGCTCGGTCCTCGCGGGCATCCCGCCGGTCTTGCTCGCCCTCGTCCAGCAGGGTGGCTGGCACGCCTCGGGCGTCGGCGCAGGTTACCTGGCGATCAATATTCTGCTCGGCAATTTCATCGAGCCGACGCTGCTCGGGCGGCGCTTTGGCATCTCGACGCTGGTCGTCGTCCTCTCCGTGCTCGTGTGGGGCTTCATCTGGGGCGGGGTCGGCATGTTCCTTGCCGTGCCGCTGACCATGATCGTGAAGGTCTGGCTCGACAATACGCACGAATTCCGGTGGATCTCGGTCGCCATGGGGAAAGGCGATATCGCCAATGGAAAGGCACCGCCGCCGAAGAAATCGGAGGCACCTGCAGCGGGTCCAGAGAATCGCGATGCCGATCCGCCCGGCATCGGCGCGGCGGCGGAGTCCCAGTAAGTAGAGACGGCGCTCCTGCCGTCTTGGACCCGCGGCATCGCCCTCGCCTTCGGTCCACGACATCCCAGTGGCGCGGCCTGAGCGGACGTGGACATCCGCGATCCTGGCTAGCGGGATGCCATCGGATGGGGTAGGCGGGCGGCGGCGCGAGGCATCGCTGCTTCTTGAGTGATCGGTTGCTTTCGGGACATCGGTACGCCCCCTGCCGGACGGCTCGGAGACCCGTCCCTGCCTCGGACAGCAGGCACTCCGAATTCCCACCAATTCCGCCACCCGAAGAAATCGGCGCTTTCGCGGGTGCGCCGATTGGGGCAGAGTTTCCGCCACTATGATCCACGAACTCGAAACCGCCGACGGCTTGGACGAGCGCCAATTCATGCTCGCGGTGCGCCGCCTCGCCGACAGCCTGATGTTCGGCACGGACTCGTCGCCCTACAAGGGATCGGGGGTGGACTACGTGGAGACGCGCCCGTATCAGCCCGGCGATCCGATCAAACAGATGGACTGGAAGGTGACCGCGCGGACCGGGCGGCATCACGTCAAAGACTACGAGGCACCCAAGCACCTGCCGGTTTACCTGCTCGTCGATACCTCCGCCTCGATGTGCGTGCGCTCCGGCGGCCTGAGCAAATACGGCTGGGCGGTGCAACTGGCCGGCGGCTTGGCGCTCGCCGCGCTCGCCCGCATCTCGCCGGTCGGCGTGCTCGGCTGCGGCACCCGCGATTTCCACACCCAGCCCAGCCTCTCCCGCGAGCGCGTCTTCGTCTGGCTCCACCAGCTCCGCCGATTCCGGTTCGACGAAGGCACCGAACTCGGGTCCGCCGCGCGCAAGCTCGCCGCCTTGCTCGCCGAGCGCTGCCTGATCGTCGCGCTCACCGACTTCCACGATCCGGACGGCCCCGCCGCGCTCCGGATGCTCGCCCAGCGGCACGACTGCATCGCGCTCCAGCTCCAGGATCCGGCGGAGCGCGGCGGGCTGCGCGCCGGGATCATCCGGGCGCAGGAAGCCGAGACCGGGCGCGGGTTCGTCGCGGCGGGCGGGCGCGGCTGGGGCGATGGCGAGTGGGTCGCGGACGAGATGCGAAAGGGCGGGATCGACCACCTGCTGCTGCGCACCGACGAGCCGTTCGTCCCCCGGCTCCGGTTTTTCCTCCAGTCGCGAGGCGGCTTCGGGCGCGGGGCGCGCTAGCCGGGCGGACCGGTTGGAGCCGGGGCAAAATCTGCGCCGCTTTCGCCGCATTAGCGGTTGCAAGGCTGGGCGACTAGAAACAACCTGAGCGCCCGAATTCCGGTCCCCGATCACGATCTCCCCCATGTTTTTCCGCACTGCCACGCGCGTCTCGCTGCCCGCCCTCGCCCTCGTTTTGCTGGGGGCGCTCGCGCTGGGTGCCTGGCTCCGGTTTGACCGGATCGGCGACCGCCCGATGCATACCGACGAGGCGGTCGCGGCGGCGAAGCTCGGCATTCTGATCGAGGACGGCACATTCCAGTACGACCCGCACGAATACCACGGCCCCGCCTTGCCCTACCTCGGGCGCGTCGCCGCCTGGCTGCGCGGCGAGGCATCGTATCAGGAACTCGACGAGGCGACGCTGCGCGCCGTCCCCGCCGTCCTCGGGCTCGCCTTGATCGCCATGCTGGCGTTTGCGGCGAGCGGTCTGGGGCGCGAGGGCGTGGTCGGCGCTGCGCTGCTCACCGCCGTATCGCCGATGATGGTTTACTATGGGCGCTACTACATCATGGAGATGGCGCTCGCCGCCTTTGCCTTCGGGATGATCCTGTGCGGCTGGCGCTATTATCTAACGCGGTCGGCAGGCTGGATCGTCGGCGCCGGGATCTTCGCCGGGCTCATGCACGCGACGAAGGAAACCTGCGTGATCAACTTCGCCGCCATGGGTGCCGCGCTGCTCGCCGCCCGCATCATGGCGGAGTTCTCCGCCGGGCTGCGCGTCCAGCGCGGGCGGCAGCGCGGGCGGGCGACCCGCCACTTCCTCTACGCCGCCCTCGCGGCGGCGGCGGTCTCCGCCCTTCTCTTCTCGTCGTTTTTCACCAACCCGCAGGGACCGCTCGACAGCGTGACGACCTACCTGCACTACCTCGACCGCGCGGGCGGCGAGGGGCATGAGAAACCGTGGTGGTATTACCTGAAGCTGCTCTGGGGCAAGCGCGACGGCATCTACTGGACGGAGGCGGCGATCGTGATCCTCGCGCTCATCGGCGCGGGCAATGCGTTCTTCGGCAAGACGCTGCACCGCGGCGAGCAGCATCACTTCAAACGGTTCATCGCCATCTACGCCTTTGTCCTCATCGTGTTCTACTCGGCGATTTCGTATAAGACGCCATGGTCGATCCTCTGCGCGCAGCACGCCCTGATCTTGCTCGCCGGGGTCGGAGCCGGCTGGCTGATCGAAGACATGCGCAACCGCTGGGCGCTCGCCGCGGCGCTCCTCGCCTTCGGCGCGATCCTCTACAACCTCGCGATCCAGAGCCGGAAGGCGACGCTGCTCTACCCCGCCGATCAGCGCAATCCCTACGCCTACGCGCACACCTCCGCCTCGCTCCCCCGATTGGTCGAAAAACTCAACGCGCTGCGCGAGCTGAACGGCGGCGAACTGAAGGTGCAAGTCGTGCATCCGGAGAGCGGCTGGCCATTGCCCTGGTATCTGCGCACCTGGGCGACCGCCGGCTTCCGCCCGACCACCGAACCCGGCGACGGGATCGAGGATGCCGACGTGATCATTATCGATGCCGCCCACGCCAAGGAATTGAGCGGGCGTCTCGAAGCGGCGGGCAAGGCGTTCAAGTCTTCGTTCGGAA
>JAWLBD010000109.1:0-4949 GCA_041395145.1 Verrucomicrobiales bacterium | reverse complement strand
CACAACTGGTGGGCGACGCGGCGGTCGCGCGGCGACCTCGGCCAGACGCCGTGGCGGTTCTTCACCTGGGACCAGGAGATCTCGAACGAAAACGTGCTCTACCAGCGCATGTCGGGCGGCTCGGTCATCTACGCGGAGGTCAACAACGCCAGCACCGTGGCGCATCCGTATGCGGCGCTGCGGCAGAATGCGGAGTTCCGCGTGCGCTTCGGCGACCGCGTCCACCGGCATCTCTTCAACGGTGGCGCGCTGAGCGAAACGGCGAACCTCGCCCGCTGGAACGCGCGACTCACCGAGATCGACAAGGCGATCGTCGCCGAATCCGCACGCTGGGGCGACTACCAGCGCCCGGCGCAGCCGCACACGCGCGAGGGCGACTGGCTGCCGCACCTCGATTGGATGGCGCAGAACTACTGGCCGCAGATCAACGGCGTCGCCCTCCAGCGCTATCGCGACGCCGGCTTGTATCCGGCGCTCGCGGCTCCCGCCGTCACGCCGTTCGGCTCCGGCGCGGGCTACGGCCCCGGCTTTTCGTTTTCGATGGCCAACCCAAACGCGGGCGGCGCGATCCTCTACTCGCTCGACGGCACCGACCCGCGGCAGGCGGGCGGCGCGCCCCACCCCAGCGCGCTGACCTACGGCGGCGAATCGGTCGCGCTCGACTTCGCCTCCGGCGGCGCGGCGCTCAAGGCGCGTGTCTTCGACAGCGGCAGCGGCGAGTGGAGCGCGCTGGCGGACGCCGACTTCGCGCCGCGCCGCGACTTCGACCAAGACGGCATCGACAGCGATTGGGAGCTGCTCCACCAGCTTGACCCGGAAGATCCGGGCGACGCGGCGGGCGACGGAGACTTTGACGGCCGGAGCGCCGCCGAGGAATTCGCCGCCGACACCGACCCGCGCGATCCGGCGTCCCGGTTCGAGATCACGCAGACCACGGTGCGCGCCGACGGCAGCGTCCACCTGATCTGGGCGAGCAGCCCGCGCCGCGTTTACGACATCCTCGGTGCGGAATCGCCCGCCGGACCGTGGGTCGTGCAGCAAAGCGGGATCGCCGGCGAGGAGGCGGGCGCGACGACCTCCGAGGGCGTCCAGCCGCCGCCGGGGCTGCGGTTCTTCACCGTTCGTGCGCGAATCCCCTGATGGCGCGGGAGGCGGCTCCCGGCGCGCCTTCCAAAATTCCCTTTCGCGGTCTGCAAGGTGCCTCCAGTATGCGGCGTTTTGTTAGACCATGACGACCGCCCCCCTTGATGCAGCCGAGATTTGCGCCGGATTTGGCGCGCCCGATGATGTGGTGAATTTCGCCCACACGCCGGGCACCCGCATCGTGTTTGGCGACGGCTCCATCGGGCGGCTCGGCGAATTGGCGGGCGGCTTGTCGGAGAAGCGGCGCGCGCTGATCGTGACCGACGCCGGCTTGCTCAAAACGGGGCATTGCGAGCGGGCGATCGCCTCGCTGGCAGACGCCGGGATCGAGGCGACGGTCTTCGCCGAGGTCCACGAGAACCCGACGACCGACGATGTGGGCCGCTGCGTGGCGGCGGCGAAGGCGGGCGGCGTGGATCTGCTCATCGGGCTGGGCGGCGGCAGCAGCATGGACACCGCCAAGGGCTGCAACTTCATCCTGACCAACGGCGGCCAGATGCGCGACTACTGGGGCGTGGGCAAAGCGCACGCCGACATGCTGCCGCTCATCGCCATCCCGACCACCGCCGGCACCGGCAGCGAATGCCAGAGCTTCGCGCTCATCGCCGATCCGGTGACCCACCAGAAAATGGTATGCGGCGACCGGCGCGCCGCCGCCCGCTTCGCGATCCTCGATCCCTCCTCACCTTGACCCAACCGCGCCTGGTGACCGCGCACACCGGCATCGATGCGATCTCCACGCCGTCGAGGCGGCGGTCACCAAGAAGCGCACGCCCGCCTCCGTCGCCTACGCGAAGCTCGCCTTCCGCCTGCTCGATTCCGCATTGGAGATCGTCCTGAACGAACCGTCGAACCTCGAAGCGCGCGCCCGCATGCAGCTCGGGCGCCGCCTATCTGCTTAAGACGGCGATCGAGAACTCGATGCTCGGCGCCGCCACTCGTGCGCCAACCCGCTGACCGCACACTTCGACGTCGTCCACGGCGAGGCGGTCGGCGTGATGCTGCCCCATGTCGTCCGCCAAAACGCGGCGGACCCGGAGGCGGCGGCGACTTATGCGGACCTCTATGACGGCGATCTCGCCGCGCGGCTCATCGAATTGCTCAAAGCCGCCCGCATGCCGACGCACCTGCGCGCCTACGGGATCGGGCCGGCGACATCCCGATGCTGGCGAAGGAAGTAAGGCGCAGTGGACCGCGCAGTTCAATCCGGTCGCGCTGGACGATGCCGGGTTCGCCGCGCTGTTCGCCGCCGCGCTTTGAGCGCCGAGGCGCGCGGTTGACCGCCCGCCCCGATGCGGGAACATACGCGGACCCCTGAGAACCTCGCCTTTCATCAACCATGCCCGACCTTACCCCATCTGGAGTCTCGCTCGAAACGGAAGCCGCCGCCGACCGGCTGGAGGCCGGTCAACCGGAAGCGCCGCGCGGCGGCTGCGGCAAGCTCCTGCTCCTCACCGTCTTGGTCGCCCTCATCTCGGTGCCATTCATCCTCGCCTATTACGGCTCGCAAATAAAACGCGCGGAGCCTCGAAATCGTGAAGGCATCACAGGAGGGCGAGGAGAAGATCGTCGAGCGCGTCATCGAAAAGAAGTCGTCCAGATCGTGCCCGGCGAACCCGAGCCGCCGCCCCTGCCCGATAAGTTTGTGTCCTACAAGAGCGTGGACGCCGCCGAGTTCTACAACGAGATCCTCTTGAAGACAGAACTCAATGCGGAGGAAGGCGGGCTGGCGTCCGCCGAACGCGAGGACAAGGAAGCCTATACGGTCGAGTTTAAGCTGAACCTCCGCGTGCCCAAGCCCAACCAGACGCTCGACGATCTGGTAAGGGCTGAACCCGCATCTCCCCAAGGCGCTGCCGGGGCTGAAACCGATGATGGAAACCGCCAAGGTCTCGAACTTCTACCACCGGCTCTACGAGCTGAAGGTCGCCCAGGTGAAGACTAACCTCACCCGGCTCAACCGCGTCCTCTCGCGCCACAACTTCTACGACTGCGAGACGATCCTCGAGCTGACGCATCCGGATTCAAAGCAGCCGGTCCTGCTCATGCAGGGCGAGATGGACGTCGTCTCGGACGGCTCGGACGGAGACCGGATGGCGAAGCTGGACGACTACATCACGATGTCGGACCACTACCAGCCGTTCTCCAGCTACGGGTACCTAAAAGACCGACACGCCCAACCCGCTCCTCTCCCGGTTCGAGACTAGCCTTGCCCAAGCCAAGAAAGAGTATGCGGCGAAGAAATCGTCGGACCTCAAGGCGAGGGTCAGCACGCTGGAGGCGCAGGTCCGCGACCTGAAGGCGCGCAGCTTTTTGATCGCCGAACACGATCCGTTCATCGTGCTGCCGCTCTCGCTCCACGGCTACGCGTCGAAGACTAAGTTCGGCGCCGCTATCGGCGACTACGCGATTGTGATTTATGAGGACAAAGTCTACCCGGCGATCATCGGCGACGCGGGACCCCGCGAAAAGATGGGCGAGGCGTCGCTGCGCATCGCCAAAGAGATCAACGATAAGGCGAACCCGTATCGGCGGCCGGTCAGCGACCTGAAGGTGACTTACCTGATCTTCCCGCAGAGCGCGGACAAGCCGTTCCGCCAGCCGGTCCTCGCCGATTGGCGCGAGCGCTGTGCCGAGTTTCTGAATAAAATCGGCGGGATCGGCGAAGGCTACACCTTGCACGAGTGGGCGGACCGGTTTCACCCCAAGCCGCCGCCGGAGGCGACGCCGGCACCGGCTCCAGAGGCGCCGGCGAGCGGGGCGACACCGCCTGCGAACTAAGGCGGGATCGGAGCCGCGATTGCAATGCCGCGCCGCGCTCGTATGGTTGGCCATGATCGCCGAACGCTTTCCCGCTTTGTTAGAGCTCAACCCAGAAGAGCAAATGCTCTTGGCTGGAGAATTGGTGTCGGAAGCGACGAAAGAGACCGGTGAGTTTCCCGAGTTGAGCGACGATATTCTCCAAGCCCTTGAGGGAAGGCTCGATGCTTTTCTTTTGGATCCCGGCAGCGGGATCTCGTGGGAGGAACTCAGGGAACGCATCAAGCCGTGATCAAAGAAGTCATCTGGCTGTCTGGGGCTGCCGAAGATTTTCAAGCTCTCGACACGCCTGCTTCCGAAAAGGATTCGGTTTTCCGGGCGTTGGATTCTTCAATATCGCTAATCCGACAGTTTCCCGAAATGGGTCCGCCGGTTGGAAGACGGCGACGGCTGCGCCGCATTTTGATCGGGAAAAGGCATCGCCTCGGTCTCTTCTATTCCGTCACCGGATCTCGCATCATAATCACCGCGATCTTGGACTTGCGCATAGATCCCGGGAAAATCGCAGAGTTGCTGCGAACGCGGGGAGGCTACAGTTCTTAATCTGATGCTCGCTTTAAGAACTATCCCTGGAATCGACTTCCGCCGACTCCAATCGCACCCGTGAACGACCCCGACCCGCAGACCACCCGGCGGACGTTCCGGCTCGACCTCGGGCGCGCGGCGAACCTTGGCGTGCTCGACACCGCCGGGGCGACCTTCGCGCTGCTCATCGCGGTCAAACATTTCGAGGCCGGGCAGTGGGCGAAGCCCGCCGTCGTGGCGGCGGGCCACCTCGGGCTGGTCCTCAGCCTGCTCACGGTGCCGTATCTCCGCTCGCGCGGGCTGGCGCCGACCCGGCTCTCGGCGCTCCTCTGCGCGGCGTCGGCGGCGGGCTTCTTTGCGGCGGCGATCTTCGGTTCGTGGCTGGCCGGCTATTTGATCGGGGTGGCGGTCGGCGGGATTTGCCTCGGGCTGCAGGCGCCGCTGATCACCTACATCTATCG
>JAWLBD010000108.1:0-4977 GCA_041395145.1 Verrucomicrobiales bacterium | reverse complement strand
CGACCGCTTTGATCGCCTGCAGCGGACCAGCGAGTAAAATCTGCGTTGCCGCATGGGCGGGCGCGGTGACCCGGTGCGCATAGAAATCGACGACCGCGCCGCCCGGCGTTTCGACCGGGACATCCCAGCGCAAATCGGAGTCTTGATAGCCGTAGTGGCCGCTGCCGCTGCGCGCCTGCCAGATCCCGCATGCGGTCACGACGACCAAGAAACCTCCGGGGATGACGAGCCAGTCGTAGGGAAAACTGAACTCGGTTAGGAAGCCGACCATGAAATAGCCGAGCGAGAAAAACCCAAAGCCAAAGGCGTAGGCGAGCAGGCACAGGATGACCGCGACGATCGCGCGGAAGGTCTGCCGGCGGTTGAAGGCGGATATCATCGTTCAATTCGCTTTGATCGCCGCCTCGATCTCAGCCTACGCGAAGACGACAGTCTTGTTATTGTAGGACAAGATCTTGCGTTCGAGGTGCCAGCGCAGGGCGCGGGAGAGCACGACTTTTTCGAGGTCGCGGCCGTTGCGGACGAAGTCTTCGACCGCCAGCTTGTGGGAGACGCGGATGACATCTTGCTCGATGATCGGTCCTTCGTCGAGGTCGGCGGTCACGTAGTGGCTGGTCGCGCCGATGATTTTGACCCCGCGCTGAAACGCGCTGTGGTAGGGGCGCGCGCCGGGGAAGGCGGGCAAGAACGAATGGTGGATATTGATGACCCGCCCCGGATAGCGGGCGACGAGGCCTTCGCTCAAGATCTGCATGTAGCGGGCGAGCACGATGGTCTCGGCTCCCGCCGCCTCGATCAATTCGACCTGCCGCGCCTCCGCCTCCGCCTTGCCCTCCTTCGTGACCGGGACGTGGTGGAACGGGATGCCGAAGCGCTCCGCCGCCGGGCGCAGGATCTCGTGGTTGCTGATGATCAGCGGCACCTCCATCGGCAGGTCGCCGGATTCCTGCCGGGCGAGCAGGTCGTAGAGGCAGTGCGATTCCTTCGAGCAGAGGATGGCGACGCGGTGCGGGTCGGCGGAAAAGTGGAGCGCCCAGCGCATGGCGAACTTCAGCGCCAGCGCGCCGAAGACATTGGGCAATTCGCCGCGGCTCAGCGCGAAGCCTTCCATCTGCCACTCGACGCGGGTGAAGAAGACATTTTCCTGCGCATCGACGTGCTGGTCGAAGTGGAGGATGTTGCCGCCGTTGTCGGCGAGGAACTGCGCGATCGCGCGGACGAGCCCCGGCTGGTCCGGGCAGTGGATGAGGAGGATGGCGGTGTCTTTTTTCGGCGTCATGGCGCATTCCCGATTTCGGCGTGCGGCGCTCGTTTCGGTCAGATCAATACCAGAGCACGGCGCAGAGCAGCAGCGCCGCGCCGTAGGCGGCACCCGCCCCGCAGGCGATCTTCCACCGACCCGCCGTCCGCGTCACCCAGAGGATGGCGTCGCGCATCAGATAGGGCATGCCGACGAAGAAGAGTCCGATCACGATCCAGGCGTAAGCGAGCAATTTGAGCAAGAACCAGCCGGTCGCCCAATTCTGGAACGAGGCGTCGAGCACCGGCGCGGCGACCAGCAGCAGCAGGATCCCGGTCGCCCGCACGGAGAGAAAGTCATCCGCATAGAGGATCGTCGCGACCGCCCCAGCCGGGATGAGCATGAGGACCCAGCGGCGGATCGGGTAAAACTCGCCCATCGGCATGTGCCGGGACAACACCCACGCCCAGATCGCGCCGAAGATCAGCAGCCCAATCCCGATCGGGGTGGCGCGCGGAAATCGCTTCAGCCATGCCTGGGAAGGTTCGGTCCGCAGCAGCGCGACCAGATGCCCGGCGAGCACCAGCACGCCAAGCGTGATCCCGGCCGCCTTCATCGAGAGGCCGTGGTAAAGGAATTCGTATAGGGACTGGGTCATGGGTCGCCGCAGCGCGGGCAAAATTTGGCAGGAGGGTTCTCAACGCGAATCCGGGGCACGCTTCAACTAGAAATCCGGGGGCGCTATCCGGCCAGCGCCGCCGTCCCATAGAGCGTAAACCCGTGGTGGTCCTCGATGCGCACGCGGAGCATCTGCCCGGTGTGGCGCTCGGCGTTGCCGTCGAAGATGACGATCTTGTTCGTATCGGTCCGGCCGTGCATCCGTTCCTTGTTCGTCTTGCTCGGTCCCTCGCAAAGCACGTCGAATTCGCCGCCGACCATGGCTTGGTATTTCGGGCGGGAGATTTCGCCGATGAGGGCGAGCAGGTCTTGGTTGCGCGCTTCTTTCACGCTTTCGGGGAGCTGGATTTCATCCGGCATGTCGGCGGCGGGCGTCCCGCGGCGCTTGGAATACCGGAAGATAAACGCATTGTCGAAATCGACGCGGCGGACCACCGCCTTGGTCGCCTCGTAGTCCTCCTCCGTCTCGCCGGGGAACCCGACGATGATGTCGGTGGTGATAGCAATGCCGGGGCGCGCCTCCTTCATCCGGTCGCAGATCTCGACAAATTTCGCAGCCTTGTACGGGCGGTGCATCGCCTTGAGGATCCGGTCGGATCCGCTCTGGAGCGGGAAATGGACGTGGCTCGCCAGCTTCGGCAGATAGCGGAACGCATCGACCAGATCCTGTTTGTACCCGATCGGGTGCGGCGAGGTAAACCGGATCCGCTGGATCCCCTCGACGCCGTGGACCGCTTCGAGAAGCTGCACGAACGGGCTCTTGCCGTCCCGGGCGGGAAATTCGTGCCGGCCGTAGAGGTTGACGATCTGCCCGAGCAAGGTGACCTCGCGCACGCCGCTGTCGGCCAGCCGCTTCACCTCATCCACGACGTCGGCGATCGGGCGGGCGCGCTCGCCGCCGCGCGTGTAAGGCACGATGCAAAACGTGCACTTCATGTTGCACCCCTGCATGATCGAGACGAACGCCGTCGCCTGCCGCCCCTCGATCTGGTGGTCGCGGATCGTGTTCTGGCTCTCGTCTTCCTCCGCCACATCCACGATCGAAAACTTCGGGTCATCCATCTGCTTCTCCAGCCGCGCGCTCAGGATCTGGTCCACATATTCGACCACGCGATGGTATTTCTGGGTGCCGACGACGAGATCGACGCCCGGCGTCAGGTCCAGCAATTCGGGTCCGAGCCGCTGCGCCATGCAGCCGAGGTAGCCGAGCACCGCGTGCGGCTTCGTCCGGCGGATCTTGCGCGCCATCCCCATCTTGCCCATAGCCTTCTGCTCCGCCTGGTCGCGCACCGAGCAGGTGTTGATCAAAATGACATCGGCGTCCGACTCGTCCCGCGTCAGGGCATAGCCACCCCGCTCCAGAAACATCTGCGCGACTTGCTCGGAGTCGCGCTCGTTCATCTGGCAGCCGTAGGTGCGGATGTAAACTTTGTGCATCGCGGGGGCGGATTTTGGCGGGCGGGACCATTACGCCCACTTGGATGCCTCGGCAACGCCTATCGCGCTGATTCGCCGGGCGGTGGGAGGTGCCGGGCGAGAAACTCGGTGACGCGACGCTCATATGCCAATCCGGCGAATCGGTGGAGATCGATGTGTGCGGCTCCTTCGACCGCCCAGAACTCCTTCGGTCCTTTGGTCGCCGAATAGATCGCTCTTGACTCCGCCGGTCTCGCATGGCGGTCCTCCGAACCACAGATGACGAAGGTCGGCGGGGATGTTCGCGCTGCGGCCGCGAGCGGGCTGAGTTCCGCCGGATCGACGCCTAGGGTAGGGCGGATCTGCCATGTCAATAGTGGGGCGAGTAGCCGCCCCGCTTTCCCGAATCGGATTTCGAGACGGTTGGCGGTCGCGGTCTCCACGTTGGAGAAGACAGATTCGACGATCAAGGCGTCCGCCTGCGCCTCGGGTGCCACCATCAGGGCAGAACCGCCCCCGAGAGAGGTGCCGAGGACAGCGACGGGCAGATCGGGGTGGTGTTCGCGGAGAAAGGCGATCCCAGCAGCGACATCCTTGGATTCTAGAAAGCCGAGTGTGATGTGATCGCCGGGGCTTTCACCGTGCGCCTGGAGATCGATGCAAAGCGTGTGATAGCCCGCCTCTCGCAAGAAAAGCGCCCGATCCGCCATGCTCCGGCGGTTTGACCGGATCCCGTGGAGCAGTAGGACGGAGCCTCTAGCGTCGGGCACCTCGGAAAGCCAGCCGCCGATCGTGCTGCCCGACTTGCTGGCGAAGGAAAACGAACACGCGCCCAACTCCGGCGGGGGAGGGCCGACGCTACTCGGCGCGGGAGCGATCAATTGCTGCCCCAGATAGACGGAAATGCCGACGCCCACCCCGAGGCAGAAAGCGGCGGTGATCCCAGTCCGCTTTAGCCAGCGCTTCGATCGTTCAGTCACGCCGGGAACCTAGCCGCATCCGGTACAAAAAACAGCGCCGTTTTCGCCCGGCGAGCGGATCGAAAACTGCGCGGCTTGGCGCGAACAAAGGTGGGGGGCGCTAGATCAGACCCGCCTGCTTCAACGTCGCATAGGCGCCGTTTTTGGCGATGGTCTTGAGGGCGCGGGCGGTGCACTTAACCTTGACGTGGCGGCCGAGTTCCGGCACCCAGACGCGCTTGACGCGCAGGTTCGGGGTCACCGTGCGCTTGACGACCTTGGTGACGTGCATGCCGATTCCGCCCTTTTTCTTGGCAAGACCGCTGCGGTGGATCCGGCGGCCGACGCGGGGCTTAGCTCCGGTGATGGTGCACTTCTTGGACATGATTTTGGTGGGCGGATAGTTTCGAAAATAAAATTGGGGATTTCCCCAAAAAGGGCGGGAAAAGTAGGAGGTTTGCCCGATCCGTCAAGGACGAATTCGGCGGATTCTGCGCGCCGGAGATCGGCTGGTTAGGGGCGTGGCCGCTTTCGCCCGGCACCTCCATAGGCTAGCTCCAACCCAAAACTGATCCGTTCCTCTGGCAGGAATTTTCCTCCCCCATTTTCCTGCCGAACCACGGTCGGGGGAAAGCAGCCGCCTTCGCAACGCGACGTCAGCCCACGGATTGGAAATCCGTGCTA
>JAWLBD010000107.1:0-5269 GCA_041395145.1 Verrucomicrobiales bacterium | reverse complement strand
GCGGGTGCGGCGGCGGCGGGTGTGGCGGCGGCTGTGGAAGCTGACGCCCCGGCGGAATCCGGCAGATCGAGGAATCGCAAAATTCTTAAACAAAACGTGATGGTCTAGCGCGCTATCTCGGGTGATGGTCGCCCTTGCCACCAACGTGATGGATGCCCCTTCCGCTCAGGCTTCCGATCCGTCCCAGCCGCTTGGCTGGCGCGATTGGTTTGCCGAGCACGGCCGTAAGCTCTTCCTCTTCGCCCGGCAGCAGACCCGGTCGGAGGAAGACGCCAAGGACGTGCTCCAAGACGCCGTGGTCCGGTCGTGGCGTTCGTTCAACGGCGCCGAGGGCGAGGCTCCGCCGCTGGCGCTCGCCTACGCCATGATCCGCCGCGCGGCGATCGACCACGCCCGGAAGAACCAGCGCCGCCAAGCGCGGGAAGAACGCGCCGCCGAAATGGAGCGCGAGGAACGCGGCGGCCACGATTGGTTCGAGCCCGAATTCGGCGGCGATTCCGACCGAACCCTCGCATTGAAAAAGGCGCTGTCCGAAATTCCAGACAAATTCCGCGAGGTGATTACGCTTAAAGTTTGGGGTGGGTTGACGTTCGACCAGATCGGCGAATCGCTCAATATCCCGCTCAATACCGCCGCCTCCCGCTACCGCTACGGGCTGGAGGCGCTCCGCAAAAAACTCCCTCGCCACCCCGGCGAATCAGAAGACGAAGGGGGCGGCGGTCAGGTTTCGGGCTAACAGGTGCCACCCGCCGCCGCCTCGGCATCTGCCGAAACCTGACCGCCGCATCCTTTTGAAAATGACAAAACGATAAGAATCAGAACACCACCCGAGCCATGTATCGCCAAGACCCCATCGAACTGCCCGCCGAGGATGCGCAGATCGAAGCGCTCCTCCGCGGATTCTCCCCTGCCGAGCTCCCCGCCGGCATCGAGGACGGCATCGCCCGAGCCTTCGCCTCCGCCGGGGATCCCGCTGCCGAGTCCAGCTCCGGAGACCCCGACAACGTGGTGCGCGCAGAATTTGGGTCGCATGCGTCCTCGTTTTGGCTCGCCGCAGCGGCAGCGGTGGTCGCCTTTGCTGCCGGGGCGGTGTTGTTCCGGGGCGACTCTGATGAGCCTGTCCAAGCCGGTATCCCAGCGGCGGAGCAACCCGTCCCGGCGAAGCTAGTCTCCGAGCAACGCGGCGATGTCGAAAACCCGGTGGCGCGGCCGGACCAGCTCCGCCAGGTCAGCCAAGTCAACCTCCTCCGGGGAGCCCACGACCATGGCGTGATCGTGCCCGAGGGCGAGACCCAAGCCTACCGGTTGCTCCGCATCGACCTTCTGGAGACGGAGATTTTGAAAGACGAGGAACATGGGCGCGACGTCCGCGTCACCCGCCCGAAGCAGCGATACATTTATGTTCCGGTGAGAGCCTTTTAGCGATGCATAGACTTTCCCATGGGGGGCGCGGCGGTCCCCCTAGAGGCGCGGCTTCTTGAAAACAAAAACAACCCAACCTAACCGATGAGAATCCACCGAAATCCGTTGATCTGGGCGGCGGTCGCCACCTGCGGGATCGCCACTGCCCTCCCGATCGCCCTCGCCCAAAAACCCGAAGCGCCCGCCGAACCTGAAAAGTCCGAGCCGGGTGCCGCCGCCGAAAATCCTGCCGCCGATCAACAGGCCTGGCTCGGCGTGGCGGTCGATGAACTCCACCCCGAAGCCGGCGTCCAGCTCGGCGTCCCGGAAGGCGTCGGCTTGAGCGTCCACGCGGTCGTCCCGAATAGCCCGGCGGATGAAGCCGGTATCGAAGAGCGCGACCTGCTCACGCAACTAGACGACCAGATCCTAGTGAGCCCGAAGCAACTGCAAGTGCTGGTCCGCGCGAAGAAGCCCGGCGACAGCGTGAATCTGACTTTCCTGCGCAAAGGCGAGGAACTGAAAGCGGAGGTCGCCCTGGGCGGGCGATCCCGAGCCGCGCTGGTCGCGATTCCGCCCAGCCTGACAACCGCCGCCCCAGCGCGCCGATGATCTCCTCGGGCGTGCGAATCAGGGGCGCAATCGCGGCAACGTCGATCTCGAACGGCTGTTCGATCTATTTGGCAACCCGGAGCCAACAGCGCGATCTTGAAAAGGAGATGAATGAGATGGCGGAGTCCGTAAACAGTTCGAAGACCAGATGCAGCAGCTCCAGAACGGGATGCGGATGAATTTCGACCTCCAACCCGGCGGCGGCGCGCGATCCACCTCGGTGATCAACACGTCAATGACGGCGACCACGCGATCACGCTCGAGTGCAACAACGGCGAAAAGAAGCTGCATGTCGAAGATGCCACGTAAGCAAGGTCGCATCTACGACGGTCCCTTCAACACAGAGGCCGGATCGGGCGAAGCTGCCCGCCGACGTTTTGGCGAAGGTCGATGGCATCGAGATCAAGGTTGATGGGGGCGGCGGCGTCCATGTGGAAGGCCGGTGCCGAATCCGGCGGCTCTGCCTCCAAGGTCGTCGCGGTGGAAGATAAGATGGCGGCGATGAAGTGCGGCATACGATCACACTCGAGGAAAGCCCGGCGAGATGCGGATCGAGATCAAAGGCAAGGACGGCAAGATGGTCTATGAAGGTCCCTACAACACCGACGCGGACCGCCGCGGGCAGAACTGCCGCGACAACGCCGCCGCCCTCGAAGCGAGCTTCGGGGCAGCAAAGGACGCCGCCGCCATCGAGCAGCGGCAGGCGGATGGGCAGAAACTTCCGGACATCGACTAACTCCGAAAGATTCCCAACAGACAAGACAAGACGCGCAACCGGGCGAGGGCAACCTCGCCCGGTTTCGTTTGTTCTGGGCGCGACTTAGACACATTGCCAAAAACAATGGCGGAATTCGACGGCCAAAACGCGCTGTTCGGGTCTGCTTAAGATGAGGCTGAGCGTCGCGCCGCAGGTCCTCCTGGGAGGGTGGATTGCGAAGCCCGGATGGCGCGGCACCCGTGGCTTGCCAGCATGGCGGAGGTATCAAAACAGCCGCAAATCTCTTTGGCAATCAGTCTAGGCGCTTCGGATTTCGGTTTCGCGGCGGGGAGTCCGCGCCTACCGGGCGAAAACGATCCCGCCCAGTGCACGCCGCCGCGCCCCAGACCGCAAAGCCTACTTGCCCGCCCTGACCGGGGTGCGCGCGGCGGCGGCTTACCTCGTGTATCTCCACCACTTCAACCCGTTCGGCGAAGGCGGTGCCGCCTACGCCTACGCGTGGAGGTTCACATCGGGGTGACGATCTTTTTCGTGCTCAGCGGCTTTCTTATCACCGCGCTACTACGGCGAGGCGCGCCTGAGCCGCGGCTGGCTGGGCGGCTACATCCGCAACCGGGTCGCGCGGATCACGATGTATTTCCTGCTCACCGTCCTCACGCCCTTCGCCGCCGCCTACCCCGATTTCCGGTTCCTCACCAAGCCGCACCATGCCGAAAACTTCGCCCTCAACCTGACGCTGCTGCGCGGGTTCTTCGACGATCTCAAGTTCACCGGCATCGGGCAAGGCTGGGCCTCACGGTCGAGGAATGCTTCTACCTCAGCGCCCCGGCGATCTTTCTGCTCGCCCGGCGGCCGCTCCTCTGGCTGACGCCGCTGCTCGCCCTCGCCGTCAGACGCGCTGGTCGAAACAGGGCGGCTCGACTGGGCTTGTTCGGCGGCTACCGGTTTCTCCTCAACTACACGTTCTTCAGGCGCGCCTTCGAGTTCACCGCCAGGCGCGCTCGCCCTCTGGCTGCGGCAAGCGAAATCAAAACGGATCCGACGCCCGATCGCGCCGGGGGCGGAATCCGCGCTCACCTACGGCGGACTGGCGGCGGTGCTTGCCGCGCCCGCGTGGCTCGCCCTGCTGCGCGGCGAGGGCAGCGACCACGCGGCGAGCTTCACGCCGGGAGCCATCGCGGTCAACAACGTCGCCCTCCCGCTCGCGATCGCCTTATTCTTCGCCGGGCTGATCGGCGGGCGTTCGTGGCTCGCCCGGCTGCTCGGCAGCACCGCCGGGAGTGGCTCGGGCGCAGCAACTATGTCTTCTACCTCACCATCACCTCGGTCCGATCCGCGACTTCGCCGCCCGGAACTTGCCAGGCAACGACGCTCCGCTTCGCCGCCCTCGTCGTGATCTCGCTCCTGCTCTACCGGCTGGTCGAAGAACCGTGCAACCACTTGCTGCGCGCCGCCGCCCGCGCTAGGCACCAGAAATCGGCACCCGCCCCGGCGCAGATTCCGATTTGAATCGCACAGCCGCCCGCTATGGTCGCGCCATGATCGAAGACACCCTCCAGCGCCTCCGCAACCGCCTCCAGAACTCCGGCTCGCTCGACGACGCCGACCGCACCCGCGCGCTGGAATTGCTCGAGCAGCTCAAAGCCGAGATCGGCTCGCTGCCCGAGTCCGACCAACGCGTCCAATCCGCGCTCCACAAAGCCGATCAGGTCGCCGACCCAGAAGTCGAGGACGAGGGAGCCATCGGCGCGCTAGAAGAATCGATCCTCGAACTCGAAGCCGCCCACCCCAAGGCGTCCGGCATCCTCTCCGACATCGCATTTATCCTCGGGCGCATGGGGATCTAGGTGGGTGCCGCTCACGACAGCGAAAGCGGATCGACATCCACGCCGACGTAAACTTCCTCGGGGAACGTCATGCCCTTGAGCACCGCTTTGAGCGGGTCGGTCAGGGCGCGGATGCGGGGGTGGCGGACGAGGAATTGGAACCGGTATTGGTCCATGGCGCGGACGAGCGGCGACGGGTTCGGGTCGCCGACGTAGGCGTCCTCGGGGAATTCCCTTTTGAGCCGGAGGTGGAGGTTTTCGAGGGTGAACTCGGCGAGGCGTTCGTTGGTCGAGCGGGTCGAGACGAGGACGCAGCGGGCGAACGGCGGGTAGCCGAGCATCGCGCGGATCTCCATCTCCTGGTCGGCGAACCCGCCGAAGTCGTGGTGGCGGGCGAATTGGATCGACGGGCTGTGCGGCGCGTAGCTCTGGACGACGACCTCGCCCTCCAGCTCGCCGCGCCCGGCGCGCCCGGCGACTTGGGTCAGGATCTGGAAGGTGCGCTCCCCGGCGCGGAAGTCCGGGATATGCAGGCCGATGTCCGCATTGATGATGCCGACCAGGGTGACGCCGGGGAAGTCGAGACCCTTCGCGATCATCTGGGTGCCGAGCAGCAGGTCGAGCTTGTGCGCTTTGAATTCGGTGAGGATCTCGCGGAGGCGACCCTTGCGCCGCGTCGTATCGGCATCCACGCGGGCGATGCGCGCCTGGG
>JAWLBD010000106.1:0-5895 GCA_041395145.1 Verrucomicrobiales bacterium | reverse complement strand
TTGTAGAGCGAGGCGATGTGGTGGGTGTTGAGGTTGTCCTGCACCAGGACGATTTTCCGGGCGTCGGGGAAAATCCCGTCGCACAACCAGGCGATGGCGTCGGCGTAGTCCAGCGCGGTGCGGCTGGCGTCCCTGCCGATGAAGACCTCGCGTTTTCCCAGGTGCGGCATGGCCAGCATGAAGGCGCTGGCGCTGCCCTCGCGGACGTATTCGGCGTCGTGGCGCTCGCGCCTGCCGGGCGCGCCGCCGGCCGCGGGCTTTGCAGCCAGGGGCGGCGCCACCTCCGAGAGCAATTGCTTGCAGAACTCATCCAAACAGACCAGCGGGACGTCGGGATCGGGCTCGCGCTCGTAGACGGCCAGGACGTCCTCCATGGCCGCTACGAACGCGGCATCCTCCTGCGGCGGGATGCACCAGCCTTCCTGCCGCCAGGGCTTGAGATCGTTTTTTTAAGCGTGAGGCGCACCGTCTCCGAGGAGATGGACTCGACGAGTTCCAGTTCGACGAGCCGGTCGGCGATCAGGCGCATGGTCCAGCGCGCGGCGTCGGCGGGCGCCTCCGAACAGGCGATCTTGACGATCATCGCCTCCACCTCTCCGGTGACCTTCGGCTCGACGGGCGGTGTCAGGCGTGGCCTGCGTTGGAGGGCGCCCTCGGGCCCCACTTCGCAGACCCTCTCCCGCAGCCGTTCCAGGGAGCGGACCGACAGGCCGCTGATGGCGGAGGCTCGCGAATCCGACAAGGCGGGTCCGCCCGGCCCGCAATCCATGGCGAGCATGGCTTTGGCCCGCTGCACTTTGACCGAGGCGGCCTTGCCGCTGCGTGACAGTTTGCCAAGCCGCTCGCGCTCGGAAACTTCCAACTTGATGTGATGCTTCTTCAATGGCATCGCGAAACAAAACCTCATCTGGCGAAAGTACAAATTATGGTATTTATAATTACCGCCTGATTAGGGTTGCTTGAACACTAGACCGCGGCGCGCACGGTGGTCATCGCCTCCAATTCGGGGTCGACCTCATCGTCTTCGGCGTCTTCGATCTGGGCGGATTTTTTGAGGTCTTCGACGAACGCGTTGATTTTCTCCCGGCGGTGGTCGGCGAGGATGCGCTCGCGCAGGTCGTCTTTGACGTCCTCGAATGGCTTCGGCTCGGAATCCTTGCGTTCCAGCACTTTGGCGAGGTGGTAACCATAGTGGGTGACGAAGACGGGGCTGACCTCGCCGGTTTCCATCGAAAAGGCGACCAGCTCGAACTCCTCCATGATCTCGCCGCGCTTGAAGAAGCCTAAGTCGATGCGCTCTTCGTCCGCCTGCGGCTCTCCCGAGCACCCGCAGCCTTCGCCGCAGTCCCCCTCGTCCTCTTCCTCGGCGGCGTGCGGGTCGCCCGCTTTTTCTGCGGCGCGGGCCTCCTCGGCGAGCGCCATGAAGTCCTCGCCGGCGAGGGCGCGCTTGCGGTAGCCGCGGAGGCGTTCGAAGAGCGTGTTGCGGTCCTCCACGCGGCGAACCTGCAGGAAGATGTGGGCGGCGCGGACCTCCTCCTCGGTCAGGTAGTCGTCGAGGTTTTCGTCGTAGCAGGCGCGCAGTTCCGCGTCGCTCGGCTCCGGCTCCGGGGCGCAGATTTCCTCCAGCAGGATGTCGAGGCGGAGGGTCGCGGCGACATCGGCGCGGACGAGGTGCTCGTGCTCGGCGGAGATCCCGTAGTTTTGGTAGAACTGCGCCTCGCCGCCGTGCTCGTCCTTCAGTTTGGCGACCGCCGCATCGATTTCGTCGCCCGTCGGCTCCGGCGTCTTTTCGCGGGCGGCTTGGTTCAGCAGGGTGCGCGCCACCACGTTGTCCCGCGCGTAGCCGCGAAACTCGTCATCCCGCTCGCAGCAGGAGAAGTTCCCCATCCGCTCGAAGTGCGATTTGACGTTGCCGAATTCTTGATCGAGCACCGCGCCGGGGATGCGTTCGCCATTGATGAGGAGTGCCATAGGATAGGGATTCTTGGGGTTGCGATTCAGGTGGGCGGGTTCTGGCAAAACTGCCATGCCCCGCCGCTATTTTTTCGATTTTCGATGAAATTCGCCGGGAGTTGCTTATAATTACCATAATAAAACGACTCGGTTTTCCTATGGCTCCCGGACTCATTTTTGGAATGCTCCAACGGGGCATCCCGCTCATCTTAGCCGGAATTATTCTTTTCGCCATCGCGCTTGGCATTTGGGCAAAACGCCTGCGGGAGGCGAGCACGAGCGCTGATGGTGGAGTGTCGGCGTATGGGGCGGGGTCGCGCCTGCTGGCGTGGATGTGGAGGAGCCGGTGGTTCCGGCGCGGACTGGCGGTTGCCGGGGTGGCGTATGTCGCGGGGTATGTCCCGCTGTCCTGCGGCGGCGGTTACTGCCCGGAATTCTCCGGCGAGCACCGGATCGGCGGGCTGCCGGTGCTGGACCGGCTAGCCTGCATTTCTCATACCCCCGACGGCTGAGCGCCGAAGGCAGGGCGAAAATTGCCGAGAGATGAGATTGGCGGCTGTTGGTTCTCTGCGGCGTGTGCTTGGAGGGGTTTGAGGTCCTTTGGGTGTGGCGTCAGCGGGGTTTCGGACCGCGTTGGGGCCCATTTCGGGCCGCCGTCCGGGCGCGCGGGCGCGATCCCCCCCCGCGTCCCCGGATCGTGGCGCGTGCGGTTGCCAGGCTCGGGTTTTTCCCTCAACCCGCCACTCAGGCCGGCGCCGCCCGCAGCCGCTCCCAGCAGGCCGCCACTTCCTCCTGGAAACGGAAGCTGCTGCTCCAGCGCACCAGCACGCGGCGCGCGCTCACTTTCACCACCGCGGCGATTTTCAGCAGGTGGCCCCGGATGATCCCGGGCGTGGCTTTGGCGTAGGCTTTGCTCTCCTTGAGGCCCGCCTCGCGCAGGTCGATCATGAGCTGGTAGGCGAAGGTCGAAAACCACAGCCGCAGCTGGTTGGCGCTCATCGCCTCGCAGCTCATCCGGCCGGCGAAGAGGTCGAGCTGCTGTTCCTTGACCCGGTTCTCCATGTCGCCGCGCGCGCAGTAGAAGCCGCGGTAGAGTTCCCCAGGCATCCACCCGGGCCGGTCGCCGGGCAGGTTGGTCACGATGAATCGCGGGTTCTCGCCCTTGGGGTTGACCTGCGCTTTGCCCACCACGCGGCGAGCCCGGCCCCAGCTCTTGGCCGTGCGGTATTCGAACTCGCAGAAGTAGGTGCACCATCCGCCCCGCATGCAGGCGTCGGCTTTCGCCCGGAACATCGCCTTGTCGAGGTGGCGCAGCAGGGCGGCGTTTTTGGCCAGGCCCACGGCGTAGTAGACCCCGTTTTGCTCGCACCACGAAAGGATCGCGTCGCGGGCGAATCCGCTGTCGGCCCGCAGGATGATGCGCGCCTCGGGAAATCGCTCGCGGATGGCCGGCACGATGCGCCCGAGGGCTTCGAGCGTGCCGTCGCAGGCGTCCCGGTCGCTGGTGCGCAGCCCCGCCCAGACCGGCCACGGCCCGATGAAGCAGTAGAGCGGCAGATAGCAATAGCCGCCGTAGTAGCCGTGGAAGAAGCGCCCTTCCTGCCCGCCGTGGATGAGGCTGTCGGTGGCGTCGAAATCCAGCACGATCTCCCCGGTGCCCGGCGCGAGGCGCGAGACGGCCTGGCGGATGAGGAGGCCTTCGATGGCCGCGTGGTCGGCATGGATCTTGTGGGCGCCCGAGGGCCTCCCGCCGGCGGATTTGGAGTTGGTCAGCTCCAGCCGGTTGAGCGTGGACTTGCCCGCCAGGGCCCGCCCCCTGTCCCCGCCGGAGCGCCCGAGGCCGAGCGGGTCGGGCTTGCCCACGCCCAGCGCCATCACCGGGTCGCGGCGCAGCGTGTCGTGGTCGTTGAGATCCTCGTATCCCATCGCCATGCCGAAGATCCGCTGGCGCAGCAGTTCGGTCAGGGAGTGCTCGATGAGTTCCGGGCGGCGGCGGTCGGTGAAGCAGGCGGCGAGTTGATCGATCATGCCCGTGCGGCTGTCCATCTCGCGGAGCAGGAGCACGCCGCCGTCGGCGCTGGCGTTGCCGCCCTGGAAATCGGCCACCACTTTGCGCTTGCCGAGGTCTTGAAAAGCGAAGGTCTGCTGGTTACACTCTGTCATGCGGCGGTTGGGTTTTGTGTGTGAGCCATTGATCTGATCACCAACAACTTACACCAAAACTCCAACCGTCCGCAATTCCGGGCATGAGAAATCCGGGCTAGTCTTCCTCTTTGTCTAAAGGACATGCCGCCGCCCGTGTATCGGCTGGTATAGATATTGCTTCGCCAAAACCGATGCTCGACTTTACCCTCAGCCGCTTTCCCGTCCGCGCTACGCTCCAGAACGGCGCGCCCTGTTCGCTCCGCACGCCCGAGGCGGCGGACGAACCCGCGTTCAACGAATTTCACCAGGTGATCCCGGAGCGCGAGCAGCTCTTCGTCCGCAGCAAGCTGCGCGACGGCACGCTGTTTCGCGAGTGGACGAGCGACCCGACCTACGAGGCGAACCTGCCGCTGCTCGCCTTTGTGGACGGGCGGCTCACCGCCATGGGCGTGCTCACCCAGCGCGCGGGCGGGTGGAAGCGCCACATCGGCAAGGTGTCGTTCCTCACCCACCCGGACTACCATGGGCTGGGGCTCATCGAGTTCCTCCTCGCCGAAATCATCGAGGCGGCAAAGCACTGCGGATTGATCCGGCTGGAGTCAGAGATCAACGGCGAGCGGGAATCCGCCATCAAAGCGATGGCCGCCGCCGGCTTCCAAGAACTCGTCCGCCTCCCCGATTACATCTTCGACATGAACGCCCAGACCCACGACTTCGTCCTCATGGGCATGGAACTGATCCCCGCATTCGAAAACCTAGGGGCGGGCGATTAGCCCCCGTGTAGCACAGATTTTCAATCAGTGGCAATCGAAGGAAACGCCTGTCTTCTTCTTGCGTTTTGCCGACCGGCAGAAAAATGGGTGGCAGGAATATTCCTGCCAGGCGGATGGCTCTGTCGTCCGGATTCGGGGCGGTGCGCCTCAGCAACCCGCGAATGCGGGAGTGCGCATGCCAGCTTGCGAATGGCGGCGCTCCGTTGCCCGGCGATCTTTCGATCCCAAAAGCCGCCGCCGGAGCGAATCGGGCTTAGACATTGGGCGGAACCTGCGCCAAACGGTGGCGATGCCTATCGACTACCCAGATCCCGTCCGCCTGCTCATCGCCCACCTCAAGGCGCTGCCGGGCATCGGACCGCGCAGCGCCGAGCGCATCGCGATCTGGATGCTGCAGGGCGGCGGGCGCAAAGCGCCGGATCTCGCGCGCGCCATCGATCTGGCGACCTCATCCATCGCGCCGTGCCCGACCTGCGGATTCTTCTCCGAGTCGGGAAAAGGCTGCGCGCTGTGCGAGGGCGCTGACGCGGCCGGGCGGGACGCGGCGGTGATCTGCGTGGTCGAGCAACCCACCGACGTGCTGCCGCTGGAGCGGACCGGCGCGTTCAAAGGCTTTTACCACGTCCTCGGCGGGCGGATCTCGCCGCTCGACAACATCTCGCCCGATGACCTGCGCATCGCCGGATTGCTCGACCGGCTCCGGCTCGGCGGCGTCGAGGAAGTCATCCTCGCCACCGGATCGGATGTCGAAGGCGAGGCGACCGCGCATTTCCTGGCCGAAGAAATCCGCCCGCTCGGCATCAAGGCGTCGCGCCTCGCCCAAGGGCTGCCCGCCGGCGGCGGCTTGGAGCACGCCGACGAACTCACCCTCTTCCGCGCCTTGGACGGAAGGCGGACGCTTTAGACTCATTGCCAAAAACAATTGCGGGAATCGACAGCCCAAAGCGCTGTTTTGCCCTGGCTCAGATGAGGCTGAGCGTCGCGTCGCAAGTCCCCTCCTGGGAGGGGATTTAGGGGTGGGTAG
>JAWLBD010000105.1:0-6169 GCA_041395145.1 Verrucomicrobiales bacterium | reverse complement strand
CTTAATCGTGCTGGATTTGATGCTCCCTGGGAAGGATGGCATCCAAGTTTTCAAAGAAGTCCGGAAGGATCCGCGGACGCGGACGACGCCGGTGATCATGCTGACCGCCAAAGCGCAGACGGCGGATCGGATCAAGGGGCTGGAGGAAGGCGCGGACGACTATGTCACGAAGCCGTTTTCGCCGAAGGAACTCGTCCTTCGGGTCAAGGCGGTGCTCAAGCGCTCCCACATGGTGAATGCCGGCGAAAGCGGGCGGCTCACCTCGGGCGACTTCATGCTGGACAAAGAAAACCTGAAGCTCTTCCTCGCCGGGGAGCAGGTCGATTTGACCGTCACCGAGTTCAAGCTGCTCGCCCTGCTGATGGAGCGGACGGGGCACCCGCAGGACCGGGATGACCTGCTGCGGGAGGTCTGGGGCTATTCGGATCAAATCTACACCCGCACGCTCGACACCCACGTCAAGCGCCTGCGCGAGAAGCTGGGCCGCCACGCGGACGCGATCAGGACGGTCCGCGGCGTCGGCTATGAATTCCGCGCCGAAGGCTCCGGCTCCGGTGGCGATGGCGATGCCGATGCCGATGTTGATGCTGAAGCCAGCGCCGAAAGCTAAGCCGCCGAACCGCCTACCCCGCGCATGGAACCCGCCCTCGCCATCGTCGAAACCATCGCCATCGTGGTCCTCGTGATCACGGTCCTCCGCCTCCGGCGGCGCCTTGGCGAGGTCGAGGACCGGGCGAATCGGGCGGCGATCTCCCGACTCTCCCAAGAAATGAAGGAAAAAGCCGATGAGCAACTCAGGACGATCCTCGATGGCTTGGCCGAGGGATTTATCGTCGTGGACGCCAGCCAGCGCGTATCGTTTGCCAACGCGCGCGTCAAAGAACTCTTCCCCGGGCGGCGCGCATGGGAGGGAAGGACGCTGATCGAAACGATGCGCGATCCTCGCTTTCCGGATATCGTGCAATTGGCGCAAGAGGAAGATTGCCGCCACGTCCAGCGGTTTAAAGTCACGGCGGAAGGCGAGGCGGGGCGGGAATTGGTCCTCGCCGTGGATGCCGCGCCCCTGCCCGGCTGGAACGGCGGCGGCGCCCACTATCGGCTGGTCCTCCACGACGAAACCGCCCAGCACGAGGCGGAGCAGGTGCGCAAAGACTTCGTCGCCAACGCCTCCCCACGAGCTGCGGACGCCGCTGACGATCATCAACGGCTACACCGAAAACCTGCTCGACGGCGCGATCGAAGACCCGGAGATGGCCAAGCGCTTCCTCTCGGTCATGAAAAAACACGGCGACCGGATCGCCCGGATCATCGAGGACATGCTCACGATCTCGCGCCTGGAAAGCGGCGGCGTCGAGAGCCTCAAACTCGAAGAATTTTCGATGGCGGAATGCGCGGCGGACGTGATCGAGCGGCTGCACCTCGTCGCCGAGGAGCGGGGGGCGAAGATCAAGCGCGACTTCCCCAAGGACTCGATGATCACCGGCGACCGCTTTTACTGGGACCAGATCATGTTCAACCTGATCGAGAACGCCTTGAAGCAGAACCGGCAGCCAGGGCTGACCGTCTCGGTTTCGATGCGCTGGGACGGAGCCTATTTCGAATTAAGCGTGGGCGATGACGGCATCGGCATCCCCGGAGCCGATCTGCCCTACATTTTCAAGCGCTTCTACCGCGTGGAGAAGCATCACTCGACCCAGGAGATCAAAGGGACCGGGCTGGGGCTGTCGATCGTCAAGCGCGCCATCGAAGCCCACGGCGGCACGATCAACGTCTCCAGCTCGCCCGGCAAAGAGACCCGATTCACCATCCGCGCTCCGCGCGAGCCGAAGCGCGAGGAAATGCTGCCGCTGGAGGAAAAGGTGTCGTAAGCGGGACCCGGCGGCAGAAAAACCGAACGATACCCAGATACGATCGCGCTAGGGCAACGTAATTTCCTTAACCCGATATCCGATCCGATGCCCCGAATCCCTTCCACGAACCGCCGCGACTTCCTCCGCGCGACCCTTGCGACCAGCGCTGTTTTCGGCGCAGAGTCAGCCTTGACCACCCCGGCGACGCGAGCGGCAGAAGGCAATGGCGGCACCGCCAAAAACGTGATCTTTTTGGTCAGCGATGGGATGAACCACGGCGCGCTGTCCCTCGCCCACCAATTCCGCGCCAACGCGGGCGGCATCACCCACTGGAGCAAACTCTACCGCGAACGCCCGGTGGTCCGCTCCCTGGTCGAGACGTTTTCGGCGAATTCTTGCGTGACGGATTCCGCGGCGGCGGCCAGCGCCTGGGGCGGCGGGCGGCGGGTCAACAACGGCGTCCTCAACATTCTGCCCGAGGGCGGGGAGGTCGCGCCGCTCCATCTCAAGCTCCAGAAATCGGGAAGGCGCACCGGATTGGTGACGACCGCCACCGTCACCCACGCGACGCAGGGATTCGCGGCGAACAACAAAAGCCGCGGCGACGAAAAAGGGATCGCCCGCCAATACCTCGAGCGCCGCGTTGACTTGATCCTCGGCGGCGTTTCGCAAGTTCTTTGGCGCTGATTTGAAAAAGGCTATGCCGATGCCGGATACCAGCTCGCCGAATCGCGGGAGGCCTTGGCGGCGCTGGCATCGGGCGACGGGCGAATCCTCGGGCTGTTTGGCGAAGGCTATCTCCCCTATCACATCGACCACCAGAACATCCCGGACCTCAAAGAGCAAATCCCCACCCTCGCGGAGATGACCGGCTTTGCCCTGCGTCGCCTATCCGGTGGCAAAGATGGATTTTTCCTCATGGTCGAGGGCGCGCGCATCGACCACGCCGGACACGCCAATGACGCCGCCGCCTCGATCCACGACCAACTCGCGTTTGACGATGCCATCGGCGTCGCCCTGGAATTCGCGGGCAAGTATCCGGATACGCTCGTCATCGTGACCACCGACCACGGCTGTGGCGGCATCCAGATGAAGGGCGTGAATGCCTCGCCGGACCAGGGATTTGCGCCGGGGATCTACAACGGGAGCAACGCCTTCTTTGCGCGGCTCAATGGATTTAATCGCTCGATCGAATGGATGAAACAAAACGGCGTCGCCGGGCTCAATGGCGCCCCGCTGGGCGAGGCGATCGAAAAATATACCGGGATGAAGCTGAGCGAAGCCCAGATCAAGGCGTCGCAGGGGCTGAAGGGAGCCTTCGAAGACGTCATCCAAGACCAAACCGGCGTCGGCTGGACCTCAGGCAACCACACCGGCGAGCTGGTCGAATTCTGCGCCATCGGACCCGGCAGCACCGAGTTCCCCGCCCTGATGCGCAACGACGAGGTACACGCCAAACTCCTCGCCGTGCTCGGGATCGCCTGAATCACGCCGCCGCCGACCGCCTACATCCGCTCGGTCACCGCGATCCCCATCAGGTCCAAACCGCGCCGGAGCACCCGCGAGGCGACCTCGCAGAGGATCAGGCGCGTGTTGCGCTGCGCCCCCTCCGCGCGAAGGACCGGGCAGGCTTCGAAGAACGAATGATAGGCTTTGGCGACTTCGAGCAGATAAGCCGCCAGCAGGTTCGGGCGATGGTCGTGGAGCACGTCCGGAACGATTTCGGCGAACTGCGCGAGCTTCTTGGCTAGCTCGATTTCCTCGGCCGCCGCGAGTTCGATCTCCCCGCTGAGCGCCGGCGCGTCATCCCCCAGCCTGCGGAAGATCGAGCGGGTCCGCACATACGAATATTGCAGGTAAGGCGCGGTGTTTCCGGTCAAGGCGAGCATCTTATCCCAGGCAAAGACATAATCCGTCATCCGGAACTGGGACAGCTCGGCGTATTTGACCGCGCCGATGCCGACGACTTCGGCGACGGTTTGCTTTTCGCCCTCGGGCAAATCGGGGTTCTTTTCCTCGACCTGCGCGCGGGCGCGCTCGACGGCCTCGTCCAGGACTTCGATCAAGCCGACGCTTTCGCCCGAGCGGGTCCGCATGAGCTTGCGGTCGGGTCGCGGATGCTGCCGAATGGGATGTGGACCAGCTTTGCCCCGATGCCGCGCCGGGCGGCGATTTCAAAAAGCTGCTGGAAGTGCAACTGCTGCGGCGCGCCGACCACATACCAGATTTCGTCGGCGGCGAATTCGCCGACGCGGTGCTCGATGGTGGCGAGGTCGGTGGTCGCGTAGAGGAAGCCGCCGTCGCTCTTGCGGATCAGGCACGGCTTGCCATCTAGGTCCGGATGCCCGTCGAAGAACACGCAGATCGCGCCGTCGCTCTCCCGCGCCAACCCGTCGGCGATCAATTTGTCCACCAGCGGCGCGAGCGCCTCGTTGTAGAAGCTCTCGCCCAGGTAGTGGTCGAACTCGACGCCGAGCCGGGCATAGATCGCGCGCAGCTCGCGGAGCGATAGGTCGACGCACTGCCGCCAGATCCCGAGGTTTTCGCCGTCGCCGCCCTGCAGTTTGACCAATTCCTCGCGGCACGCGTCGGCGATCGCCGCATCCTCTTTTTGCAGCCCGTTGACGTGTTTGTAAACGCGGACCAGCTCCTTGATCGGATCGGCTTCCAAGCCGGCGCGGTCGAGGTGGTGCTTCCAGCCGTAGATGACCATGCCGAACTGGGTGCCCCAGTCGCCGATGTGGTTGTCGGTGATCACGCGGTGCCCGAGGAAGCGCGCCACGCGGGCCAGGCAGTCCCCGATGATCGTGCTCCGGATGTGGCCGACATGCATCGGCTTGGCGACATTCGGCGCGGAGAAATCGATGACCACCGTCTTCGGCTCCGCCGTCTCCGCCACGCCGAGCCGCTCGTCGCCGAGCAATTCGCGCAGCCGCGCGCCGAGCGCCTCGGGCAGCAGGCGCAGGTTGATGAAGCCGGGGCCGGCGATCTCCGGCGGCGCGGCCAGCCCGGCGACATCGAGGTGCGCGATGACCTGGGCGGCGACCTCGCGCGGGTTCATCCGCAGGCGCTTGGCCAGCCCCATCGCCTCGTTGCACTGGTAGTCGCCGTGCCGCGCATCGGCGGCGGGCACGACTTGCGGCGCGAAGCCCTCGGGCAGTTCGATGCCAGTGGCGGCGAAGGCGGCGGCGATGCGCTCTTGGAGCACGGCTTGGAAGGTCTGGGCCATAATCGGAATTCGGGCGAAAAAAAGGCGTTCCGGTAATGCCCATTCGCCCCGCATTCAAGCGGCGGCTGCAAACCCGCGAGCGACCGAAGCGATCCCGGACCACCCGCCCCGCGAATCTTCCGCTTGCCGCCCGGCAGCGATTCGGGAAGCTGCCCGCCATGCTCAACTACATCTGGCTCGCCATCATCACCGCCGCCGTCCTCTGCGGCGCGCTCCTCGGGCGGATGGGCGGCATGACCGAGGAGGTCTTCGATAGCAGCAAGACCGCGATCAATCTGGCCATCGGCTTGATCGGCGTGATGATGCTCTGGCTCGGGTTGATGCGCCTCGCCGAGCGCTCCGGATTGGTCACCATCATCGCATGGGTCATCCGCCCGGTCATGCGCCTGCTCTTCCCCGATGTTCCGGAACAGCATCCCGCCATGGCGGCGATGATCATGAACATGGCCGCCAACATGCTCGGGCTTGGCAACGCCGCCACCCCGCTCGGGCTCAAGGCGATGCAGGAGCTGGAAAAGATCAACGCGCACCCCGGCACCGCCTCGAATGCGATGTGCACGTTTTTGGCGATCAACACCAGCTCGGTCACCCTCATCCCCACCACCGTGCTTGCGATGCTCGCCGCCAACCAGATCGCCAACCCGCAGGCGATCATCCCGACCGCCATCCTCGCCACGCTGTGCTCGACCGCCACCGCCATCACCGCGGTCAAATTCTTCCAGCGGCTCCCGTGGTTCCGGCTGCCGGTGGGTTCCGGCGCAGGAAACGCCGGTGCCGCCAAGCGCACCGATTCCACCGATCCCGAAGCGGGAGACGATGGCGAGGAGGAGGAAAACGAAAGCGGCGACCACGAGGCGCGGCTCGCCGCCATCGCCAAGCGGCTCAAGCCGATGACGCCGGGCCGCTGGGCGGCGCTCGCCGCGATCTGGCTGACGCTGCTCGCCGCCCTGGTCATGGATTTCAAACCGGCCTGGCGCGAATCGATCATGCAGAACACCGGCGTCGCCGCCGCGCTGGAGGCGGAGGAATCCCGCAAGGCGGAGATCGCCGAGGCGAAAAAGGCGGCCGGCGACCGCGAGGAGGAGGAAGA
>JAWLBD010000104.1:0-6216 GCA_041395145.1 Verrucomicrobiales bacterium | reverse complement strand
CGGCGAGCTGGGCGGCGCGGCCGTTTTTGTCGGTGAGCTTTTGGTGGAGCAGGCCCGAGTTCATGAGGTGGAGCGCCTGGACGATGCTGGATTGTTTGTTGCGCTCGCACGGGCAGTCTTCGCTGGAATCCGGGCGGCCGAAGGCGTCGAGCATGTCGGAGTCGATCTTGAAATTCCATGCCTCGATCGCCCGCGCGCCCTTGGGCAAGCCCTCGAACGCATCGGGGACGCCGGTGACTTGGGCGACGGCGTCGGTCAGGACTTCGGCGGGCAGGCGGCGTTTGTAGGCGCGGGAGAAATGCGCGGTGTCGGCGGCGTTTGTTTCGTTGGGCGTCGCCGAAAGCTGGTAGAGGCGTGAGTTGGCGATGCGCGCCATGAGGTGCTTCAGGTCGTAGCCGTGGTCGGCGAAGTCCTTGGCGAGCGCGTCGAGGAGCGCGGGATTGGAAGGCGGGTTCGAGACGCGGAAGTCATCGACCGGGTTGACGAAGCCAGTGCCGAGCATCGCCGACCAGACGCGGTTGACGGCGGCTTTGGCGAAGAACGGATTCGCCGGATCGGTCAGCCAGTCGGCGAGCGCCTCGCGCGGGTCGGCACCGCCTTCGACCGCCGCCGCCGCCGCGCCGCCGGGCGGGGTGGGAGCCATGACCTCGGCGGTGACCGGATGCTTCACCGCCCCGCTTTCCGGGACGTGGTAGAAGAACTCGGCGCTGCCGGAGATCGGCGGCGAGATGCCGGTGCCCTTGCGCTTCACGTTGCCGAAGTAGGCGGCGAATTTGAAGAAGTCATCCTGCCCCCACTTTTCGTTCGGGTGATGGTGGCACCTCGCGCATTCGAGCCGGACGCCGAGGAAGATCTGGCTGAGCGAGGTGGTCAGGTCCTCTGGTTCGCGCCGGTCGCGGAAGACGACCGCCGGCCCGTCGCGATGCGTGCTGCCGGACGCCGTGAGGATCTCGCGCGCGAATTCGTCATACGGCATGTTTTGGCGGAAGCAGGCGCGCAGCCACTGGTCGATGACATAGACGCTCTTCACGCCGACGCGGTCCGGGTTCGGGCGGAAGAGATCGGCGAACTTGACCGCCCAGTGGTCCGCCCAGGCGGGATGCTCGAGCAGGCTGGCGATGAGGCGGCCCCGCTTGTCCGGGCTTGGGTCGGCGAGAAAGGCGCGGGCTTCGCCGGGCGTCGGCAGCGTGCCGATTAGGGAAAGCGCGGCGCGGCGGTGGAACTCGGCATCGGTGCACAGGTCGGAGGGGAACAAGCCGAGCGCCTGCCAGCGGGCGATGGCGAGGTCGTCGATGAAATTGTGCCGCGGCAGCCCGGCATAGGCATCGTCCGGCAGCGTGCGCTCGGGCGGCACGCGCAGCGTCGCGACGGCGACCTCGCCCAGATAACGCGCGGTGACGACCGCCTCGCCGGTGCGGTCGCCTATCTGATAGGCACCTGCTTCGTCCACCGCCGCGCGGGTTTCGTCGCTGGCGGAGAAATCTGGCGAGCGCGGTGACATCGCGTGCGGTGCCGTTGGAGAATTTGGCGACGACTTTGAAGGCGCCGCGCTGACCGGGGGCGACGTTCTGGCGGCGGGCGGGTCGAGCGCGATCGACATTCGAGTTCGGGTTCGTCGGGCAGGCGATAGACCATGCCCTGCTCGATCCACGCCACGATGGTCTGGTATTCGGGCGAGCTTGGCTGTCGAAGCGCGAGCCGCCCTCGTGCGGCAGTTGCTGGGTCGCCTTCATGAGCAGCAGGCTCTGCCCGGCGCGGCGGGAAAGATGTGCTGGCTCGCGCCTGCCCTGCACCACGTTTTCGTAGTCGGAGCGCGGGTCGTAGGAAAAGACGGTGAGGTGAAAGCCAGCCTACCGCCGGGCTTCGTGTGGCAGCCCGAGCTATTGCAGCCCGCCTTCGACAGCACCGGCAAGACATCGCCGACAAAGCTCAGCGCGCGCTCCGGCTCGCCGCCGAGCGCCACGCCCACACCGCCGCCCGCGCCGAGCCAGAGCGCGGCGAGGGTGATGGCAAGATGGGGATTCCAGCGCATTTCGGGGATACGGCGGCGCAGCAGCGGTCCTTAGCGCGCATTTGGCTGGCTCCCGCTTACGAGCAACCGCGCCCATCGCCGGATTGCCGGAGGATTTTTCGGATTGCGCACCACCGCCTCCCCGTCGCAAACTGCCCGCCATGTCAACTCCCTGCCCTACTTTCTGCCGTCCTCGGCTCGATTGTGATCTTGCTCGCCTTGATCCTCGTCTTCGAGTCCACGCGTTTGTCGCCCTGTTGATCGCCTCGATTTCGGTAGGGCTATTCACCGGCATGGAGTTGCCCGCCATCGCTGGCAGCATCCAGAGCGGGATTTGCTCGGGGCGCTTGGGTTTATCGCCACGGTGATCGGGCTTGGCGCAATCTTCGGGAAGATTTTGAAGTCTCCGGCGGCGCGGAATCGATCGCCCGGTCGCTGTTGGGCGTGTTCGGGAAGGAGCGCGCCTCGTGGGCGATGGCGATCACTGGATTCCTGATCTCGATCCCGGTTTTCCTCGATGTGGGCTTGGTGATTGTGATCCCGATTATCTACTCGCTGGCGCGGGATGCCAACAAATCGCTGCTCTACTACGGGATTCCGCCGCTGGTGGCGTATGGCGGTCACCCACGCCTGCGTTCCGCCGACGCCGGGACCGATCTTGTGGCGGCGTATCTAGAGGCGGACCTCGGGCTGGTCATCCTTACGGCATCCTTATCGGGTTGCCGGTGGCGATCCTTGCCGGACCTATTTTTGAAAGTGGATCTCACTCGCATGGATATCAAAGTGCCGCATTACATGGAGACCGAGGTCCGGGCAGCAACCGGAAGCTCCAAGGGTTTGCCAAGTTTCGGGCTAATCCTCATCATCCTCGGGTTGCCCCTAGCGCTGATGGTGGCTGGAAGCGTGATTTCCTACAGCGACCGCGCCGTCGCTGGAAAGCGCCAAAGGCGACAAAATCTTGCTTCAGGAGACGAGGGAATTGCCGACCGAGAGCGAAGCAAGCATCTATCGCGAAAGCATCGAGGGCGGAGGGAGCCGAACGTTTTACCTCGATGAATCTGGGCGCCCGCAAACGGGATTGCTTTATTCGGCGACGGGGAGAGATTGGCGGTCGCGTGGAGTATGGTTACGACCGGAATAAACTGCTCAACCGGGAGAGCTTTCGATCCGTCGGGCGCGTTTTTAGGCGGGCGTATTCCATTTTTACGACAACAAAAAAGAACCGCTTAGCGCAAAGGCGGGCCGTTCTGGCGGACGGGTCGGGAAAAGCTGGCGGCGCTGCCCGACGATCAGCCGCTGGAGGTGGGTTTTTCGATCCCGTTTCCGGGCAAGCTAGTGTTTTCGCGACCAAATCGGAGACTTCGCGCTTCGCCTGGAGCTTCGCGACCTGATCAAATTGTTAGGCAACCCGATCATCGCCCTTCTTCTCGCAACGATCTTAGCCTGGCTCCTACTGGGCACGGGCGAGGCTTCTCGCCCAAGGAACTGATGGAACTGAGCAGCGCTGCGCTTGCCCCGGCGGCCTGATCATCTTGGTGACCGGGTGCGGGCGGCGTCTTTTAAGCAGGTGTTGGGCGACAGCGGCGCGGCGCAAAAACTCGCCGATGCGATTAGCAAGCAGATGGGACCTCAGCCTCATTGTAATCGCCTACATCCTCGCAGTTCTGATCCGCCTGATCCAGGGATCTGCCACCGTCGCCATGATTACCGCCGGGGGTTGATGCTACCGGGATCATCGCTGGCCTGACCGGCGATGTGCCAAGCCCTCCCACATTGCGCTGATCGTGCTTTCGACGCTTTCGGCGCGACGATGTGTTCGCATGTGAATGACTCCGATTCTGGATCGTCAGCCGCTACTTTGGGATGAGCGAGAAAGATACGCTCGTCGTGGGTAACCTGCACGAGCCTCATCTCAATAGCGGGCTTCGCGCTTACCATGATCGTAGGCATCTTCGTCTAACCTAAACCGCCCGCCGCCGCCGGAAGACGCACCCCCGCCGCGACCAAGGCGAGCAGCGCGCTCGCCCCTGGCTCCGGCACGGGGCGGGCTTCGGCGAAGAAGACGTTTTGCTGGATCGAGGCGACGTCAGTGTTGAGGAGAAGGATGTCGGCGAGGGTGACGCCTTCGAGCCATTCGCTGGCGGAGGTGCCGTTTGCGCCGTCCCAGAGGGCGATGTCGAGGAGGTCGTCGCTGATACCGCCGGCTACGCCGTTTTGGAACCAGAAGCGGTCGGCGTCGCGCAGGCGTTCGAATTGGTCGGTCAGGATGACGATGCCGGTCTCCCCCGAGGGCGGCGTCCGCGAGGTGGTCTTCGGCGAGGATGCCGACCCAGAGGTCGATGTCATCGACGCCGCCGTAAACCGAGGCGAGGGCGCCCTGCGTGTCCAGGTCGGACGTGATGTCGCCAAGCCGCTGACGCGTACCGCGCTCGCAGGCTTCGCGGACGTTGTTGTAAAAATCGAGGCTGTGGTCGCGTTTCTCGCGCATGATGTTCATGGCGGCGAGGTCGGTGGCGTTGTCGATCAGCCCGGCGGCGGGGTCGGGAACGTCTGGAAGAGCTGGTTGCGCAGCGCTTCGTCGGCGATCTTGGCGTCGGTCTCTTCCTGACTTGGGCTACCGTGCTCAAGGATGACCGGCTCCAGACCGCCCTCGGCGGCGAGCTTGCCTGGCTGGAAGAACGAGTCCGCGAGGTTGAGGTTGCCTTGCGATGGGGCTGCCGTCTTCGTTGAGGCGGAGCATCGTGCCGCTGACCTCATAGCCCCATGCGGAAGGCTAGCGGCGGTCGAAAAATTCAAGCCGGCCACCGCCGGGTTCAGCGTGTTGTCGTAGCCGCCGTAGGTGGTCGGCAAAACGACGCCGATAGCGGGCAGGAACTCATTGTAGGTGATCGCCTGGATCTCGGCTCCCACGATCTTGCGCGCCCGGTCGTAGATCTCGTCGCCGCCCATCCCGGGGTTGTTCGGTGGCGATGATCCCGGCGAGCCGGTTGTGCTCGCGGACAAAACGGTGTGGGTGGTGAGGAGGGCGACGTGTTCGTTGGCGCGGACATCGCCCGCGACGTAGGCGTTCGCCCCCATGGTCGGGACATTCGTGTTCGCCATGCCGGGGGCTCCCGCGTCCCACTTCGGCAGCAGGTCGCCGACCGCGCCGCCGTCGGTCGTCTTGAGCCGCCCGGTCCCGTCCATGGTGCGGAGCCAATCTTGGCGCTCGTTGCCCATGGCGATATCGCTGGCCCGTCCGCCATAGACATTGCCCGCATCCAGCCACGGCGTGATGTTCGAGATCTGGGCGCGCGCGGTCGCCAGCCCGCCGGTGAAATCGGAGCGGGTCACGTTGATGAAATTGTTCGGGCTCAGGTCGCCAAAATACGGGTCGTTGGTCGGCACCTCGATCTGCAGCGTCCCGTTCCCGCCGCCCGTCAGCGTGTGGTCCATGTCGTGGTCGATGAATTGCCCCCAGACCCAGACCCACTCGGAAAGCCCGCGCGCATCCGGGATCGAGCCGGGCTGGTCGAAGACCGCGTTGCTCACCAGCCGCGGGTTGACCCGCGAGCCATCGACCGCGCCGATCCCATCGCCGTAGTTCGCGTTGGAAATGCGGAGCAATTCGGTGCCCGCTTGCCCATAGTCGGGGTTCGCGAGATTGTTCCCGGAGCCGTCGATGGTCCGGAATTCGACGGCTCCGCTCGATTGGATCGCGGCGATGGCGATGAGCACTGGCAAAGTAGGTTTCATGCCTTAAAATTATTAAAATTATGGCGGCGGTCAACCAATTTAGTAAAAATCTATTAAATATCATAAAAATAAGAATTCTATCGGACCTTGCACTCGCAGCAGGGTGCCTGAGATTCCCCACTTCAATCCGAACTCACCCCGCAATTTCGAATGTCGATTGCCTTCAAAGAATGGCGCATCATCTGCGATGCGCTCCAGACCGGTCGCCAGAGCATCATCCTGCGAAAAGGCGGGATCGCCGAAGGGCGCGGCGGATTTTCGTTTGATCAGCCGGAGTTTTTTCTCTTCCCCACGCTTTTTCACGAGCAGCTCAAAAGTGTGCGGATCGATCCGGATTCGGTGGACCCTGCGCTCCGCGAGTCGCTAAGCGGAGAGGGGACGCCGGAGCCTGCGGAGGTCCGGATAGAGCTGTTTGTTAGGCTCGAGCGGGCGGCGGTCTTGCGGGATTGGGCGGAGGTTGCGGCGCTCGC
>JAWLBD010000103.1:0-7620 GCA_041395145.1 Verrucomicrobiales bacterium | reverse complement strand
GGCTGCGCGCGCAGACCGTCCACTCGCTCCAGCCGTTCATCTCCGCCTACAGCGAGACGATCGCCGCGCTGGCCCCGCGCGACATCGACGACCCGCACGTCGTCCTCCTGACGCCCGGCCCGCACAACGAAACGTATTTCGAGCATTCCTACCTCGCCCGGACGCTCGGGTTTCCGCTGGTGGAAGGCGACGACCTGACCGTGCGGGACGGCCGCGTCTTCCTCAAGTCGATCAGCGGGCTGCGGCAGGTCGATGTCATCGTGCGGCGGCTTGATTCCGACTGGTGCGACCCGCTGGAGCTGCGGGGGGACTCGCTGCTCGGCATCCCCGGATTGCTCCAGGCGATCCGCAGCGGTCAGGTCGCGGTGGCCAATGCGGTCGGCAGCGGGTTGGCGCAGTCTCCGGCGATCACCGCGTTTTTGCAGAGCCTGTCCCAGCAACTGCTCGGCGAGGACTTGAAGATCCCGTCGGTGGCGACCTGGTGGTGCGGGCAGGAGCGGGAAAGGCGCTACGTTTTGGACAATCTGGCATCGCTGGTCATCAAGCCCGCCAAGAAGCCCGGCACCCACCCGGCGATCCTCGCCTCCCAGCTCTCCGCTGCCGAGCTCGACACCTGGCGCCGCCGGATCGAGCGGACCCCGGACGACTGGTGCGCCCAAGAATTCGTGGACCGGGCGACGACGCCGGCGCTGCGGGACGGGCGGCTCGAGCCGTCCCGGTTTTTGCTGCGCGTCTTCATGGTGCGGAGCGGCGGGCGCTACCGGCTGCTGCCGGGCGGGATGGCGCGGGTGTCCGGCGCGCCGGGGTTTTCGATGTCGATGCAATACGGCGCGGTGAGCAAGGACGTCTGGGTGGTCGGCGAAAGCGCGGCCGTCCAGCGGAGCAGCGGGCCGCCGGTCCGGCAGGGGGCGCACTTGCTCCGGCGCTCGACCCACAGCCTGCCGTCGCGGACCGCCGACAATCTCTTCTGGCTCGGGCGCTATTTAGAGCGGGTCGAATTCAAAGCGCGGGTCGCCCGCACGCTGGTCGATGCCCTGATGGATGAGGCGGCGTTCTCGGCGGCGGATTCGATTGCGCCGGTCTTTGGCGTGCTCTGCCCCGGCTGCGACCTGAAGTCCCTGCGCCGCCGCAATGCCCTCAACCTGAGCGCTTGCGAAAACTTGCTCGACCAGTGGTTCAATGGCGTCCTGCCCTTCGGCGGGCTGCGCGCCGACGTCGAATCGGCGGTCCGCATCGCCCGCTCGGTCAAGGAGCGGCTTTCGCTCGAAACCTGGAATTCGCTGGCCGCTGCCGCCCAGTCCGAGGGCGCGCTTTCCCAGAATCCGGGCGTGGTGATCAGCGACCACACGGTGAAGTCGCTCGACCGCACGATCACGCTGCTCTCCAGCATCAGCGGGCTGTTCATGGAAAACATGACGCGGGGCGACGGCTGGCTCTTCCAGGACCTCGGCCGGCGCATCGAGCGCGGCGCCCAGCTTTGCCGCCTGCTCTCCACCGCCATCGTGCCGCCCGCGCGCGACGAGGAATCGATGCTGCGCCTGCTCCTCCGCTGCGCGGACAGCCTGATCACCTACCGGCGGCGGTATTTTACGCAGATCTATTCGCTGGCGGTCCTCGACCTGCTGCTTTTCGACGCCTGCAACCCGCGTTCGATGGCGTTTCAGATCGGGGAGATCTCCAGCCATCTCGATGGGCTGCCCCACCGCCAGCAGCCGAAGGCGGCACCGCTCCCGATGGACCAGACCGCCCTCCGACTCGTCAGCCAGATCGGCTTGGACGAGGCGAAACACCTCGACGGCCAAGTGCGCGGGCGGCGCAAAGACCTCGCGAAATTCCTCGAAGAACTCGCCGGGCACTTCGGCACGCTTTCCGCCCAGATCGGGGACCATTATTTTGCGATCACCCGCAGCCAACCCTCCGCCGCGCGCGATCCGTTCGCCGACCGATTTTAGACTTTTTCTGCCCCTGCGATGCGCGCCTTCCAGCTCACCCACCGGACGACCTACCGCTACTCGGCACCCGTGTCGGTCTCCCGCCACGTCGGCTACCTCACGCCGCTGGAGGCGCCGGGCCACCAGGTCGTCGACCACCATCTGCTGACGATCACGCCCACGCCGACCGAGCAGGTCACCCGCACCGATTACTTCGGGAACCGGCAGTTGCATTTCCAGATCGAACAGCCGCACAACGAGTTGGTCATCAATGCCTACAGCAAGGTCCGCGTCGCCCCGAAACCGATCCTCGACCCGCCCGGCGGCGGTCCGACCTGCGCCGAAGTCCGGGAGCGGCTGCGCGCCAGCTACGACGCGGGCGAGATCCTCGCCTGCCAGATGGCGAACCCGTCCCGGCTGACGCTCGCCACCGAGGCGATCGCCGGATACGCGCACCAGCACCTGGCGCCCGACCGCCCGTTTCTCGAAGCGGCGCTCGCCTTGGGAACAAAGCGGTGTTTGACGACCGGTTCGGTCTGGGCGACCGTGTCCCTCCGGTGGCGGAAGTATTCGAGATGAAACGCGGCGTCTGCCAGGACTTCGCCCACTTCATGCTCGCCTGCCTGCGCACCGCCGGGTTGCCCGGCCGATACGTCAGCGGCTACATTTTGACCCTCCCGCCGCCGGGGCAGGAGCGCCTGCAGGGAGCCGACGCCTCCCACGCGTGGGTCAGCATCTACCTGCCCGACACCGGCTGGATCGATCTCGACCCGACCAACAATCTAGTCTGCGGGGACGAACACATCGTCGTCGCCACCGGGCGGGATTTTGGCGATGTCAGCCCGCTGCGCGGCGCGGTGCTCGGCGGCGGAAACCAGGAAATCGTGATCGAGGTGACGATGGAGCCGGAGGGCTGATCCGCCCGCGTTGCCGGTAGGGGCGGCTCGGCGGGGCGTCCGCCATGGCGCTTAGGCACCGACCTTGGAGCGGGCTTCTTCGGCGAGCGGGGTCGAGAGGTAGCGCTCGCCGGTCGAGCAGGCGATGGTCACGATGAGCTTGCCGGCGTTTTCGGGGCGGCGGGCGATTTCCAAAGCGGCGCAAACGTTGGCCCCGGTGCTGATGCCGACGAGCAAGCCTTCCTCCTTGGCGAGGCGGCGCGCCATGGCGAAGGCGTCGTCGTTGGAAACCTTAACGCACTCGTCCACCACATTGAGGTGCAAGTTGTTCGGGATGAACCCGGCACCGGTCCCCTGGATCTTGTGCGATCCTGGCTTCACCTCTTCTCCCGCCATCGTCTGGCTGATCACCGGGCTATCCGTCGGCTCGACCGCGATCGCTTTGAACTCCGGTTTGCGCGCTTTGATCACTTCGGTAACGCCGGAGATCGTCCCGCCAGTGCCGACTGCCGCGACGAGGATGTCCACCTTGCCATCGGTGTCGTCCCAGATTTCCTCGGCGGTTGTCTTCTGGTGGATCGCCGGGTTGGCCGGGTTGTTGAACTGCTGCGGCATCCAGGCGTTCGGCGTCTCGGCGACGATCTCCTCCGCCTTGGCGATCGCGCCCTTCATCCCCTTCGCGCCTTCGGTCAAAACGAGTTCTGCCCCGAGCATGGCGAGTAAGGTGCGGCGCTCCAGCGACATCGTTTCCGGCATGGTCAGGATCAGGCGGTAGCCCTTCGCCGCGCAGACGAAGGCGAGCGCGATCCCCGTGTTGCCGCTGGTCGGCTCCACGATCACGGTCTCCTTGTTGACCAAGCCTTCCTGCTCGGCGGCCTCGATCATCGCCATCCCGATCCGGTCTTTCACGCTGCCGAGCGGGTTAAAGAATTCGCATTTCAGCGCGACGGTGGCTCCGCAGCCTTCGGTCACGCGGTTGAGTTTGACGAGCGGCGTGCCGCCGACGGTTTCGACGATGTTTTCGTAGAGGCGTCCCATGATGGTAGTTCGTTGGTGGTGAAAAGGAACGACCTTCATAGGGCAACGCCTAGCCCCGCGCAAGGGCGGACCAGAAAGTCGCCCGCTATCCAACGCCGGAAACTTAGGATTCCGGTTGCCGGACGGCTCAGTTCGCCCCCGCGAATGCCCAGCCGCGCGCCGCAGTCGCCTCGCCTCCGGCATTCTGCGGCGGTGGCGTCGCGCAGACGCCCGCCAGCCGCCAGGTTCCCGCTTCGCGCCGCCATTCCCAGACCAGCTCGCCGGCCGAGATCGTGGCGTTGACCGAATCGGCGCGCAGGTCGCCGCGCCGCACCGCTTCGGCGATCTCAGACTGGGTCGCGGTCTGGGCGAGGAACGCGAGCCGGTCCGCCGCGATCAGGCTGCCGCCTTGCCCGCGCAGGTAATCGACGCCGCCAGGACCGCGCTCGGCGGCGAGGTCGCTCCCGGCGATCAGGTCGGAAAAGCGATTCGCCTGGGCGAGGGCGACGGCTTCGTCGAGCGCGGCGGCGACCCCGCCGGGGCGGTGGGCGAGGCGGGCGACGATCCAGGACGGAGCAAGGTTCGAGGCGATGGCAGCGGCGACGTTGGGCGCGGTCCAGCCGCCGGCGGCGATGCGGTGGCGGATGTTGGCGAGCGCCCGGCGCGGGCCGCGGGAAAGCTCCGGCGTCCGCCAGATCCACCACGCCAAGCCGAGCGGCACCAGCATCAGCGCCCAAGAGCCGAGCGCAAAGCCCGCCGGACCACGGAAGAGCGCCGCCAACACCAGCAGCAGCGCCACGCAGAGCGGCGGCTCAGCCAGCACCGGCGCGCGGAACAGCCGGCGCACCCAGCCCGACAAGAGGATCGCGCCGGCCATCATCGCGGTCTGCTCGGCGGCGAGCGGCACGCCATTCAGTTCGGGAACCCGCAGGTCCCAGGCGGTCAGCCACGAGCCGAGTTGGAGCGCGACATGGGCACCGATTTGAAAGATCAGCGCGGCGCAAAACGCGGCGAGCGTGGCGGCGAGGGCGAACGGGAGGGATAAGGGTAGTCGTTTCATGCCTGAAACGATTACGCCGCCCCGTGAAGAAACGATGGCCGCTCTGTGAAAACGCGGTGAAATCGGAAACAAGCGCACCAGGCTGCCGCCGCGCCTTAATTCTAGCCCTGCTGCTGCGCCTTGTATTCCGCCGCTTCCAGCTCCCGCATCCGGTGCGTCGCATTGGCGGAATAACGCGAATCGGGGAAGCTTTCTTGGACTTGCTCCAACAGGGCGCGGGCGGTCGCGAAGTCGCCTTTGTGGTCGAGCGAGATATCGACGAGGCGGAACATGAAGAAGGCCGCGTCGTCCTCGGGCCATTCTTTGTCCTCCAACGCGCCGCGCAGGGTGGCTTCGGCGGCGTCTGGGTCTTCGAGTTTTTCGAGCTGGATCTTGGCGATCTCGGTGATCGGATGCTTCTCGTCCGGATTCGCTTCGTAGAGTTTCTGGTATTCGGCGATGGCACCCTCGAAGTCGCCCTGCGCCATCTTCGCCGCCGCTTTCGCGCCGGGGTCTTCCTCGACCTCGCCGCCCGCCGAATACATCATGTCGCCAACCGCCCCGGAGAGCATCGGCAGGATGTGCATGACAAAGAGGACGCCGCCGATGATCGCCGCGACGATGATGACGCCAAATTTCGTGTAAATCTCCTCGTCGGGCACCTCGGCGGTCAGGTTCACGTAAACGATGACGCAGAGGAGGATAAGGAGGAGGATGGCGCAGATGCGGCTGACGAGGTGGGCTACCATAATGGCGTTGTTATAGCGAGAGGCGGCGGTCGGGCAAAGGGGAAAATTCGCCCGGCCGACGGAAATTGACAGCGCGCGCCGCCGCCCGTATGGGCGGGGTCCGATGCCATTGCTCGATGTCCAAGACCTGCGCACCTACTTCCACACCCGCGACGGCGTGGTGCGGGCGGTGGACGGCGTTTCGTTCCAGCTCGACCGCGGCCAGACCGTCGGGATCGTCGGCGAATCCGGCTCCGGCAAGTCGGTGACATGTTACTCGCTGCTCGGCTTGATCCCGATGCCGCCGGGCAAGATCGAATCCGGCAAGGCGCTGTTCGGCGGCACCGACCTGCTGTCCTGCGGCGAGCGCGCCTTGCAGGGCATCCGGGGAAAGCGGATCGCCATGATCTTCCAGGACCCGATGACCTGCCTGAACCCGTTCATGCGCATCAGCACCCAGCTCATGGAGCCGCTCCTCCTCCACGAAAAGTGCTCGAAAAAGGACGCCTACCGCCGCGCGGTCCAGTCGCTGGAGGAAGTCGGCATCCCGGACGCCGAGGCGCGCATCCAGAGCTACCCGCACGAATTCTCCGGCGGGATGCGGCAGCGCGTCATGATCGCGATGGCGCTCATCACGCGGCCGGAGATCCTGATCGCGGATGAGCCGACCACCGCGCTGGACGTGACGGTGCAGAAGCAGATCCTCGATTTGATCAAAGAGCGGCAGCGCGACCTCGGCACCGCCGTCATTTTCATCACCCACGACCTCGCGGTGGTCGCCGGCGTCTGCGACGAGGTCAACGTGATGTATGCCGGCCGCGTGGTCGAGCGCGCCGCGACGAAGGAGGTCTTCACCGCGCCGCAGCATCCCTATACGCGCGCGCTGCGCAAATCGGTGCCCGCCCTCGCGGCAAAAGGTGCCGAGCTTTTCACCATCCCCGGGCTGCCGCCGAACCTCGCCCAGCCGATCGAGGGCTGCGCCTTCGCCCCGCGCTGCGCCGAGCGCGGCGACTGCCAGCCGCCGCCCGCCCGACCCGAGCTGGTCGAGATCCGCCCGGACCACTGGGCGCAGGCCTGCCAATGCTGCGTCAAGAAAGCCGGCTAACGAATACGCGCCATGCCCGATTCCCCCACCCCGCCCGCTCTGGCCCCGGAAACGCCGGAAACTCAGGAAACGCCGCTGCTCGAAATCATCGGCGTCAAGATGCACTTCCCGACGCGCCGGGGCGTGGTCAAGGCGGTCGATGGCGTCTCGCTCGCAGTGCCGAAAGGCAAGGTGCTCGGGCTGGTCGGCGAATCCGGCTGCGGCAAATCGACGCTCTCCCGCGTCATCATGCAGCTCCTGCGCCCGACCGCCGGGCGCATCTTGCTAGACGGCTTCGATCTGACAACGCTGAGCGGCTGGGAGATCCGGCGGCAGCGGATCAACTTCCAGATGATTTTCCAGGACCCGTATGCGTCGCTCAACCCGCGCTTCACCGTCTTCTCGACGCTGGCGGAATCGATCCGGACGCGCTTCCAATTTACGGGAACCACCCTGTCGAATAGCGTCGCCGCCCTGATGGAGCGCGTCGGCTTGGACCCGCGCTACATGAAGAAATACCCGCACGAATTCTCCGGCGGCCAGCGGCAGCGCATCGCCATCGCCCGCGCCCTCGGCACGGAGCCGAAGCTCATCATCGCCGACGAGCCGGTCTCCGCGCTCGATGTTTCGATCCAGTCGCAGATCCTCAACCTGCTCAGCGAGCTCCAGCGCGATCTCGGGTTGACGATGATCTTCATCTCCCACGACCTCCACGTCGTCCGCTACATCGCCGACCAAGTCGCTGTCATGTATCAGGGCAAGATCGTGGAGGAAGGCGACGCAGCCGAGATCATGGATCGCCCCCAGCACGACTACACGAAACGCCTGATCGACGCCGCGCCGCGCATCCCGGACGAATGGCGGCAGGCAGGGTAGCGGATCGCCACAAGGTAGCATCGGCATCCTGCCGATCATCTCACCCAAC
>JAWLBD010000102.1:0-7918 GCA_041395145.1 Verrucomicrobiales bacterium | reverse complement strand
TCACGGTGAGCGATGGCGCGCTGAATGACGGCCCGCACCCTGCGGCGATCACCTTTAGCAATAGCAACGACGCGCCGCAGATCGCCACGAATGCGCTGACCATCGGCGAAGGCGGCACGGTCATCCTTTCCGCCGCCGACCTCTTGGCGGACGATCCGGACACCAGCGACGCGGAGCTTCTGTTCACGGCGACTGGCATCGCCGGCGGTCAGTTTCTCCTCGGCGGCTCGCTGGCGACGACGTTCACCCAGGAGCAAATCATCGCTGGCGCCGTGAGCTTCCAGCACGACGGCGGCGAACTCGCGCCCGCTTACTCGATCACTGTTTCGGACGGCGCTTTGAATGACGGACCGGATGCCGCCACGATCACATTCACCAACGTCAACGACTCCCCGCAGATCGCCGCTAACGCGCTGACCATCGCCGAAGGCGAGGCCGCCATCATCGTCAACCTGATGGCCGCCGACTCAGACAACAGCGACGCCGAACTCGTCTTCACTGCCAGCGCCATCGCACACGGACAGTTCTTAGTCGGCGGCACCCCTGCGACGACATTCACCCAAGCGCAGGTCCTCGCCGGGCAAGTCAGCTTCCAGCATGACGGCGGCGAGATCGCTCCCGCCTATCTGATCGAGGCGAGCGATGGCGAATTCTCAGATGGACCGGACGCGGCGGCGATCAATTTCAACAACCAGAAGAGCCCGCCAACGCTGATCGCGAACGAACTCGCCATCGCCGAGGGCGCGACAGTCATCGTGAAAGCCTCGAACCTCGCAGCTGCGGACCCAGACACCGCCAGCGCCGATCTTGTTTTCACCGCCAGCGATGTGACGCATGGCGAATTCCTCGTCGGCGGGGCCCCCACCCTAACATTCACCCAGGCACAGGTCGTCTCGGGCGAGGTCAGCTTCCAGCACGACGGCGGCGAGGTCGCGCCGAGCTTCACGATTGTGGTTTCCGATGGCATACTCGCCGACGGACCAAGCGCGGCGGCGATCGCCTTCGCCAACGTCAACGACGCGCCAGTGATCGCCGCGAATTCTCTGACCATCGCCGAAGGCGAAACGGCAATCGTTCTCAACCTATTCGCAAGCGACCCGGACACCGCCGATGCCGACCTCGCCTTCACCGCGAGCGATGTGGCGCACGGCGGATTCCTCGTCGCTGGCTCCCCCACCCTAACATTCACCCAGGCGCAGGTCTTAGCCGGAGAAGTTAGCTTCCAGCATGACGGGGGCGAAGTCGCGCCGAGCTACAGCATCGAGGTCTCCGACGGAGCACTGAGCGACGGACCGAGCGCGGCGGCGATCGCATTCACCAACACCAACGATGCGCCGGTGATTGTCGCGCGCAGCCTTGTGATCGCGGAAGGCGAGACCCTGGGGCTTTCGGCGGCGCAGATTTCCGCCGCCGATCCCGATGGCGCGGACGCCGATCTGATCTTTACGCCTTCGGTGGTGACCCATGGCCAGTTCCTCGTCGGCGGCTCGCCGGCGGCGACGTTCACCCAAGCGCAAATTCTCGCCGGCGAGGTCAGTTTTCAGCATGATGGCGGCGAGGATATGCCGAGCTTCCGCCTCGCGGTGAGCGATGGCGATCTCGCCGACGGGCCTATCGTTGACTGCGGCGATCGTGATTCACCAACGTCAACGACGCGCCAGTAGCGGAGGCGGATTCGATCGTCGTCGCCCACGGGGATCGGCGGCGGTCCTCGATTCGGCGGAAGCACTGGCCTCGGCGAACGACACCGATGCCGAAGCTTGCTGCGCTGACCGCCGAAGTCGTCGACCGCTGCGGCCGCAGCACGGCACGCTGACCTTGAATGCGGACGGCACTGAAGGTCAGCACGATGGCGGCAGCGGCGATGGCTGACAGCTTCACGTATCGCGCGGTCGATGCGACCTGGCGGCACGTGGCCGCATGGCGGTGTCGATCACCGTCGCCCCGCCGCGCGTTTCCGTCACGGCGGTCGCGGATGGATCGGAAATGGGCGCTGCCGCTGAACCTTCGCGTGGCGCGTACCGGCGGCAGCGCAGCGCCCTTGGAGATTTCGCTCGCCTGGTCTGATCGCCGGAAGGCGGCGTCGATTTCCCAGCGCCGCCTGCGACCGTGACGATCCCAATGGCTGAACTGTCCGCCGAGATCGCGCTGCCGCCCCGGCTTACGATCTGAATTCGAAGGCGCGGAGACGATCGCTCACGCTGGAACCCGGCGCGGGCTACGCGTTGAAAACTGGACCAGCGCGACCGCCTCGGTCGCCGATGCGCCGATGGATGCAGAGCGCAGCGGCTTTTGGTGCCGCGGTCGATGATCCGGGGCAGGAAGCGACCTTGTGGGGCGATGGCGCCGACCCGGATCTGGACGGCCGCACCAACCTGGAGGAATACGCCGAGGGCACCGATCCGCTGGCCGCCGATGCGCCGCCGCCTGCGGGTTTGCGGCTGGAGGGCACCGGTGCGGCGCGCACGCTGGTCTATGAAATGCCGCTCGCCGCCCCACCTGCCGACGTCGTCTGGACGGCGGAGTTTAGCGCGGCGTTGGGCGGCTGGCAGCCGGCGGCGGTCGAGGCGGGCAGCACCGGCGTGCGCGCCGTCGCCCCGGCGGGGAGCGCCGCGGGATTCGTCCGCTTCGGCGTCGCCCGGCGCGCGCCGTAGGCTCACCCATAGATGCCCTCCAACAGCCAACGCTTGGCGATGCGGTCGTGGGACAGGCGGCAGAGCCGGCCGCTGGAGAGTTCCGCATCCCATTCCTCGACCGCCCAGGCAGCCGCCCTCTCCCACCAGTGGCCGCTCAGCCGCCACGGTCCGGCGGCGCGGATCACCCGGCGCTCGCGCGGCGCGCCGCCAGGGCTGCCGCTGCCGCCTTCCCCCGCCGCGATGGTGACCTCGGCGGGAGCGCCATCCTGCCCACAGACCACGCGGGCGGGCAGCGGCGGGCGGAACCGCCGCAGCGGCACGCCGAGCTGGACGCGATGCCCTGGCCCAAGGTCTCGCCGCCCGGCGGCACCCGGCGTCGGCGGGCGCTTCGGTGCCGCCTCCGCATCCTCCAGCGGGCGCAAGACAAAGGCGCCGGGCCGGTGGCTGGGCGGGATCTCCGGGCGGCCGACCCGATCCGCGCCGAGCATCGCCTCCAGTTGCGCCAGCGTCTCGGCAAAGCGGGCCGGGTCCCGCAGGCTGGGCTGGAAGAGATCGAACTGGCTGTGCGCCGGGCGCGCGGGCAGCGCCTCCAGCGCGACGCAGACTGCCGGGGCGGGCGCGCCCAGCCCTTCCAGCGCCGCATGGATCACCCGGAAAAAAAGCGCGGGATCGGCGCTCGGATCCGGCAGCCGCAGGCGGCGCTCCAGCGGCGGCGCCGGGCGCTCGAACTCGACCATCACGGCCAGCTCGCCGGCATTCAGGTAGGCGGCCGCCAGGCGCGCGGCGACCGTCTCCGCCATGCGCCGCAGCAGGAAAAGCAGCGGCTCCAGCGATTCCGCGCCGTAGTCGAGCTCGATCCGCTGGGCGAACGAATCCGGCGCGCGGGCGAGGCGGAGGAGCCGGGGCTTGCCGCCCGCCGCCCGGTCCCACAGCGCCGCCGCCTCCCGCCCGAGCCGCGCCGCCACCGCATCGCGGGGCAGCGCCGCCAGCTCGCCCACCGTGCGGATGCCCCACAGCGCGAGCACGCCGCGCAGGTCCGCGCCGGGATCGAGCACGCCGGCGGGCAGCGGCGCGAGCAAAGCGCGCGCCCCCTCCGGGTCGGCGGGCAGGGCGAGCGCGGATTCCTCCGCCAGGCGCGCCGCCAAAAGCGCGAGGTCCGCATTGCCCGCCATGCCGACGCGCGCGCGCAGCCCGGACGCCTCCCGCAGCGCCTGCGCGATCTCTTCGCCAAACGCCTCCGCCTCGGCGAGATCACCCAGCCCGCGCACGCCGACCAGATCCAGCGTCACGCAGCCCGGCGCGGTGTCCTCGAAGTCCGGCGAAAAGTCGTTCGCGCAGGCGAGCAGCGCCGCCTGCGCCCGCGCCTCGGCTTCGGCATCCCGGTAATGCAGGGCGATCCGCGGGCAGCGCGCCTGCGCCTGGGCGGCGACCATCCCCAGCTCCACGCCCAGCGCCGCCGCCGCCGCCGTCCGCACCGCCACCCGCGCCCGCTCCTTCCCGCCCACATGCTCGACCTCCAAAACCGCCGCTGCCAAAACGCCGTCGTCAAAACAACGCAGCGCCTGCAGCGGGAAATCGGGGACATAGAGGGCGGCTAACATAAAGTGTTCTTTTGAACTATTCTATCGCCCCCTTTTGTGAAAGAAGCAAATCGCCGAGAGCCATTTTCCCACACGCGCCGACCTGCTGGGAGCAAAGCGGCAGCCACCCTACGCCGACCACTCGCTCACCCTCGCGGCGACAGCCCTGTAGCGACGGCACTCCTGCCGTCTTGGACCTGCGGCATCGCTTCTGCCTCCGACCCGCCGCCTTCAAATCGGCGCAGCCTGTAGCGACGGCACTCCTGCCGTCTTGGACCTGTGGCATCGCTTCTGCCTCCGACCCGCCGCTTTCAAATCGGCGCAGCTCGTAGCGACGGCACTCCTGCCGTCTTGGACCTGCGGCATCGCTTCTGCCTCCGACCCGCCGCTTTCAAACCGGCGCAGCCCTGTAGAGACGGCACTCCTGCCGTCTTCGACCTGCGGCATCGCTTCTGCCGCCGACCCGCCGCCTTCAAACCGGCGCAGCCTGTAGAGACGGCACTCTTGCCGTCTTGGACCTGCGGCATCGCTCCTGCCCGACCCGCCGCCTTCAAACGGCGCAGCCCTGCTCACGCCTTTGCCGCCGCCCGCCCCGGGCGGATCAAAACGATAGCGCCCTCGATGAGCAAGACGAGAAGCAGGGCGAGGGCGAACCAGCGCCAGAGGCGTTGCCTTGCCTCGGCGGCGAGGGCGGCTTCCTGCTGCGGATCGGCGGAATCGGATTCGGCGGGGCGACCCCGGATTCGGCTCCGCTGAGCTTGGCTCCGAATTCTTCGAGGCGCGCGGGCGGCATCGGCGCGGTTTTGCCTTCGGCGGGGTCGAGGGTTGGCGGCGAAGGCGCGCGCTGCATTGCCTTCGCCCACCGTCCAGATGCCGGGCAAGTCGATAACCACTCCGGGATCGCCAGGCTTCCACTCGACCGCCTCGCCATCTGGTCTGCGGATCGTGCCGCCGGGGAAATCGTCGCCCAGCGCAGCGCGTCGCCGACCGCCAAGGGCGGGCTGGCCGGGCGCGATGCCCGCGCGCGCGCAGCGCGCCGTAGATCAGCGGCAGAAACTTCGACGACCGCGCCAGGTCGCTGTCCGGCCGTCGCCCAGCCGCTGAAGAAAACCGCCGCCGACCCGCGCCCGAGCCGGAATTCCGCGACGGGCGCGCCGGAGTCGAACGCCGCGACCACCGCGCCGCGCTGGCTTCGACGCCGCCGCCTCGGCGCGCCGGTATTTCCAGAAGTGCAGCTGAAAAATCGCGCATCCCGGCACCGGCGAATGCGCCGAGCATCGCGGGCGAAATCGAGCCGCTCGAGCATCGCGTAGCCGCCATCGGGCTTGGCGACATCCTCCGCCGCAAGCGCGCCGCCGGTCAGCGCCGCGTAGCTGGCGAGCGCGTCGGCATCGGGCGGCGCGAGCACCGCCGCCGCGCCGGATTCGAGCGCCGCGCGGATCGCCACGCCTTCGCCGGCCTCGGAGCGCCTCGGCGGCGACGACCGCATCGGCGTCCGCGGGGTCCAGATCGCCGCGCCGCCGGATCTCGAACTGGACGGGCGCGCCCTCGATCTTCGGGAAGGCGAGGGTCAGTAAAGCGGCAGCCAGGTGTCGCCTGATCGCCGGGTCCGAGGTAGAGGATCTGGGCGGTGCGCGGCGCGGGATCGCCGAGGAAAAGCCGGTTGTCGAATGGCGCGGCGTCGCCTTCCAAAACGAGTTCGAGGCTCGGGCGGCTTGGCGGGCGCGGCGACGGAGCGGGCGGATCCCGGAGCGACATGCACCGTTTTTTCGCCGGACGCGCCGCCTTCCGCCGCCGCCCAGCGTAGCGTGAACTGCGCCGCCCCACCGTCAGCCGCGTTCCGATCCGGGCGACCGGCGCGCTGAGGCATCGCTCGCCCGGTCCAGCTTAGCGAGGCATTCCCCGGCTCCGCCGGCTCCAGCGGCTCGGGGCGCACGGCGATGCCCTCCGGCCACTCGAAGGCGCGCAACGCCTCGAGGTGCGCGCCGCCGGCAAAATCCGAAAGCAACACGATCTCCGCGCCGCCAGGCGAATCCGACGCCGCGACCTCCGCCGCCCGCGCCAGCGCCGCGCCCAGGTCGGTGCCGCCCCACCCCGGCTCCGCCGCCGCGTCCAGCGCCGCCTCCAGCCGCGCCGCCCGGTTGTTCGGGGCGAGTTCGTCCCACTCGCGAAACCCGAGCAGCTCCGCGCCGCCGAGGTCGAGCACCGCGAGGCGCCGGCCGCCCTGGACCGCCGCCTCCGCCAGCGACGCCGCGCGCGCGCGCAGCGCCTCCGCCAATCCCGCACGCTGCATCGAGGCGCTCCGGTCGGCGAGCAGAACCAGCGCCTTGCCGCCCGCCAGCGCCTCGCCCTCGCCGCGCCAGAACGGACGCGCGAACATCGCCGCCAGCGCCAGCAGCGCGAGGATGCGCAGGATCAAAAGCGGCAGGTGCTCCGGCTTGCCCCGCCGCTTCAGCCTCGGCGGATCTTCCTTGTCCAAAAACATCGTCGCGCTGAATTCGACCCGGTCCTTCGGCGGCCGCCGCCGCAGATGCAGCCAGATCGGCACGCCGACGGCGAGCGCTCCAAGGAGATACAGGGGGGCGAGCATGCCGCATTGTTATCGCAAAACTTCTGCCGAAGCTACGCCTTTCGACCCGGAACGCCCTTACGAAACTGAGGGCGAAGAGGCACCGCACCCCTACTCTTCGCAGCGCGACGCGGGGTCCCCACCAACCCAGATTTGATCGCCCCTAGCGCACTTCCGCAGACTCTACCGGCACCCCTTCTTTATTCGCCGCCAATTTCGCAGCTTCATCTTTTGCCGAACTAGGCTGGCGATCTTGGGCGGCGATCCCTCGCAGCGCATCATTCGATCCCGCCCATTGAAACGCCCCCGCCGCGAGCATCGCGGCAAACGTCATCGCAAATAGCGAGCGTTCGATTGGGGTGCCTGAGGCACGGCGGGCAGTGCTAAACATGAAGTTATGTTACTTCGGAGAATTCTCGGATGCAACGGAAAATATAGAAATTATTAAACCGGCAGTTTTTCCAATCGATTGAAGGTCTGATAGTTAGATTTGGCGAAATGATAGGGGCTACGGATCTTCAAGGTCAAGGGTTTTCGTATGATATTCTCAATCAACGAGATCTGCTCGCGGGCGCGGATTTAGAAATCCCCAGCGCCCGCCGTAGTGGATTCGCTCGTGGCGTTCTTGGGCGACGGTGGGGTTGAGGAAGGCGGGCGGTTTCAAAAAGTGTTCGATGGCGAGGCGCATCTGGAGGCTGGCTTCGAGGATTTCGACGCCACCAGTGCCGGTGCCGAACCCGGGGAGGGCGAGCGTCGTGATGGCGGGCGGGTCGCCGGACCGATTGTGCGCGGCGGCGGCGAGCAAGGTCGCCCACGTGGCGGCATAGACCTGGTCGGTGCCGCTGATGTTCATCGGGTTGCGCATGGTCGGCGTGTGGGCGACGAACGGGCGCTCGGGCATTCCGGTGCGGACGAGAAACGAGGTCCCGACCGGTTGTTCGCCGAGGTAATCGCGGAGGATGCGCGCCTGGATCACCTCCATGAGCGGCCGCCCGAAATAGCGGACGATGGCGAGATCGAGTCCGGCATCCATTAGCCCAAACGAATTGCCCGCCGTGGCGATGCAATCGTAGCGCGGGAGCGATTCGAGCGCGCCGCAATGGACTTCCACCTGCGGGATGTCACCGAAGCGC
>JAWLBD010000101.1:0-8083 GCA_041395145.1 Verrucomicrobiales bacterium | reverse complement strand
TCAGGCGGTGACCTGGGAAGAAGCTCGCCAGAGAATTCGGGATTCGCGCCACTGCTGGACCTTGTGATTCTGCAGCGGGCTGAGGGCGACTCTCAAAGCATCTACAATCGGCTCGAAGACTTCAGAGAAGGGCGCGGCGAAACATTCCTCAGTCGGCTTGACTCAGCTCTCTCCCAAATCCGCCAGTTTCCGGAGAGCGCGCCCTTTGCCTACAAGGGCTATCGCCGAATGCTGATCCGGGGATTTCCTCACGCTATATTTTATGCGATTGAGGGAAATCGAATCATTGTTGTGACCGTGGCGACGCTGCGCCAAGACCCAAAAAAACATCCGGATGATTCTCGATTTCCCCCATTGGTAAATTCGCTGCTAACTAAAAGCGGTGACCCTTCGGGAGAGAAAATGCCGCTTTGATCCAGTGGAAGACGGGCGGCTTGCCCTCGGCGAGGAGGACTTCGACGACGTCGTAGCGGAAGGTGATTGACTCGCGGTTGGGCAGCATCCGGAGCCACTCGCGGCCGCCGCGCAGGATGAGCGCCTGCTTCTCGGCATCGACCGCGCGCATCCCGGCTCCCGCCTCGGCGTTGGTCCGGGTTTTGATTTCGATAAAGGCGAGGACCTCCCCGTCGCGGCAGACGAGATCGACTTCGCCGCCCTGCGGGGCGCGGAAGTTTCGGTAGAGCACTTTGGCGCCCTGCGAGCGCAGGTGGCGGGCGGCGAGGTCCTCGCCCAGCGCCCCGATCTCACCTTTGCCGAGCGGCTGGCCGCCCTTAGACGCCAAGGTTAAGGGCGAGCTGGGCGACGGGTGCAAACGAGCGGCGATGAATCGGGCAAGGCCCATGTTTTTGCAGGCGTTCGAGGTGGAGTTTCGTGCCGTAGCCCTTGTGGGCGGCGAACCCGTAGTCGGGGTATTGCTCGGCATAGCGCAGCATGAGGCGGTCGCGCTCAACCTTGGCGATGATGCTGGCCGCCGCGATCGAAAGGCTCAGCCCATCGCCGCCGACCAGCGCCTTTTGCGGCAGCGGGAACCCCCGGACCGGCAGCCCGTCGATCAGCGCGATGTCGGGTTTCCGGCAAAGCGCGGCCGCCGCCCGCGCCATCGCCGCATGGGTCGCGCGCAGGATGTTGAGCCGGTCGATCTCGTCCGCCTCGGCGGCGGCAGACGCCCACGCGATCCGCCCGTCGGCGACGATCTCCGCGTAGAGCGCCTCCCGGCGCTTCGGGCTGAGCTTTTTCGAATCGTCCAGCCAGCGGTGGGCGAAGTCATCCGGCAAGATGACCGCCGCCGCCACGACCGGACCGGCCAGCGGGCCGCGCCCCGCCTCGTCGATCCCGCACACGGCGGCATGGCCGTCGCGGCGCAGCGCGGATTCGAATTCGAGGGTGGGCATCGGCGCGATTATTCGCCGCAGCCGCCGCCGGTCAAGCGCCGAACGCGGCGCTTACTTAAACCGGTATTCGGTCGGCGGCACCTTCGCCTCCGGCTCCGGTTCGGAGGCGTCTTTGGCGATCCCTTTTCCATCCAAAACGGAGATGTAGAGCATCAGTCCGATCAGCGCGAGCGCCGCGCCCGCTTGGATGTATTCGAGGACGCGGAACCGGACCGGGCGGCGGGTGACCCCCTCGATGAGCGCCATCGTGATGTGCCCGCCGTCGAGGACCGGGAGCGGCATCAGGTTGAGGATCGCCAGGTTGACGTTGAGCAGGATGCTAAACCATAGCGCCATCCGCCAGCCGTCCTCGCCCTTGAGCATCTGGAAGTAGCTCTTCCCGATCATCAGAGGACCGCTCATGTGCGACACATCGATGTCGCTCTTCTTGGAGAACAGCGCCGAGAGCATCCGGAAAAGCGCGGTGCTGCTCTGCTTGATCTCGCCGATCGGATTCGGGCGCTCCAGCGTCGTCACCTCCCCCCAAACCATCCCGAGGACGGGATCGGCTTTCTCCGGATAGACCGGCTTCGCCGGCGTCATCGTAAATACATCGGGCAGCAGTTTCCCGCCCCGCTCGACGGTGATCGCCGCTTCCCCGGTCGGGTTCTCCTTCACCCAATCGACGATCTGACCCAATGTATAGACCTTTTCGCTATTCAATTGTCTGATGATGTCTCCCTCTTGGATCCCCGCCTGCTCTGCCGGGCTCCCCGGGATCAATTGCTCAACTAATGGGGTAAAGGCAGGCCCGATCCCGATCTTCCGCGTGTCGGAGCGGTTAAAGATTCCTGTGCGCTCCTCTTTCTGAAAGCCGACGGAAAAGGTGAGAGGCTTTTCCTCGCCGTCGCGCTCGACCGTCACCTCGATCGTATCTCCCTCGCTGAAGACGATCCGCTCGATGACGCTATCGACCGGCGCGGCGAAGACCGACACCGGGCTTCCATCGATCGCCGTGATCCGGTCGCCGATCTTAAGCCCGCTCTGCGCCGCCGGCATTTCGGGGGCGATGTAACCGATCACCGACGAGGTCGCGGGTTCGGTCATCGGCTTCTTCACCCCCCAAACCACAAGCGCAAACACGCACGCCAGCCCGAAGCTGAACAGCGGCCCGGCGAAGGCGACGATGATCTTGTCGAGCGGCGAGATCGGGGCCAGCGGCTTTTCGCCGTCGGTCTTGCCCTCCAGCATCTCCATGGGCGCCATCTGGGGCAGGGCGACGAAGCCCCCGGCCGGGATGCAGCCGATCCCGTATTGCACGCCGTTGTAGGTCTTTTTCCAAATCGCGGGACCGAACCAGATCTGAAATTTCTCCACATGGAGCCCCCGCCAGCGCGCGGCGAGAAAGTGCCCCCATTCGTGGACGAGGATCAGGAAGTTGAAAATCAGGATGACTTGAAGAAGGACCCAGAGGAACTCTAGGATATTGATGATCGTTTCCATTCGGGAAATTGGGTTTCAGCCCGCCTCTGGCGGATCGGATTTCGTGCTGGTGAATACGTTTGAGCGCCCTGCGGGGCGCTGGGCTGAAGCGGAGAATTGTGATCTCTGGGAAGCTACCATTGATTCGGGATTTGGCAATTTCCCGGTTTGGGAGAAAGCCGGGAGATCGGGCTTGTGCGGCGAGGCTAGAATCGGTATCTTCCGATCTCATGAAGGTCTGGAACGTCAAACCCCTGATGTGGATCATTGCGGCGCTTGCTGCGGGAAGTCCATTCGCCTGCGCCCAAAACAATCAATCGCCGGACAAGGACGGGCGGATTGCGCTGGAGCCGTTTGTCTTTGAGAAGCCGTGGGGCAAGCCCGCCGCCGAGATCGAAAAGGTCTTCAAGAATTCAGGTTTCGACTGGCTCAGCGCCGACAAGTCCCAAGCGCGGGTTCCGGGCTACAACTTGAAATTGGAGAAGAAGCGGATTGGCGAGATGCTGCTCCGCTTTGAGGGCGGCAAATTCAGCGGCGCGCACCTGATCGTGTATTCGCGCGGCGACCATGGCGACCTGCCGAAGGAGCGCTTCGAGTGGGCGGTCGACTGGCTCGCCGACATGATCTCCGCCAAATCGGGGATCGAGCCGGGGCAGGTGGATCGCACGACGAAGAGCGCGACCAAGCACTATAAGCAGACCTGGATCCCCAGCGCGGAGGGCGAGACCGCCTACAAGATGGAGTGGAGCGACCGCGAGGATCGCCGCTACTATTCCGCGGAATTCATCAAGCTGACGGTCGCGCCTTACGAGAAAAAGAGCCTGCTCGAAGAAGTCGCCAGCCGCGAGTTGACCAGAGCCTCGAAAGCAGACCTCAAGCTGAATGTCGAAGAAAAAGAGGGCGGCGACGTTTGGATCCCAAATATCCCGATGGTCGATCAAGGCGACAAGGGCTACTGCGCGGTCGCCACCGTGGACCGGGTGATGAAATACTACGGGCTGGCGGTCGACCAGCATGAGATGGCGCAGATCGCGGATGCATCCGCGTGGGGCGGCACCGATCCGGAGGTGATGGTCGAGGCGATCAGGAAGATCTCCGGCCGCCTCAAAGTCCGCATGCGGGTCCACGAGGAATGGGACTACAACGGTTTCGTCCGCGATCTAAAGGGCTATGCGCGAGAGGCGGACCGGCGCAATGAATCTGGAGCCGGAAAGCCGGTCTGGACCATCGATGTCAACTCACGGAAAAAGATTTATTTTTCATCCAGCTGCTATCCGCAGATGGATGGGGAGACATTCAAATCATACAAGACGACGCAGCAGAGCTATGACCGCTTCCTCCGCGATGTCAAAGAACACATCAACGAGGGCATCCCGATCCTGTGGGGCTGCCAGCTCGGCATGTTCAAGGAGCCGAAGATCCCGCAGATCGGCGGCGGCCACATGCGCCTGATCATCGGCTATAACGAGGAGAAAAAAGAAATCATCTTCAGCGACTCGTGGGGCATCGAGCACGCCGCCAAGCGCCTGAACTGGGAGAATGCCTACACGATGACAACCGGATACTCCACGCTGGAACCCAGCCGGTAGGAGACCCTGCGCTAGTTGAAAGCGGCGAGCGGCACCGCCTCGCCTTCGCGCCAGCCGGTCTTGAGCAAATCGACGATTTCGAGCTGCCGGGTCTGGTCCGCATCGGGCGCGGGCTTGACCGTGACCATGAGGCGGCGCGGCTGGTCGGCGGTCGCCCCGGAAAGGTGCCGCGCGATCATCCGGCCGGGCAGGCTATCGCGCGCCGCATAGCCGTAGCCGAGCAATTCGCCATCGCCGGGGTTTTGCAGGCGGACGCAGACGTAGCCGCGGGCATCGTCGAACCCGAAATTGTAGTAGTCGTCGAGCGCGGCGAGCACGCGGACGGGCTGCGGACCGGAGGCGGGATCGGCGAGCAATTCATCGACGGGATGCTCCGAGTAGGCGACCGAGCTTTCCCACTCGATCGCTTCGCCGCCGGGCAAATGCTCGACGGCATAGGATTCGACCGCGCCCGACTGCCGGGTGACTTCCACCATGGTGACCGGATAGGGGGCGCTTTCCTCCTTGTAGAATCCGAATTCGCCGGGTTCGATCGAGACCGGCGGGTCTGCGGGATCGGATCCCTCCTCGCCGTAGTAATCGCGGAGCAGTAGCGCCACCCGCCGGGAATCGCGGACGAATTCCGACTTTTCCGACCAATGCCGGGCGGCGAGAAATTGCCGCACCGTCTCCGCCGCGCGCTGGGCGGCGCCTTTCGTATCGACCCCTAAATCGGGCGGCGGGGCGGCATCCTCCGCGATAGACGCTCCAGCCAAAACCGCCGCGTCCAGCGAGGGAGCCTGGGGCGAAAGCGCAGCCATGATGCCGCCACCGACCCCGGCCGCGAGCGAAAGGGCGGCCCCGACATTCAACACCGAGGTCAGGCGCGGAATCGGGATCAGCACGCCGAGCCATCGCCGCCGCCGGGGAAGCACCGCGACGTAGTGGTCCGGTTTCAAAATCGTCTCGAGCGCGGCCTCGCGGCTGGCGGATGAGATGTGGCGCCGCGGGTCGGGCGCGCGGATGGCGGAAAGGCAGCGGGGGCAGCGGGTTTCCTCCCCGGCGAGCTTTTTGATCACCGAGGCGGCCTGCTGGCACACCGGGCAGGTGAAGTAAACCTTCCCGTGCCGGATCTCGGGTTTCAGATGCGGTCTCTTGAGCGCCTTCACGCCCCGGCGCTCGACGGTCGGCGAATACAGCCGCTCGCGCGGAGCCTCCGCCGCCGCAGGCTGATGCGGTCCGGCCGCCGGAAATTCGGCACTACCGGCTCCGGCAAAAAACGCTTGGAACATCTGGCGGAGACGCCGCCATTCCTCCACGGCGGCCACCAGATCATCGGGGGCCAGTCCCGCGGCGCCCGGACCGCGCGAACCCGGCGCTCGCGGAGCCGCCGCCGGTTCCGCCGGCACCTGCTCCGGGACCGCGCACCCGGGCGGCGGCGCATAGCCCAGATCGGCGAACACCGACCGATAGCCGACCTTCCGGCGCAGATGGCGCGCCTTCTCCCCATCGCCGTCCGCATCTGGCGGCGTCGCGGCAGGTAGGGGGCCGGCCTTTTCTAGCGTCGCGCAATCCGCCGGCTGCCTGACGATCCTCCCGATCCTCCGGTTGCGGCGGATGGCGGGGCGCTGCGGGGGCGGCGATTCTTCCATGCTTAGCGGCGGCGGCGGCGGAGGTTGAGCGCGCAAGGGCGGTGAGGAGGAGGAGGGTCGCACCGCCCGGCTCCGGCACCGCAGACGGCGACGACTGCCCTACCTGCATCCCGTTGACAGAAAGGTCGCGCTGGCCGGGTCCGCGTATATCCATCGTCGCCCGCGAATCCCACATCGTGGTAGCCAAACCAGATCGTGATCGTGGAGATCCCGTCCATCTCTTCCATCGCCAACTCATCCGCCCCGATCAGTCCGCGCACTTTCGTATCGCCCGGTTCGTGCCGGATCGAATTCCGCTCGCCCGGTCCATCGACCTACCGAGACGTTGAACCCATCGTCCGCCCACCAGCCAGGCTCCACCGTGCCGCCGGTCGTTTCGCTCCCCGGCTGCCCGGTCAAAAACTGGCTGATCGACTGCCCGTGCGCCAAGGTCCGGTTCGAACCGTTCGCTCCGGTCGGCATCCCGTTTTCGTCAAAAAATGCCCCCGACGAGGTGTCGCTATAGACGAGGTGGTTGTAGTCGGCGATCTTCGAGACATCAAACGGCGCATCGTCGAATCCGCCCACCGTGATCATGCTCCACTCGTAAAGCTCCCCCGCCCCGCTCCGCGCTTTGAACGCCATCTCAAAGTCTGCCGCGTTCAGGTTCAGCGCGTTAGAAAACTGGATCTCCAGCGCCACCACCGAGTAGTCGCCCGGCCGGCTTCGCCCCGTCGAGACCGTGACCTCCATCCCGAACCCGCCCCGCTCGACGAAAGCATTCACCGTTCCCCAACGACCGCCCGATCCATCGATGACATGCGGCGTGATCGAAAAATCCGTCTGCCCATCCTGCGACAACCCGTAAACCGCATTGCCCGTATCCGCGATTCCAGTTCGCCCTAACACATCAAAACTCCGAGCACTGCCGCTCGGCAGCTCGACCCGCCGTTGCTTCGAGGACGGAAAGCCGCCCGATTGACCAGAGAACTCTCTGAACGTCAACGCCTCCGACCAAACATTGGTCGCCCCTTCCGCCCCTTTAAGCCAGAATGCGAGGACCACAATCGCGCCTAGCGCAAGACATAGCCGCCCCCGGCTACGCCCGCGCGCTATCCTCAACCGCCCTGAAGGTCGGTTCGATAGCTTTAACGGTGTTTGATTTGCGTTCATGGTCCGCTGAAAAAAGTGAATGCGCCACCCCATCGGATTTCCAATAGAACGACGCATTACTAATAATTATCATAAATATTTTGTAGTTCCAGATTATTTTTGAATTTTTTTTTTTTTCCAAGATGATTTGATTTCTATGAAAAGGGTGAATTCCAACCGCCCGAAGGCGAGCCTAGCACGAGAGTCTGCGATCCCAGCTTGATTGAAGCGCCCGAGAGTCTTTTTCGCAGTTCCTGACAATTTCGAGAAATCAAACCGATCTGAGGGTGAGGTCAGAGGAGGGGGGGCGGAGGGGGAACCCGCTGCTTTGGACCTTGCGAAATCGGGCGATGCCCGCTCTGATTTCGCCATGCAAAACCTGCCCTACCCCGACCGCCGCACATTTTTGAAAGCCGGAGCCGCTGCTGCCGCCGGCGCGCTCGCCAACATCCGCCCCGCCCTTGCGGCACCCGGCGACGCCCCGCGTTTGCGCTTGGGGATCGATAATTTTGCGGTCCGGGCGATGGGCTGGAAGGCGAAGGCGCTGATCGACTACGCCGCCGAGCTGGAATGCGACACACTCTTCATCACCGACCTCGACGCGTTCGAGAGCCTGGAGGACGCCGCCTTGAAGGAAATCAAAGCGCACGCCGACGACAAGGGCATCGGGTTGTTGCTCGGCACCTGGAGCATCTGCCCGTCCTCGCCCTCGTTTCGGGACAATCGCGGGACGGCGGACGAACACCTTGCGCTGGGCGTGCGGGCGGCCAAGGCGCTCGGCTCCCCGGCGCTGCGGGTCATCCTCGGCTCGCGCAAGGACCGCACGACCGAAGGCGGGATCGAGGCGCGGATCGGCGACACCGTGGCGGTGCTCAAGCGC
>JAWLBD010000100.1:0-8706 GCA_041395145.1 Verrucomicrobiales bacterium | reverse complement strand
GGTGAAATCGCCGGCTATGTGGGTGGGATAGAAGTGGCTTCCCTGGAGGTCGATACTGCGGACCTGGGGAGGCGTGTTGCCATATCCCTGCCAAAGGCCGTCGCCATCGACCACGGCGGAGTAGTAGACCCCATTCTGGTTTTGCATTACGATTTCGCTCCCGATGATCTCATGGGCGATGGCGGCACCGCTATTTTGGAGCTGGGAGATCGCGGAAATTTCGCCTGGCACGCGATAGATGGCGTAGCGGCCGCCGATTTTGACATCGACGCCGTCGTAGGCGAGGGCATATTCGGTGCTGTTGCGGACGCCGTCGCCGTCGAAGTCGGCGGCACCGTCGGCGGGGTCGAGCGGGTCGAGGAAATTTTCGACCTCGAAGCCGTCGGGGATGCCGTCGCGGTCGGAGTCTGGCTGGTGCGGGTGGGTGCCGCGGGCGAATTCCTCGCGGTTGGGCAAGCCGTCGCCGTCGTCGTCGGCATAGCCGTCGAGGTGTTCGGTGGGGGGAGGCGCGCCATCGGCGGGCGGCTCGGCGCCGGGCGGGAGCATCGGGTCAAACGGATCGAACCCGTAGGCGGACTCGTAGTCGTCGGGCATGCCGTCGCCGTCGGTATCGGCGACGGGGTGGAGGAGGAAATGGCGGAAGCGGCTGGCGGCGGAGCCGGAGGCGAGGATGGTGCCGCCCCCGTTGATGTGGAGCGGCGTGTAAAGCGTGGCGTGGCGGGGGGCGAGACCGACGGCGGAGGCGTTGAGGTCGAAGGCGCGGCCGCCGCGGTGGATGACCGGGACATGCTTCCCGTCGAGCGAATGGTAGCCGATGACCTCCGGCCAGTCGTTCAGGCCGGTGGCGGTGAGCGCGCCGCCGCCCAACCCGGTGAGGGGAGCGGGGACGGCGAAATCGGCTCCGAGCGAATAGGCGGCGGTCGCGGCCCAGGCGGATCCCTCGCGGAGATTGGCGACGATGTCGCCCCTCCGGTTGATCCAAGGCGTGCCGGAGAGGTTATATCCGTCGAGATTGGTCCGCACCTCATCCGCCCAGCGGACCGCCTCGCTGAACGACTTGCCGGGGAGCTTCTGCCAGCCGACGGCGGCGAGCGATGCCGAATCGGTGAGGGCGAGGGCGTCGCTGCCCTCGGCAGACGGGGCGGCGACCGGATAGATCGAGCCGTCGGCGGTGCGGATGAACCCGTGGTAGGCTCCGGTGCTGCCGTCTCGGTAGCGCCCGACGACTGCCCCGGCGGCATTGACGGCGGCGACCTTGGCCCACGAGGCACCGGGGATGTCGATGGCGACCGGCGCGGCGTCGCCTTGCAAGAAGAGGAACGGCGCCCAGATGCCATAGCTTTGGAAATTGCCGGCGACGAATCCACCGGCGGAATCGGCGATCTCGATGCTTGCGCCGCCGACATTGCCAAGATCCTCCGGCGCGGCACCGGGGTCATTCCAGCGGACGAGATGGGTGACCGTGCCGCTGCCGCCATAGGGATGCGGCAGGTTGGCGATGCCGAAGATCGGTATCGCCGCTGAGGCGGAGCTGGGAGCGGGACCAGTTCCACGATTCCGGAGCAGCTAGCTCGAGCCAGGTGCCATCGGGGCTGCCGAAGATGGCGGTTTCCTTCCGCCATCGGCTTGCGCGGAGCCGAAGAATTCGCCTTCATCGTTGAGCGCGACGGCTTTGACGGCACCGAGGGCGGGCGGGCGGATCTCGATGGCGCGGAAGAGGGCGGCGAATCCGGGTTGGTGCCCATGATTGCCTCCTCGGCATCGAGGTAGCCATCGCGGTCGGTGTCGGGCGCGGATTGGAGTACCGTAGAAGCTCCACGGCACCAGCGACCGCCTCTGCCCACGGATCGTCGCCCTTGAAGAATTCGGCGAGGTTGTTTTCGCCGTCGCCATCGGCGTCCGCCTGCGCATCGGCGGCGTTGTTGGGATCGAATCCGTGGAAGGTCTCCCAGTCATCGGTACCAGTGCCGTCGGCGTCGGCGTCTTGGGCGGGTTCGAGCAGGTAGGCGGCGGGCGCGCCATTGAGGCTGCCTGCGCCAGCGATCATCCGCCCGATATTGGCGTCAAAGGCGGGGTCCGAATAGGTCCATCCGTAGTTGGCGGACCAGGGCGATGGCGCTGAGCCGCGCGCCCGCGCCATCCCGCCACGCATAGCCTTCCCGCGTGCCGTCGGGGTTGACAATCTCACCGACGACGAGATCGCCGCCGCCGATCGCCTTCGGATAGAAAACGCCGCCGCCGGGCGGATCGATCCAGGTCAGGATGCCGTCTTTGAGGAAAAATCCGCGATTTGCCCCGTAAGTAGGGGCTCCCGCCACGGCTCCTGAATCGCCAAGGCAAAGCGGATGGTTGTAGAAATGGTATCCCTGTGCAGAAAGGTTGGCGAGTTCTTCAAGCGGCGTGAAATTGACGCCATCGGAGACAAATGGGACCGAATAGTAGTAGCCGCTGCGCCGGTAGAGACCGACGACCTCGCCAAAGCCATTCATCCCTTTAAGAGACTCAACGTTGCCATCGGGCGGCGAAATGATCAGAGGCGTCGCGCCGTCTAAGATAAAATAGGTCAATGTTCCACCGTACCAGCAATACCCGGTGGCGTCCGCCCAACCCGCGATGGCTCCAGAATCGCTCAATCCCACCAGCCTCACCGCTAGCCGTGTAATAGTAATAGGAATAGGGGTCCCCCGATCCACCCGAGATTGGCGACAGATCAACATCCGCCATCCCGCTGGCTTGATCCCATGTGTAGATCGTTGGGGAGTAGCCCCACTTTTGACTCCAACGACAGTCCCCGAAGCGTTCATCCCGCGGACCGGCATCTCCCACCCAATTTGTGATTGGCTTCCGGCCCGATTTGTGCCAAGAAAGTCGGTAGTAATTTGACGGATCCGAGACGCCCGCTGCATTCCCGCATCATCGAGGTAGATCGAGCGGATCGCCAACTCCGCTCCGCCGGTCAGCCCCAGATCCTCGATCGCCCAGCCGAGCGGGCTGGAGTTGTTCTGGAATTCCTGGAGGGCGGTCAGCCAGTCCATGTCGAAATCGGATTCGGCGTCGCCGGGGTTGTTCGGGTCTAACCCGAACGTTTCCTCCCAATCGTCAGGGATCCCATCGCCGTCGGAGTCGGGCGAATTGACGAGGACCGGCGGGATGCCGCGGAGGAGAAGCGGGTCTGGGCGGACCGGGAACTGGCGCGGACCCCTGTCCGGTTCTGCCACCGCTGATGGTGCCTCCTCACTCCCGGGATGCCCGCCGCCGCCGAAAATGGCGAACCCCGCGAGCAAAAGCCCGGAGGCTCCGAGCATGCAAATTCGGGAGGGCGACATCAGCCTACCGGTGAACCAGGCAAATCGATCCGCAAACACTTTCGCGGGGGAATTACAGGGCGCGCTTTCCTTCATGGCTGTATAGCGAATACCAGAGCCCAACGGGGGAGTACGCAAGCGATTTCTTCGATTTTTTTCATTTTTTTAATGCCTTAGTGAAACGGATCCGCAGGGAACGAATGAAACGTGAAGGGCAGAGCGGCAGCGCATTTATATAACTATAGCTTGTGCATTCTCCGATAAGCTTAGAAGCTGCAATGCGTTTCGGCGGTTCGGTCCTGAGAAGCGCGGCTTTATCGGTTTGGCGATGAAGCGGGGCGTCGCGCCGCAAGCCCCCTCCTTGGAGGGGATTTTGGGGTGGGGATGAGATGTGTAAATCACCCGAAATTAACGTATTTTGTAGATTTGTCGGCAGATTATACGAGCGCACCCGGCAGGGTGATCCGATGCTCGCTGACCCACCCCCGCCCCCTCCCAGGATGGGAGAATGGATGCGCGATGCCCTGCATCAACGGTTCGCCCAAGGGGGGAGCCGCCTGGCTTTTCGATCTGGTTGGCTATCAATTATTTGCGAGAAAACGAGGGATTCCATTGCCGCTTCTAGGATAAGTTGATTGCCAAAAGCAGTTTCGGAAACGTGCCTAATCCTAGAGCGGAAATGGCGAGGGGAGCGCATCAAGGTGGGACAGGTCATCTCGGCGGCCGGGCGGGATACTGAGGCGGCGGCGGTGCCAGTAAGATGATGCTGGAGGCTCCCCAAGCCTGAAGCCGGAGGTTGAGGGCAGCGATCTCTCCGGTGGCAAGGGTGGAGCCAGAACCGCCCCAGCAGTGGTCCGAAGCCCCTTCCGGAAGCCGCTGGCATCCCTCCGGGATGCACCTTCGCGCCGTGCAAAGTCCGGTGGTGTCGCTACGGTCAACCGCCGGGTAAGGGATGCGAACCCTCCGGGTTCGCGTAGCAAGCCGCCATCGGTTACCGCCCGCTGAGGGGGGGATCGGAGCGCAGGAAGTTGGCGCAAAACGTTTTGGCAAACAGTCTAGACTGGTGGCCAAACACAAATTGCGGGAATCGGCGGCTGGTCGAGCCAGTGATCCAGATCGGAGGAAACTGCCAAATAGGGTGCGGTGCTCGCACCGCCCATTCGCCGCGCCAGATCCCAAGTTGACATGCCGCTCAGCGCGCCGCTTTTTTCCACAGGGCTGCTAGCCGCGTTTGCTGCGGCGGCGCAAGGCGACGGCGGCGCTGGCGGCGACGATCAGCGCGACGCCGGCGGGTTCTGGCACGGGCGCGGCGGCGGCGATGATTTCGTTGCGGGTCAAAACCGTATCGTAGAGCCGGATCTCATCGATGTTTCCGTCGAAATTTTCGTTGAAGCTCGCGCCGCCTGGCGTCCCCGGATCCTCTTGCCCGTTGTTGCCGATCATCATGTTCGGCGAGGTCGAGGTCGCGATGTTGGCGAAGGTGGTGTTGTAAACCTCATCGCCGTTCACATAGAAGCGCACCGTGCGGGTCCCGGCTGTTCCTTCGACGGAAGCCGCCATGTGATACCAGGTGTCGGCGACGACGGTGAAGTTGGCGGCGGGCGCGGTCACGTCGATGACGCCGTTGGCGGTGAAGCGAAGCTGGTTTCCATTGTAGCCGACCTTCCAGCCGTTTTCGCCCGTAAGCTCCGGTGGCAAAATACATGTGGTTTCCGGTGACGACCGTCGGCTGGACCCATGCCATGACGGTGAAATCGCCGGTCACATTCAAATCGCTCGCCACGGCGGAGCCGGGAAAACGCTCGCGTTGAACGGCACGTCGATGCCCGCATCGAAGAATGCCGAGGTCGTCGGCGAAACCGTGATCGAGCCGTAGGTGCTAAGCGGGACAGTCGCCGCACGATAGGCGACCGCTCCGGAGTTCGTGCCGTTTGTCGCTGTCGGTACGGCGCTGTCCGCCCATGCCCCGGAGGCTTCATCAAGGTTCCAGTAGCCGATCAGGGCGGCATTTCCGGTCAGGGCGGAGGCGAGCGAGAGGCTTGTGGCGGCAAGGGGGATTTTCATGGGAAGGGGTGGGAGGTAGCGTCATTCAAATCGAATTCGCAGGCGTTCGGCAAGAGCAAATTTCGCGCCACTCGGAATCCGCCATCCTCGCGGGTCATCACAGCCCCAACTCGCCCTGCGGATCGCCTTCCGCCATGCGCCGCTTCGCCTCATCCAGATAGGCGGCGTCGATCTCGAATCCGATGAAGCGCCGGACGCTGCAGCGGCGGGCGGCTTCTGCGGCGTGGTACCAATGCCGAGGAACGGGTCGAGCATGACGGTTTGCGGTCCTTTGCCGTGGAGTTTGATGCACCACTCGGCGAGTTCGGCGGGAAAGGTGGCAGGGTGGGGGCGTTCTTTGCTGCGGCGCAGGATCGTCTGGTAGGGATGAACCAGGCGTTGCCGCGGCAGCGCCGGTCCTCGCCGCCGGTGTGCCCCCAGCGCCCGATGTTGCTCTTGTGTTCGTAGGGGACGCCGATGGCGCGCCGCTTCGATCAGGACGTCGCCGTGCTTGGTCAGGTGGAAGACGTATTCGTGGCAGTCGTTGGCGAAGCGCGGCGAATTGATCGGCTTGAAGTGCCCCGCCGAGACCTGCTCGCCGCGCGGCGTGCGCACGGTGATCGATTTGATCCAGTGAAACGTGTTCTGAAGGGTGAAGAGTCCCGCCTTGCTGCGCCAGGCGGAGGATCAACTGGTGCGGTCGAGCGGGTCCTTCGGCGAGGCTCCGACATTCAGGAAAAACGAGCCGCCGTCCGCCAGAACGCGGCGAACCTCGCGCCCACGCCTCGCACCAATCGAGGTATTCGCCGCGGCTCAGGTCGTCCCGGTAGGTGGAGTAGGCGATGCCCAGATTGTAGGGCGGCGACGTGACCACGAGATCGACCGAGCCAGCGTCGAGCGCGCGCATACCTTCCAGGCAATCGCCGTGGCGCAGGTCAAGTTCGGTGGGCGGATCCGGCGGACTCATCCTTTTGAAGGATTTTCGATTGGATCGGTGCCGCCGCTGCTGCTGCCCTGCATCTCCGCCATCTTCCGATAAATGCCGCCTTCGACGCCCATCAATTCGTCGTGGGTGCCGGACTCGGCGATGCGGTAGTCTTTGATGACGAGGATGCGGTCGGCTTTCCGCAAGGTCGAGAGCCGGTGGGCGATGGCGAAGGTCGTGCGGCTGTCGGCGAGCCGGTCCATCGCCTCCTGGATCTTCTTCTCGGTCTCGCTATCCACGCTGCTGGTCGCCTCGTCGAGGATGAGGAGCAGCGGGTCGTGCAGGATGGCGCGGGCGATCGAGACGCGCTGCCGCTCGCCGCCGGACAGCTGTGCCCGCGCTCGCCGACCACGGTGTCGTAGCCCTGCGGCAGGGCGGCGATGAATTCGTGGGCGTTGGCGGCGCGGGCGGCTTCGATCACGTCGTGGAAATCCGCCTCCGGCAAGCCGTAGCGGATGTTGTCCAAGATCGTGCCGTGGAAGAGAAACGGATCTTGCTGGACCATGCCGATCTGCCGCCGGTAGGCCCGACATCGAGGTCGCGCAAGTCGATGCCGTCAGCGCGGATCTTGCCTTCCGCCGGGTCGTAAAAGCGGGCGATCAAATTGACCAGCGTCGTTTTGCCCGCGCCCGATGGACCCGCCAAGCCGATCATCTCGCCGGGTTCCGCCTTGAACGAAATGCCGCGCAGCACCGGGCGCAGCGGATCGTAGCCGAACGTCACGCCCTCGAATTCGATCGCGCCGCGCATCGGGTCGAGCTTTGCCGCGTCGCGCCGCTCGAGCATCTCCGGCTCGGTGTCGATCAGCTCGAAGACGCGGCGGGCGGACGACAGCGAGCGGTTGAGCATGCGCGCCATCTGGCCGAAGACCTCGATCGGCTGCCAGAACATGCCCATGTAGAGGAGGAAGGCGACGAAGGTGCCGAGGTCGAGCGGCGCGGGGCCATCGCCGAACAGGCGGGGCAAGGCGAGCCAATAGACGCCGACGGTGATGGCGTGGACGCCGAGCATGAGCGCGGGCCAGAATTTCGTCCAGTTGCGGTGGACGGCGTTGAACGTCTCGGTCATCTCCGCATTGCGCCCGCCGAAGCGTTTTCGCTCGTGGTCCTCCTGGTTGAACGCTTTGACCACGCGGATGCCGGGGATGGTGCCGGCGACGACGTCGTTGAGGTCCGACCACTTTCGCCAGGCGGCGGTGAAGAGTTTTTGCATCGTCTGCCCGTTCGCCACGATGCCCCACAGCAGGATCGGTAGCGGCAAGACCATGGCCAGCCCGAGCCGGTAATCGAGCGCGATGAGGACGGCGCTCATGGCGGCGAGCCGGAGCAGCGAGAGCGAGACCTCGACCACGCCGAAGGCGATGAACTCCCAGATCCGGTCGGTGTCGGAATTGACCCGGCTGATGATCGAGCCGGTCTGGTGCTGCGAGAAGTAGCCCACGCTCAGGCTCTGGATGCGGTCATAGACATCGCGGCGCAGATCGCGGGCGACGTATTCGCCGAGGATGGCGAGCGAGTGGAGCCGGATCCAGAGGAAGACGAGCGCGGCGGCCAGCGAGCCGGTGATCAGCCAGAGCAGGCGCTCCGCCTCCGGCGCGACGGCGGGATCGAGCGCGCCGCCGTCGAACAATTTGATCAGGTCGCCAGTGAGATAAGGCGGGGCGAGCCCGACGAGCGCGAGCAGCGCGGCGGCGACCATCCCGGCGGCGACCGGCCAGCGATATGGCTTGATGTAGCCGAGCAGCCGCCAGACCACCGCCATCTGGTTCGGCACGACCAGCGCCTGCGCCTTGCGGACCGGCGCGAGCAGCGATTCGAAATACGATGCGTCCGCCTTCGCCGGATCAGGGGCGGGCAGCGGGGCGCGCGGAGCCTCGCCGCCAGCGGCATTCCGCGCCTTGGCATCGTCGCCCAAAATGAACTGCAGGTTCGCCATCCCCCGGCGCTGCCGGTGCGTGAACCGCCACGACGCGAGCGCCTCCCCATCCGCGCCGACCAGGTGCAGCGAGGTGCAGGCGAGCGATGCCCGCTCGCGGACCTCGGCGACCGACGCGCGCGGCACGAGGCGCGGATCGGGGCCGCCTTCCTCCGCGCAGAGCGCGACCGCCTTTTCGCCGAGCGCCACCCAAGTGCGCGCGAGGTTCAGCGAGGCGTCGAGATCGGCGAGGGCGTAGAGTAGCACCGGACCGCCGAGCGCCGCCTCGATCCGCGCACGCACGGGATCGGGCAGCTTGATCGGCTGGTCGAGATAGACTTCGGCGAGTTTCCTCGCGTTCTGGCTTTGGTCGGGCATCGGCTAAGGCGGCGACTCTTCCGCCACACGCGCCGCTCGGAAAGCGTTTTATCCGATCGGTCCGCGATTGTTTGCCAAACC
>JAWLBD010000099.1:0-9281 GCA_041395145.1 Verrucomicrobiales bacterium | reverse complement strand
TTGCCGCTTATCGCTGCGCGGTGGAAACCCCTCCCCGCCAACCCGGATCCGATCTCATCAAGATCGTCGCCTTCATCGCCGCCATCCTTTTGCTTGGGGCGGCGACCGCGCCGTGGCTTTTTCTGCTGGGCAAGTCGGGGGCGAGCTCATTTCAGGAAGGCGGGTTCCTGCACCGCGTAATGTCGGAGTCGCCGTTCTCGCGTTACTTTGGGCGCTCGATGCAGCTATGGGCGCTGGTCTTGATCTGGCCGCTGATCAAATCGCTGCGCATGCGCCGGGCGGAGATCGGATTGTTGCCGAACCCGCACCGCTTTGCGCACCTCGGGATCGGTTTCGCCGTCGCCGCAGGCACGCTGTTGCTCATGGGGTGGGGTTTTGTGCAGGCGGGCTGGTTTACGCTGCGCCCCGATCCGGAGTGGGGGCGCGCGGCGCAAAAAGCGGCCGGCCCGGCAATCGGCGCAGGCGTGATCGAGGAATTGCTCTTCCGCGGAGCCATCTTCGCCCTCGCCTTGCGCAGCCTGCGCGGCGCGGTCGCCGCCCAACTCTTCGTCGCCTTGTTCTTCGCCGCCGTCCACTTTTTGACCCCGCCGGACGGCGTCGAGCCGGTGGAAGGCGATGTCGGCTGGGCGACCGGGTTTTGGATGCTCGGGCAGATCTTCAAAGGCTTCGGCGACGCCAACTTCTTGCTCGCCGAGTTTACCACTCTGTTTGCCGTCGGCTTGACGCTCGGCATCGCCCGCCAGCGCACCGCCTCGCTCTGGCTCCCGATCGGGCTGCACGCCGGCTGGATTTTCGGGCTAAAATCGTTCGCCGCCGTCACCAAAGGAAGCAAGGCTCTCCGCGCCGGCGACCACCTTCCGTGGGCTGGCGAAAACCTCAAAATCGGACTGATCCCGCTGGGTATCGTCGCGCTGACCGGGGTGGCGGTGGCGCTGGTTTTGAAGGGGCGAAGTGATCGGGATTTGCCGAAGTCTGAGCGGACTGTCTGAACAATTAATAGGCGGCAAAAAGATGCGGACGTTTGACGATCAGCTTTCCATTCTTAGGGACGCGCAATTCGGGGATGGATTGACAGAAGCGGAAATCCAAGAATTCGAGAACCGGCACAGGATTCTATTTCCCCGGTGCTTCAGGGTTGTATTAGAACTATCGAAGCCGTCTAGGATTTTGAAGGATGTGATTCGATTGAGGAGTTTTGGCAATGGAAAGAACTTGAGGGTCTAGGTCGAGATGCATCGCTGCCTCAATTCCATCCTCAAGATTTTGTCTTTGATGTTCGCGAAGGATATTTGGCTCTTTTCTTTCGAGCTGACGGAACGAATGATCCCGAAGTCTATTGCTGGACAGGGATCGAGATCAGACCGACGGGAAGCCGCCTCAGTCACGAGGTTCACTTCGCCATCGAGGCAAATTTATTGAGCAAGCGGTTCTCCCGCGGTTTTCCAATCTCGTGACTGACTGGGAATGGACTGGGAAGCCGACATCTTTGGTGTGCCCTGAGATGGGCGCAAAAAGCGATAGAAAATGGCGGAGCGACGCCCCTCACTTATTCAGCGTCTCATCCAGATTCAAAATCAGATTCATCCCCATTGTCCAGGCGGCGAGTTCGGGCGGGTCGAGGGATTCGTCGGGTTTTGACTCGCCGATAGCGATGAGTTTTTTGGCGTCCTCGGGGTTCGCTTTGAATTCGTTCCAGTGGTCGCCGATCGCGTTTTTGACGATGCCGATTTCTTTGTCGGTTGGTTTCCGGGAGGTCGCGCGCTCGAACGCGTAGGCGATCTTTTCCTCGGGGGAGCCGTCGCGTTTGAGGAGGCGTTCGGCGAAGGCGCGGGCGGTCTCGAAATATTGCGGGTCGTTGAGGAACATGAGGGCGTGGAGCGGCGTGTTGGTGCGCTCGCGGCGGACGGTGCAATTTTCGCGGCTCGGGGCGTCGATCATCTGGGGCGGAGGCGAGGTGCGCTTCCAGAACGTGTAAAGCGAGCGGCGATAGACTTTGTCCGGACCGGTGTCTTTTTGGAAGCGCACCGTGTTCGATCCCGAGTAGCCAACCGCCTTCCACAGCCCGTCTGGCTGCGGCGGTTTGACCGAGGGTCCGCCGACTTTTTCGACCAGCAGGCCGCTGGCGGCGAGCGCCTGGTCGCGGAGCATTTCGGCGTCGAGCCGGAAGCGCGGACCGCGGGCGAGCAGCCGGTTGTTCGGGTCGCGGGCGTGCAGGTCCGCCGGGGCGACCGCGCTCTGGCGGTAGGCGGCGGAGGTGACGAACATCCGCATCAGCGCCTTCACGTCCCAGCCCGATTCGCGGAATTCGACGGCGAGCCAGTCGAGCAATTCCGGGTGGCTCGGCCACTCGCCCTGCGAGCCGAAGTCCTCCTGCGTCTTGACCAATCCGGTGCCGAAGACCTGCTGCCAGAGCCGGTTGACGGCGACGCGCGCGGTCAGCGGGTGATCCGGGCGCAGCAGCCACTTCGCCAGCCCCAGCCGGTCGTTCGGCGCGCCGTCCGGCATCGCGGGGAGGAATTCGGGCAGCTTCCGCGCGACCTCGTCCTTCTTTTGTCGTATTCGCCGCGCTCGAGGAGGAATGCCTTTTTCGGCTGGGCGGATTCTTTGAAGACGAGCGTGGTCGGGAACGACTTTTCCACCTCGGCGATCTGGCTTTCGAACGACGAGATCTGCTGGCGGATCGGCTCGATGACTTTCTGCGAGCCGGTGAAGACGTTTTCGATGAAGTATTCCTTCGCCTGGCGCTTTTCGTCGTCGCTCAACGCGGCGGGGTCCTTTTTCAAAACCGCCACGATCTCCGGCGGCGATGTCGGCTGTTCGCTGGCGCGCTCGTCGGCGATCCACTGGCGGAGCGAATCGTAACCCTGCTTGCCGCGCGTCACGATGCCCGCCTTGTCCCAGAAGACGGTGCCGTCGAACTGGGTGAACGCCCAGCCTTTGATCGGCGTGCCGGGATTCAGCCCGACCGATTTGGCATCGACCTCCAGCCGCACCCACTCGCCCGCCTTCGGCAGGGCACCGATATGCAGCCGGCTGGGCTTCCCGTTTTCGCCCCAGTCGATCTTGTTTTCGCCCCAATACGCGCGGTGCTCCCACTGGCCGCTATTCCACTGGAGCATGATTTCCTTCGGCGGATTTTTCGGGTCGAGGAAGACGTAGGTGAAGAGCTTGTCGCCCTCGTATGCCTTGAGCGGGTCCTTCGCGTTGTCGAAGAAATGCTGCCCGAGCCCCTGCGCGGTGCGGGTGTGCGCTTTCGCGCCGCTCACCACCGGCTGGTCGCCCGCCTTGTCCACGAATTGCCAGCCGCCCTGCGCATTCACCCCGGCGGGCGGCGCGTCGTCGATCCAGACGACCTCGGTGGCCACATCTTGCTTGCCCTGCGGCGCGGCGGGTTCGGTGTATTCGTAGGACGAGACGACCTGCTGCAGCTCCGCCTTGGCGGCGGCGATCTTGTCGCGCAGGTCTTTGAGTTGCCGCTCCTGGTCGGCACCCGCCACCCGCACGACCGGGGCGGGATCCTTTTTGTTGCCGTCCAATGCGGGACCGTCGAGCGAGTTGAAGTAGGCGAAAAGCTGATAGAATTCCGCTTGGCTGATCGGGTCGTATTTGTGATCGTGGCACTGGGCGCATCCTGCGGTTAATCCGAGGAAGACGGTGCCGAAAGTCTCGACGCGGTCGATGACGTTGCGCACATAGACTTCTTCCTCGATCGAGCCGCCCTCGCTGGTCGTCACGTGGCAGCGGATGAAGCCGGTGGCGACTTGCTGGTCGAGGGTCGATTCCGGCAGCAGATCGCCGGCGAGCTGCTCGGTGAGGAAATCGGCGTAGCTTTTGTTTTCGTTGAAGGCGCGGATCACCCAGTCGCGGAACGGCCAGATCTCGCGGTAGTTGTCGAGGTGCAGCCCGTGGGTGTCGCCGTAGCGGGCGGCGTCCAGCCAGTAGCGCGCCATGTGCTCGCCGTAGCGCTCGGATTTGAGCAGGCGATCCACGACCTTCTCGTAGGCGTCGTCGGATTTGTCGTTCTGGAAGGCGGCGATTTCATCGGGCGTCGGCGGCAGCCCGGTCAGGTCGAAGGTCACGCGGCGGAGGAGTTTGGCGCGATCCGCCTCCGGCTGCGGCGTCAAGCCTTCGGCATCGAGCCGCGCGGCGATGAACCGGTCGACCGGCGTCTTTGCCCAGCCTTCGCCCGCCGCCGGGGCGGCGGGGCGCTGCGGCGCGATGAATGACCAGTGCCCCTGGTATTGAGCGCCCTGCTCGATCCAGCGCTTCAGGATATCGATCTCGCTCTTCGTTAGGGGTTTGTTGTGCTTTGGCGGCGGCATGATCTCGTCCTCGTCCTCGGAGATGATCCGCCACCATGCTTCGCTGTCTTCGAGCTTGCCCGGCACGACGGCTGCTCCTTTTCGTAGGCGCTTTCCGGCACATCCAGCCGCAGTTTGGTATCCCGCTTCTTTTCGTCGAAGCCGTGGCAGGCAAAGCATTTGTCCGAGAGGATCGGGCGGACATCGCGATTGAACAAAATCGCCCCGCCGCCGCCGGGAGCCGGATGTTGGGTTCGCCGCATGGAGCGCTGGGGCGGCGGTCAAAGCGACGCCAAGCGGGAGCAGGCGCGCCGCGCGGAATTTCTGGGAGATCGTCATGGGAGACAAGTATCGGGTTTGCCATGGCTACGGCAAGCCGCCGCTGCTTCTTGCGTCGCCGCCGAAGTCAGATCCCGGAATCGCGCGGCTGGAAATCGGGGCGGATCGGCGCTATTGGCTCGGCATGAAACCCACCGTTTTGATCCTCGCTGCCGCCGCCGCCTTGAGCGGGACCGCCTACTCCGCCCAGGAATACGATATTGTCGTCTATGGCGGCACGTCCGCCGGGGTGATCGCCGCCTCGCAGGCCAAGCAGATGGGCAAGACCGCCGCCATCGTCTGCCCGGACCAGCACCTCGGCGGGCTGACCTCCGGCGGCCTGGGCTGGACCGACTCCGGGCGCAAAGAAGTCATCGGCGGCTTGTCGCGCGATTTTTACCACCGGCTGTGGAAGCACTACGACAAGGAGGAATCGTGGACGTGGATGAAAAAATCCGATTACAGCGGGAAAGGGCAGGGCAGCCCGGCGATCGATGGCGAGAACCGGACGATGTGGATCTTCGAGCCGCACGCGGCGGAACGCGTTTACGAAGACATCGTCCGAGAGTTTGAGATTCCAGTTTTCCGCGACGAATGGCTGGACCGCGGCGAGGGCGGCGTGATCAAGGAAGGCGCGCGGATCGCCGGCTTCAAAACGCTGTCCGGAAAAGAATGGCGCGGCAAAATGTTCATCGATGCCACCTACGAGGGCGACCTGATGGCGGCGGCCGGCGTCACCTACACCGTCGGGCGCGAGGCAAATGCGCAATACGGCGAGACGCTCAACGGCGTGCAGAAGGCGAAGACGGTGAAGCATCAATTCGACAAGCCGATCAGCGCCTACCGCGTGCCGGGCGACCCGGCCAGCGGCTTGCTCCCGCGCGTCCACGGCGGCGATCCGGGGGAGGACGGCGAGGGCGACCACCGCGTGCAGGCGTATTGCTTCCGCATGTGCCTGACCGACCACCCGGAGAACCGCGTGCCATTTCCCAAGCCGGAGGGCTACGACGCGGGCGAATACGAATTGCTCCTCCGCTATATCGAAGCGGGCTGGCGCGGCATCTGGAACAAATTCGACCCGATCCCGAACCGCAAGACCGACACCAACAACCACGGCGCGTTTTCCACCGACAACATCGGGATGAACTACGACTACCCGGACGGCTCCTACGAGCGGCGTAAGGAGATCATCAAAGAGCACGAGGTTTACCAGCAGGGGCTCATGTATTTTCTCGCCAACGACCCGCGGGTGCCCGCCGACATCCGCGAGAAGATGTCCGGCTGGGGTCTGGCGAAAGACGAATTCACCGACAACGGAAACTGGCCGCACCAGATCTACGTGCGCGAGGCGCGCCGCATGGTCTCCGATTTCGTCGTCACCGAGCTGCATCTCAAGCGAATCAAGCCGACGCCGCGCCCGGTCGGGATGGGATCCTACAACATGGATTCGCACAACGTGCAGCGCTACGTCGATGGGGACGGCAACGCCCGCAACGAAGGCGACATCCAGGTCAGCCCCGGCGGCCCGTATCCGATCGACTACGGTGCCATCGTGCCCAAAAAGGCGGAGTGCGAAAACCTGCTCGTCCCGGTCTGCGTCTCGTCCTCCCACATCTCGTTCGGCTCGATCCGCATGGAGCCGGTCTTCATGATCCTCGGGCAAAGCGCGGCGACGGCTGCGGTGATGGCGATCGACGGCGGGACCGCCGTTCAAGACGTGCCATATGAAAAGCTGAGCGAGCGCCTCGCCGCCGATGGCCAGGTGCTGGAATTCGCCGCCCCGCCGCGCAAGGGCGTCGAGATGATCGAGCCGCGCAAGCAGCCCGGCATCGTTTTCGACACCCCGCTCTGCGGGTTCGACGGCGAATGGCTGTCGAGCAACTCGCTCGGCCCGGTCGTCGGCGCGGACTACATGCACGACAACGACGAGGGCAAAGGCAAGAAGCGCGCGTTCTTCGACTTCCGCGTGCGCAAGCCCGGCACCTACGAGGTCCGGCTCGCCTACACCGCCAGCGGCAACCGCGCCACCAACGTCCCGGTCGCCATCACCCACGCCAAGGGGAAGACGACCGTGAAGGTCAACCAGCGCGAGGAACCCAAGCCCGGCCCCGGCTTCCACAGCCTCGGCAAATTCGAGTTCACCCCCGAAATCCCCGCCCAGATCGAAATCCTCACCGAAGGCACCGACGGCCACGTCATCGTCGATGCCGCGCAGTTGCTGCCGGTCGAGTGAGGCGGGCGCTACCCCCAGTGTGCCGCGATCTTGCCCCGCAGAAAGACGATGCTGCGCCCGAGCTGTTCCATGCCATCGACGCCGTCTTCGATGCTGATCCAGCCGTCGAAGCCGGCGCGCTTTAGCTCAGCGAAGATGGCGTCGTAGTCGTTGAGTCCCTTGCCGATCTCGCCGTGGCGGAGGATCTTGGCGTAGCCTTCGCTGCCCTCCATCTTGGCGAGGTCTTCGAGCGTGCCCTCGGCGAGATAGCGGTCGCTGGCATGCATGGTGAGGACGCGGTGCGAGACGCGCCGGAGGAGTTCGAGCGGGTCCTCGCCGGCGAGGATCGTGTTGCTCGGGTCGTAGTTGACGCCGAAGCGCGGGTCCTGCACGCAGGCGACGAGATCGCAGAAGATGTCCATCTTTTGGGCAAACTCCGGGTAGGACCAGAAGTCGTCTTTGTAGTGGTTTTCGATGATGAGGCTGACGCCGCAGTCCGCGGCGGCAGGCAGGCACGCTTCGATACACCCGGCGGCGTAGCCGATGCCCTCCTCGCGCCCGACCTCGGGGCGCCGCTGGCCGGAGAGCACGCGGCAGAACGATGCGCCGAGACCGGCGGCCATCTCGATCCAGCGCTTTTCCTTCTCGACCTCGGCGGCGCGGAACGCCGGGTCCGGGTGGGTGAAGTCCGGCGAGCAGCAGAGCATCGGGATCGCCAGACCGCGGTCCGCCACCGCCGCCCGGAAGCGCGGCCAGCTCGCCGGGTCGGCCAGCTCGAGGAACCCGCAGTAAAATTCGAGGCCGTCCAGCCCGAGCGGCGCGGCGAGGTCGATCCATTCTTGGACGGACATCGATCCGTCTTTGCAGAGTTGCTGCATGAAGAGCTTGGGGAAGGCGGCGAGTTTCGGCATGAAGTTGGGTCTATGGATTAGGCGGAAAATTCTTGGCGGCTCGCGCAGACGGTGTCTCGCCGGATTTCGGAACCGGGCACGGAGGTGGTCACCTGCTCGACCACATAGATGATGGGTGCCGAATCGAGGTAGAGCCGCATTTCGATTCGATTACCGAGATTCGCGCTCCGCCTCGATCGCTTCCGCTACTTCGGCGGCGCTCCGAGGTTGGTGTTGGCGCTCGCGTTGACCGCCCCAGATTTTCGCCAAGATGGCTGCGGTGGAACGCCGGGCCACTCCGCCGCGGGTTTCGACCATAACGCGGGCGCGACCTGCATCGACCGGGAGGTCGCGGTCTAGGGAGATCGTATGCGCGTCGACGAGGTGACCGTCGCCCTGATAGGTGGATCCCGGCATGGGAGAGATCATAGCATCGATTCGGAGCGCGCCAAGCGGGACCGCCTGCCCAGAAAATACCGATTCCCATTGCGCGCCGTAACCCCTGCGCCATGATGGACCAACCTAGCCACCCAACCGATTCCAACGATTTGCCCGCTATGAAAAAAGCCCTCCTCGCCCTCGAAGACGGAACCGTGTTCGAAGGGGATGCCTTTGGAGCCGAGGGAACGCGCACCGGAGAGATTTGCTTCAATACCTCGATGACCGGATACCAGGAAGTCATCACCGACCCGTCATACCGCGGGCAGATCGTGGCGATGACTTACCCGCAGATCGGGAATTACGGCGTCAATGCGCTGGATGCGGAGAGCCGCGAGCCGCACATCCGCGGCTTTGTGATCGAGGAACTCTGCGAGGTGCCGAGCAACTGGCGCTCCGAGGGCACGCTGGCCGAATACTTTGCCGGAAATGGGATCGTCGGCATCCAGGGCATCGATACGCGCTCGCTGACCAAGCGCCTGCGCACCGCCGGTGCCATGCGCGCCGCTTTGACCACCGAACTAGGCGCCGACGATGCCGTGGCGAAGGCGAAGGCATCGCCGAGCATGGCCGGCATGGACTATGTGAAGGAGGTCACCACCGAATCAGGCTACCACTGGGACGAAGCCGGCGCGAAAAGCCGCGAGTGGGTGCAGGTCAACATGTCGGTCGAAGGCGGCCCGCGGGGCGAGGCTCCGACCGGGGATGCCTTCAAGCCGCTGCCGCCCGCCAAGTATCGGATCGTCGCCTACGACTTCGGCGTGAAGTTCAACATCCTGCGCCGGCTCCGGCAGGAGGGCTTCGACGTGCAGGTGGTCAACGCCCGCGCGACCGCCGAAGAGGTGCTCGCGCACAAGCCCGACGGCGTCTTTTTGTCCAACGGCCCCGGCGATCCGGCGGCGCTCGGCTACGTGCATGAGGAGGTCCGCAAGCTCATCGGCAAAGCGCCGATCTTCGCCATCTGCCTCGGCCACCAGATCCTCGCGCACGCCTTCGGCGGAAAGACGTTCAAGCTGAAATTCGGGCACCGAGGGGCGAACCAGCCGGTCAAAGACCTGCGCTCCGGGGCCGTCGCCATCACCTCGCAAAACCACGGGTTCGCCGTCGATCCCGACAGCCTGC
>JAWLBD010000098.1:0-9938 GCA_041395145.1 Verrucomicrobiales bacterium | reverse complement strand
TTTTCGACCGACCCATCGTTCCACTTGCCCGCGCCGATGTTGCCGCCCGCGCCGGTGAAGTGGACGTGGAGCACGCCGGGCAAGGCGGCATCGCGCTGGGTTCGCGCAAGCCCCGGGAAATCCGGATTCGCCACGCCGGTGCGGTAGTAGCTCTGCGGGTGGGTCGCGTAAAACGTCAGCGCCGCGACCGGAGACTCGCCGCTCCAGAACGCCGCGAGGCGCAGCTTCGGGTCGATCGTCCCGGCGGGTTCGGCGCGCAGGCCGGGGTCTTTGCAGGCGGTGAATCGCATCGCGCGCACCTTGCCGTCGTCGCCGAGGAGGCGCCGGTTCGAGGCGATGTCTTCGACTTCGGCGACGCCGAACGAAACGTGGGTCAGCGGCTTGGCTCCCGCCTTCCCCGCCGCCACGGCAGCCGCCGCCCGCTTGATCAGATCGCGGGCAAAGGTGGCATCGAAGAGCGCGTCGCCCATGCCCCGCTCGCGGAGGATCGCATCGGCGGTCAGGTCGCACATCGGCGCGTCGTGCTGGTGCAAGGCGTGGACCGCCACCCGGTCCGGCGTCGTGCCCGCCGCCTCGGCCAGCGCGGCGCGGAATTCATCTTGGGCACCGTTCGAGATACCGATCCAATCGACCGCGCAGAGGACGACCGGCTTTTCAGCGCCCGCCGGGTAGAGCGCGATGCCCCGGCAGCGCAATCCTGGGTCGCCCGCCCGGATCATCGTGTCATAGGCCAGCCGCGTGCCGACCGGCGGCGTCGCGTCTAGGTCAAAGGGCGCAATCTTGGCAGGATCGGCGACTGCCGCGCCGGCGGTCGCGAAAACGATGGCAAAAACGAGAGGAAGGAGTCGGAACATGTTGTAATTTCTACAAAACTTGCCGCCAGGCGATCAAGAAAAGTCTTTGGCGGTCAGAGCGTAAAAGAATTCTTGCAATCCCCAGACTATTTAGCCATCCTAGATTCTCGATTTTGCGAGATGAACCTGAACCCCACAGCGGCGGCACCAGCCGTTGATATCTTCCTCTGCCCCGCCTGCCGGGCGGTGCTGCAGGTGCCGCAGTCGATGCGCGGGGTATCGGGTCCGTGCCCATCCTGCGCCGCCCACATCCGGTCGCCCTATGGGATGCCGGAGGTCCCGGCACCGCCGCCGATGAACGCACCGGCGGCGCGCGACGGCAATGCGCCCACCGCATCGCCCTATCCCGGCTACCCGGCGGCGTCCCCGCCAGAGCCGACGCCGCCGATTTTCCGCTCGCCTTGGGAATCGGCGGGGATGGCGGCACACGTGGCGGCAGAACCGAGGCGCGAGCGCACCCGCGTGCATCTCGCCGTGCCGCTCGACCGATCGCAGTCGCAGCCGGAGTTCACGCCCAAGCGGCGGATCGAGAAGATCGTGGACCGGGAGCCGCCCGACCCGGAAAAGCTGCGCCGCGGGCGCCGGGCGCGCCGCCGCCACGAGCGCGACGAAGCGCTGGAAAATCGCATCCGCCGCGCGAGCACCTCAAAGTGGTTCGGTCCGGTCCGCACCACGCTTTGCGTGGCGGCGGTCATGATCATGATCGGATTTTATGCGTTCACCGCTGGATTTTTTGATTCGAATCCCCAGCCACCGGTCAACGGTCGCCCCCGCGAGCTGACACCGACGATCTCGCAAGACGCGCTCAACCAACCCGCCATCTACGCCGGTCCAAAACCGGGCGAGATGATCGATTCGATGCTCCACAACAGCCTGAAGCGCGAGGACGAACGGGTGAATTATGAGCCGCTGCTTTCGCCCTACGTGCAGGATGCGCCGCCGAGGGGGCGGAACTAACCCACGGCGAGCACCGCCTACTCCGCATCCGGCGAGCACCGCCTATTCCGCATCCGGCGAGCCCCGCCTATTCCGCGTCCGGAAAGTCTCTGTGGTATTGCTTCAGCAGCGCCTCCGGATCGCGTTTCGACAGGTAAACTTTGCCGCGCAGCTTCTTCGTTTCGCCCGGTTTCAGCCCGCCCACATACGGATCGTTGTGGATGCACTTGATGACGCCTTGGAACAACTCGTGAGTGTGATCCCACGCCATCGCGACCAGCCATGCGTCGTCGGCGGAAACCGCGCCGATCAGCCCGTTGGCGGGGCGGATCTTGGAAAGCGGTCGCGGGTTCATGTCTTCGGCAACGCGCCCCTTGGGCAGATACACTTGGCCGCCCTTGTAGCGCGCCTCTTCCTCGCGGGGCAGGTCGCCGAGCGAGACAAATCCCCGGTCCTCGGCGAACAGAAAGCAGCGCTTCCAGTATTCCTCCTGACCGAGCCCTGTGAATTCCCCCACCCTCATGCAGGGCTGGAACCATTGGAAATCGAGCGGCCGATCGCCTTTGTGGGTCACCACGACATCAAAGCTCACCTCGCCCTCGCCGGCGGTGATCGTATGGATCATCTCGGCACCGCCCTCGACCGCCGTCTTCAAAACGATCTGCCTGCCGTCCTCGCTGGCCGATACCTTCTCGGTCTTGTGCGGGATCGTCGTCTCATGCCAATCGCGCTCCTGGCCGCCGGGGCGGCAACACGCCTCGATATACCAGATGTCGATCTTCTCGCCGGGGAGCCCATCCGCTTTGATCGAAAGCATGTCCTTCTCCCAGGCGATCGATACGGGTCCAAGTTTGTCGGCGGCGTCGCCGGGACTAATCGATGCGACGAAAATGGCGAGGGCGGCAGCGAATCGGGATGCGTTCATAAGCAACATCTCAGTAGTCTAATCCCAGATAATGAAAAGAAAAAATCTCGTCGCGATCCGCACCTCCATTCGATCGCCAACTTTAACCTTATTGCCGAGAACGCAAGGACTTTGTTCCAATGATATCTTAAACTCGATATTAAACCTTCCGACATCCCCTCCGGTTCCCGTAGACTGTAACGTAATTTCTGAAATCTGGCTACGAGTACGCGAGGATCACATACAGTTGCTCGCGTTTCCGTGACCGCTAGATGTAACGCGATAATCTTCCTTCAAAATTTGGAGGCGATTCCATCTGGCATTTAATATCAGAAAAGCCCTCAAAGACCGATCTTGCGGTAAACGGACTTAGCTTATGAGATTTCAGGCAAAATCTGCGATATGCTTTCGTTACAGGATGTTAGAATCGATTTCCGTTTGCCCCGACGAGGCGGAGAACTCGAGACTATTGATTACGGAATAAAATCTCTAAATCATTGTATTGCGGTTTTACAATCCAGGCTTCACCAAATCTGGGCAAATTCATTGGCATATGGCAATTTTAGCAATTGTCTGGCAACAATCGGGAACCCAACTAAAACGTCGCCGCCACGCAGGCGAATTCGCCTTAGTGACAGGATGCGCAAGGTGACGATTTCGGTTTCGCCGTCCCCGGCAGGGAGGACGCTGATCGTGCTGACGCCGGTGGCGCGCTGCCACGCGTTGAGATCATCGGCGGCGAAAACGCCGTCGGCGACTCCCGCGAATCCGGCGGCGATCGGCGGGCGGATCGAGCCGTCGGGCTGGCGGTCGAGGGCGGGCGCGAGCGCCTCGGCGTCGGCGAGGAATTTCGGATTGCCGCCGAAGGCAGAACTCAGCCGGCATTGGTCACGCCGTCGCCGTCGGGATCGGCATCGGCGAGCGCGTCGAAGCCGAAGAAGCCCGTGCGCATCGATCGCCCAAGCCGCGTAGGGACCGCGGTTGTCGGCGGCGACGAACTGGGGCTGGATGAGAAAGTCGGAGCTGGTCGCGCCCCGGTTCAAGCCGTGGAGGGCGAGGACGTTTTCGCCGGGCAGCAAAGGGCGGCGGCACCGGCGAGCAATTCGTCGTAGAGAGCGCCTGATCGTCCGGGTGGTCGCCGATCGCCTACGCGTTCAGGCAGGCGCGGCGGGCGCATTGCGGCGGGCGACCTCGACGCCGGGTGAGATAGGCGATGTAGCCGTCGTCGTCATTTCATCCGCAGGGTGAGCGACGCGATGTCTGCCGGATCGATGACCGCAAATGGGATGCGGAGGCTAGGCGCTCGTCCGGCGGTCATACATCTCAGATTCCAAATCGATCCCGATGAGCCGGCGTAGTCGGGATTCCGGTCGTAGCCCGCGCCGTGGCTCCCGCCTTCCACGCCGAGTCATCGAAGCCAGAACGCCCTGCCAACCAAACGCATCAGTCGCCGAATCCGGCACCCAGGCGCGGGCCGGCGAAGCCCAGAAGCGGTGAGCAGCACGCGCTCGGGCAAGGCGGCGGTCCGGAACACGTGCCCGCCTCGCGCCGATGCCATGCGGCGTTCGGGCGAAGACCGGAAAAAGTAATCGGTGTCCGGCGCGAGCGACGCGGCATCTGCGACGTAGGTGCCGCGGCGCCGCCTTGACCCGCCGAGGCGGCGTGCTCCCACGACCCCGGCGACGAGTACCGCGTCATCCAATCCCCACGCGATGGTGACCTGGACCGGCGCGCCGCCGCCGTCGCTAGCGACCTCGCCCCGCAAGCGGGCGGTGGTCGGCGTGATCTGGCTGGCATCGACGATCTGGGCGGCGGGCGGGTTCGGCGCGGCAGCGGTGCCGCCGCCGGTGGCGATCAATTCGGCGGAGAGGAGGAAATCGGAGCTGCCGAGCCCCGCGTTGAGCCCGTGGATGGCGAGCACGTTTTGCCCGGCGACCAGCGCCGGGGCGAACGCGTCCGCCTCGATCTCCTCGAACTGCACCGCATCGCCATCGGCGTGGTTGGCGCTGGCCCCCGCATCCCAGCCGAGCGCGCCTGCGGCATTGCGCCGGGCGATCTCGGTGCCATTGAGGTAGGCGACAAAGCCGTCGTCGTATTTCACCCGGAGCCGGAGCGAGCCGAACGCGGCAGGCTGGGCGAGGCTGAACGGGATGCGCAGATAAATCGTCTCGTTCACGCCGGCCATCGCGGGTTCCACATCGGTCTGGATCTCGCCATCGTAGTCGGATTCCTCATCGTAGCCGATGCCCATCGCGCCGAGCGCCCAGGCGGAATCATTGAACGACGCCGCGCGCCAGATCGCGTCTTCCGCGTCGTTGGCCGGGATGCGGTAGCGGGCGTTGGCACCTTCCGCGACGAGCTTGCGGGCGACGGTGACATGCACGGTGGCATCGGCGGTCAAACCGGATTCGTCCCGCGCGCGGACCACGATGTTGTAGCGCGGCTTCGCCTCGACATCCAACGATCCGGTCGCCAGCCACAGCACGCCGGTGTCCGCGATGATGCCCGCCGCGCCGATGTCGCCGCCGACCACCGAGAACGTAAGCGCGCCGCTGCCGTCGGGATCGGAGGCGATGACGGCGCCGAGGTCGGTGCCGATCGGCGTGCCCTCGAAGACCGTGAAGCTCTGGTCGGCGATGAGCGGCGGCTCGGCGAGGTCGGTGACATGCACCGTGATCGTCGCGGTGTTGCCTAGATCGAGATTGGCCGCGTCGATGGCCGCCACGGTCAGCGCGAAAGATTCGTTCAGCTCGAAGTTGAGCGGCGCGGCGCGGGCGACGCTCAGCGAGCCGGTGTTCGCATCGAGCGCGAAGACGCCCGCTTCGTTGCCGCCGACGATCAGATAGCGCACCGCATCGCCGTCGGGATCTGCCGCGCGGACCGTGCCGACGACGGTGCCGACCTCCGGATTCTCGGCGACCACGAACGACTGCGCGGCGATCTGCGGCGCGAAATTCTGGACGGTCACGGTGAACGTCGTGTCGGTCGCATTGCCCTGCGCATCCGCCGCGCGGACGGTGAGGTCGGCGCTGCCCTCCGGTCCGGAGAAGGCGAGCGAGAGCCGGGCGGGCGATCCCGGCACCACCTGGATCGCCGAGAACAGCGCCGGGTTCGTGTTGCCCACCACCGAAAAGACCAAGCCGCTGTCCGGCGTCGATGCATCCTCGAACGCCGCGAAAAGATCGACCTGCTCGGCGGCTCCGTCCTGCGGGACGATGCGGTCTTCGATGCCGAGCGCCACCGGGAACGCGCTGCCCTGCCCGGTGTAGGTGATCGTGATGTCATCGAAGCTCGCCGCGGTGCCGTCGTCCGCCTCCAGGCGCAGCGTATAATCGCCGACCGCCGTGAACGTCACGTTGCTGCCGAGGCTGGCCGCATTGGAAAACGACGCCGCGCCGGGACCGCCCGCGACCGCCCAATGCGCCGACACCGGATCGCTGTCCGCGATCTGCGCGCCGAGCAGCCCGAGGTTGAAGGTCGCGCCGGGCGCGGTGGGTGTTGCGTTAGGCAAAACGACGACCGGCGCTCCCGCGCCGCTGCTGTTGGCGATCGCCTCGATCTCCGCGCGGCTCAGCGGACGGGTGTAAAGGCGGAGGTCGTCGAGCTGCCCGCGGAAGTAGCTCACGCCGGTGCCGCCCTCCGTCGTGCGCCCGATGGCGGCGCGGTCGAGACCACCGACATCGGCGAAGAACCCGCGCACGCCGGCGGCGACTTCATTGCCGTCGAGAAAGAGCCGGACCAAGCCATCGCTTTGCGCGACGGCGGCGGCGTGGTGCCAGTTGTTGTCGTTGACATCCGAGCCAGACGAGAGCGGCGTCTCGTCGATCCCGCCGATGCCGCGCATCTGAAAGCGGAGCTTGCCGCCCTCGACGTAGAGGCGCAGGTCGCGCGGGTTGCCCGCCGTCGATGACGCGCCGAAGATCGTGCGGTCGCTGCCGGTATTCGTGCGGAACCACACGCTGAGCGCCCCCTCCGCGAGCGGCTGCAGATCGTCGCTATACATGCGGAGGCGGACGTATTCGGTGTTGTTCGGGTCAAAGGTCAGCGCGCCGCCGACGATGCCGTCGCCCCAGCCCGCCGTGTTGCTCGGAAAGTCTTGCCGCGATCCGGGGCGGTTGTTGCCCGATGAATCGGCGGGGTCGGAGGTGTTCGTGTCGTCGAACCGCCACCAGCCGAAGAGCGAGTCGCCCGGCGCGCCCAGCCCGCGGCTGGCGACCTGCACGGTGACTTCGTCCTCGGTCGCGTAGCCGCTGTCCGATCCGGTCAGCCGTAGCACATAGGTGCCCGCCTTGGTGACACGCGCGCCGGTCCGCGCGGCGGTGGCGTCGTCAAAGATGACCTGCCCGCCCGCCGGAGCCGATGCGAGCGACCATTCGAGATCCACCACGCCGCTGAGCGGAGCCTGCCCGCCGCCGAAGGCGACGCCTTCGAGGATCAATCCGTTGCCCAGATCGACGGCGACCGGATCGGCTGCCGGCGAGGTGATCTCGCAGAGCGGCAGGATGATCGAGACCGTGTTCGTCTGCGTCTCGCCGGAGGCGTCGCGCACCGTGTATTCGATGGTCGCCACGCCCGTCGCATTGGCATTGGGCGTGAAGGTCATGCCGCCGGTCAGGACATCGGTCGGCGTGCGGTCGAGCACAAAGCGGCGGCTCTCCAGCGAGAGCGATCCCTTGTCTGTGGAGAGGTTCGTCGCGGAGATGAATTCGAACGCGCCGGGGAAGTAGCGCTCGCCTCCCCCGCCCTTGTTCAACCCGGTGTCGATGTGGTCATCGCCGAAGCCGAGCACGCCGTCGCCCTGATCCCACCCGCCGGTCGAAAACGGATAGCCGAGCGGAGCCGGTCCGGTCGCCCACGCCGCATCGGCAAAGCCTGCCCCGCGCCAGGCGGTGCCCTGGTTGCTCCCATCGTCGAGATAGCGCCACTCCGCGCCCGCCGGGATGAGGGCGACATCGCCGCCCGCCGTCTGGGCGATCAGCTCGCAGTCGAACGTGATGTCGCTGCTGGTGCCGGACGCCTGGTGGACCTCGGCGGCGATCACGTTTTCGCCCGCGAGGATCGCCGCCGGGGCGACGCTGAATTCATGCCAGTCATCGCCGTCGTCCGAGGCGGTCCCCGCCGCGAACGTCGTGTGGGCGATCGCGCCGGACGGCATGTTGTCGCGCGCGATCTCCGCGCCGTTGAGATAGACGACCGCGCCGTCATCGCGGCGGATGCGCAGCGTCGCCCCGGTGATCGCGGCGGCGGGGATCACCGGCGTGAACTTCGCCCGGAAGTAGGTCGTGGGATATTTGTTAGAGCTTATCGGGACCGTAGCCGACGTTTGTCTCGCTGCCGCCATCGCCGAACAGCCGGCTGTTTCCCAGTCCGCCGCCGGTTCATCTCCGTCTTGGTAGTAGCGCCAGCGGGAGTTCCGCGCGATCAGCGTCTCGGTGCCGCCGCCGCCGCTGCGCGCCGCCTTGAGCGCCAGGTCAAAGCCGAGGTCGCTGCTCGCCGCGCCCGCCTGGTGGACTTCGACGGCGATCAGGTTGGTGCCCTCGACCAGCGCGCCGGCTCCGATGTTGATCGTCTGGTAAGCCGACTCATCGCCGCCGCCGACCGCCGCGCTCGCCTCGGTCGCGTAATCGACCGGGCCGGCCGGCATGTTGTCGCGGGCGACCTCGGTGCCGTTGAGGTAGATGACCGCGCCGTCGTCGCGGAGCAATTCGATGGTCAGCCCGGTGATCGCGGCGGTGTTGAGCGCGGGGAACTCGCGGCGGAAGTAATACGCGTTGGTCTGCGCGCCGCCGCTGTTGGCGCCGACGACCGGGTAGGTGCTGGCGTAATTCCGGTAGCCGGCCGCCTGGTCGTTGAGCATCGGGTTGAGCCGGATCGCCCCGGCCGTCGGGTCGGCGACGATGAAATCCGGCCGCGCCTGAAAATAATCGCCGCGATAGGTGATGTTGACCGTCTTGTCCGCCCCATCCTGGCGGAAGACGAAGCTGTCCGTGCCGGTGGCGGTCGCATCCGCGTGGATGATGATGAGCCGGCGGTCGTCCCGCGACGTGCCGACCCACGCCTGCGCCGGCTGGGTCCGGATATCCGGGTCGCCGCCGCTCGGGCGAAACGAAAAGTGCTGGCCGGCTCCGAGTTCGAGGTCCAGCGAATTCGCGTTGAAGCTGCCGACCTTGACCGAGACGTCGCCCTTGTGCAGCCAGCCCTGCCCGCCGTTCCCGACATCGCCGCGCAGCGTGTAGCTGAAGTAGGCGATCCCCTGGTAGCCCGGCTCCGGCGTGAAGACGATCTGGTCGCCGTCGATGGCGGCCTCACCCGCCCACAGCGGCCAGACGCGCCCGACTTCCTCCAGCTTGAGGACGCTGTTGTTCGACCCGTGGCGGACGCTGGCGGCGTCGTTGTTCAGCGGGTTGAAGGTATGCGCCGCGCCCGCCGCCGTGGACCGCGCGTCGTCGTTCGCCCACGGGATCTGGGCGGCGTGGCGCATCGCGGCGGACCCGGCGATCCGGTCTTTGGTCACATCGTAGATCGCCTTGGCCGCCGTGCGCCCCTCCGACACATCGGTGTAGTAGTCGCGCGTGCCGCCGATCAAGCCGGAGTTCATGATGCCGCCGGAGCTATGGCCGCTGCCCTGGTTGTGCCCGGTCTCGTGGGCGACCAGCGCCACCGTGTAGCCGGGGCGGTTCACGCTCACGCCGCTGCCGCCCGAGATCGCGCTGACATAGGCGATCCCGATCGTGCCGCCGCTCGCCCCGATCAGCCCGAATTTGCTGGCGACATGCCAGCCGTAGGTGCCGCGCGACCGGTTGCTGCCCACCCAATCGCGGAACCCGCCCAGGCTCTCGGACACGTCGCTGTAGTCGCCGGTGTTCGGCGTGAGGATCAATTCTTGCAACAAGACGCGGACGCCGACCTGGTGTTCCTGGATACCCGCAAAGCTGGCGATCCGCGCGATGTATTCGGAGGTCTTCGCCATCAGGTTGCCGGTCGAATCCCCGCCGGTCGCGTCTTTATCTAGCACGACGAGCTGATACATATCTTTGAGCGACGCATCATAATGCTGCCCGTAGCCGATCTGCTCGATATACTTATCCAGCCGCCCGGTCTCCGGATCGACGCCGCCCGCCGCCATGATATCCGGCTCGATTTCCGCGGCGGTCGCCGCCTCCCAATCGCCCTCCGTGATCGGATCGGAACCCTCGGTGGCGCGCGTCACGCCGACGAGCATTTCTCCGCCCGACGGATCGGGT
>JAWLBD010000097.1:0-10588 GCA_041395145.1 Verrucomicrobiales bacterium | reverse complement strand
GCCGAAGCCTCGGCCATGCCGCCGGACGCCGCGCCGGTCTGCTTTCTCTGGGGCGAACGCCTTCGCCCGACCTCGCCAGAATTTCGCGCGCGCTTCGCGGACCAAAAACGCCGCATCGCCAGCGGCGAAACCTTTGACGCCGTCGGCGAGAGCAAGAAGATCATCGATACCGCCACCGGCGACGCGCCCATCACCATCCTTGTCTCCAAGATCCAAAGCCGCGCCGCCGGCGTGATGGAGATCGAAGGCGGGTGGCACTATGGCGACGCGAGCCACCAGGCGGTCTATCGCGCGGAAAAAGCGGGGGACGGCTGGGCGATCACGGAGGAGGAAGACCGGACGCCGGACGCCAAGGCGGGGCAATAGACGGCGGCCGCCCCCCGGCGGGTGCCGAGAACGGCTATTTGCGGCGGGAGCGCCCAGCGCTATCGGAGGGGGTGCTCAAATTCCTCCGCATCTTCGCCCCGCTGCTCATCTTGGTCGTCCTCGTCTGGATGGTGCTCGCGCAGATCGCCAAGCGGCGCACGGAGGGCATCCGCGAACCCGATGCGCCGCCGCCGCCCTTCGATGCGCGCTTCGAGTGGATCGACCCGCTGGAGGGCGCGCGCGTGCCGCTGGCCGTCCGGTTTGATTCGCCGCTCGGCGCGGAGAACGGCGCGCTGGCCTACAACGCCCAGCCGTTCCGCGAGAACAACCACCTCGGCGACGACCTCAACGGCATCGGCGGCGGGGATTCGGATCTCGGCGACCCGGTCTTCGCCGCCGCCGACGGGCTGGTCACCTTCGCGGGGGACGCCGGACCGGGCTGGGGCAACGTCATCATGGTCGCCCATGCGGTGGAAGACGGATCGCGCCCCGGCGGCCGCCGCCTCATCCAGTCGCTCTACGCCCACCTCTCGGAGATCGCCGCCATCAGCGGGTCCGATGTCCGCCGGGGCGAGCGCCTCGGCGCCGTCGGGACGGCCGGCGGCCGCTACAAGGCGCACCTCCATTTCGAGATCATCGAGTCGCCCATCGTCCACCCCGGTCCCGGCTACCATCAGGAAAACCGCTGCCGCGTCTCGCCGTCCGCCTTTCTCAAAGCGCACCGCGGCGCGCCGGACGACCAGCTCAATCCGCCGCCGCCCATGCTCCGCGAGCCGATCATCGAGATCGGCGAATGAACTGCCCCCCACCCTAACATGCCCACCAAACCCGACCCCATCGCCGAGGAACGCGAAGCCGCGTGGGTCGGCGACGCCGTGCTCGCCCTCTTCGCCCGCGAGTGGATCCTGCGCGAGCGCGGCCGGCTAGACGCCGCCGCCATGACCCGCATGACGAGCAACGGCTTCCTCAACGCCCTCGGCAACCCGACCGCCGTGGAAGCCGAGATCGGCAGGCTCTACCGGCGCGATGGGCTCGACGCCGCCTTCGCCTATCTGGAAAAGACGGTCATCCCGCTTTTTCAAAAACAGGAGAAAAATCGGACCGGCGGGCGCAAAGGTCGCTAGCTAGCCCGTTGATTTCCGGACCCGCCCGCCTTTCCTCAGCCATGCCTCAACCGCCCCACCCCCATCGCCGCCGCCGCTTCCTCGCCGGCATCGGCTTGGCGGCGGGCGGAGCCGCGCTCGGAGCGCTGCTCTCGCGCGGCGGGCGGCAGCGCCTCGAAAGGCGCACGCGGGCGCTCGGCGCGCAGGTTTCGATCATCGCCCTGCACCCCGATAGGCGGGCGGCGGAGCTGGCGATCGACACCGCCTTCGCCGAGCTCGAAATCGTCGAGCAAACGATGAGCCTGTATCGCCCGGACAGCCAGATCTGCCGGCTGAACCGCGGCGGCGCGCTCGGCTCGCCGCATCCCTACCTGACCGAAGTCCTCCGCTTCGCCGCCGAGATTTCGGAGCGCTCCGGCGGTGCCTTCGACGTCACCGTGCAGCCGCTGTGGGATCTCTTCCGCGCGGCGCAGCGCCTTGGCAAACTGCCGGAAGATGCCGAGATCGATCGGGCGCGCCGCCACGTCGATTGGCGCCGCGTGGCGGTCGGCGACAAGTCGATCTGCCTGCGCGGCGAAGGCACCGCGATCTCGCTCAACGGCATCGCCCAAGGCTTCGCCGCCGACCGCGCGGCAGCCGCCCTGCGGGCCGCCGGCATCGAACACGCCCTGATCGACTGCGGCGAATTCAGCGCCCTCGGGCAAAGCGGGCGGCAACACCCGTGGCGCGTCGGCATCCAAGACCCGCGCGCCCCGGCTGCCCTCGCCGCCAAAGCAGCGCTGGAAAGCGGGCGCTGCCTCGCGACATCCGGCGACTACGCGACCCGTTTCACCGGCGATTTCCGGCAGCACCATCTCTTCGATCCCGCATCCGGCCGCTCGCCCGAAGCGCTCGCCAGCGCCACGGTGATCGCGCCCACCGCGATGGAGGCGGACGCCTCTCCGACCGCCGCATTCGTCGGCCGATGGAGGCAGGACTCGCCTTGATCGACGCCTATCCCGATGCGGAAGCGCTCTTCATCACCAAAACCGGCGACAGGCGACCGACGGCCGGCTTCCCGCTGCTTCAGGGTGATTAGACCGATTGCGAAAAATGGAACTGGTAGGCGGGGAACGGGTGGGGCGCTGCCAAGGAGCAACTTGCTAGGGTGAGCCGTGCGCGGGTGATCCGCACGCAAGGTTCGGCAGGGGAGCGGCGCAAGCCGATGGCTCTTCGCGGTCCTGGCCTTCTACCGATTTGCCCTCCTGCCCGCTTCGCTCCAGGCGATACCCCGCGTCCTCACTTCTACCGGGGGCGCTGGCGGTTTTCGGATCGGCTGACCGGCAGAGCTGCGCGCGGGAGGTCCACTATCTGCCTAGCGCGCCCAGACGGTGTCGGCATCGCTCAGATCCTCCAACACCATATCCGGCTGGTGCGCGGCAAGTTCTGCCGCGCTGAATCTGCCGGTGGCGACGGCGACCGCCTTGGCTCGATCGCCCGCGCGCAGCGCGTGTCCTTCGGCGTGTCGCCGATCACGATGGACGCCAGCCGGCGGCACTCCCCGCGCAGCGCCGGGCGATGCGGGCGAGCTCGTCCGGCAGTGGTGGTCGTCGCCGAAGGCTCCGCCCTCGCCGAAATGGTGGTCGATCCCGTAGGCGCGGAGCTTGGCGAACGCCGCCGCCCGGATGTTGCCGGTCAGCAGCGCCAGCTCGAAGCCACCGCATTCGCCCAACAGGTCGAGCAATTCCGCCGCGCCAGCCAGCCGCCGCCCCGGCGCTATGGCATCGGCGAAAAGCCGCGCTTCGAGGCAGGCGAGGTAGCGGGCGTAAAAATCGCCCACGCGCGCCTGAGCTGACGCGCCAAAGGCAAGCGACGCGAATAGATCGCGCAGCAAGCCGGAATCGGTCGCGCCCGCGAGGTCGAGCGGCGGGATCGGCCGGCCGGCCAGGTCGGCAGCATAGATTTCGGCAAAGGCTTCGCACAGCGCCGCGTAGCCCGCGCCGCCGGTATCGACCAGCGTGCCATCGATGTCGAACAGCAGGAGCGCGCGCGGCACCCCGGCGCTATTCCTCCTCGCTGCCGTCGTGGGATTCGTCGTGGGCGTCCTCGCCATGCTCGTCGTCATCGTCCTCGTCTTCTTCGTCTTCGAAGTCGTGCTCGACGGGCTTGAACTTGCGCTTGCGCCGGTCCTTGGGCAGCGGGGAAAGCATCATGCCGATGCTCCTGCCGACCTTCTTGGGCGGGTAGTCCACGTGCCCCATGGTCTTGAGGTCATCGACGACCTTTTCCATGAGCTGGAAGCCGAGCTCCGGGTGCGCGTTCTCCCTGCCGCGGAACATCAACACGAAGCGGACCTTGTCCCCGTGGTCGAGGAATCCCTCTGCACGCCCCATCTTGATCCCGTAGTCGTGCGGGTCGATGCCGACGCGGAATTTGATCTCCTTGACCTTGCCGGCCTTCGACTTCGGGTGCTCCTTCTGCTTCTTCGACAGGTCGTATTTGTATTTTCCGTAGTCGACGATCTTGCAGACGGGCGGGTCGGCGTTGGCGGCGATCTCCACGAGGTCGAGCCCTTTTTGTTTGGCGAGCGCGAGCGCGTCCCGCGAACTCATGACCCCGAGCTGGGAGTTGGTGGCGGCTTCGATGACCCGCACCTTCGGGGCGCGGATGCGTTCGTTCACCCGCGTGCGGTCGCGCGGCTGAAATCGGCGTTTTCTTTTTGGCTTAGCGATGTTGGTGGTGGGCTTGGGTTTAGGAGGCGGCGCGGATAGGGGTGGCGATCCGCCGACGGGGCGGGCGCTCATCCGGACCGGAAAAGGTGGACCTAGCGGACTGGCAGAGAATCAAACCTCGGGCAGAGACCATAGACGGCGGCATCAAAGCTAGGCGGCGACGCGGGGTCGGGGTTGCGCTCCCGCCACGCGGCGGGCTTGCTTGAAAGGTATCTTCCAGAGATATCGGACCATCGGGAAATTTCGTGGGCGCGGTCTTCCTGCCCATCTAATTAACGGATAAATTAACCGATTTCCCCTCGGCAGGCAAGGGTCAAAATTAGCCCCCTCCCCCGGCCCCGATCTACGCCGCCCCTGAAAGCGCCGACCCGCGCGACAGCAGTTGGAGGAACATGTCCTCGAACGGCGCATCCGTCGGCCACGACACGAAGTCGATCTGCCGCCCCACGCACTCGCGCTCGAGCGTCTCGACGAACTCGGCGAACGCCGCCTCGTAGCGGTCGATCTCGCGCTTGGTCAGCCAGATCCGGCGCTTCTCCTTGGTCTCGACGTCGATCAGCTCGATCTCGCCCTCGATCTCCGGGCGGCGTTCCTTCGGGTGATAGACTTGGATAAAGTGGATCTCGCCGGGCCACGACGACGTCTGCCGGATCGCCTCGTAGGCGGTGCCGACTTCTTTGCCGAAGAGATCGGAGATGACAAAGATGATGCCGTAGCGCCCGCGCCCGGGGCGGAATTCCTTGAAGCACGTCTGCAGGTCGGTCAGCCCGCCGAACTGCAGCGAGGTGAGTGCGAGATGACCGCGCTGAGGATGTTTGCCTGCCCCTTGAGCGGCGGCACCTGGTTGACCGCGTGTTCGCCGATGCTGAGTTGACCCCGGTGCTGGCTGACCAGCCCGAGATACACAGCGGCACCGCCAGCCGCAGCGCGGTCAGCCGCTTCTCGCCATACGGCGCGCGCATCGAACTCGCTGGTATCGACGATGATGTGGATGGCTTTGGAATTCCCTGCACCTCCTCGTGACCGGATGAACTGCAGCCGCTCGAGCCGCGCGTAGAGCCGCCCTCGGTGCCGGTAGTCGTCGTTTTGCGTAGTGCCGGTAGTCCTTGAACTCGCGGGTGAACCGGTGGCGGGCGTCGATTGCAGCCTTCTTGCGCAGCGCCCGCCGCTTGCGCAGCCGCAGAAATAGCGCGCGCAGCCAGACTGCGCGTCGAATAATTCGTTGGCTTCGGTGGGATCGTCAGGCATGGCGGGAAAAGCTCCGGTCCCTACCCCATCCCGCCCCGCCTGTCAGGGAAAATGACGCGCCCCAAAGCCGGGGATATGCGGAGGCTACCAAGACGCTGCCCCCAATCCTCTGCGCTCCTTCCTCTGCAGTTAGTGTTAGTTAGACTGATTCCCGAAACAATGGCGGGAATCGGCAGCCCAACTGGCATGTTCTGCTTTGGCTTAGATGAGGCTGAGCGTCGCAAGTCCCTCGCCTTGGAGGGGATTTAGGGGTGGGCAGATGAAGTGTATAGTCCTTGAGGTCGACGCCTTGCATTAGAGTCGGCGGCTTGGCGGCCCGATCCCGCAGAGGTCGTCCGCTGCGCGCTGACCCACCCCCGACCCCTCTCAGGAGGGGAGATAGGATCCGCGACGCCCGGATTGCGCGGCATCCCGTAGCTTGCCAGCCATGGCGGGTAAAATTGGCGCAAATCTCTTTGGCAATGAGTCTGGATGCCGTGCCCCTCCCGCAGTCGAGCGCTTCTCCGAAAATCGGTGGTCGGTCCGGATCGGGAATGCCAGCGGCTTCCCCATTTGTAGCCGGATGATCGGCAGGATGCCGATGCTACGTTGGCGCGCGCAGGGATCGCCTTATACTTGGGGATGGCAACCCACCCCATCCCGCCCGACCGCGATCCCGCTGAGGTGAATCCGTATCAGCCACCGCAAGCGCGCGGAAGCCTGCCCGCGCGGCATTGCCCCAACTGCGGCGCGCCGCTGGAGGAAGGCACGCTCTACGCGAGCTCGCGGATCAAATGGTCCACCAAGCGGGACAATTTCTTCGTCCGGCTTTTCCTGGGCGGCTACGCCGTCGGGCGGCATCGCTGGGGATTTGGGTTTCGCTATGCGGCGAGATCGTGCCCGAACTGCCGCCTCTATATTCTCGACCGATAAGCCGCCCGACCCAACGCCCGACCCAACGCCCGGCCAACGCACGCTTGCGCCCTCCGCCGCCGCGCCCATACTCGCGCCCTTATGAGTATCCCGATTTCTGACAAGCCCTTGCGCTGGGGCATCCTCTCGACCGCCGGCATCGCCCGCAAGAACTGGCAGGCCATCCGCAATTCCGGCAACGGCATCGTCGCCGCCGTCGCCAGCCGCGACGAAGCCAAAGGCGCCCAATTCATCGCCGAATGCCAGGCGGACGCCGCCTTCCCCGACGCCCCCCGCGCCATCGGCTCCTACGCCGAAATCATCGCCGCCCCCGACATCGACGCCGTCTACATCCCGCTGCCCACCGGCGTGCGCAAAGAATGGGTCATCAAAGCCGCGCAGGCCGGCAAACATGTCATGTGCGAAAAACCGTGCGCGCCCAGCCTCGCCGACCTCGAAGAAATGGTCGCCGCCTGCCGCGCCGCCGGCGTCCAATTCATGGACGGCATCATGTACATGCACAGCGACCGCCTGCCCGCCCTCCGCGCCGTCTTGGACGACGGCGAAAGCATCGGCCAGATGCGCCGGATCGCCTGCGGGTTTTCGTTCTGCGCGCCCGACGATTTCCTCAAAGGCAACATCCGGATGCATAGCGGGCTGGAACCCCAAGGCTGCCTCGGCGACCTCGGCTGGTACACGATCCGGTTCGCCCTCTTCGCCACCGGCTACCAGATGCCCGCGCGCGTCCGCGCCACCATGCTCGACCAGCTCGACCAGCTCGGCCGCGCCGACAGCCCCGACGCCGTGCCCGTGGAATTCTCCGCCGAACTCTTCTTCCCCGGCGGCGTCAGCGCCACGTTCTACAATTCGTTCCAGACCGAACACCAGCAGTGGGCGCACATTAGCGGCACCAAAGGCTCCCTCCTCGTCTCCGACTTCGTCCTCCCCTACTGCGGCAGCGAACTCGAATTCACCGTCTCCAACGCCCACTTCGACGTCGCCAACACCCGCTTCGTCATGGAGCGCCACGACCGCCGCCACGCCGTCCGCGAATACAGCAACAACCACGAAAACGCCCAGGAAACAAAGCTCTTCCGCCGCTTCGCCGACCTCGCCCTCAGCGGCACCCCAGACAACTTCTGGCCCGACGCCGCCCTCAAAACCCAAAAGATCATGGACGCCTGCCTCCTGTCCGCCCGCCAAGGCGGCACCGCCATCGAAATCGCCTAGACAAATCCCCAAAATCGCGCTACATACCCGCCCGCCAAAGGACAACGCCGGAGTAGCTCAGGGGTAGAGCAACGCATTCGTAATGCGTGGGTCGGGGGTTCAATTCCCCCCTCCGGCTCGTTCATTATCAAGGAGTTACGAAAAATGAGCGATTTCCCGAGACGCTTACCTTGGCCACTTCTTGGCCACTTTTCTGTTTCGCAAGTGTTCTCGATTGCTCTGACATGGCATATTTATAAGCCTTTAACCACCAATAACAAGCGAAACAAAATTGGCTCAGTTAGGCACAGTTAAGAGCATTTTAGAAATTATAAATTAACGCATTCGTAATGCGTGGGTCGTCGGTTCAAATCCGACCTTCGGCTCTTTCAGGGTCGGTCGCATAATCGCCGCGTAAGGGTTCTCAAAAATAGCTCCGTCATCGCGATAGGGAGGATTGGGCGGGCGGGTCGCGGTCGAAGTCGTAGACCAGCCTATTGATGGCGGTGTTGTTGGCGCTGATCGCATTGCCTGCGCGGCCTGCTCGGCCTGCGCGGCCGGGCAGTTCTTCGGCGGTCGGGGAAAACTTGCGGCGCTCGCGCCTGTTGTCCGTGTCGAATTAATTGCGGGCGTTCCGTGCGCGTTTGGAAAATGGGTTGCCGGATTCGTAGGCTCCGAGATTCGGGGCGGGGCGCGGGTTAGTAGCTGCGCGGGTCGACCTCCACGGCGCTGGAGGGGCGCCCCCCCTCCCCTACGGCCCTTTTGGTCAGCCGGGATGGGATTCGACGCGGATGCGCAGGAATCTTTGGGTCCCCGAGCCGCGCGGGATGGTCACCAGAATTGTGCGGGTGCCGCCATCGTCCTCGACAATCGCCTGCGAGACGCCAGCCTCCGTCCAGCCTCCGCCCAGCGAGTCCGACCACTCGGGGCGATAGGCGATGCCCGTGACCGCAGATGGGCGGGTGTAGGTGAGCCGGATGAAAGAATCGGATAGGCTCACCTGGTGATCCAGCTTGTCGGCGAGCCACGGGTCGAGACCAAATGCATGCTCGATCAAGTTGGCGAGTCCGTCCCCATCCGTATCGTCCGACGCAATGCCAACGCCGGGATGATCTTGCACCCATCGCGAAAAAGAGCCGGGGAGGGCAGACTGAGCGTAACGGATAGTTAGGGATACTGGTTGTCCGGTTCCTTTATCTGCGGAGACGGCTGTGCGGTGGCCGCTGCCGCTGATGATGACGGCGAGAGAGTTGCCGCTCGCCCAACCAGGTCGGGCGACGATTTCGCCGATGATCGGCGCAAGGTTGGGTGACTGCTGCATAGGCCCGCGCTCGCCGACATAGTTCCAGGGGGCGGGATCCCAAGTGACAAATGCGGATGTTTGCGCCCGGCTCGTGATGTCGTTCGCCGCCTCGGCAAAGGCGGGAGCGTCGCCGGTGTCGTGCCCGCGAATCACCAGCGATGTCGCTCCGCTTTGCGTTTCGTCAGCGGAGAACTGCAGACGGGCATCCAACACCGCCGCCCCGCGCGGCAGCGCGACATCTGGGAATCGGACCCCGATCGTTTGTGGTCCGCTGTCATCAACTAACTCCAGGTCCGAGCTGTAGAGGTTGACGGCTCCGCCGGCTGCCTCCTCGGCATCATCTTCGCTGGCGGTCGGGTGGCAGGTAAACTCCTGGATGGGTTCGCTCGCGGCGTAGGAGACGGTCAGGACCGCAGGGCTACCGCCGGATTTGTCGAATGATTCTGCGGTCCGGTGGCCGCTGCCGCTCACGACGAGCACGATGGCATTTCCCCGTCTCCAACCCGGCCGCGAAGCGACTTCTTGGACAAGCCCGGCAAGGTTCGGCGTCCGCTGGGTCGGCCCGGATTGCCCGCTGCCCCACGCGGGCGGCTCCCACGCGATTTCATAGGGGGCGAGGTTCCGCGAGCTGATATTATTTTGGGAAGCGGAAAAAGGCGCCGCATCGTCGGCGTCCTCGATTCGCAGCACAAGATCGGTCGGAACGCCCTGGGTCTCGTCGGCGGCGAATTGCACGGCGGCGTGGGTAACAATCGCCCCTTGGGGTATATCGACCTCATCAAAGCGCAATCCGACAACCTGATCGCCCCCATCATTGACCAGCTCCAAATCGGTGCTCGTCAGGTTCACTGACCCATCGGCTGATTCCTCCGCATCATCTCCGCTTGAGGCAATCGCAGCCGCGACATCTGACACGGTTACGTAGAGGGTGGCAATGCCGTAGGAACCAAGTGCATCTTCCACCCGGATGACGATACTGTTCTCCCCAGAATCGGCAGTAGAGGGGGTTCCGCTCAAAGCCCCATCGCCGGAGACCTCCAGCCAGGGAACCCCGGATAGCTTTGCAAACGACAATGCCCCCACCCCCGATACGAGCCCGGATAGGGTGCCGGAGTAAGCCTGCCCGGCGATGGCGTCCCCGCCCCGCAAAGACCCGCTGATAAAGGCTGGGGGGGGCGTGCCCGCGATCGCCGCGATCGCCGCATCCGATCTTGCCGAGCTGAAGAATCGCACGTCGTCGAGCCTCCCATCGAAAAGTGGGTCCGCCGGGAACCGGCTTTTGCCGAGGTAGTTGTATTTCGTGTCGATGCTTCTCGGATCGATCGTCATCGCCGGGTTGATGTCGACGATCTGACCGTTCACGAAGAGTTTTCCCGTGTTCCCGGCTATGGTGACCGCGACGTGCGTCCATGTCTTAGTTGGCAGCGCGCCCGAATTCAATTGTTGCTGCGCGCCCTCGTATTGCAGGCCAAAGCGGAGCCCAGCGCCGTTGGCCATGGGAGTCAGGAAGATGAAGCGGTCGGTTTCCACGCCCAGATCAAAAATCCGCTGCCATGGATCGCCCCCGTTCCAGTAGACCCAACCCGCAAAACTCCAATCCGTTGAATTGCCAATGCGGGGCGACAACTGCACCCAATCGTGTTCGCCGTCGAACCCGAGGCTCTGGCCGTGCTTTCCAGCGGTGAATTTGGGCGCGCCGACCAGCATCGCGGCATGGGCGCTGGTCGTCGCGTCGCGCGCATGCCCATCGAACGAGA
>JAWLBD010000096.1:0-10718 GCA_041395145.1 Verrucomicrobiales bacterium | reverse complement strand
GGAGAGCAGGAAGCCGGGTTCAGATTGCTTCCACACGCGCCCGACGCGGACCGGCGGCGGGCGCTCCGCCTCGTAGCCGCCTGGGTGCCCCATCGCCACGCACCACTCGCCAGGCACGACCGATGCCGATGGCGCCAGCGGCGCGAATGGCCAGCCACCCTCGCCCTCGCGCTGGGTCGCGATCTTCGCCATCGCTGCATCGCGGTCGAAGTTCGCCCCCAGCGCCCGCGCCTCCGCCTCGGTGCCGTCTGGGAAGATCACGCGGAAGCGCTCGCCGACCGCCCGCAGGACATGCGCCGCCGTCAGGATGATACCGTCTTTGGAGACGACGACGCCGCTACCCATGCCGGCACCGCCGCGCCCCGGCAAAATCGCGACCACCGCACGACCGCTTTCCCGCGCGGTTTGCTGGACCTTAGCCTGCCGCTGGAGCAACGGGCTGGCGGGTGCCTCGGCAAAAGAAATCGAGGGCGCGGCTGCGGTCGCCGCTGCCGCGATGAGGGCGAAGATGGGTGATCGTTTCATAGGTCACCCAAGTTAGCGCCGCCCCCAACTCGATTTTTTTGGGAGATTTGGCTATGGCGATTTTGCCCGAAGGATACGATTCACTGCCCCACCCCCGCCTGGACGGCAGGCTTGCCGCAGCGCAACTGGGTGGCTCCGGACAAGCCGTAGGTTTCGGGATCATACATCGCCTCGACCTTGGCCGGGGCGGCGATGACGCTGCCGGGGGCGATGACGCGGGCGAGGTATTCGACGCGGAAGTCGCCGCCGCCCCAGACGTAGTCGCGGAAGAACAGGGCGCGGTCGGCGCGCAGCTCCTGGAAGGTGGGCGACCACCACTGCCAGCGCGGGTTGCCGCCGGTGGCGACGGCTTTCGATCCCATCGACTGGAAGTTCGGGTTGACCGCCTCGCAGATGGCGGGGAGCGGGTCGTCCACCGCCACGTAGCGGCTTTCCTTCGGCACCGTGATGTCGAGCGACACCGCGATGAGGTCGCCGACTTCGAGGTTTTCGGGCGGGGCGAGCGAGCCGTCGCCCTCGACTTTATAATACTGACGGCGGAGCCGGAATCCCCGGTCGCGCGGCTCGAAGGGCTTGCTCAAATCAGGGCGCGCCGCCACATCGACGTGCAGGAAGGCGGTGCCGCCATCCGCCGACGCGACGCTCAGCGACTTCGCTTCCTCGCCGGGACCAAAGCGGAACGCGACCGACTGGCTGCCGCCGGCCGGCAATTCCACGCGCTGGATTTTGCCGTTCCAGGCAACCTCCAGCACAAACGACACCTGTGTGAGGCGCGCCTCCTCCCGATGGCGAGGACGCCCCACGCGTCGCTGTAGGTGTTGCCCCAGGTGCCGTCGGCACCGGCGCAGGCAGGCAATTCGTCAAGGTGGTGGACGCTTTTCGATCGCCGAGCCGGAGCCGGGCGTTAGCCGGGCGGAGGTTTCGCGGACTGGTGCAAGCCAGTAGCGGAAGCCTTTCGGGTCCGGCGAGGCATCGGCGAGCACCGCGCGGGCGAGATCGGCGGCCCCCTCTTGCTTGGATTCGATGATGGCGAGAGCGAGGAACGCACGGGCGATGGTCGGGAGATCGGCGGTCCGCCGGGCGAGCGTTTCGTGGTAGGCGGGTTCCGCGCGGCCGGCGAGCGCCAGCGTGTAGGCGGACAGGCAGCGATACATCAGCTTGGTCGCGTCCTTCTCGTCGCCCGCGCCGCGCAGATCGGCGGACAGGTAGGCGTAGAGCGATTCGAGCGACTGCGCCGGGATCGCCGCGCCGGCTTGGGCGCAAAGCGTGAGCCCCATGCCGCCGTAGGCGCACGCCCACGGCTCGGGTTCCGAAGCGCCGGGCCAATAGCCGAGCCCGCCCGAATCGGTCTGCATCGAGAGCAGCCGGTCGGCTCCCGCCTGGATCGCTTTGGCGATTTCCGGATCTGTCCGCCGCAGTTGCGGCACGGCGTCGCGCAGGTCGCGCAGGGCGATCCACGGCAGCGTGGAGGAGGTGGTCTGCTCGACGCAGCCATACGGATAGTGCAGCAGATAGTTGATCGCCTCGCCAGCCTCCATCAGGCGGGAGGTCGAGAGATTGACGCGGATCACGCCTTCGCCGCCGATGATCTCCGGATCGATCTTCTTGAGCAAATCGCCGGTGCCCTCCTTGCCATTGGCGACGGCGTAGCTGATCGCGCGCAATTCCGGAGCCGGATAGCGGACCTCGAATTTCGCCTGCATGCCGTCGCTTAGCGGCGCGGCGGCGGCGTCATCCAGCTTCGCGCTCATCGCGGTGAAATCCCACTGCGCCTCGCCGATCGCGACGAACCGGACCGGGAAGACGACCGATTCGGTCGCGCCCGCCGCCACGCGGATGCGCGCCGCGCCGCCGCCGTCCGACGCAAACTCCGCCGTGCCGCCGCCGAGTTTGAGCGCGACGTCGAATTCGCCGCCGACCGCCGTCGTGTTGTGGACGACCGCCTTCACGTCGATGATGTCGCCGACGTGGGCGAAGCGCGGCGCGGCCGGCTCGACCATGAGCGGCTTCTTGATCTCGAATGACGATTCCGCCGTGCCGAACCGGTCGGCATGTTGGGCGGCGACGGCGAAGAGGCGGAACCGGGTCAGGCTCTCCGGCGCGGGGAACGAAAATTCCGCCACGCCGCCGGGACCGGTCTTGACCTGCGCGGCCCAGAAGGCGGTGCCGCGAAAGTCTTTCCGGATCTGGACCGGCGGGCCTTCATCTCCGCCCTTCTCCCCGAACTCATCGCCGATGATGAAGCCTTTGTTGCCGAAGCGGAATTCATCGCGGCTTTCGCCGATCATGTGGTCGAGGCTATGCCCTGCGGCGATGGAGAGCGAGTAGGGCTGGTAGAAGCGCGCGAGCGGGTCGGGCAATTCGTAGCCGGTCAGCGAGAGCACGCCCTCGTCTGCCGCCCAGACCACCAACTCCGCCCCGGCGGCGGGCGCGCCATCTGGCGCGGTCACTTTGGCGGTGACTTGGATCGGCGCGCCGGGCAAGACTTCCGGGGCGCTCGGCTGCAGGGCGACGTCCAGTTTCTTGCCGGTCGGCTCGACTTCCAAACGGCAGTAGCCGAGCCGGAAGGCGGCTCCGTCCGCGCCCTCTGGCGATTCGGCGACGCCGCGCACCAGGACCGCGGAGACAAAGACATTGGGCGCGTCGCCGGCTTCAAGCGGGACCTCGATGGCGGGAGCCTCGCCGCGCAATTCCGCCGTGAAGTGCCGCAGCACGCCCTTGCGTTCGACGGTGACCATCGCCTGACCCTCGAACGGGGCACCGACCACGATCCGCGCGGTTGCGCCGGGCTGGTAGCGCTCTTGGTCCGGCGTCAAGGCGATGCGCTCGCCGTCGAAATAAGGCTGTGGCGCGTCGGGCGAGGCGTCCGACGATGCGACCGAGATCTGCCGGTGCGTCGCCACGGCGGTGCCCGACGGATCTTGGGTCTCGACGCTCAGCCAATAATCGCCGCCGGTCTCCGGCGTAAACGAAATCGGCGCCGCGCCGCCCGCCGGGATCTTCGCCTCCCACGAGGCGATCTCTGCCATCGTGGCGTAGTTGCGCACCGACGACCCGCCGCCCGCCGACAAGACGCGCACGCTCTTCCAGTCCCGCCGCCGAAGCGTGACGCGCGCGGAAACATCGCCGGAATAATGCCCGTCGCCGCCGGACGAAACCGCCACCGCCTCGGCGGTCGTTTCTTTGCCGGCCTGCGCGCGGGTGTCGGATTTGACGCCTAGATAAAAGGCGGAGCGATGGACGACCGCCGAAGCCGACTTGGCGATCGTCTGCCCGTTCACGTCGGTGACTTCCGCAGAGACATAGACCCGGAGCGGGCCTGGGGCGGTTTCGACTTGCGGCAGGTCAACCGCGATGACGCTGCGCCCGGCGGCATCCAATTCCATTTCCCCGCGGGAGGATAGGTTGACGCCGTCCCGCCGCTGCCGCCGCCGCCAGCCATCCTCTGGCAGCGCGCCGCCAAACGTGTAGTCCGAGAATGCTTCGCCGCGCTCGTAGCCCGCGTCATTGACATAGGCATTCCAGCCGCCCTTCGCCTTGGACAGGGCTTTGCCCATCAGATATTTCGCCGATAGGGCAAACTCCGCGCGACCGCCGGAGGCGACCTGCGATCCAGGGGCGGCGAGGCTCAGCTCAAATGTATTCGGGCGGTACTCTTCGACGCGGAAGTGGTGATAGGCGTAGGACTGCTCGCCGTCCTCGCTTTCCAACTGCACCGAATAACCGCCCAGCGGCGAAGGCGGCAGCTTGAGGTCGGCGGCGACCGATCCGTCCGCGCTGACCTCGACCGGGAGCGTGGCGACCTCGCGCCAGCGCGGGTCGCGCAGGACAAAGCGGAGCTTGGTCGCCTCGGGCAGCCGGAGCTGGTTGCCGTCGGTCGAGCGGAGCAGCCCAAAGACATGCGCGGTCTCGCCGGGCAGATAGACCGGGCGGTCGCTGAGCATGAGGCTGCGCATCTCCGCCGTGCCGCCGCCGTCCCAGTCGTAGTCATAGTAGTCAACGCCGAACCGCCACAGCGATAGGTCGCGCACCTGATCCGGCGCGAACCCGATGGCGTGCCGGTCCGCGCCGAGCTGCGCGACCAGCCAGCGGCTCTCGCCCGGCAGCCCGATCCGCGCCGTGCCCGCCGCATCGGTGGCCGCCTCGTGCAGCCGCTTCGCATTTTCGTCATAGACGCCCAGCGTCGCGCCGGGCAGCGGCTTGCCGGTGGTCAGCGAGAATGCATAAACGACCGCCTCGCCCGCCCCCGCCTTCCACGCCAATCCGATGTCGGTCACCTGGATGATTTCCTGCGCGCCGAGCCGACCCGAAACGGAGTTGCCCGCCCGCGCCGTGCCTTCCGCCGAAACGAAGTAGGCCCCGAACCGCTTGCCGCCCATGATTTCATCCTCTGGCAAGGCGATCACGTCGCTGGAATCCGGTGCGGCGGTGGACTTCGACGCCAGCTCATAGATCGTCGGACCGGGCACGAGTTCGTAGGGCAGCCCGGTGCCGGGGCGCGAGATCCAGACCCGCTTCCCGCGGTCCCACCGGCTGTGGGCGTCCCTCGTCTGGTAGCGGCCGTAGCCGCGGAGCGCGTAGAGCAAGAGATCGCCATCCAGTTGCTTCACCTTCACGTTCAAGTCGTCGATGTTCGACGCCACTAGCTTGAACGGATTGGACGCACCCGCCCGCCGCGCGGAATCGGTCCCCGGCAGGGCCAGCCCGGCGTCGCACGGCGCAAACCGGACCACCTCGGTGCGCGGCGCCGCCGAGATCAGCCAATCGTCCGACGGGACGCCCGCTTTGACGGTGACGTCGTAGGCGGTCACCTGCCGGAAATCGCCGGTCAATTTTACCTCGCGGCGGTTGGGCTGGACCTCTGCGACCAGGTTCTCGACCTTCGGCGAAACGTAGAGCCACTGCGCAATCTTTTCCGCCGCGCCCTCTTGGATCGCCTTGGAAAAGCGGACGGAAACTTCTTTCGGGCGGTCGAGCAGGGCGATCGCCTCGATGCTCGACACTTCCATCGGCTTGATCTCGCCCAGTGCGCGAACCTGGTTTTCCGCCATGGCGGCATCGCCTACCGGCATCCCCTTTTCGATGACCAACTCCCACGTTCCCGGGGCGAGCGGCCCGGTCGTTCTGACGACGAGCGCGTTGGGTATCTCACCTGTTGGATCGTGGTCCGCCGCGACCTCCGGGATCGCCTCGCCCTCGGCTCCGCCACCGTCGGCTCCGCCGCGCCTTGCCTCCGCCGCGATCCGCAGGCGCTCGTCCCACGGAAGGTCCAAGACGCCATTGTCGGGCAGGTCGCCCCACAGCGCGCGCCGCACCTCGGCGGGTTCCCTCATCGTCTTCGCCGCAAAATAGATGTGCCCCGCCGATACCGCGGGATCGACTTTCCCCGGGAACTGCACGACAAATTCATACTCCCTCGGTGCCTGCCGGGTGCTCCACGAATTCGGAGACCAAAACGATCCGGCGAGCGGTTCCGCCTGAAACTTGGAAATGTAATCAAGCGGCGGGTTACGGTCGAGAGACCGGCTTCGCGAAATCTCCGCCCCGACCAAATCGGTAGCCCCCTCCCGGAGGTAAAGCTCATACTCGCCGCCGAAGGCTGGCGGCTCCGACGGCTCGAACATCAGGTCGTTCTGGGACTCCCACACAAAGCGCCCCGCCCACCCAGGGCGGATCTCGACCGGCGGCTCGGCGGCTTCCATCCCGACCTGGTCCGCCAGAACCATCGGCGATTGAAACCGGACCGTCACCACGCTTTCAGGATTCAGCTCTCGGCGGGGCGACGCCCATGCCTCCGGCGGCCCGACCTTGGGGACCTCGGCGACCTTCTTGCCCGCCTGATTGGCGAGTTCGGCAGGCGATCGCTGCTCTGCCTCCGGCGGCGGCAACGCATCCTGACCAAAAAGAACCGCCGGCGAAAACGCCGCATAGACGAGCGCCGCGCCGGCAAGCCCCAGCGCCCGAAACCCAAGGAAATAAGCAGAATTATTCATACAACATGTAGGTGGACAAAACCGATACGCCCATCCCAATCTCCGCATTTCAGCCGCTAAAAAATAATCCGAAAATTGTTCGTGGCTTTGTTAGGATCGAGGGCGGGGCAACCCGTTAGAACGGCTGGTACTGCCGATTTTGTTAGAGAGATTTTTCGGATTTTGCGGCTGGCGCGCCCCGCCGATCCGACGGCGCCCGTTCCGAGAAATTGGGGCGGCGTTTCGGGATCCGGATGAAGCGCCGGTCTCCCCATGAAACGCCTTACCGCGCCTGCGGCAGGAAGCGGGTGCAGCGCCCGCCGCCCGCGACGATAGCGGCGAGCTGGGCGGGATGGCGGTACCGGTGGCGATGGCGGTTTGGACGCCCGCCCCGACGCAATGCTTTGACCGCGCGAAGTTTCGACGCCATGCCGCCGACCGAGAACGCGCCGCGTTCGCCGCTGGCGAGGTGGAGCACCGCGTCGATGTCCGCAACTTCCTCGATGATCTTCGACTCGTCCGGGTCGCTCAGGTCGCGCAGCCGTCGACCGAGGTGAGAAGGATGAGCATGTCCGCCCCGGCAAAGGCGGCGACGTGCGCGGAAGCGTATCGTTGTCCCCGAACTTCAGTTCCTCGACGGCGACCGAGTCGTTTTCGTTGATGATCGGGATGACGTCTGGGAACTCGAGGAGGCGCTCCAGCGTGTTGCGCACGCGCTGCTGGTGGTCGTCGGTTTTCGAGGTTGCTGGGTGAGCAGGAGTTGGGCGACATTGATCCCGTGGACGCGGAAATAGGTCTCGTAGAAATGCATGAGCCGCGATTGGTAGACCGCCGCCAGCGCCTGTAGGCTAGGCGTGTCGGAGGGGCGGTCCGCATGCCGAACGACATCATCCCCGCCGCGACCGCGCCGCTGGACACTACGATGCAGGCGTGCCCCGCCTTCCGCAGCCCAGTACCGCCGCGACCAGCGCTTCGAACTGGGTATCGTCCAGCGCCGCGCCATCCTCGCGGGTGAGGATGCCGGATCCGAATTTGATGACAAGGCGCATGGGCAGCAAGAAAAAGCAGGGGTTCTGGAAAAATGGGCGCTACGTCTAGCCCAGCGCAGCCTCCGCGCAAGCGCCCGGCGGGGATCGACCGTCGCCCCCACTGGTCGCCCCGCCACCCGATTCGTCCGTTCGGCATCGCCTTTCCTTCTACGCAGCGGACTCATGCGCCGGCGCTGCCCGATTCTCGGCGGAGCCTTGCGATGAAGGCGGCTTTTTCGTCAGCGGATGAGAACGCTCGAAGCGGGATTGTACAAAGCCCCGTCTTTCCAAAAGAGATTTCCAAACGCTCGCTGTCCTCGGAAACCTCGTAGGGGCTTGACAGTGGGAAGGCCGTGCTCGCTCCAAGACAATCGCACACCAGCTTCCCTCCGACGATGTCAAAGGTCGTGGTTGCTGGCAATCTGCCCGCCATCTCTCGCCCCATGCTTCGGCGCATCATCCGAGAGATGAAATACTTAAAGGTAAGCAGACTGAACGCGATCCCCACGCCGGCACCGATGATTCCTGCCACCAAGACGATACTCGCCTCTTGCCGTTTGAAGAGAATGACAGAAACAGCGGCGAAGATGATCGCCATTCTGACTGTGCTCCAAATCTTGCCCCGGCGGGCCGTCTTGCTGCGAAAAAAATGCCTGATTACCGGTTCCGCCATATCGGAGAGATCGGCTTGATAAACGAGCGGCAATCCTTCTGAGTATCCGCGGGTTGCATTTTCTTCGGCGTTCATAGTGGCAAATCGACGATCTCACTTTCGCCCGGCTCGGCGAACGCTCTCGCCGCTAGGCATGCCGCGATCACTGGGATTGCGCCGGCAGGGGGAACGAACTTGGCGGGACGATTCATTTTTTCGAGAAAACGAACCGCCTTCTGGACTCGTTGGTCAAGGGGAAAGGCGCGCGTCCTTTGAACCGGGCGCATCGAGACGGAATCGCCATCTTTTACAAAATGTCCGCCTGCCTGCCCGGCGCCGGGCGCGTTTGCACAGACCAAGGGGAATGGGAATCGCTACGGCGCGGCGGTGATGCCGGGCACGACGATCCGGAGGCGGATGAATCCGCGCGGAGAATCCGGGCCGACGGCGGCGACCGCCCGGGCGATCAATTCGGAATGGGTCGAGGATAGGGTGACGACCGATCCGGCGTCCGATGCCCAACCGAGCAGGTCGGTGGAGACTTCGACGATGGCGAAGGCATAGGCGGTCGGGTCGCGCTGGGCATTGACGGTCAGGTGGCGGTATCCGCCCTCGCCATTCGGCTCGATGCTGACCGCCAGGCCGGGCGTGCTCGCCGGATCGTTGGGGTCGGAGCCGCCGAAGTATTCTTCCAGGTTTGTGTGCCCGTCATGGTCCGGGTCGCCCAGCCACTCGAAGCCCGGGCTGGTGGCACCATCGGGTTCGAAGTTTTCGTCCGCCCAGCGGAGCACCGGGACCTTCGGGCTGCCCGCGCCGCCGAACACATCGGCGGCGTCGTCCACGCCATCGGCGACGCCATCGTGATCGGCATCGGCGACCGGCAAATCGATCATCCCGTCGCCATCGGCGTCCAGCCCGCCGTTGGCCGTCGTGGAGATATCGGCGATTTCGCCGCCGGAGCTAAACGCATCGATATAGTCGGGCGTCCCATCGCCATCGGTGTCTTGGAGCGCGCCGCTGCCGGCATCGCCGAATTCGGCGATCAATCCGTCGACGCCAGCGGTCAGCCCGTCGGCATCGGCGTCCTCGCCTTCGGTGATCCCGTCGCCGTCCGCGTCATGCGCCCAGTTGCCGGATTCCAGCACGTCGGGCAGCGTGTCGTTGTCGCTATCCAGATCGAGAAAATCGCGGGCCAGGTCGCCGTCGGTATCGGGCAGCGGGAGCGGCGTGCCGCCCTCGTCCGGGTCGGCGGTATTGACGATGCCGTCGCCATCGGTGTCGGCGGTGCCGTCCTGCCTCCCATTTCCGTCAACGTCGGAGCCGCCTCCCTCGGCGACATCGTTGATGCCGTCGCCGTCGCTGTCCAGATCGATGAAATTGGCCAGCGCGTCGCCATCGGGATCGAGCCCGCCTTCCGCCAGATCGGGGATGCCGTCGGCGTCGGAGTCGGCGTCGAGCGCATCGGGGATGCCATCGCCGTCGGTATCCCGGCGCAGATTGCCCTCGGATCCATTGGGGATGCCGTCGCCGTCCAGGTCGGCAAATGGATCGGTCAGGCCGCCAAATTGCGGTAGCTGGAAATCGACGGAATCGTCGATCCCATCGCTGTCGGCGTCGCCGACCGGATCGATCCTGCCATCGTTGTTTTGATCGAAGGACTCGTTGCCTGTCCCGACCAAATCGAAGACTCCATCGTCGTCCCGGTCGATTTCGGCAGCGTCGATCGTCCCGTCGCCATCATGGTCGGGATAGCCGCTGCCGCTGCTCGCGTCGCCGAATCCGACGAGCAGATCCGCGCTGTCTTTGATCCCGTCCCGGTCCGCATCCGGACCGTCGGCCACGCCGTTAAAGTCGGAATCCACCACCGGCTCGCCACTTTCGACCAGATCGCTGAGCGAATCGTTATCGCTGTCGAGATCGAGGTAATCGGGCGCCAGATCGCCATCGGTATCCGGGACCGGCAAGGCGCTGCCGCCCTCGTCCGCATCTGCGGTATTGACGATGCCGTCGCCATCGGCGTCGGCGGTGCCGTCCTGCCTCCCGTTTCCGTCAACGTCGGTGCCGCCGCCTTCGATGACGTCATTGATCGCATCATCATCGCTATCGAGGTCGTAATGGTCGGCGATGCCGTCGCCGTCCGTGTCGCCGCCGCTTCCGGCATTGGCGATCTCGACCTCGTCGGTGATCCCGTCGCCATCCGCATCGCCATCGAACAAATCGGCGATGCCATCCCCGTCGGAATCGCCCACCTGCCGCGCCTCGGAATGCCCGACCACGATCTCGCCGGACAGCGTCTGCAGCCCGCCGTTCAACAGCCCGAGGTTGACGTTCAATGCGGTGATCTCAACGCGGAGCGCCGTGCGCGACAGGACGTAGCCGCCGAACCCATCGCCGACCACGGTCTCTTCCTTCAGGTGCAGGATGACGCCTGCCAGCCCGGCGACCGACAGATCGACCGTTGTATTGACCGGGATCTCGCCCGACAAGCCGAGGCTCGAAAGCGGGACCGATGCCCCCGCGATCTCGATCCCCAGACCCGAC
>JAWLBD010000095.1:0-11862 GCA_041395145.1 Verrucomicrobiales bacterium | reverse complement strand
CGAGCTGGACCAACTCGGGCTGGACTGGGGAGCCGAAGCAGAGCGCCCCGCGACCGCCGCCGCTGCCGCTACGTCTGGGGAGCCGCCCGGCTTTTCCGCCTGGTCGCCGGCGTTGCTCGGGCTGGCCGCCGCGGGGGTCGCCGCCGGTTTCGGCGTGCTAGTCCTGCGGCGGCAGGGGCGGCTTACCCACGAATTCTTCGAGGCCACCGAAGTCGCCGCCCAGCGCGAAAAGGAACTCGCCGCCGAACGCGAGATCGGCGACCTGAAAAGCCGGTTCGTCAGCACGGTCAGCCACGAATTCCGCACGCCCCTCGGCGTCACGATGAGCGCGGTCGAGCTCCTCCGGCACTACGAGGAGCAGTTGCCGAAAGAGGAGCGCGCCCAGTTGTTCGAGGACATTTTCGGGGCGACGCGCAACATGGCCGAACTCATGGAGCAGGTCCTCGTCCTCGGGCGGGTCGATGCCGGCAAGCTCGCCTACAAGCCCGCGCCGCTCCACCTCGAGGCGCTCTGCGCCAAGCTCTCCGACGAGCTGCTCTCCGCCACCAACCGGAAATGCCCGATCGAATTCGCCGCGCAGAATGACCTGTCGGGCGCCCGCGCCGACGAATCGCTCCTCCGCCTCGCTTTGACCAACCTGCTCAGCAACGGCGTCAAGTATTCGGCGGATGGCGGGACCGTCGAATTCGCCGCCCGGCGCGAGGGCCGGCACGCGGTCTTCCAGATCCGCGACCATGGGATCGGCATCCCGGCCGCCGATCTGCCTCAGCTGTTCGAGGCGTTCCACCGGGGCGGCAACGCGGCGCACATCGCGGGCACCGGGCTCGGGCTGGTCATCGTCAAGCGCTGCGTCGAGCTGCACGGCGGCATGATCGAGGTCGCCTCGGAGGAAGGCAAGGGCACCACGTTTTCGGTGCGCGTGCCCGCCTGGTAGCGCCGCCTCCGACCAAAGTCGGATGCCTAGGGCGGCAAATCGGGGCGCGCCTCCGGCCATGGTCCTATTTCGGGATTCGGTAGGCGGAGTCAAAGTGCGGCAACTTAACCAAAGCCCATCACTCCCCATGAACACGACCGAAAACGCCAACCGATTGATCGAGCATACCCCGACCCGCTGCGCAGTATCTGCCCTAGTCTTGGCTTTCGCCATCCTCCTGCTGGCTGCCGCCCCAGAATCTGCGGCCTGGCCCTTTAGCAGATCCGGCACCACCTCTGGATCGCTCACGACGCAGAACGAGCACTTGGCCGTGCAGCTCGACGACGACCGGATGCTCGAATTTTTCGCGGGCGGCACCTCCTTCGTTGACCACACTCCGAACGGCACCCTGACGAATATCAAACTACCCCTCCCCGATTTCGACCCCTATCAGGCGAACGATCCGCAGGTCGCCTTTGTCGCAGGTCGCGGGGACGCCGGGGATCTCGATGGGGACGGCGATATCGACTTCGTCTCCTCCTGCATCCTCTCGTGGGGTGGCAGCAAGGAAAGCGGCAATTGCCGGATCATGAGCTATCGAAATGAAGGAGACGGCGCGACATGGTCGAAGATCTGGCAGTTCAAATCTGTTTGGGAAAACAACTCCAACATCAATGGCGCGCCAACGCTCAAACTCGCCGACCTCGACCGCGACGGCGACCTCGACCTAATCGAGACTTTCGGCTCGGTCCGCGTGCGCTGGAATCCCGGCAACGGCGACTTTAGCGGGACGCCCACGCCTCTCTTCTCGGGCTTTAAGCCGTCTACCGTGTTGGGCGCGCCGAGTTTGGAGGTTGGGGACTTTGACGGGAATGGCTGGACGGATATCGCGGTCTTTTTTGCGGTCACGGGGCTAGACCCCGACCTTCCTCTGGCAACCACAGGTCGCTTAGCGGTCCTCAGCAACAATGGCGGCACCTTTTCCGCTTCGACTATCTATACTTCGACTATCTATACCGATTTTCTGAATTCCTGCGCTGCGGACATCAACCAGGATGGCAAAGTGGATCTCATCGCTTCGCTGGAGAGATATTCAGGCGGATACGATCTGCTCTATTTTCGCAATACCGGTTCGGGTTTTGCATCGCCCTCACTTCTTCTCACCCAGTCGAGCGGGTTCGCTCGCTTCACGGTGGGCGATCTCAACGAAGACGGCATCCCAGACCTCGGGCTGGCTACCGGGTCTGACCAAGTCAAATGGCTGCGCGGAACTGGCAACGGTGTCTTTGCGCCGCTCGAAACCTTGATTGAGGGATCGGATGTCGTCGCTTCGCAAGGGCTGGTGATCGCCGATGTGGACGGCGATGGCGACCAAGATATCTTCTTCCATGGATCAAGCTATCTTGGGGAGAACACCGCCATCCACCGGAAGGCGAGAGCGAGCTCCACCGCCATGTCCGGGACGCAGCCCTCCGGTCAGGTCGCCCTCGCGGTCGGCGATATCAACCACGACGGCATGGAAGATCTCGTCGTCGGGGACGGCGGCGGCGGGCGGCTCCTTTGGTATGCGGGCAACGGCAACGGTCTGGGCGCGGGCGCGTTTGTCAGCACCGGCGGGCGCTCGCCAACCTCGGTAGCGACCGGGGACTTCAACGGCGACGGCTGGACCGACATCGCCTACGCCACGCCGTCGGACGATACGCTGACCATCAATTTCAGCGGCAACGGCAGCGGCTTCTCGTGGGTGCCGACCGCCGTCGCCTCAATGTCCGGGATCACCCGCATCCAGGCGGCTGACATGGAGGGCGATGGCGACCTCGACATCCTTTCCGCCTCCGAGACCACGATCCGCTGGCATGTCAACAATGGGGATGGATCCGTCTGGCTACCGCAGACCGTGGCGTCTGGTCAGATCGGTCTCAAGGATATCGCCTGCGCCCAGGAAATCCCCGGCGGAAGGCAGGAGATCGCCGTCCTGCAGGACAATGCGGGCAGTGGATTCCTCATCCGGTTTCGCCACAATGGAGTCGGTTGGGTAAGCGCCGTCCAGCCAATCCCCGCGAGCGCCGATCCCGCCAGCGCGGTCGCCTTTGCCGACATCCAAGACGCGACGCCAGGCTTAGAAACACTCTTTGCGCTCGGCAACAACCCGATTCAGTTTCACCATAGGTCGATGCCGGGGGCGGTGACCGCAGCGAGCACTTCCAACCCAGTCCGGGACCTCGCGGCAGTCGATTGGAATCGCGATGGTCACCCAGATATCCTTGCCACCCTCGGGAGCCAAGGTCTCTACCTCTTCGTCAGCCGGGGAGTTAGCGGCTGGGGGACTGGCGAATCGAGGAACCTGTTCGCATCCGATTCCCAAGCCGCCATACCGATCCACCTCAACGGCGACGGATTGGCTGATGCCGTGGTGGCTAGCGCCAGCGGCGCGTTGCACCTGATCTTCAACAAAAGTGCCGAGATCGGGCTCCATGCCAGCACGAAGTCCCCGGTTTCCGCCTACGTTGGATCAACCGCCGAACCCTTTTCCGTCACCGGGAGTCACTATGGAGAACAGGGGGACGCCGCCGCCGCGCCAGCAAACCTCTCGTTTCGGTTTCTGCGGTCGGTAAACGTCTCCGGAAATGAAGAGCCTGGCACGCCGCTGAACCAAGCCGAGATCGATGCCCTTATCGAGAGCGTGGCTCTCCGGTCCAATGGCGCCACGCTCCACAGTGCCGCGCCCTCTGGATCGATCCAAGGAACCTTCACGCTCTTTCTCCCCAACGCCGTGCGTTCCCAACTCGCCCTCTCTAGCGGAACGCGGAATTTTCAACCTGCAGTCAAACTCAAACCAACCGCCGCGAGTGCCGGGGCGAACCTGCAGCGGTTCTTTGTCCAGTATTCGCCTGCCAGCGGATGGGTTCCGCTCGACGAGAAGGGCAACAGCGGTACCGACCACTCTTTCGATCGACAACAATGCCGGTCTCATCCAATCGCTGCTGGTCGTCTCCCAGCCCGGTCTCCTCGAGGAGTGGCGCATGGCTAACTTCGGGCAATACGAGGGGACCGGCATCGCCGCGAATGACAAGGATGCCGATGGCGACGGGGTCCCGAACCTGATCGAATACCTGACCAACCGAAACCCGAACGCCGCCACCGGTCTCGCTGAAGGCACCAAGCCGGTGGACCTCGTCATGGGCAACCCGCTCCGGGTGGACCTGAGGCTCCGCACCGCCTACGACAGCCGGATCGACGTCGATCTCCTCTACAGCACCGACCTCAAAGGGTGGCAGATCCTGAGCAGCCGGACCGGGACCGGCGCCTGGACCGGCACCGTGCCGACCACCTCGCTCCTGAGCGGCGGCGACTCGGACGTGGTTCAAGTTCGACACCGGCGTGAATCCGTCTTCCGATCCGAAGCGCTATTTCGTCCAGATCATCGCCAAGGAAAACCAGTAGCGGAGCCGCCCTCGCAAAAGCCCACCATGAATCGGCGCGATTTCCTGTCGCCCCCAGCGGCTGGCTTGATCGGCAAATTCCCGATGCGCTACGTTGACCGAGTCACTCCAGCAGCCCGAGCATCGCGCGGCCCAGCGCGTCGCCGACGAGAAAATAGCTCTCGGCATTGCCAAACCAATGGTGTCCGTGCCCGACATTCGGCGACAGCTCCGCCGGGCGCGCGAATTCTTGCGTCGGGACGAAAACGGAGTTCTCGATCTTCGCGGCACCTTCGCGCTGGGCTTTCCGAAACTTCCCCATCCCGCTATCCTCGGGAGCCGGTCCGCCGTTGCCGAGTTCGCCGATGACGAAGGGCAGATCGGGGCTTTTGAATTCGGCGCGGATGTCTTTCGCCAGCGCGGCGAGGTTGTCCGCGTATTCGGCGGTCGCCTCGGCGGAGACCATGTCATTCCACCCCTGCATCCAGACGAAGCCGCTCAGTTCGTAGCGGGCATCGCCCAGCGCGTCGAGCGCGGCGCGAATTTCGGCGACCATCTTCTGGTAGAACGGCCCGGTTTCGCCACCGGCGCTAGGCGGGCGGAAATCGCGGTGCAGGCTCTTGCCGCCCCACGCTGTCTTGATCAGCAGGACCGGCTCGTCAAAACGGTCGCCGACCACATGACCGAACTGTAGCTCAGGTCCGATGTGGCTGGACCCGCCGTAGCCGGTATAGCCTACCGCCAGCGGACCCTTGCGGACTTCGTCGCCGACTTTGAAACTGATCTGGACGTCGTCGCGGACCGCCCACTTGCCATCCGCCCCGCGCAGGTGCCGCATCTTGTCCTTGCTCGCCGAGTGCTCCATCGACCAGGCGAGGTTGCCCTTCCCGCCGTTGTAATACTCCGGATGATCCATCTCGACCACGCCTTGCCCCTCCATGTTGGATTGGCCGGCGAGGAGGAAGACCTTGATCGGCGCCTCGGCGGCGCGCCCGGCGCAGGCGGCGGAGATCAAGGCGAGTGCCGCCAGCGCGGCGGTCTGTGGGAAATGCTTTCGTTGCATGGGCAGTCGCTGCTTAGTTGGGTTTGAAGAAAAACGTCACATAGGCGGTGCCCTCCATCTCCTCCGCCCGCATCCGGCGGCCGCGCGTGTGCTCGCCCCAGCTTTCCATAAAGATGACCTCCTTGCGCTCCGCGTTGAATCCGGTGATAACCGAGGCGTGGTTCGGCGCCGCCTTGCCGGGCCAGGTCGCCTCGTCCTCGCGCGTTGGCTCGGGCAGGTTCCCGCTCTGGTGCAGCGCGTCGCGGCGCGGGTCGAATTTCCGCCAGACGATAACCGGGATGCCGGCTGCGACCGACCGCATCGTGCGGTCGAAATCAAACTTCTGGGTGTGCTGCATCTCGGCTCCGACTTCCTGCGGCGCGGCGCGGTAGAGGTCGAAGATCTTGCTGCCCTTGGCGCTGCCCGTGTTTTTGAGCCGCGCGCCGGCGGCGAGGCCGTCGGTGCCGAGTTCCAGACCGAGGTAGCGCATCACCATGGCGAGCGTCGAGATCCCGCAGTAGGGGCGCAGCCCTTGGCGGAAGGTCGGCACGCCTTCGATTTCGACGTCGCCACCCGCCATTTCCTTGGCGCGCTCCGCGTAGAACGCCGCCGCCTCGCGCCGATCCATCTTGGCGATCTTCGGGTCCACAAAATCGTCCTTCGCCTCGGACTCCGGCTGGATCGTGACCCAGATCGAATGCCCTTCATTCGGCTGAAAGCGGACCACGAGATCGCCCTGGCGGAACTCGGTCACGTCCGCGCGCAAAAAGCCGGTTTTCCCCAACTGCCGCGCCTTGCCCCGCCCGCAGGCGCGCGAGATCTCCTTTTCCAAATCCTTTTCGAGCTTTTTGTAGAGCCGATCAAAATCGCGCTGCTTCTGCCGGAGGTCGTCCTTCGCCTTTTCCTCCCGCGCCTCGGCTTCCGCATCTGGCAGCAAGCCGGCGTCGTCGCCGGGGCTGGCGGAAGGGCGATAGCCGAAGTAGGCTCCGGCATCGAGATAGACGATGGCTGCCCCGACCAGCTTGCCGTTCTTCGTGCGGGAAAAGACGCCGAGCGGGATCTGGCCGAAGAGATAGGGCACCGACTTGAGCCGCCGCATCTGCTCGCCATCGAGGCTCGGCTCGTCCAGCCAATCGCCGGGCAGCTCGCCCTTCTCCCAGTTGTCCTCGTCAAGGAATCCGCCGGTGAAGTCTCCGCCGTTGAAAATCGGATTGTTCGGGATGACGGGACCGAAGCCGCCGCCGCCGCCGCTGATGAATTCCTGGGGGATCGCGTGAAGCGACGGGACGGCGCCTAGCAGGGAAAGCGCAACGAGGAGGGAAAGGCGGGCTTTCATGGCGGGAAGGATAGCGGAGCAAACGCCCGCTGGCAAATGCGCGCCGGGTGCCGATCCGGGAGCGCCGGTCAATCGTGTCGCGCCGGCTTCCCGCGCCGCAGCGTGTAGGTGGCGGAGGCGCAGACCAGCGGCAGCCAAAAACAGAGCTGCTCCATCCGCGGCGTGGTGTTGAATTGATCGAAGCGGTCGCCGTCCGCGATAAAGGCGGCGCAGCCGAAGGCGACGAGCGGCAGCCAGCGCGGGTCGCCGCCGCGAAAGGCGAGCCACGCCGCGCGCCAGGCTCCGATCCCGATCATCCCGGCAAGCAATACACACCCGACTGCGCCGCCGTGGAGATAGGTCGAGAAGAATGCGCCATGCGGATGGCCTGGGGTCCAATAGAGCTCGTGTTCGAGCGGCACGTCGCGCGCCCACGCGCCTAGCCCGAAAACGTGGTCCGCCGGAGAGTCGAGCCGCTTCGACAAAATCCGCCAGAGCAGGAACCGGCCGCCGTCCTTGCGCTGCATGAAATCGCCGAGCGGATTTTTGGGCAATTCTTTTCTCCGGTCGACGGGTTCGGAATCGGCGATCACCGACTTGGGCGGATCTGGCGGCTTGGCATCCGCCCCGGCCGCAGGTTCGGGTGGCGGAGCCTTCTCAGGCACAGGCTGTGCCGGCGGGGCGATGTTCGGAGGCGGAGCCACGCCCTCTCCGGGCGGCGGCATAGGAGCCGGGTTCGCGAGCGCGGCTGGACCGGGCGGAGGCTCTGGCTCCGACAGGACATCGCGCAGCCTTGGCATCCCCCACTGGAAGGCGACGCCGATGGCGAGGAAAAGGAGGATCGGGGGAAGGGCGTCGCGGCGGCGCTTGGCGAGCGCCAACCCCGCAAAACCAACGCTGAGCGCCAGCAGCCCCCCGCGGGACTGGGTCAGGAAAACAGCGAAAAACAGGACGGCCAACGCCGCGAGCAACCAGCGCCGATCCGCCGGGGCCAACCCACATCGATAAAGCGCCGAGCCGCCGAGCGCGGCGAACCCGAAGGTGATGCCAGTCGGAACGGGATGCTGACCGCCGTAGACGAAGACGTTGCGCAGACGCCCGAGGAAGAGATCGCCTTGGATCAACCCGTAGAAGATCGGGATGCTGACCAGCGCCGCGACCGCCGCCGAAGCCACCATCCATCTCAACATCCTTGACGCCTGCCCCTCATCCACCACGCGCCAAAGACCGAAAACAAATGCCGCCATGAGAGCCAGATCAACCAGCGAGTATCCGACATCCCCCGCTGTGTACCCTTCAGAGTAGCCCGTGAAAAACGAAGAGCCGAGCATGTAGAGGACAAACAAACCTGCCGCCCACAAAAAACGGTCGATCCGGGCAGCGCGTAGCGCATCGCATCGAAAGGCGAAAACCAGCGGCAGGGCGACTGCCAAGAACAAAAACCAGCCAAGCCACCAGCCGCCCCACACCAGATAAAACCCGGCGCAGGTTGCGAGGGCAGAGCAAGTGACCAAGTCCACCCCGCCCAGCCGATGCTCCTTCAACCGCGCGATCAGCGGCGCGACGAGGGAGCCATCGGCAGAGGGGGGCGGCATCGCGATTCACCCGGTCCTTAGACCGAGAACGAAACGGTATCCGCACGCTGGATCGCGTCGCGGTTCAGCTTCTCACAGACGAGATCGCACATCGAGAATACCATCTTGTCGCGGATCGAATAGAATACCTGGATCCCTTCCTTCCGCCGGGTCAGGAGACCCGCCTCGGCGAGAATCTTGAGCTGGCGGGAAACGTTACTCGCGAAGTGCCGAGCAATTCGACAAGCTGGTTCACGCTCAGTTCCTCTTTGATCCAGCACTTGGAATATCGCCAAGCGCGTGGGTTCGGAGAACATTTTGAACATCTCGGCGATCCGTTCTCCAACGCTTCGAAATTAATCGGAGGCGAAGAAGGCTTTGGGTTTCGGTTAGGGAGCTGTGCTGGGTCCATAAGAGGGAAAAATAAAACCATTTACCCCGGTTCGGCAAGCAATCAAAAACGGAGAGTTTTCGCCTGAGTGCCTTTGTTCTCTGGGGATTTCGTTCAGGGTGTGCAATACCCGACCGGGTGGAGGAGCGGCTCGCCACCCTTCCCGATCACGCCCGGGAGCCGCAATCTTCGTGGACGTTGCCGCGCACCACAAACCGCTGACTTTCAGATCGACGCGCAGACCGTACGGGGAGACCTGCGCCCTCTCGATCTTCGGCTGCGTCTTGTCCACCACCGCTTGCCGTAGCTGCTCTGGTAGATATAGGTGTAGGCGTCCATCTGGTAGGATGCCGGATCGCCTGCGGCGGCGGCATCGACCGGGGCGGTGAACGCCAGGAGAAGCCGTAAGGGCGGGCGACCATCGACTCGATCTCGAACGGGACCTTCTGGGTCCAACGGACGCGCTCGAGCGCGAACGGCTTCTTCCCGCGCGATCCCCAGCCGCAAGTTGGTGCCGCCCACGAAGAGCGAGCCGTTCTGGCGCGAACCGATCGCGACGCCGGGCCGGAGCCGAAGCCTTGAGGAACGGGAACGCCGCGCCCTGGTAAACGCCGCTGACTTTCCGCGACGCGGTTCACCGTGGAGTGCGTTTGTTCGGCGATGAAAGCTGGTTCTCGAATTACCGAACTTGCCGTCGGTCACGTCGCAGGCGATGCCGCCGGGCTTTGCCCCATCGCGCCGTGGGGCAGCACGCAGGCGGGCGGCACCAGCGCCGGCACGTTCTCGCGCTCGGCGGCAATCCGGCTGCCGCTCTTCGGGTCGGGCGGGCGCGGTCCGATGGCGTCGGTCAGCTCATAGTATTTGTTGCCGGTCGGGTTGCCCATGAATCCGCCGGGCTTGAGAAATTTCAGCGAGCTGGAGCCATTCCACGGTCCTTGGTTGTCGCAGAAAAACATATCGCCGCGATGGTTTTCGCCGATGCCGCCGGGCGAGCGCACGCCGCTGCAGGTCGGGATCATTTTGCCATCCGGCGTGACCCGCACGCACCAGCCGCGGTAGTCCGAGCTCGCCCCGCCGGAGCCGGTCAGGCAGAGCACGACCCAGATGTTGCCCTCCTTGTCCGGGCGAGAGCCGAATGCGTATTCGTGGTAGTCGCCGTTGATCCCCCACCCCGCGCTGACCGTCTCGAACAAATCCGCGCGGCCGTCGCCGTCCTCGTCTTTCATCCGCGTCACCTCGCAACGCTGCGTGGCGTAGAGCCAGCCATCGACCCACGCCAGCCCGAGCGGCTCGTGCAGACCGGAGGCAAACAACGTCCACTTCGCCCCCGCCGGGTCATCGGCAAAGGCTCCGTCGATGGTGAAGACATCGCCGCGCCGCGTCGAGACCGCGAGCTTGTCGCCGGGCAAGATCTCGATGCCGCCGATCTCCGCGACCACACCGTCCGGCGCGGGCAGGTCGGCGATCGTATAGTAATCGGATTCCGACGCGGCGAGCAAAAGCGGCGGCGAAGCGGCAGCGAGCAAGAAAAGGAGCGTAAAGGCAAGGCGCATAGAAGCAGTTGAGCAGCCCGCGCCCGCGATGGAAAGCCGAAAATGTAGCATCGGCACCCTGCCGATCACCCCAAGCCAACCGGCGAAGCCGCCGATCTATCCTGCGGCTGCGGCTGCGGTCGGACGCCTTCTTCAAGCCGTTCGGATTCTCACGAATCCGGATACCTTGCGCGCTAGTCCGCCGATGCGCCTACTCATACTCCCGCCCGCCGCCGCCGAGCACGGCGAGCTGCCCCCGGTAGTAATCCTCCAGCCGGGCGACAAAGTCTTTGACCGATTCGTCTTCGCCGATCTCGAAGCGCTCGCCGAGCCGGACTTTGAGCGTGTAGGGAAAGTCGGGGCGGGCGGCGGGGCCGCGCTCTTTGGTGAGGAACTGCTGTTTGGTTTCGAGGAAGATCGTCTGGACCGGCGCGCGGGCGCTTTTGGCGATCAGGGCGAAGCCGCCTTTAAACGGGTTGACCGCGCGCCCGGCGACGGTGCGGGTGCCCTCGGGGAAGACGAGGAGGTTTAAGCCGGAGCGCAGCGCATCGGCGCCCTGTTTGACCATGCTGTTGGGCGAGTCGTTGCGGATGTAGCCGGAGAGCCGCGCGCCGCCGCCGAGGAAGATGTTGTCCCAGATCTTCGCCTTCATGATGCAGGTCACGTTGCTCAGCCGCGCGATGACCCAGACGGCGTCGAGCAGCGACGGGTGGTTGGGCGCGAGGATGAGCCCGCCTTGCCCGCGCAGCCGGTCCAGCTCTGACAGGTCGAGCCGGAAGCGCCCGGTGCATCGCAGGTAGGTGACGAAAAACTGAAACAGCCCGGTCATCACGCACTGGCCGAGGCGGCTGCCGGCGCGGCGCGGCAGGATCGGGTAGAGCACGGCGGAGACGCCGGTGTAGATCAAGCCGCCGACGCCCCAGATGAGAAAGCCGGCGACCAGCGCCAGGTAATCCCAGGGCGCGAGGAGGGAATCGAATAGGGATCGCTGGGGGGAGGACACGCTACGCGGGGGAAGGCAAAAGTTGCTGCTCGCACAATAGACGATAAAACCCGCCCGCCGCGATCAATTCGTCATGCGTGCCGCGCTCGGCGATGCGCCCCGCTTTGACCACCAGGATCTGGTCGGCCTGGCGCACCGTGCTCAGCCGGTGGGCGATGATAAACGTGGTGCGCCCGCGCATGGCGGTCTCCAGCGCGCCCTGGATCTGGCGCTCGCTCTCCGCATCCAGCGCGCTGGTCGCCTCATCCAGGATCAGGATGGCCGGGTCCTTGAGCAACGCGCGGGCGAGGGCGAGGCGCTGCCGCTGACCGCCGGACATCTCCGCGCCGCGCTCGCCGCAGCGCGTCTCGTAGCCGGCCGGCAGGGCGGCGATGAAATCGTGGGCGTGGGCGAGCTTGGCGGCCGCCTCGATTTCCGCGCGGGTCGCGCCGGGTTTCCCGTAGGCGATGTTCTCGGCCACCGATCCGCTGAAGAGCAGGACCTCCTGCGGGACCAGCGCCATCTGACCGCGCAGCCAGGCCAGCGGGTAGGCGGACGCCGGCTCGCCATCGAACCGGATCTCCCCGGTCCCCGGATCGTAGAGCCGCATGAGCAGCGCGGCGACCGTCGATTTGCCCGCGCCGCTCGCGCCGACCAGCGCCACCGTCTTGCCCGGCGCGGCGCGGAAGTC
>JAWLBD010000094.1:0-12133 GCA_041395145.1 Verrucomicrobiales bacterium | reverse complement strand
CGGTCTCTTCCTCTACTTCAAAGCCAAAGGCGGCTACAAGCCGGTCGAGCTGGAGGGCTACGAGCCGCTGCATTGACGCCCGCTTTTTCTGCACGAACTGCCGATGCCTGACCGCCCCGAGTCCCCGCTGCCGCGCCGAGCCGCGCGCGCGAAGATGCGCGATCTGGGCGTGGCTCCGCGGCGTTCGCGCGGGCAGTCGTTTTTGACCGACCGGAACATCGCGCGGTGGATCGTCGAGCAGGTTGGGATCGGGGAGGATGATCTGGTCGCGGAGGTCGGACCCGGCATGGGGGCGCTGACCGAGCATCTGGTGGGAGCCGGCGCGCGGCGGCTGCTGTGCGTCGAGGTGGACCCGAAGCTCGCCGCGCATTGCGAGGCGGAATTCGCGCCCCGCGGCGCGGAAATCATCGGCGAAGATGCCACGCGCTGGGATGCGCGCGCGCTTTTCGCGGAGGCTCCGGCGAAGCTGGTGAGCAACTTGCCCTACTCGGTGGCGGGCGATATCATGCGGAACCTGCTTGGCTCGCCGAGCCCGTTCTGCCGCGCGGTCCTCATGTTGCAAAAGGAAGTCGCCGAGCGCATCTGCGCGGAGCCGCGGACGAAGGCGTATGGCGCTTTCACGCTCCGGCTGGCCGCGCATTGGGTGCCGCAGTATTTGAAGACGGTGCCGCCGGCCGCCTTCACGCCCGCCCCAAAGGTCCAATCCGCCGTCATCGCGCTGGAGCCGCGCCCGGCCGGGGCGCTGCCCGCCTTCGACTATCGGATCTACGACCGGCTCGTGCGCGTCGGCTTTTCCCAGCGGCGCAAGCAGCTCAAAAACTTGCTGCCCGCCCCGCCGCAGGGCGCATGGGCGGAGGCGGCGGATGCCTGCGGCCTGGCGGACAACGCCCGCGCCGAAGAGCTGTCGCTCGCCGACTGGGTGGCGCTCGCCCGCTTCTACGACGACCATCCGCTCCAGCACGCCCAGAGCGGCGACGAACTCTTCGACGTGGTCGATGAAAACGATGCGGTGCTCCGGCAGGAGAAACGCGCGGTCGTCCACCGCGAGCGCCTGCTCCACCGCGCCATCCACATCTTCCTCGCCAATCCGCGCGGCGAGATCTTCCTCCAGCGGCGCTCGCATTTAAAGGACGTCGCGCCGTGCCGGTGGGACTCGAGCGCCGCCGGCCACCTGGATGCGGGCGAAGGCTATGCCGCCGCGGCAGAGCGCGAGATCGTGGAGGAACTCGGCATCGCCGCGCCGGTCGAAACCGTCGCCAAGCTGCCGGCCAGCGAGCGCACCGATTTCGAATTCGTCACCCTCTTCGCCGCAAAGGCGGAGACGAATCGGCCAAAGCTGCGCTGGCCCGCGTCCGAGATCGAATCCGGCGAATTCTTTGCGCCCGAGACCATCGACCGCTGGACGCAGCGCCGGCCCGGCGATTTCGCGAACGGCTTTCTGCAATGCTGGGAGGCGTGGCGCGCGGCTGGCCGCTGAATAGAGATTTGATCGCACGGCAGGCTGCGATGGAGGCTTGCGCGCGCCGTGCGCGAGCGGGCGTCGGTTGCAACCCTGTAGAGACGGCACCTCGCCGTCTTCGATCTGCGGCATCGGGTTCACCATCGTGGCAATGCGTTCTCTGGATCTCGAATCGGCGCAGCCTGCGCGGACGTGGGCGTCCGCGATCCGGGGGCATCCGGACCAGGGTCAACTCGAACGCATCGCGCTTTGCGGTGGAAAAATTGTGCGCCCGAGGTTCGGGCATCACCAGCCTGAGCGCGAGAAGCCGCTGCCGCGCGACGAGCTGGAGCGCGACGAGCTGGAGCGCGACGAGCTGGAGCGGCTGCTGCTGCCGAACGACGAACTGCGCGAGCGCGACGAGGACGAGGACGAAAACGAACTGCGGCTCTGCTGGCGGCGGCGGCGCTCGGCTTCCTCCCGCTCGCGGCGGCGGCGGCGTTCGGCGGCTTCCGCGCGGGCGATCGCATCGCTGGCGGCGCGGCGGGCGGCCTCGGCGTATTGGAGCGCCTCGCCGTAGTCGCCGGCGAGCAACTGGCGGCGGGCGACATCGAGTTTCGAGGTCCCGTGGTCGGCGATGCCGAGGCTGATCCAGCCGGTGGCCTCGCGCACGCGGCGGGAGGCGGCGTCGATCGCCTTGAGCGCCTCGTTGGCGGCGCGCAATTCGCCGCGCAGCGTGGCGGCGTGGCGGGCGGCGTCCAAGGCGGTGCGGTCGATCGCTTCGTCGAGCGCGACCCAATCGCCGTGCGGCCGGCGCAGGTCGGCGGCATGTTCCTCGAGCCGGCGCGCGAGGTCATTGACCTCCGCGATGGCCTGCGAGGTCGCCGGGCTATCCGGGATGCTGTCGGTGCGTGCCTGGGCGCAGAGCTGCTTGGCGATCCCGATCTCGGCGGCGGCGTGTTCGTGGCTCTGGCTCGCTTCGGCGAACCATTCGCGGTCGTTGGCCATCGAGCTTTCCGCTTTGCCCAATGCCTCGTCCGCCCCGGCGAGCAATGCCGCCGCGCGGAAGGGATCGGAAAGGTCCGGCGGCTCGAGGCGTGCCGCGGCGGCCGCTTCGGCAAAGGCACCGGCGGCGCGCTCGCAGAGCCGCTGGCTGTTGGCCATCGTGGTTGGTTCTTCGGCGGCGCGCCCGGCGGCTTCGAGCCGGTCGCCGAGGCTGGCGAGCTTCGCGGCATTGGCATTTTCTTGCGCCTTCAATGCCTCGGCATGGTGCGGGATCGCGGCGAGTTGCGCCTCCGCCTCGCCGTGCAGGTCCCACGCCCGCGCGTGGTGCGCCGCGCCTTCCAACAACCGGCCCGCGCCGTGCGCCGCCGCCGCCTCGGCAGTGGCCGCCGCGCCGCCTTGCAAGAATTCGTCGGCGCGCCGCAGGTTGCCGGCCAGCGAGACCGGCGCGGCGGGTCCGTCGCCGTCCGGGTCGAATTCGAGCGCGGCGGGCGCATAGCGTTTTGACAATTCCTCCATCAGGCGGCGGCGCTCCGGCACCAGCCGGGTCAGGCGGCCGTGGTCGTCCCGCAGCTTCGATTCGTTTGACGCGTGGTCGCGGTGCGCCTCTTGCGATTCCGCGACGATTTGATCGGCGTCGGCGGCGAGCCGCGCGGCTTCGTCCAGCGCGGCGGTCGCCGCCAGCACGCCGCCGCGGTCGAGCGCGCCGCCGGCCGCCTCGCGCTGGACGCGCGCGGCGGCGATCTGGGCGTAGGGGTCGAGGTCGCCGCCCTCCTGAAAGATTTGCGCCTCGTCGAGCCGCAGCGCATTGGCGAGGTCGCGGCGGGCGAGGTCCGCCTTGGATTGCGCGGCTTCGATCTGGCGCAGCGCCTCGCCATTCGCGCGGCGGGCCAGCGATTCCGCCTCCGCCGCCGTCGCGCGCAATGCCTGCGCTGAGGCGGAGAATTCCCCGATCGCCTCGGCGGCTCCGGCTTCGCACGCCGCGCGGGCGACCGCGTCGGCATCGTTGCTCAGCTCAGTGAGGCGCGCCCCGATCCACGCCGGGTTGCGCCCGAGCGATTGCAGCGCCTTGCCGGATGCCAGGGACGCCGGGATGATTTCGGCGCGACCTTGTTGCAGCGTTTCGGTCAAAGCGCGGGCGTCGCCGAGCTTGCGCCCCGCCGCGGCGAGCGGACCGCCCAGCGCGCCGACCGGATCGGAGCCGCCGATCTTGACCGCCGCCGCGTGGTCGTCCTCCGCCGAGGGCAGCAGGGCGGCAAAGACATCGCGGCCGGCGAACCAGCCGTCGAGCGCCGCCGCGCGGGCGAGGTCGGGTTCCGCCCCGCGCGCCGCGTCGAGCGCCTTGCCGGTGTCGCTCAGCGCGTCGGAGATCGTCGCCCATGCGTGGTCGATGCCCTCGATTTTATCGCTCGCCCGCCCGGTGCGCGCGTCGATCTCCTGGAGCAGCTCCAGCATGTTCATGGAAAATGGCTTCTGCCCATCCTTCGACCCTAACATGCCCACATCGGGGCGCCGCCCGGTCAGCGCATTCTCCAAGCCGTCGGCGGAATCGAACTTGATCGGCTTGGCGATGAGCAACTCCATGCCGCGCTCGTAGCGCCCGCCGGACACGAGGTTGGCGGCATAGGCGAACGGCTGCTTCGGGTGGATGAGCGTGCGCGCCTGCTCCAGCGCGCGGTCGGCGCACGATGCCATGATGAAAAGCGAATCGACATCCCTGATCGCGGACTTCGCGTCGTCGAGCGTCTGCCCGGCGTAGCCGCGTTCGGCGAGGTCCTTCTCGTGGCCGATGACGAGGTTGGCGCGGTCGAGCAGCGCGAAGATCTTGTCCGACCGCTCGGTGATTTCGTTTTCGCGCTGGGCGTAGAGGGCGAGCGCGGATTGTTTTTTCCGGCGCCGGAGCCGCGCGCCGAGGATGCCCGCGCCGGCGAGGATCGCCGCGCCGGTGCCGCCGCCGTAGGAGACCGATTTGATCTGCTGCTCGCGCTCGATCCTCGCGGTGGCCGCCGCGTCTTCCAGCGTATCGAGGTCGGAGCGGATCGCGGCGACCAGCGCGGCGGTGAGTGTCCCCGCCTTGTCGGCAGCGTCGGCTTCGGCGATCCGGGTTTCGGCGCGCCGGTATTCGTGCCCGTAGTTTTGGTCTGGCAAGGCGGTGGGTTCGATGGCGGCGAATCGTTTTTTGGAAGCGGCGAGATCGCTGGACCGCGCGAGCGCGGTGCGGTTGGCGGACTCGGAATCGGCGGCGGAGGCGAGCGCCTTTTCCATGGCGGCGCGCCAGCCCGAGCTGCCACGCCCGCGCGCCTCCCACGCGGCGGCCATGTGGTCGCGGGCGCGTTCGGCGGCGGCGGTGGCGTCGGCGCAGATCGGCTGCAGCGCTTTGATGCGCAGCCCTGCCTCGCCCAGATCATCGGGCGCTTTCTCCCAGGCGGCCGCCTCGCGCAGGTAGCGCATCACCGCCGCTTGGAGCGCCTCGGCATTCTCCGCCGCAGCGAATGGATCGGCGTCGAGCGAACCCGAGGCGCCGGAGAGCTGGGCGCGCCAATCGCCGAGCGGCGGCTGGGCGAGATCGCCATCCGGCGGATCGGCGGCGGCGCGGACATCGGCGGCTTTCTGCTCGGCGGTTTTGATCAGGAAGCCGCATTTTTCGATGATGCCGTCGGCGGCGATCCGCTTTTCTTGGCGGCGTTGCTCGCGTTCGGCGGCGGCGCGTTTCGCCTCGGCGAGGCGGCTGGCGAGCTGGCGCTCGATGTGGGCGATCGTGTCCTTGGCGGCGTCGATGATCCGCGCGCCGCTCCGCATCGCCTTGATCGCCGGGCGGTCGAGGTTGCCGATCCAGCGGTCCTCGCCCAAGCCGCGGCGGTCGAAGGCATCGGCGGCGAAGTAGGAAAGCTTGCGTTCTTTGACGAAGACGATGAACACCGCGCCATAGCGCTCGCCGGTCTCCGGGTGCGTGATCGCGCCGAAGCCGGTCTGGTTCGAGAGCAGCACGCCGGCGGCTTGCTCGACCGCATCCATGCCGCTGTAGCGCCGCCCGTCGGCATCGGTGAATGATTCGCCCGCCGCATTCGCCGCCAAGAGCACGACCCAGTTCGCAGCCTCGGCGTCGAGCCATTTTTCGAGGTCGGCGAGCTGCGCCGATCCCGCCCCGACGTTGCCTTTCACATAGAGATGCTGGTCGGCGCGCCACTCGCTGGCGAGGTCGGTGCCGTGCGAGACCGCTTTGGGCTGATCGGAGGCGACCGCCGAAAGGGCGGGGGCGAGCGCGAGGAGGATGGTCGCGAGCGTGGGGATTTTCATAGCGCCGCTATCCTAGCGAACGCCGGGCGGCGTGATAGAAAAATGCGCTTCCAAATTTCCGCCGTGTTTGTAATCCCGGGCGGCGAGAGGCGCTCAGCCTTTCTCGCCTTCGCCTTCGCGTTCGCCGAAGCGGTCGGCGAGGACTTGGCGGCGATAGGCGAAGACGCGGGCGAGCTGGCCCGGACGTAGGCGGCGTGGGCGACCGACCCGAGCGCTGAACGGCAGCGCGTAGTGGACGAGGTCGTCCATCACAATGTGTCGTGGTACTGTCATCGCGGAAGGTGTGGCGATGGTGCCAGAACTTGTAGGGCCTTGAAGGCGCTGTTCGTCGACGAAGCTGCGCCCCTCCTCGACGTGGGTGATCTCGGTGACCCAGCGCACCCAGAGCATCGGCGCGAGGCGGATGCGGTAGCAGATGATCTGTAACGCTGAACATGCGCGGTAGATCGCCGCCGAGGATCTGAAACGCCATCTCCGGCGGCGTGAGGATGTCTAGGTTTTCCGGGCGCGAGAAGAAGTCCCACGCGTCGGGCATCGAAAGGCGGAGGCGCTGGGATTGGCGGAGCGTGTGGACATTCATCGCGGTAGCTTACGGGCGGGCGACGGCGGAGGGCGGCGCGAAATTTCGATTTCGCGTCCGGCGCGCTGGGGTTATATGGAGCGGAGTTCCGGCGCATGGAACCCGGTGAAAATCCGGGGCAGTTGCGCTGCTGTAACTGGCTACGACCGCCCATTTTGCCAATCCCGCCCTGCGCGGGGTGAAGGCGGGCGGAAGGTCTGAAGCCAGGAGCCAGAATACTTGCCCGGAGTTCGCTCATTCGCCCGCGGCGCCCTCCGGCGTCCCGGGTGCGAAAACTCCCCCGCAATTTTTTGGGGAGAATGGGATCAGGCTCCGCGCCCGCGCGGTTCTGGTCTCGAAATCCAACCCACTAGACCAGAATCCAATGCTTGAGAAATTCGCCTTCTGCGGCGGCTCGGTGCCACTCTGCTCGCGCCTGCTGCTGCCGCCGCTTCATCCACCTCGCTCGCCGCCGTCCTTGATGTCGGCTCCGGACCGGACCGGTCGTTCGTTGTCTTTGAGACCAATGAACTCGCCGAACCGCAGATCTATCGCGTGAGCTACACCTATGATGCGGGCGACCCGCTAGACGGGTTCGACCTTCTCGTGATCGCGCTCGGCGCGCCGCAGGATTTGGGCGGCGGGCGCGCGCGCCTGAAGCGATTCGTCGTTCGCCATCGAGGTGGTCAACTTCGGCTCCGGTGCGGCTCCGAGCTACTTTGTCGATGCCGTCTTCGCTGATGGCGACGGAGATCCGCAGCACCTCCTTTCCCGACGTCGACCGTTTTGGGCGCAATGGGTGAGCGGCGGGGTGATCGGCGAGTTCCCGCTCGGGACGCCCGCCGAGCTGCCGGACGGCGCGTGGGCATTCGGCGCGGGCGTCTCGACGCCTTGGCGGCTCGCGGAGCCCGGGTCTTGGGACGGCTATGTTTTCAATGACGGCGTCGATCCGCGTTACGACCGCGCCTGTGCCGGAACCCGCTGGCATCGCGTTCGCATTCGCTAGCGCCGCCCTCGCGCTCGGATCGCCCGCCGGAGGCTACGATGACATCGGGTCCCCAGCGCCGCCGCCGCGCTTTCACGGTACCGAACTGCTCGTCACGCTCGGCATCGTGGCGCTGCTCGGCGTGATCGCCGCCGCCGCCTACCGGAAGGTGATTTCGGTGGCGCAGGGCGCGCGCTGCGCGGGCGGCTTGCGCAACCTCGGTGCCGCCGCGCAGCTCTACACCGCGGACCACGGCGGCTTTTACTTCCCGTATGTGGAACCCGCCGCCGACGGGCGCATCTGGTATTTTGGCAAAGAGCCGTCCGGCGGGGCGCGCGGCGAAGGCGAGCGCGAGCTGGAGAAAGAAGCTACCGCTTTACCCCTACCTCCAGCAGGTCGGCACGGTCGAGATCTGCCCGGCCTTCGACTACCGCTCCGACCAGTGGAAGGCGAAGTTCAATGGCGCGAGCTGGGGCTATGGCTACAACTGGCGGCTCGGCGGCAAATTCCGCGGCGCGCCGCTCGCCCACGTCGCCCAGCTTACCGGCGGCGATGTCATCCTGTTCGGCGACTGCGCGCAGATCAATTCGTTCCAGCCGCCCGCCTCCCCGGACAACCCGATGCTCGAAGAGTTTTACATCATCGACGAGCGCGAGATTTCGATCCACTTCCGCCACGGCGGCACCGCGAACTTCGTCTTCGCCGACGGGAGCGTGCGCGCCCTAAAGCCCGAACCCGGCACCGGGGACCCGCGGCTCCCGGAGGCAGGCATCGGCAGGATCACGCCGCGCGGCAGCCTGCGCTATCTAGAGTAGCGATCGATTTGCCATGGTGCCTCCGCCGGGCATGTTCCCCCGTTCCTACCATTCCCAACACCCGCAACCCATGGCTACCTACACCTACGAAACGATCCCGCAAAAGGAAGGCGAAGAACCGCGCCGCTTCGAAGTCCAGCAGAGCATGAAGGATGAGCCGCTCAAAGTTTGCCCAGAGACCGGCGCGCCCGTCCGCCGCGTCATCACCGGCGGATGCGGCACGATCTTCCACGGCACCAGCATCATGGCGATGAATTCCAAGGGATCGCGCGGGCGATGAGGCTGAGGCGTCCGATAGGTCTATCGGCCCGTCTTCCAAAACACTAACAAAACAACCAAGGCGCGCCGCCATCCCCCGGCGCGCCTTGCTTCGTTTCGATACCGCTCGCTCGCCAGGCGCGGAACGCGGCATCCGCAGCGATGTTAAATGCCCCGTCATGCGCGGCGTTCTTGATGGTCGGCTATGCAAAAAAATTCGCGGATACGAAATTTTATGTTTGACGTACTATCGCGCTAGTAATACGACTTTCGCACGCTTCAAACTTAAAAAGCGTTGTGGAACAGTTGTGAACACGCCGACCGCACAGCCATCAGCACTCGAACTCCAAGTCCTCGCCGTATTATGGCGAGAAGGCAAAGGGACGGTGCGCGATGTGTTGGGAGCCATGCCCGACGAGCGGGAGCGCGCTTACACGACGATCCTCACGGTTCTTCAAAACATGGAGCGCAAGGGATTGGTGGAGCGGGACGCCATCGGCAAAGCCCATCTCTACCGCCCGGCGCAGCGGCGCGAACAAATTTTGGGACCCATCATCGGGGACCTCTTGCACCACGCTTATTCGGGGGACGCCCCGGCAATGATCGGACAGGTGCTAGAACGAATCACCCTAACCCAGGATGAAAAGACCTCTGTTGCAAAACTGGTAACCCAACAACGAGCCGTGAAAAACAGCAAAGCAGCCAAAAAGAAAAGCGCCCCGCGCAAAAAAGTAGCCGTCAAGAAGGCGGCAAAAAAAGCACCCGCTAAGAAGGCACCCGCCAAAAAAGCGGCCAAGAAAGCAGCCAAGGCACCCGCCAAAAAGGCTGCGGCACCCGCCAAGAAGGCGGCAAAAAAAGCAGCTACGAAGGCACCCGCCAAAAAGGCACCCGCCAAGAAAGCTGCAAAGAAGGCAGCCAAAAAGGCAGCTAAGAAGAAGTAGCCTCGGCGTTGCCCCGCCCCGCTTCAGGGGCGGGGTGACCGCTGGCGCTCCCGCAGACCAACAACCTAACCAGTCAGACCGATCCGTATTAAACGGAACCAACCCACACCAAAACCACAGTTTTGCAGCAAGGCGCCCGGTTAGACTTCGGTCTTCCCGGGCGTTCTTTTTTACAGGGCTCTTGCGGTGAGTTAGTGCGCAGAGGTTGGGATTCGCGGGAGCCTGATCGAGGCGAGGCGAAGAGATCGCTTTTCTTGGGAAGGTTGCCGGATGATGCTAGCGGTAATCCTCGCGATCCCACTGATGCTCTTCTGGATGGCGGTAGTCGCATTTCCACCCTGGCTGAGCCTAGAGTTGAAGGGGGAAGTCCTCATACCCCCGTCGCAGAGCGCGATCCATTTTTCGATTTGAAGCTGTGGGCGATGTTTCTTCTCGGCTGTGCTTTGATCGGCTGGATTCTATACCGAATTGCAAGACCTAGGCGGCGGCGATTGCCCGAACAAATATGAGTCCGGCTCCCATGAACCTGCTTCGGCGGTCCGCCTCCCGAATTCTCCCTGAGGATCACTAAAGCGCGCCTCATCGTCCCCGATCTCGTAAGCGGCGCGCGTGAAGGTGGTAGGATGGTGGAACCAGGGGCATCTGGACGAGCGGTTGGTTCACCCAGAGCTTCGCGCGGTGGACGTTGAATTGGGCGATGAAGCGGGGCGATGAGACCGGCGAAATAGAAGAGCACGGCGATGAAGCCGTAAGCGAAGCGGAACGGCATCGTCTTGACCCAACTGCCGAAGCGGCGCGAGGTCTGCCAGCGCGGGGCGGGCGGGGCACCGGGTTCTAGCAAACCGAGGGCGGTCATGGCGCTGTGTTCTTGGGGCGAGAGCGCTTCGGGCGCGGTCTCGCCGAGTTCGACCGAGCGGCGCATGGCGGAGGCGTAGACCTTGGCGGCGGCGACGCGGAGCAGGGCGAACATGGGGAAGATGATCAGGGCGGCACCGAGAAAGTAGAGGCTGATCGCGCCGAGCTGCTGCCCGGCATCCATCGCCTGGACTTGCTCGGATTGCCCCAGCCAAAACGGGGCGATGGTCAGGACCATGGCGGCGGCTCCGGCGGCGGCGAGGCGGCGAGGGCAGGCGCCGAATACCAGCGGCGGCGGATCAGGCGGCGGATGAGGCGGAAGTCCCAGAAGCGCCAGGCTGTCCGGTGACGGCTTGCCGCGCCTGCGCCATCGGCGGGTAGAACATGGCGGCGAGGAAATAGAGGTTCGCCGCCCACACCACGGTCACGCCGACCCAGAAGTCTTCGTATTGCTTGTTGAACGACGTATTCCACCCGAGGTGCCAGCCGAGCAGCCAGACGAGCAGCGCGGGCAGCAGGACGACGGTGGTATTCGCATAGCCGAGGAACCCGAGGCGGATATTCCGCCCCAGCGCGCCGAGGATGCCGCAGATCAAAACCGAGAGCCGGTCACCCGCCGCTCGCGCAAGTCGCGCAGCGTGTTCTCGCCGACGATCCAGTTCGAGTACTTGCGGTGGTCGCGCAGCGCAGCGTCCGCCTGCCCGGCGGCAAACGCCCGGAACGTGATGCGGCGCTTGAAACACGCCGCTGCTCCGCCACCACGATTTGAACGCGGCGCGCTGGGCGAGCCGATACGTCCAGCCGACGACGGCGAAATTCATCGCGATGCTGAGGAGCGCGCCGCCGGCTCCGGCGGCGATGGCCCCGACGCTGAGGGCGGCTCCGGCGGCGAGTTTCCACGCGGCGCACAGGGCGCGCCCGGAGCCGGCGAAGACCGCCTCCAGCGCGCCGCCCTTGGCGAATGACTCCGATCCTTCGGCTGTATGGCTATTCATGGTCGGGAAGGTGTTCTTGGGTGTTTGGGCGAGCTTAGGCGATCGCTTCTTCGAGGACCGGGCCTTCGGTGTGCTCCGCATGGAAGCCCATCGCGTGGCCGATGGTGCGGGCGATGCTGATCTGATCGACGGTCTTGTCCACGGTGACGCCTTTGGCGATGCCCGGACCCATCAGGAACGCCCAGATCTCGTGCGACGAGCGGCTGTTGAAGTGGTGCTGGAACGGGACGTCCGCGAACGGGTTGGCGTCCCGCCCGCAGTCCGGCACGACGACGAAGACGGTGTTGTCCCGGTATTCCTCGTCCGCCTCGACCGCCGCGACGAGCTGGCGCAGCCCGCGGTCGATGATCGAGATGCCCCGCGTGTAGTGCGCCGCATTGCCCCAGTGGACGTAGTCCGGGTCGTTGTAGTTGATCATCATCAGCTTCGGGCGCAGCTCCTTGATCGCCCGCAATGAGATGTCGGTCAGGAGCCGGTCGCCGCGTTCGTTGACAAACCCGCTCTCGCCGTAGTGCTGCCGCCAGCGCTCCCAGAATGCCTCGACCTCCGCGCTCTGCCGATCCTCGCCCCCGGTCCGATAGTCCACCGCCTCCATCTTCTTGAGCTGCGCTCGCTTTTCCTCCAGCTCCTTGCCGGCGAACCGGCCGCTCGCGATCTGCTGGCGCAGCAGGTAGGTCTTAAAGCGGAAGAGGCTGAGCGTCTCCGACCGATACGACGCGCCGAACAGATGGTGGTTGGAGAAGCTGTAGAACTCCTCGTCGGTCCGGTCCTCGCCATTGACGATCAGCGTCTGGTGCTCGGGCACCGCGAATTCTTTGCGCAGGTATTCGAAGATCGTCGGCACCTTCGATTCAAAGCGCTGCCCGAGGAACTTGCCGCCCACATCCTTAAACTTATCATACTTCCCCGTCATGATGTAGAGCGTCCCCTGGCCGTGGCTGGTCTCCACGCCTTCCAGCGACGACAGCTCCATGTCCGGGTAAAGCGT
>JAWLBD010000093.1:0-12213 GCA_041395145.1 Verrucomicrobiales bacterium | reverse complement strand
TCGTCTCGAACGGGGTGCAGAGCAAGATCGGCAGCCTGACGGCGGCGTGGGAGCATTTCGCCGATTGGAAGAAGGTGGCGGCGGAGGACGAGACGCCGGACATCTCGCTGCACACGCTGCTGCGCGGAACCTGCGAGAAGGGGCGGCTGCTCGACCTGTTGGAAAACTTTTGCCGATTCTCGGAGAGCAAGGGAGCGGTGGGCAAGCTGGTGGCGCGCAACCACCAATTCCTCGGCGTGAATCGCGCGGTCGAGGCGCTGAGGACGGCGGAGGACAATCGCATCGGCGTATTCTGGCACACGCAGGGGAGCGGGAAGAGCTACTCGATGGTGTTCTTCGCCGAGAAGGTATTCCGCAAGCTGGCGGGAAACTGGACGTTTGTGGTGATCACCGACCGGCAGGAGCTGGACACGCAGATCTACCGGACCTTCGCCACCTGCGGGGCGGCGACGGAGGGTCATTGCCAGGCGACGAGCACGAGCCACCTGCGCAAGCTGCTGGGCGAGGACCACCGCTACGTTTTCACCCTGATCCACAAGTTCCGCACCGATCCGGGGACGCTGCATCCGGTGCTGAGCGAGCGGGACGATATCATCGTGCTGACCGACGAGGCGCACCACAGTCAATACGACACGTTGGCGATGAACATGCGCACGGCGCTGCCGAACGCGAAGTTCGTGGCCTTCACCGGGACGCCTCTTATAGCCGGCGAGGAGCGGACGCGGGAGGTCTTCGGCGACTATGTGAGCATCTACGACTTTCAGCAGTCGGTCGAAGACGGCGCGACGGTGCCGCTTTTCTACGAGAACCGGACGCCGGAGCTAGGGATCGCGAATCCGGACCTAAACGAAGAAATCTACGCGATCATCGATGACGCGGGGCTGGACGACGCCGGCGAGGACCGTCTCAAGCGGGTGCTGGGGCAGCGCTACCACCTGATCACGCGGGACGACCGGCTCGACACCGTGGCGAAGGATATCGCCCACCATTTTCTCAACCGAGGCTACCAGGGCAAGGCGATGGTCGTGTCGATCGACAAGCTGACGGCGGTAAAGATGTTTCACAAGGTCCGCGCGGAATGGGAGGCGGAGCGCGAGCGGGTCGAGGCGGAATGGATCGATATGCGCCGGACGCCTGGAGCGGCAGTGGTTGACGAGCGGTTCCGGCTTCTCGCCGAAACCGACATGGCGGTGGTCGTCTCGCCGGGGCAGAACGAGATCGGGGATTTTCGCGCGCAGGGGTTCGACATCGTCCCCCACCGCCGCCGCATGGTGGCGGAAGACCTCGAATCCAAATTCAAAAACCCGGACGACCCGCTGGGGATCGTCTTCGTGTGCGCCATGTGGCTGACGGGCTTTGACGCGCCGAATTGTTCGACGCTCTACCTCGACAAGCCGATGCGGGGGCACACGCTGATGCAGACGATCGCGCGGGCCAACCGGGTGTATGGCGAAAAGGTCAACGGCTTGATCGTGGACTATGCCAATGTGTTCGGGGAGCTGGAGGAGGCGCTCGCCATCTACGGGACCGGGCGGGGCAAGGGAGGCGAGATGCCGGTCAAGGATAAGTCCGAGTTGATCGGCGCGCTGCGCATCGCGCTCGACCAGATCACCGAGTTTTCCCGCCGCGAGGGCGTGGACCTCGCCGCAGTCCAAGCCTCGCCCCGCACCCACTTTCTGGCGGCGGTCGACCGGCTGATGCGCAACGACCGGGCGCGCGACCAACTTCTCGCCGAGGCGAACGATGTTGCCCGGCTCTACAAGGCGGTCATGCCCGACCCGGTCATCCCCGACCTGGCTCCGCGCTGCCAGGTGGTCGCCGAACTTGCCGCCGCGATCCGGGCCCAGCGCTCGCCTGCCGATATCTCGGCGGTTCTCGGTCAGATCAATCTGGCGCTCGACGAATCGATCGTGGCCGAGCCGCACATCGATCCCGGCGCCGCATCCCGGGTGGTGGATCTCAGCCAGATTGATTTCAAGGCGCTGGAGGCGAAATTCGCGAAGTCCAAGACGCGGAACATCGAGGTGCAGCGGCTGCGCGCCCTGATCGAACGGAAGCTGGACAACCTGATCCGGCTCAATGCAAGCCGCTACGACTTCCTCGACCGCTTCCAGCGGATGATCGAAGAATACAACAGCGGGGCGCTGGGCATCGAGCGGCTCTTCACCGAACTCGTTCGGTTCTCCCAGGATCTCAACGAGGAGGAGCAGCGCCATATCCGGGAGAACATCACGGAGGAAGAACTCGCGGTCTTCGACATCCTGACCCGCCCCGGTCCCGACCTGACGCCCGGGGAGACCGAGCAGATCAAGAAGGTGTGCCGGGACATGCTCGCCAAGCTAAAGACCGAAAAATTGGTGCTCGACTGGCGCCAGCGGCGGGAGACCTGTGCGGGCGTCCGGGTGGCGATCGAAGAAATGCTCGACGCCGGGCTTCCCAAAAAATACACGGTTGATCTCTTCGCCCAGAAGTGCGGCGCGCTCTACCAGCACATGCTCGAAAAATACCCGCAGCGTGATTCCGGCGCGTATTCTGCCGAGGTGGCGTAGATCAAGCGTGGTGTAGCAACGGGGCGCCCACGAGGAGGAAATTCTAGGTATTCGTTTACCCCCTTCTCCCTGCCATTCCCCCCACCTTAGCGGCGGCGGCGGATGCCCAAGGCACCGACCCGAGGGCGAGCAGTGCGGCGCGGGAGGGTTCGGGGACGGTTCCGAAAACTTGACCTCGGCGAGACTGAGGAAGTTGGTGCCGTTGAGCTGAACGCGGACGCGGTCGCCGCAAGAAGGCAAAGGCGGAACCCGAGTCGTTCGAGATGTGCTGAAAATCCCGCCATTCGGGATGGTGGCACCGCTCTGGACGAAATCGCCGCCCCAGACTTCGGTCCCGCTGTCCCAGATCGAAACGTGGAAGTCGGCGAGACGCTCGCCGCAGCAATCGGCGCGGTTGAACAGGGCGATCTCGCTGATGTTCGCGCCGCGCTCGAGCTGCACTTCCCAGAAGTCGTTGGCGGCTCCATTGGTGTGGGAGGCTGAACCCGCGCCGTAAACGCCGTTCGTATTGCCGTCGTTGGCGCGCTCTGGAACGCCACCGAAGCCGGTCGTGCTTTGGGCGGCGGTGCCGTCCAAGGCAAGGTTGCGCAGACCGCCGAAGTCGTTGACTTGGACTTCTGCCAAGGAAAGGAAGTTCTCGCCATTGCCGAATCCGGAATTGTTGGCACCGCCGATGAATTCGACCCGACGAAGTTCCCGGATCGTCCCCCGATTCGTGTTGTAAGACTGATCGTCCGGCATTGCCTGACCCAACGTATCCTGGGCGGACCAGACGGTGTTCATCCCAGCGTCGAGCACCGAGACCTGGTAGTTGCTGAGGCGCGTCGCGCAGCAATCCGACCGGTTGTAGATCGCAATGTTATCGATGTTCCGGCGTGCCGCCGAGGTCCACCATCCACCAGTTGGGGTTGTTGATGTCATTGGTGTGGGAAACTGACCGTTTCCGAAGACTCCCGTCAGTGTCGATCGCCCGCTTCGGCACACCGCCAAATCCGGTGGACGACTGAGGAGGCCGTCCCGGAAGGACCGTGATTGGTCGGAATGGTAACCACCGAGGGACCAGTGATGATCGCGGCACCGGCGGAGGCGGCGGCGAAAAGCGTGAGGGTGGAGAGAGCGGAGAGAGTTTTCATCGGTTATTTCGTGAAATTAAGCGATTTGCGAGTTCACCGTCAATGCAAAAAAGTGGCGGATGGGCACATTTTTTGCGGTTAGGTTGCGCCGCACGGAGAGCCGAATTTTAGTTCGGTCGAAACACCTAGGACAACGAACGCGTAGCCCTCGGACAATTAAGTGGCGCGAACCATTTTCGCCACCGCCCTTGCAATCGCCGGGGCGGACCCTAGATATTTGATAATCATCGACTTCCCCATGAGATCATTCGCCCTTCCCCTCCTTCTGTTGACCGCCGCTACCACGGCGGGAGCGGTCGACTTTGCCAAGGACATCCAGCCGATTCTTGAGGTCAACTGCGTGAAATGCCACGGACCGGACAAAGCGAAGGGGGAATTGAGGCTCGACACGAAAGAATTGACCCTGCAGGGGGGCGATGCCGGACCGTCGGTCGTGGCGGGGAAGCCGGACGAAAGCCCGCTTTGGGAACGGGTGATCCTACCCGCTGACCACGATGACATCATGCCGCCGAAGGGCGATCCTTTGACCAAGCCGCAGCAGGAGGCGCTCCGGGCGTGGATCGCCGAGGGAGCCGCCTGGCCGGACGGCGTTGCCCTGGTGGAGCGCGACGCCTCGTTCTATGAGCCGGACACCAAGGAGATCGTTTCGATCAGCGTCTATCCGCCCGATGTGACGCTGGAGACCTCCCGCGATCACCACCGGGTCGTCGTGGTGGCGAAATACGCCGACGACACGACGAAGGACGTGACCGAGAAGGCGGCGTTCGCGATCCAGAATCCGGAGCTGGCGAAATTCGAGAAGCTCACGTTTACGCCGCAGCAGGATGGCGAGACGAAGGTGGCGGTCAGCTACCGGGAGAAGACGGCGGAGTTCCCGCTGGTTGTGAAGTCTGCCGCCAACGACCGGCCGATCAGCTTCCGGCTCGACGTCATGCCGGTCTTTATGCGGGAGAGCTGCAATACTGGGTCGTGCCACGGGTCGGCCCGCGGGCAAGATGGATTCATGCTGTCGCTCTTCGGCTATGATCCGGCGGGCGACTATTACCGGCTGACCCGCGAGCTTTCCGGGCGCCGGATCAACCTGGCCCGAGCAGAGCATGCTGATCGAGAAGTCGATCGAGGCGGTCCCTTACCCGGCGGCAAGCTTTTCGAAAAGGATCTGACTCTTATCATACCGTGATGCGCTGGCTCAATGCGGGCGTGCCGGACGATCCGGCGGAGGTCACAAGCGGAAAAATTAGGAGATCTTCTCAAGCAGATCGTCTTGGAGGAGAAGGCGCCAAGCAGCAGATGACGGTGCGCGCCAAGTATTCCGATGGCACCGACCGCGACGTGACCAAGCTCGCCGTCTTTATGAGCAACAACGGACCCGGCGGCGAGCGTGGACGAAAACGGGCTGGTCACCGCCAGCCGGCGTGCGCGGCGAAGCCTTCATCATGGCGCGCGCTTCGACACCTCTTCACAGAGGTCGCCCAAGTCATCGTCATCCCCAAGAACCTGCAATACGAGCGCCCGCAGATTGCCGATACCAACTGGCATCGACTCGCTAGTCCATGATAAACTGTACTGTTGCGCATCGTGCCCTCCGGCACCTGCTCCGACGAAGTGTCTTCTTGCGCCGCGCGTTCCTCGACATCATCGGGGTGCCGCCGGACATGGACTATGAAAAGTTCATGGCGGACGGCGCGGCGACAAGCGCGCGAAATTGATCGCCGAGCTGCTCGACCGCAAAGAATTCACCGAACTCTGGGTGATGAAGTTTGCGGAGCTGCTCCAGATCTCGACCGACAACAACCAGGGATGAGCTACAAGGCGACGCTGCTCTATTTTAACTGGCTGCAGGACAAGATCGCCAACAACGTGCCGTTCAACGAAATCGTGCAAGACCTGCTTTCCTCCAAGGGCGGCACCTTCACCAATCCGGCGACGAACTACTACCAGGTCGAGCGCGACACGCTGCGCCTCGCCGAAAACTGCGCGCAGGTCTTCATGGGCATGAGGCTCCAATGCGCCCAGTGCCACAATCACCCATTCGACCAGTGGACGATGACCGACTACTATGGGTTTGCCTCGTTCTTCACCCAGGTCGGGCGCAAGCGCGGCGAGGATCCGCGGGAGACGATCGTCTTCAACAGCGGCGGCGGCGAGGTGAACAACCCGGTCACCAAGCAGCCGGTGCCTCCCAAATTCCTCGGCGGCGACTCGCCTGACCTGAAGGGAACCGACCGGCGCGAGGCGCTCGCCAAATGGCTCGCCTCCCCCGAAAATCCGTTTTTCGCCAAGAACCTGGGCAACCTCGTCTGGCAGCACTTCTTCGGCGTCGGCATCATCGATCCGGTGGACGACGTCCGCCTTTCCAACCCGCCGTCGAACCCCGAGCTGCTCGAAGCGCTCGGCAAGCGGTTCACCGAATACAACTACGATTTCAAGCGGCTGGTCAGCGACATCTGCAACAGCCAGACCTACCAGCGCGCCTCGCAGGCCAACGAAACCAACGCCAGCGACGAGCGGAATTTCTCCAAGGCGCTCATCCGGCGCCAGCGCGCGGAGGTCCTGCTCGACACCATCAGCCAGGTCACCGATACGCGGAACAAATTCCAGGGCTTGCCGCTCGGTGCCCGCGCGGTCCAGATCGCCGACGGCAACGTGAGCAACTACTTCCTGCAGACCTTCGGGCGCGCCGAGCGCGCCACGGTTTGCTCGTGCGAGGTCAAGATGGAGCCGAACCTCGGTCAGGCGCTCCACCTCATCAACGGCGACACCACCGGCGACCGCATCCGCAACGGCAAGGTCGTCGAATCCCTGCTCGCCGAAGGCAAGCCGCCCGCCGAAATCCTCGACAACCTCTACATCCGCTGCTTCGCCCGCAAGCCGACCGACACCGAGCGACAGAGCATCCAAAAGGCGCTCGACGAAGCTGGCGCGGAAAAACACCGGGAGGTCCTCGAGGATGTCTTCTGGGCGCTGCTCAACTCGAAGGAATTTATGTTCAACCACTAGGCGGTCGGCGACGGTAGCGGTAGCGAATTCGATGAAACACCTGCTTGGGATCATCGGCTTGGTTTTCGGTTTCGCCGCGCTGGCGATTGCCGTGTTTCAACACGACCTGCGCCCGCCGCCAGAGCCGCGCCCCAAGCCTACTCTAAAAGAGGTCGCCGCCGAGGCGACCAAGCATCTGATCCAAGAAAAAATCCTAAAAGAAAAGAGCGGCGAATCTGCCCGGCTCGGCGAACGGCGACACGATGCCATCGAGATCACCTTTATGGGTCTCGGGCTGGTTGCCATCATCCTGGGCACCATCTCTTGGGTGCGAAAGGAGCACATCCGCCTTTCTAGCGGTGCAATCGCCCTCGGGGTGATCGCCGTCGCTTGGGAGGTCGTCTTACTCGGGATACTGCTCGGGGTCGCCGTCGTCGTCATCGGCTACTTCTCCTCGTAGAGAAATCGACTCAACGCCGCCCGCCTAAGAATCCGCCAAGGATATCCCCGATCCCGCCGCCCGAGCCGCCTTGGCTGCCGCCGAAGATCATCCCGGCCACGTCGTCCAAGACGCTGCCGTCGCCATCGCGGTCGAGCATGGAAACGATGCCGCCGATCCCTTCGCCGGGTGCCTCGGGCGCACCGGAGGCGTCACCGAACCCTTGGTCTCGCTTTTTGGTGATCGCACCGAGGATGATGGGCGCGAGCATGGGGATGAGCTTTTTCGCCATTCCGCCGTCCAGCCCGAGCTTGTCGGCGAACTGCTGGGTGGCGACCTCGCCGTTGCCGCCGAGCAACCCGCCGAGGTCCGGATCGTGATCGCCCGCCGCATCGACGCGCGCGACCGCCGCGTCAACATCCTCGACCGCGCCGGGATCGCCGTATTTGTTTAGGATGTGATCGACCCGCTCCGGACCGCCGCTCTCCATCTGCCGCTTCAAGCCGCCGAGAACCATCGGGGCTACCTGCGCCATGGCACCCTGCACCTTGTCTTCGGGGATGCCGAGGCGCGACGCGACGGCGTTGGATGCCTGCGGACCGAGATTCTTCATCAAATCATCGAGGAAATTCATATGGGCAAAGAAGGGTTTTTGTTTGTGCGCTCGGGTCCGGCGTAGGCGCGTGAAATACGCGGCGCGGCGCGCGCTCCGCAAGCGCTTTCCGCAGGCGGGGCGGCTGGCACGGGGGGGTGCCGATTTTGCGCCTTGCGGAAATGTCGGTTGAGCGGCGCGCGGTCCCGACCATCGTCCCGGAATGAAGACCAAATCCCTCGCTGTTTCTACCCTCGCGCTGGCTCTCTCCCTGGGAAGCGCCGGTGCCCAAACTGGAATTCAACCAAGATGAGCATCGAAAAATCCCCCTTCGGCACGACCGCAGACGGCACCGCCGCCGATCTCTACACGCTGACCAACGCCAGCGGCGGCGTCTGCAAGATTACGAACTACGGCGGCATCACCACCGACCGTATGTGCCGGACAAGGGTGGCGCGAATGCCGATGTGGTGCTCGGCTTTGAAAGCTGGCGGACTACGAGGAGAAGACCGTATTTCGGCTGCATCACCTACCGCTACTGCAACCGGATCGCCAAGGGCAAAGTTCACGCTCGATGGTATGAATACACGCTTGGCGACCAACAACAACGAGAACCACCGCACGGCGGCGAGGTCGGCTTCAACAAGAAAGTCTGGGCGGCGGAGACGTTCGAGAAGGAAGATGCCGTTGGCGTCAGTTCACTACACCAGCCCGGACGGCGAGGAAGGCTATCCCGGCGAGCTGAACCGAGGTCACCGCCACCTGCTCAACGACAACGCGCTGCGGACTGACGCTATGCGCGACCACCCCGACAAGCCGACCGTCGTGAACCTGACCCACCATTCGTATTTCAACCTGGCGGGCGCGGGCAGCGGCACGGCGCTCGATCACGAACTGCAGATCGTTCATCTCGACAGCATCACGCGCCGACCGATGCCGGCTGGGATCCCGACCGGCGGCTTCCTGCCGGTCAAAGGCACGCCCTTCGACTTCAACAATCCACCCGCATCGGCGAGCGTGATCGAATCGGACCACGAGCAGATCAAATTCGGTCTCGGCTACGACCACAACTGGGTGCTCCAGAACCAGAGCGGCGACCTTGTTCTCGCCGCCACGCTGATCGATCCGCAAAGTAGCCGCACTATGGAAGTGTTGACTACCGAACCTGGCATCCAATTTTACACCGGCAACTATCTGGACGGCTCCCCTGACCGGAAAGGGAGGCAAGGTTCATAACCACGCGACGCTGTCTGCCTCGAACCCCAGCACTACCCGACAGCCCGCGGGAATCCCAGCGCGGCTTTCCCCAGCACCGAACTGAAGCCGGGCGAGACCTACAAGTCGACGACCATCTACAAGTTCGGCGTCGCGAAGTGAGCAAAGTCCCAAAAATGGGGCGGAGCTTTCCGGTGGCTCGCCAAAAACCGGATCCGCTAGGCTCGCTCCAGCTTGGCTGACCGGCGTAGCCGCCGCCGCAGGTGCCCCTTCGATTCTCAAAGCCCAGGCGGGTGGCGCAAGACGGGCTTCCTCGCTGGCGCGATCCCATCAGCCATTTCGGTCCCTTTCCGCCGTCGCGCCGAAACTGGTATCGAGCCGCAGCCCGCCGATGGAGACGAACGGTGCTCGCTTTTCGCATAGATCGTGATCCGCTCTGCCCGTTTCCGGCTCGCCGCAGGTTCTTGAATCCATCCGAGGTCATGGCAGCGGACATCCCGGCGTGGATCAGCGCATAGGAAACGGGTGCTGGAGCAGTCGGCAGGAATCCTCGACCTGCCGGTGCACTGCCGCCAAGTGATACGGCTTGCCCCGGATCCGGCTGCCCGCCGCCACTGCCCGGTGGACCGCTTGCGGTGCCTTTTTCGGCGCGACCGCCCGGCTCCCGCGCAGCATCGTCGATTCTCCATACTCGAAATCATACGAGTAGGGTGCCTTGGCATAATGCGTTCTGGTAGCCCGCGACTGCCATCACGAGCAAGCCTAAATCCTTAGGGATGCCGGCTCCTAAGTTTCTTGCTGAAAACTGGATAGCACGAAATTCTGAAAATGCGCTCCGGCGCGCAGAATTATTTTGCCGACAAGCGGCGTGACGATTCGCTAAGCTATTTTTAAAATGAAGGTGATTGCCCCTGCCCTCCTCGCCGCATTGCTCTGCGGATGCCGCTCCTACCATCCGCTCCAAGACCCAGGCCTTCGGCTGCCGCTGAGTGAGCCGGATTCGGCTGCATCGGCAGAGGGTGTCGAAGTGACCTTTCTCGGGAACACCACCCTCCTGATCAAGGACCGGGAGACCACCCTTCTCGTCGACGGCTTCCTCTCCCGGCCCGGCGCGCTCAAAACGTTGGCCGGGAAGATCGGACCGGATTGGGCGACGATTTCGAGCGAACTTGGCAAAGCGGGCGTCTCGAAGGTCGATGCCGTCCTCGTCGGTCATGCCCACCACGATCACGCGCTTGATGCGACCGCCATCGCCGACCATTTCGGGGCGGCGGTCTATGGGTCCGAATCGTTCGGCAACATCTACCGCGGATCGCACGACCCGTCCGCGCGGGGGCGCTTCGTCCCCGTCCCGGCGAACGGCGGGAAATTTTCGGTCGGCAGGTTTGAGGTGACGTTTGCGCCCTCCGACCACGTCGGGTCGCACTCGCTGCTCCAGCGGGTTGTCGAGGGGAGCATCGACCAGCCGCTCTCGCTGCCCGCGCATTATTCCCGATTCAAATGCGGCGACGTCTTTGCGCTCCACATCGCCCACCCCGATGGGGCGATCGCCGTGACGACGACGGCGGGCGCGAAGGCCAACCAGCTATCTGGATTGCGCGCGAACGTCCTATTTCTCGGCGTCGGATTGCTCGCCAAAGAGCCAGCCGACAAGCAGGACCAATACTTTCGGGAAACGGTCGAGGCGACCCGCCCCGATCTCATCGTCCCCGTCCACTGGGATAATTTTTCGCGAAAGCTCACCAGAGGGCTGAAGCCATCCGCCCTCGACGACGTGGAAAGCGCCATGGCTCTGGTAAAGGCAAAGGCGGGCGAGAGAAAGGTCCGCATCCTCGATCTCCGCGAGTCGGTTCATCTGCGAGGCGGTCGGATTTCGATGTAGGTGCCGCCGCACAGGAGCGCTCCCGATGCCTTACCCGTAGCCGAACCAAGGCGATCCCGGCTTTGGCGGCGGCTTGCTGGTTCGCTAAGAGCGCGAATGCTGGGGCGATTTTGCCCCGAAACGCAAACGTTGCGCAGAGATGGACAAGAGGCGCAAGGCGCGCTGCGATATTTAAGCGTTTCTAATAGCACAGCATGACAGCCCCATCGTCATCCCCCCAAAAGCGCAAGCCCAACCTCGATTCCGTCACGACCATCAACGACGATGGTTCGCGGCTTTTCCTGCATCCCGCCGACGTGAGCGGGCGGTTCACGTTCTTCCGGCGAGTGTTCGGCGCGTTGCTCCTCCTCATCTACGTCTCGCTGCCGTGGATCTACATCAACGGAAATCCGGCGGTCTTCCTCGATGTCGCCGAGCGCCGGTTCCACCTCTTCGGGCTGACCTTTCTCGCCAAAGACCTCTACCTCTCGTTCTTCGTCATCAGCGGCTTGGGCTTCACCCTTTTCTATGTCACCGCGCTGTTCGGGCGGCTGTGGTGCGGCTGGGCGTGCCCCTACACCGTGTTTTTGGAGCATGTCTTTCGGCGGATCGAGCGCTGGATCGAAGGCGATGCGCCGGCTCGGCGGAAGCTCGACGCCGCGCCGTGGACGCCGCAGAAGATCGCCAAGCGGGTCGCGAAGCACGCCGCGTTCTTCCTCTGCGCCACCCTGATCGCCCACATTTTCCTCTCGTATTTCGTCTCGCTCAAGGCGCTCTACGGCTTCATGCACGAATCGCCGTTCAACCACCTCGGCGCCTTCGGCGTGGTCGCGTTTCTCAGCATCGTCCTCTATTTTTGCTTCAGTTGGTTCCGCGAGCAATTCTGCATCATCCTGTGCCCGTATGGCCGCATCCAGTCCGCTTTGACCGACGAACATACCGTGGTCATCGGCTATGACGGAAAGCGGGGCGAACCGCGGGGCAAGGCGAGCAACCCGGACGCCGGCGACTGCATCGACTGCCACCGCTGCGTCAACGTCTGCCCGACCGGCATCGACATCCGCAACGGGCTCCAGCTCGAATGCATCGGCTGCGCCGCCTGCATCGACGCCTGCGACGATGTGATGGCGAAGCTCAAGCGCCCGAAAGGGCTGATCCGCTACGACTCGGAGACCGCGCTGGAGGGCGGCAAAACCCGCTGGCTGCGCCCCCGCGTCTTCCTCTACACCTTCTTCCTCGCCGCCGGGGCGGTCGCCATGATGTTCGCGGTCAACTCGATCCACTCGACCCAGGCGACGCTGACCCGGATGCGCGGTCAGCCGCACTACGTGACGGCGGAAGGCGTGCGCAACCAATACAATCTTTTCCTCGAAACCAAGCTTAACGAGGAGACGGAATTCACGGTAAAAGTAGCGGATGCACCTAAAGGTCTTCAGGTTAGCGGG
>JAWLBD010000092.1:0-12259 GCA_041395145.1 Verrucomicrobiales bacterium | reverse complement strand
CAAAACAGCCGATGTCGCCGTAGCCAAGATCGTCCGCCATAATCAGGATGAAATTCGGCGGCGGCGATTCAGCCGAAGCGGATCGGACAAACGCAAGCGCAAGCGCGGCGAGGGCAAAAACGAGCGGGCGGAGGATGGCGATCATCGCCCGATCATACAAAGCGATCGAGGCGGCGCACTCTCCAAAATCGAATGCGCGCCCCGGCGGTGCGGCGTAATTCGCCCCGGAGGGGCGGCGGATCGGTGGATCGCAGCCACCGGTCTCGCCGACAAGTTCAGTCCAACCCGGAGGGTTGGCGCAACGCCGGCTCCGCCGCCCCTGCCGGGGCGGATCTGCGCTCCGCCGGGAAGCCGGTGGCTGCGTCGCTGGAGTTCCTGGCCACCGGCTACGTTCCGGCATCCCTCCGGGATGGGGCGGGTATCGACATCCGCCGCCGCCGGCGGCGCCAGGGTCTGCGCGGACGTTTCCGCTAGACCGGCTAGGGCAGGAGATCGGCGGGCATCTCGCCGCGCAGGATGTCGGTGAGCACCGGGAGTTGGGTGGCGAAGAGGCGCTCGATCGATTCGGGCGGCAGCTCCCAGGTGATGATCGGGATGCGCGCCTCTGCCGCCCAGGTGCCCATCGAGCCGGGGGTGGCGTAGCCGACGGTCGGGACGAGCGGGAGTCGTGCGCGGGCGGCGACCCATCTGCCGAAGGCGGTGGCGAGCGGGTCCTCGACGCAGGTGAGGTGCCCGTGCAGCGAGACGATCTGCCTTGGGCGCAGCGATCCGATGAGCGCGACGAGCGCGGCGATCTCGGGTTCGGAGGCGGGACCGCTGCCGGTGCCGAGCCGGACCTCGCTCGGATGCTCGAGCGACCAGCAATGGGTGACCGGGTGCGGCTGCCAATCCGCCGCCGGGAAATTTCGGTTCAGGTCCACGCCGCGGGCATTGCCCCGCGTGCCGCGCGCCACGCCGTCTGGATTGGCGGCGACGACGACCGCCGCGCGCCGGGCTTGGCCGGGGAGCGAGCGCAGGGCGCGGGAGAGCAGCACCGAGGTATCGGGTTCCTCGCCGTGGACGCCGCCGACGATCAGGATGTCGGGCTGTTCGGCGGCGGGCCAGAATTCGAGGCGGTGGCCGAGCACCGAGGTGCCGTAGGCCAGCGGCTCGCCGGTGAAGGTGCCTCGCTCGGGGATCGGGCGCATGTCCGGGTCACCTGAGGAGTTCGGTCGCCGCCAGCTCCAGCCAGCCGCCGCCCCAGCGGTGCGGGTATTCGCTCTCCTCGCTGTAGAAGTGTTCGATGCTCATCGCCTTCATCGTCTCGTGGATGAATCGCCCGTCGATGAGGAAGTTCGCCTTGCCGAGCAAGACGAAGCGGGGGGCGTCTTTGTTGCGCTTGATGCCGCCGACGTTTTTGCGGAGCAATTCGTCCGGCCGGTAGGTGTCGAAATTCGCCAGCGTGCCGAAGATCTCGCCGCTCCCGTATTTGTCCGGAACCGAGAGGAGGAAAGGCGAGTCAAACGCCGCCGCGCCGCCGAAGAAATCGAGGTGCCGCAGGAGCAGGCTGTAGGCGCCCCAGCCGGATTTGGAAAAGCCGAGCAGCCGGCGGCCGGACGGTTCCGCCTTTGCCGGATAGGACTTTTCGATGAATGGGACGACCGCCTTGATCAGGTGGCTCTCCTGCCGGATCGCTGTGCCCGTTGCCGGCACGCGCCGCGACTTCGCTCCGATCGCGCACGGTAGTCCAATTGCGCGACCGGCGGCGCGGACAGGTGCTGCTTGGCGGTTGTAGGCTTGCGGTCAGCCGAGATTCGGCTAAGTGCCCGCTATGATCCCCACGATATTTTGCCCCGATTCGCGCGGCAGCCGCAGCATTGGCGCTGTGCGCCCTTTAGAAGCTGCGAGGACCCTGAATTGGAGAAGCGGGAGAAGGACGTCGCCAGCCGGGAGGCGGCGATCCGCATCCACGATGCGAACATCACGCAGCGCGAGAAGGCGGTGGTGGAGCAGCGGTTGGCGCTGGACGAGCGGAGTAAATCAATTGGAAAGCTCGCTCGCGGAGCGGGCGGCGGCGCTCGATGCACGCGAGGCGAAGTTGGCGGAGATGGAAGAGGCGGTCGAGGCGAAGCTCTCCGTCTTGCGCCGCGGACCGGTCCCCAGCGTCTATGCCAAGCGCACGATCATCGTGGACGTCCATAGCGGCGAGCCGCTCTACGAGAAGAACGCCGATGAACTCTGCGCGGTCGCCTCGACCCAAAAACTGCTCACCGCGCTGCTGGTGATCGAGAACTGCGACCTGGACGAGGCGATCACCGTCGAGCGCGAGGACGCCGACGTCGCGCCGACCCGCGTCGGGATCAAGCCGGGCGAAACCTATACCCGGCGGCAACTGCTGACCTCGCTGCTGGTCCGCAGCGGCAACGACATCGCGGTGTGCCTGGCGCGGACCACGGCGGGCAGCGTCGAGGCGTTCGTCGAGATGATGAATGCGCGCGCCGCGCAGCTCGGGATGGCCAATTCGCATTTCAAGAACCCGCACGGCTTGACCGAAGAGGGGCAGCACTCGACCGCGCGCGACATGGCATTGCTCGCCCGGGTGGCCTACGCGAACCCGATCATCCACGAGATCGTGCAGATCGAAGAATACGATTTCAAATTCAACGACGGATCGGTGCGCGAGCTTTTCAATACGAACAAGGTGCTCAAAAGCTACGAACCCTGCAACGGCATGAAGACCGGCTACACGGTGGCGAGCGGCAACTGCCTGGTCAGCTCGGGGCAGGTCGGCGACCGCGAGATCATCGCCGTCGTGCTCGGCTCGACTAGCTCGTGGGTCTGGCGCGACTCCGAGGCGCTCCTCGACTGGGCGCTCAAGGACGTGTGATCGCCCGCCGCCGCGAACGGGCTTGCCGCTTCGCCGCGCGGCACCACCTGAATCCCCCATGCCCCGATCCCTGATCCGATTCCGGCTCGGTCCCGCCGGGCAGGCGATCCTCCTCGGCTTGCTCGCCATCGCCGCCGGGCTGGCGGTCGCCTATGCGGCGGTCGAGCGCGTCCGCTTTTGGTTCGTCTGGCGCGAAGGCTACCTGATCGGCGCGGCGACGCTCGGGCTGTGGATCGGGGTGCGCGCCGCATTTTCGCTGGGCGGCTGGCAGCGCGCGGCGGGCATCGCCGTGGCGCTAGCCTACGGCTACGTGCTCGCGCCCGTCGCATTGGAGAAGGCGCAGTTCTTCCGCGAGAACGGCTACTGGTTTCGCTCGGCGGAGCCGGTGGCGCGGCGGAGTGAAGCTACTCCTACGGCTTGGCCTTCGGCGCGCGGTCGCGGAGGTCGAAGCGGATCGGCAAGCCGACGAACGGATGCTCGGCGCGGATCTGGTTTTCGATATACCGGAGGTAGGGTTCGGTGATGAGCGAGGCGTCGTTGCAGAAGAGGACGAAGCGGGGGACCGGGACGACGCGCGGGTCGTTTTCGTCGGTCTTGGCGGCGGTCGCGTAGAGGAGTTTGAAGCGCTTGCCGCCGCGGGCGGGCGGCGGGTTCCGGTTGAGCGCCATCTGGAGCATCCGGTTGAGCGCGCCGGTGGTGACCGGTTCGGCGGCCGCCTTCCGAACGCGTTCGATCGCGCCGAAGATTTTGTTGATGAAGGCACCCTCTTTCGCGGAGGTGGCGACGACCGGGGCGTAGGGCACGAAGAAAAGCCCCTCCTCCAGCTCCTCGCGGAGGACGGCGAGGCGGTCTTTGAGCGGCGCGCCGGGGTGGTAGAGGTCGAATTTGTTGGCGATGATGATGCAGGGCTTGCGCGCCTCCAGCACCATGCGGGCGATGCGCCGGTCCTGCTTGGTCGCCCCGGCGGCGGCATCCACCGCGATGGCGCACAGGTCGGCGCGGCGGATGCTCCGCTCCGGAGCGCATCGCGCTGAAGATCTCGACCGCGCTGTCGCGCCGCGTGCGCTGCCGCATCCCGGCGGTGTCGATCAGCAGGTAGCGCTGGCCGCCGCGCTCATACGGAATGTCGATGGCGTCGCGCGTCGTCCCGGCCACATCCGAGACGATCGTGCGGGCGTCGCCGAGGATCGCGTTGACCAGCGAGGACTTGCCGACGTTCGGGCAGTAGACCAGCGCCAGCTTGAGGCGGCGACTTGTGCGCCGGGACGGATTCTTCTTCGCTGTCGCCTTCGCCTTCCTGCTCGCCATCGCTGGATTGAGCGTCCGCCGCCCCAGGCAGGCGGTCGGTGATGTCGCCGAGAAAGCCGGCGAACCCAGCCCGTGGGCGGCGCTGATCGCGGCGGCATCGCCGAAGCCGAGCGGCGAGAATTCGGCGACCGCGCCGTCTTCTTTTTGAAGGTATCGACCTTGTTGACCGCCAGCAGGACCGGGACGCCGGAGCGCCGGAGCGTCTCCGCCAGCGCGCGGTCGGCGGGCGTCAGCCCATCTTTGGCATCGACGACGAAGACGATGAGGTCGGCGGTTTCGATCGCGACGGCGGCTTCGATTTCGATCTGCTGGCTGAAGGCACCGTCGAAGCCCTCGCCGATGCCGCCGGTGTCGATCATGCGGAACGGGCGCGCGCCCTTGGTACATTCGGAGGCGATCCGGTCGCGGGTCACGCCGGGTTCGTCGTGGACGATGCTGATGCGCCGCCCGGCGAGCCGGTTAAAGATCGCCGACTTGCCGACATTCGGGCGCCCGACGATCGCGATGGTGGGCAGGTCATGCGTCATCGCCATGTTCGGTATCCGGTTGGGTTTTGTCGCCGGGCTTTGCGGCAGCCGCATCGCCCTCCAGCCCCGCATTGGAAACGCCGGACGACTGGAGCTGGCGGATGCCCTCGCGCACGTAGAGGGCGGCGGAGACGAGGGTGAAGAAGCCGGCTCCGTAGGTCGGCCAGATCGAATGTTCCTTCGCGCCGAGCATGACGAAGCCGATCGCCACCATCTGGGCGACGGTCGAGGTTTTGCCGGTCCAGTGCGGCTGGATCTTCACCTTGCCGACCACGTGGTTGACGATGAAAGCTCCGGAGATGAGCAGGGCGTCGCGCGTGACGACGAGGATCGGGAACCAGAGCGGGAAGTGCCAGCCCCAGTCGGTCAGGCTGAGCGTGATGATGCCCGAAAGCAGCAGCCCTTTGTCCGCCAGCGGATCGAGGATGACGCCGAGCCGGCTGCGCTGGTTGAAGCGCCGCGCGATAAAGCCGTCCAGCCCGTCGCTGATCGCGGCGAGGGCGAAGGCGAGGATGGCGGCGATGCGCAGGCGTTCGTCGGGATCCCCGATCTCGCCCGCCTTCGCCTCCGCCACGCTTTGGCCATAATACATCGCGCACCCCACGAAGACGGGGATGAGCAAGATTCGCCCGATGGTAATTTTGTTGGCCGTCGTCACGGTGGTGCAGTCGATTGATCCCCAAGCCTAGGCGCGATGAGGGCGCGTATCAAAAGGGATCGCCCGGTGATTGCAACGCCAAAAACGCCCCGGCTCCGCCGCCGCGTGCGCGTCACGGTTTTTCAGAACGAAAGATAGCCGAACCGCGCCGGGGTGTGCGCCGTATTGGACGCGGTGGGCGACCAGCCGATGAACGCCTTCTCGGCGGTGGAGTGCCGGTAGAGATTGAGGCGCCAGACGGTTTCGCCGGGCTTGGGAGCCTCGTTTGCCAGCGCGGCCAGCGGGATGCGCACTTCCGTCGTCCACGTCTGGGCGGCTTCGTCCACCTGCACGGCGGCGGTGAAGCCGCTGCTCCACCCGAAGTTTTTGTCGGGCAGGGTGAGGTCGAGCGTTTCGCCGGTCGGCGCGATCTCATATTCGGTGTAGGCATTGGCATTCGCCGGATCGGTGCCGATGAACGCCTCGACCACATCGCGTTCCCACAAGCCGAGGCGGTCCGGCTCGCCGGCGGCCAGCGGCGGCTCAAACGTGGTCAGCTTCGAGTAGGGCGCGGAATAGCCGAGGTAGAGAAACTTGTCCGACCAGAGGACCTGCGCCGCCGTCGAGATCTCGGGAAACGCTTCGCCGGTCCGGATGTGGTAGTCGATCCGCGCGACGTCCGCGCCCGCCCAGGAGCCGTCGTCCAGCTTTCCGTCGATCTCAAAATCGGCGTCGATCCGCTTTGCCTTTAGCGTTGGCGGCGGGAGCGAGCGGACGAGGAGTTTGTGGGCGTTGTCGAAGTAGATCTTGCGGAGGACCGGCGCGGGCAAGCCGATGGCGTCGATCTTCCAGTCGCCCTGGATCGGCGTCATGTGGGCGAACTGCCGGTCGTTGGTCTCGAACCAGCGCCAGTGCTTCTCGTAGAATCCAACGGCATCCGCGTCGCTCGGGCCCGGGCCATCGCCGCCGCTGCCCAGGATGAGCTTGCCGTAAACCATGAAGTCGGTGGCGAAGAAGATCCGGTCCTGGTGCTTCTCGAAAAGCGCGCGGACCTTTGCCGGATCATGCCTGCCCAGCTCCGGGACGCGCGCCGCGATATCGACCATCATGTTCGGGTAGCGGTCGAGCGACTGGTCCACCCAATCGATGTCCTCCGGATTGTTGGCGAAGTGGACGCAGACGAAGGTCGTTTCCGGATGGCGCTCGACCACGCGGTTGCGCGCGTCGAGCAGCGCCTCGCGGCTCGGGTATTTTTCCGGATCGCCGAACCACCACGACTTGTGGTCCTTCAGCTCGACCCAGCGTTCGTTGCCCGGATCATACGGCTCCCAAAACGCCTTCGGGTCGGCGACGTGGATCGAGACCGGCATGCCGAGTTCGCCGCAGCGCTTCCACACCGGGTCCAGCTTCGGGTCGTCGATCTTGATCAGCGCGCCGGAGCCGTCCCGCAGATAGAGCCCGAGCCGCTTGTATTCTTTGAGGCCGGCGGCTCCCAGCCGATAGCCTTCCTCGATTTGCCTGACCGCGCGCTCGGAGAAATCCGGATCATCCCAGCCGCTGTAGTCGAGGTTCATGTAATAGACGAAGCGGCGGGGCATCAGCGCGTCGGTCGCCTCTTTGTTTTTCTGAAAAGGCGGCGTGCGCCCGATCTTCGGCACGGTGATGTCGCCGCTCAGGTTGGCTCCGATCCCGATGCCGGCCGCGTCCATGATCTTGGTCGCGCGCTGCAGCCGTTCTTCCTCCGCCGGGATGTGCATGTGCAGGTCGATGATCCGGCGCTCGGCGCGCCACTGCGCCGCTTCCTGCCGCGTCGCCTCGACGGATGGATCTTCGGCATGGGCGGCGATGGCGAAGGCAGTGGCGATGGCGATGGTTCCAAACGCGGCGGCGACCATCGAGAGGGGAGGGGAGTGCGGCGGGGTCATGCCGCGACTTCACCACATCGCCGCCGCCTTGGCGATCACGAAATGCTCCGGCGGGCGGCGGGATCCCCGGCGATCGCGGCGAGCAGCCGCTCCGCGCACAGGCGGGCGAATTCCGGATGGTTGATCGGCAGCGCGGACTCCACGACCTCGATGCCGGGGTCGAGCTTCGCCTTGAGCGTCCTAAAGAGCGCGCGGTCCGCCTCCGGATCGTGAAACGGACCGCCGGGTTCCGCGATGACCGAGACGCCGCCCAGCGGCAAGGCGACGGTCGGGCGCACCGGATAGGCGTTCAGCTTCGCGGCGATGAACCCGGCGATCGCGCGGCGCATTCGTCCGGCGTGGTCCGCATCAGGGTGACTTGTTCGTTGTGCTGGTAAAACGTGCCGGCTGAACTTCGCGGGCACCGAATCGCGCGCGCCGAAGTTGACCATGTCCACGCAGCCCGGCGCGACGACCGCCGGGAGCCGCGCCGCGCCCGCCGCGGCGAGCCGCGAGGGACCGGCGGTCAGCGTGCCGCCGACGACTTCATCGGCGATCTCAGTCGTCGTCAGGTCGAGGGGCTAGCGACCATGCCGGCGGCGATGAGCGATTCCATGGTGCGCCCGCCCGCCCCGGTGGCGTGGAAGACGAGGACCTCATACCCGGCGCTCGACCTGCGCTTTGGCAGCTTCCACGCAGGCGGTTGTGTTGCCGAACATCGAGGCGACGACCAGCGGCTTTTCGCCATCGCTTTCGCCGCCGCCATTTTGGTTCGAGGCGCGCGCCGCCGCCATGGCGCAGACCGCGTGGGCGGCGGCGCGGAAGACCGCCCGCGACAGCCGGTTCAAGCCCGCGACATCGACGACCGCCGGCATCATCGTGATATCGCTGGTGCCCAGATAATGCGCCGTGTTGCCGGAGGCGAGCGTCGAGACCATGACCTTTGGCATGCCGAGCGGCAGCGCCCGCATCGCGGCGGTGGCGATCGACGTGCCGCCGCCGCCGCCCAGTGAGATGACCGCCTCGATCCGCCCGCTGGCCGCCAGCTTTTCCGCGAACGCGGGCATCGCGGCGCAGACTTCGGCGATACACGAGCCGCGGTCGGCGGGTCGCGAGAAGCCGGGCAGAATTTCGGTGACGCGGATGTCCGGCGCTACCTGCGGGCGGTCCGTGGTGCCCGCGTCGATCAGCAATGCCTCGTGCCCCAATGAACGGATCACCTCTGCGACATACGCGTGCTCGCGACCTTTCGTGTCGAGCGTTCCGAGGACGGCGATGGTCGGCATGGCGGCTGCTGCGCTGGGCGATTGGTGGCTTTGTTAGGGATTGCGCGCCACCGGGATCGCCTTGAAGCGCCGGGTCAGGTCGAGCAGCGATCCCTCGACCGCCATGCGCTCGAGGCTGCTCGCCCCGACGAAGCCGACGGCGTCGGTCCGCCCGTTGACGTAGGCGGCGTCCTCCGGCGTGAGGATCGACCGCCGTGGCTGAGGAAGATGATGTCGTCGCGACCCGACTTGCGCGCCGCCTCGATCAGGCGCTGCGTCCAGCCGCGGCTTGGTCGAGGTCCACCGCCGCGCCGGTCACGCCGATGCTGCCGCCGACCGTCGTGCCGACGTGGGCGATGATCGCGTCGGCGCCGGCTTCCGCCATGGCCTGCGACTCCGCCTCGCTGCTGACATAGACGATGGTGAAGAGATCCATCTTCCGGGCGAGCGCGACCATCTCGACTTCCTTCTGCACGCTCATGCCGGTCTCCTCGAGGATCTGGCGGAACTTGCCGTCCACGATGCAGTGGGTCGGGAAATTGTTGACGCCGCTGAAGCCCATCTCTTTGACCTTGAGCAGCCAGTGCCACATGCGGCGGCGCGGGTCGCTGGCGTGGACGCCGCAGATGACCGGGATTTCTTCGACGACTGGCAGGACCTCGAATTCGCCGATCTCCATGGCGATGGCATTGGCGTCGCCATAGCTCATCAGCCCGGCGGTCGAGCCGTGCCCGGCCATGCGGAAGCGCCCGGAGTTGTAAACGATGATCAGGTCCGCGCCGCCCTTTTCGATAAACTTCGCGGAGATGCCGGTGCCCGCCCCCGCCGCGATGATCGGCTCGCCCCGGTCAAGCGAGGCGCGCAGGCGCTCGATGACCTCGGCGCGGGTGTAGGGGTTTCCTTTTCCAGTCCAGATGTTCGGCATAATGTCGGGGAGGAATTTGGCGGTTAGGCGGATTTAGGCGGAGCCTGCTTCCGGCATGACCCGGACCGAGACGGCGGGCTTGCCGAGCAGGTATTTCGCGGCGGTGGCGTTGAGTTGGTCGAGCGTGCAGGCTTCGATTTCGGCGAGCAGTTTGTCGGTGTGGTCGATGCCGAGGTCGTAGAGTTCGTCGAGGGCGGCGGCGTGGGCGAGCGAGCCATTGCTCTGCCGCTGGATCTTGTGCTTGCCGAGATACGTCTTCTTGGCGCGGAGGAATTCCTCCTCGGTCAGCCCGTTCTTGGCAAGGTCGTCGATCTCATGCTGCATGGCGCTCTGGACCTCGTCGAGCTTGAGCGGATCGGTGCCGACGTAAAACAAAAACGCGCCGTCCTCCATGCCGAGGAATTGGCTGGCGCCGACGTAGTAGGCGAGCCCCATTTCCTCGCGGATGCGCAGGAAGAAGCGGGACGCCATGTCGCTGCACGCCTCGTCGAGCAATTCGAGCAGGGCGCGGTCTTCGGACGCCACGCCGACCGAGCGATAGCCGATGAGCAGGACGCCCTGCTGCTTGTCCTTGATCAGCGTGATCGCGTCCGGTGCCACCAGCGGTGCGGCTTCCGGCGGCGACTGGAACGGGCGCTCGCCCGCCGGCATGGCGCCGAACAATTCTTCCGCCAAGGCGAGGACGTGGTCCGCTTTGACATCGCCGAAGACCGCCAGCACGCAGTTGCCCGCCGTGAACGTCGCCCCGTGAAAGGCGCGCAGCTCCGCCGGTCCGATCGCCGCGAGAGACGCCAGCGTGCCGGTGCGCTCCAGCGCATACGGGTGATCGGCGAACAGCGCGCGGCGCAGCGCTTTGCCCGCCACCGACATCGGGCGCTCGTCCTCCTCCTTGATCGCGGCGATCTGGCCGGAGCGCTCGGTGGCGACGCCTTCCTCGGGAAAGGCGGGGCGCAAGATGACATCGGCCATCAGGTCCAAGCCGAGCCGCAGGTCGGGCGACATGACCTTGGCGGCGACCGTCAGGCTGTTGTTGCCGGCGTCGGCGGACATCGCGCCGCCGGCGGATTCGATCGCATCGGCCAGCGCCTCGGCGCTGCGGGTGGCGGTGCCCTGCATGAGCGAGGCGGCGAGCAGGCGGCTGATGCCGGAGGTCTCCGCCGTCTCGGCGAGCAAGCCTGCGCGGAAGGCGGCGCGCAGCGAGACGAGCGGCAGCTTCGGGTTTTCCTTCACCAACAACGTGAGCCCGTTGGCCAGCGTGAATTTCTGGATCGGGCTGTCCGGCGGCGCGTGGTGCAGGGCGACCTCCGCCCCGGCGCTGCCCTTCGGGTTGAGCGAGACCGACGTCCGCGTGCGGTCGATGAGATAGCGGCACGCGGCGTCGCGCACCTGCTCCGGCGTGACCTGCTGCAGCGCGATGACGTATTCGCGGGTGAAGTCGAGGTTGCGCGTCGCCAGCCAGTTCGACCCGAGGTCGCTGGCCTGCCCGCGCATCGTGGTCAGCGACCCGAGTTGGTCGCTGAGGGCGGAGCGCTCCGCCTTGGCGACCTCCGCCGCCGCCACGCCGTGTTCTTTGATCGACTCGACCAATTCGAGCGCCGCCGCCTCGCACGCCGCGCGCTTCTCGGGATCGCAATCGCCGCCGATCATGAAGATGCCGCTGTGCGCCGGCGTGTAGGAATACGCGTAGATCGAATGCGCCAGCCCGCGCTTCTCCCGGATCTCGCGGAACAGCCGCGCGCTGCGGCCATCCCCGAGGATCGAGGCGAGCACGTCGAGCGCCGGCATGTCGGGGTGCGCCAAATCCGGGATGTGCCACGCGATCGAGAACTTCGAGAGCTGGGTCGGGAATTCCAGGTGCCGCGCCCGCGCGCCCAGTTGCGGCGGCTCCGCCGGGATCAAGACCGGCTCCAGCTTCGCCCGCGGCACCGCCTTGAAAAACGCCTCCACCTGCGCGCGGATCGCCGCCGCATCGACATCGCCGACCACGACGAAGAACATGTTGTTCGGCACGTAGCGGCTCTTGTAATAAGCCATCACATCGGCGCGGGTCAGCCGGTTATAGACATCGAGGTGCCCGATCACCGGGTAGCCGTAGGGATGTTCCTGGAAGGCGGTCGCGAAGAGCAGCTTGCTCAGCGTCCGGTCCGGATCGTCGTCGCCCATCGCGAACTCGCGGCGGATGACCTCTTGCTCTTTGGCGTATTCATCCTCCGGCATCGTCGCATTCATCATCACATCGCAAAGGATGTCGAGGCACGCCGCCGCGCCCTCCTTCGGCGCATCGATCCAATACACCGTGCGGTCGAACGACGTGTAGGCATTGATGTAGCCGCCCTCGTCCTGCACCGCCTTGGCGATCGCCGAATTGCTCCGCCGCTCGGTCCCTTTGAAAAGCATGTGCTCCAAAATATGGGACAGCCCCGCGCCCAGCCAAGCGCCCTCATGGATGCTCCCCGTCCGGCACCAGGCCTGCAGCGACACCACCGGCGCGCTCCGGTCTTCTTTGACGATCAACTCCAGCCCGTTGGGCAGCGCGATCACATCGGCAGAATTCGGCGGAAACGCAATCGGCGCCCCGGCAGCGGCACCAGCGGCATCGGCGCCGGGCGCGGCGTCTTCGGTCTTCGGGAAAGTCGTTTTCGGAGGGAAATCGGGTCGGTTCATGGATAGGGATTCGCCTATCATGCCCGGTGATGCGCAGCGGCGCAATGGGGGACTGATTGCTCATCCTTACGGCTTTCCCTTTGCGATTCGGAAGGTCCTTCAGAGCGCGGATGGCTTCGTATTTCTCAGACGAAACAAGGCCCTGGATTCGGCGCGGACTTGG
>JAWLBD010000091.1:0-12788 GCA_041395145.1 Verrucomicrobiales bacterium | reverse complement strand
GCCTCCACCTCGGCGACGATCTTGCCGATGCCCTGGTCCATGCGGTCGATCATCGCGGCATAGACTTCCATGCAGCGCGCCTCCCACGCCTTGTGCGGCTGCTTTTCCCAATCGCCGGCCTGCGGCGTGACGTCCCAGCCCTCGGGGAGAAGCCCGAGGCGCTTGAGCTTTTCGACGCGCGCCTGCCGGGCGGGACCGTAGCCGCTGTCGTATTTACCCTTATATTTTGCGATGTCCTCCGGCAGCGCGTGCATCGGCCAGTGCGCGGCGGTGTAGGCGACGTAGAGGAAAAACGGCTTGTCCTTGTCGGCGGCGTGGTGGCCCTGGAGAAAGCGCACCGCATTGTCGCTGATCGCATCGGTATAGTAATAGGTCTCCGGCTGGTAATCCGGGTCATTCTCCGGCGTGATCAAAGTCTCGCCCCGGCAGAGCTTGGTGGGGTCGAAGAAGCTGCCCGCGCCGGTGATCGTGCCGTAGAACTTCTCGAAGCCGCGCTGCACCGGCCAGTTGTATTTCGGGCCGTCGGGGGCGGTATCGCGGCAGACGTGCCACTTGCCGGTCATGTAGGCGCCGTAGCCGGCCGGGCGCAGGACCTCGGCGAAGGTCCGGCAGCGCTTGCCGATCTCGCCCTGGAAGCCGGGCAGGTTTTGGTTGCCGGTCATGTGGCCCATCTCGGTCTGCTGCGGATACAGACCGGTCAGCAGGCTGGCGCGGGTCGGGCAGCAGCGCCCGGTGTTGTAGAATTGGGTGAAGCGCACGCCTTCCCCGGCGAGCCGGTCGAGGTTCGGCGTATCGATTTCGCCGCCGTAGCAGCCGATGTCGGAGAAGCCCATGTCGTCGGACATGATGACGATGATATTCGGGCGCGGCGCGGCGGCATTGGCATCAGCAGCGGCAGCGGAGGCGGCGGCGGCGGCTCCGAGGCACGCGGCGATCAAGGCGGGGCGGAGGAGTTTCATGGCATCCCCTCTAGCCCGGCAGCGCGCGGCGCGCAATCGCGGCGAATTCCGGGGTGACAGCGCCGCATTCCTCGCAAAGTGTCGCGTTCGAATGAAGAAGCCTCTCGCCCTCCTCACCGCCGCGCTCGCCTTCGGCGCGACGACCGCGCCCGCCGCCATCACGAACATCGACCTCGACGGCTCGATCCTCAACGGATTCACCATCGACCGCGGCGGCGATCCGTGGGTTTACACGCAGGCGAACCTGATCGGCTTCGACGTGACGGCATTCGCGGGCGCTTCCGCGGCGGTCGTCCTGGTGGGCAACAATGCCTCCGTCCCCAGCGCCGGCAACCGCGCCACGCTGCTCGACGGCGACTTCGACCTCTCGACCGGCTTGATCAACATGGCGGTCGGCAACGCTTCGGTCACCCTCGGGCTGTCCGCGCCGCTGACCAACTGGACCGGCCCGGATTTCATCTTCACCGACTTCGACAGCGACGCCGCCGACTCGGTGCAAATCCTGATCAATGGCACCACGCAGACGTATTCGGTAACCGGCACGAATTTGATGACCTCGCTGGCGACGGACGTTTATTCGAGCACCAGCGGAACGCCGGGCACGCTCGCCGCGCTCGAAGCCTCGGGTTATTCCAAGACGAGCGACACGACCCAGAATGTCCGCGCGCTGGAGATCGACCTCGATGACTGGCGTGCCATTCGGCGGATCCATCACGCAGATCCAATTCGGGTCGAGCGGCGTGACGGTCGATCCGGCTTTCATCGGGCTGCTCTCGGTGCCGGAGCCGTCGCGCGCCGCCTTGATGATCGCTCTACCGCGCTGGCGTCGTGCCTGCCGCCTTGGCTGCGATTGATAGCGGCGCGAGGCGGGCAGCGGGCAGGATCTGGAGAGCGCAAGATCCGCGAAAAGATTTCCCTCCCTTTGCGGCGCGGCTGGCAGATTACTGCCCACGTCTTCCCACACCCACCATGATCCAGCTCGAAATCTATGCCGCTACTACGCGAGGGCGAACGCTGGCAAACCTCCAATCGACCACCAGCTCGAAGCCTACTCCGGCTTGACCTACAAAGTCGATACCAACCACGACCTCGTCTATTTCGAGATCGATCACCCGCCTTCGATCTCGCTCGGCGAACTCAAGGGCATCTTCACCCTGATCGGGCTCGACGGCCGGGTCGTCGGCGCGGTCCCCTCCGAATTGGCGGACGGCGGGCGGACCCAGCGGATCGCCTGATCGGCACATTTTTAGCTTCGGCTAGAGAAACACTCCTCAGTCGGACCGAGAGGGTTCCACCACCAAAACACCAACTACCTCAACAAATGGGACTCATCTCTGAATTCAAAAAGTTCGCCCTCAAAGGCAACGTCCTCGACCTCGCGGTCGGCATCATCATCGGCGGCGCGTTCGGCACCGTGGTCAAGTCGCTAGTCGATCATGTCATGATGCCGGTCATCGGTCTGGTGACGCCCGCCAAACTCGATCTTGGCGGACTCTTCTATAGCTGGGTGGAGAAAAGAACCGCCTAATCTCGCCGAGGCTGAATCGGGGCAAGCGCTGATGTATGGATCATTCATCACCAACATCATCTCCTTTTATCATCCTCGTTTCGCCGTCTTCCTGATCGTCAAGGCATTCAACAAGGTCACCCAAGGAATCTTTGATCGAGGAAGAAGAGGCGAAACCCGCCGAGCCGAGCGACGAGGTCAAGCTTCACCGAGATCCGCGACGCGCTGGTCAAGAAAGAGGGCTAACTTTTCTGCCTGTGACCGATTTTTGCAAAGCCGGTCCCGCCCGTGGGACCGGCTTTTTGTTGGCAAATGGGAGAGGTTATAGGAGGCACTGGCTTGCAACGCCTTACCGCCGCCGATATCGAACGCGCATGATCCAAAGAACGGCAGAAACTTACCCCCGCGTCGTTTGCTCGCCCTCATTCCCATCGGGAGAGAGGGAGTAAAGATGGGCGTCGCGTATAAGCCCTCCTTGGAGGGATTTAGGGTGGGTAGCCGAGGCGTATATCATTTGGAACCAATGGATTGCAAAGATCTTGGCGCATTGCGAAACCGGATCCGGCAACGGTGGTCCGATGCTCGCTGACCCACCCCCAACCCTTCCCAGGAGGGGAGATGGGCGGCGCGACGCTAGGATTTACGGCGCAAACCAAGGGTGTGAGTGTGCCAGCCATCCGATGGAGCCCCACTTTGGAGCTGAGGGGAACAACCACTATTCATTGCCGATCTAGGATGCAGAGATTTCTCCGACTGGTCACGCCGCCGATGCCTTCCCGGTCCCCGCGCCGGGGGAGGCGGTGCCGTTCGAGTGATTTCATGGCGGCGGCGCTCTACGATCCGCGCTTTGGCTACTACACGGCGAATATCAAAACGGTGGGGCGCAGCGCGACTTCTCGACCACTGCCACCCTGCATGGCGCGCTCGGCGCGGCGGTCGCCCGCTGGGCGCGGACCGAGGCGAAGCGCCACCGGACGGCGGAGTTGATCGAGGTCGGCGGCGGGGACGGATCGCTGGCGGCGGGCGTGCTGCGGGCGCTCGGCCGCCGGCCGCTGGCGCTTCGCTACCGGATCGTCGAGGTCTCCCCGATCCTCGAATCGCTCCAGCGCTCGAAGCTCGGCGGGCTGGCGCGGCGCGTCTCATGGCATCGCGAGATCAAAGACGCGCTGGCGGAATGCTGCGGCCGCGCCGTCATCTTTTCCAACGAACTCGCCGATGCGTTTCGCCGCCCGCGCCGAGTGGAATGCCGGAGTCGGCTGCGTGGCGCGAACTCTTACGTCCGCTGCTCCTACACCGGCGCGCTCGCCGAAGAATGCCGTTCGCTGCGCGAATCGGTGCGCGAGTCCGGCAGCTCGGCGCGCTGGATCGGAAATCGCCGCCCGATCCGGGGCCCAGCGCGTCGAAGTCGCGGCGTGGCTACTGGCGCTGGCTCGCCGATTGCGCCCGCGCCGATTGATCCGACCATCGACTACGGCGGCGAGATGCTGACCTCTATCACCGGCGTTTCCGGCGGCACGCTGCGCGCCTACGCGCACCAAGAGGCGAAGCGCGGCGAGGCGATCTACGAGCGGCCGGCCCGCCGACATGACCGCCGACGTCAATTTCGGCGACCTGCGGGCGTGGGGCAATGCGCTCGGCTTGGAGGAAGTCGCCTACGCCACCCAGCGTGAGTTTTTGGACCAATGCCTGACCGCCCGCCAAAAAGAAAACCCCGATCCCGCGCTCCAATTTCTGATGGACGGATTCGGCGCAGGCTCCGCCTTCAAGGTCCTCGCCCAGCGAAAAGGCTAGACGCCGCAGACGCCTCCGCGGATGGCGCGGCCGGCTCCGCGGATCGAACCGACCTCACGGGCAGCGGACGAATTCGCTGAGGCGGGTGATGCGGGTCGCGTGGCCGGTGGCGATCTCGACGTCGATGACCGCGCCACAGAGGCGGACGTCTCCTTTGGCGACGGGAAAGCGGGCGGGCAGGTGGTTGCGGAAGCGCTCGACGACCGGCTCGATTTTGCGGCCGAGGACGGATTCGGCGGGACCGCACATGCCGGCGTCGCTCAGATAGGCGGTGCCGCCGGGGAAGATCGATTCGTCGGCGGTCTGCACGTGGGTGTGGGTGCCGATGACCGCCGAGACCTGGCCGTCGAGCATCCGCCCGAGCGCGATCTTCTCGCTGGTCGCCTCGGCGTGGAAATCGACGAGGATGATCGGCGTTTCGGCGCGCAGGCGGGCGACCTCCGCTTCGGCGGCGAGGAATGGATTGTCGAGCGGCCCCATGAACGTGCGACCTTGCAGATTGAGCACCGCGACCTTCGCCTTGGCCGCCTCCAGCACGATCGATCCCGCGCCCGGCGCGCCGTCCGGGTAATTGGCCGGTCGCAGGACGCGCGGCTCGGTTTCCAGATAGGGCATGATTTCGCCCTGATCCCAAATGTGGTCGCCCGTCGTGATGACCGCCGCGCCCGCCCGGAGCAGCCCGATCGCGATCTTCGGCGTGATCCCGCGCCCGCCCGCCGCGTTCTCGCCATTGACGATGACAAAGTCGGCACCCAGCCGCTTCTTCAGGTCGGGCAAAGCATCGGAGAGCGCCCGGCGACCGGGTTCGCCCACCACATCGCCAAAAAAGAGAAGGCGGATGAGGTCGGCGGACGGCGGCGGTTCCGGGGAGGATTCGATCACGGCGGAGTTCGGGGCTAAAGGCGGCGGATGGTAGGAATGATCCGCCTTTAGCGCGCGATCGGCGGAGATTCCAGCGCGGGCGAACGATTTTACGCCGCCGCACGCTGGAATTTCGCCGCCGCCGCCGCCAGCCTTTCGGGCGACGATCGACGGCGACCTCGGGACGCTAGCCTAGAACTGATCCTTGGGCAGCAGGCCGCCGAGCTGGGCGATCCCGCGGCGGACCCGCGCCTTGATCGTGCCGACTGGCGCGCCGGTGATCTCCGCCGCCTCGCGCTGGGTCAATTCGTTGAAATACACCAGCTCGATCGCCCGCCGCTGGACCTCCGGCAGGCGCATGACCGCGCTGCGCAGATAGCCGCCCGCCTCGTGGGCGAACGCCTCGTCCGACGCATCGGCATCGGTCAGGAATTCCGCAATCCGGTTGTGTTCCTCCAGCGCATCGCGGTTGCGCGCCGCGCGCTGCTTGGCCCGCAGCTTGTCGATCGCCCGGTTGCGCGCCATCGAAGTAATGAACGTGAACGGGCGACCGCGCGAGGTCTCGAAATAATGCGCGCGCTCCCAGATCTTGGCGGAAAACCTCCTGGGAGATGTCCTCGGCGTCTTGGTGATCGTTCAACACCGGAAGACGGTGTTGAACACAATGCCACATAGTTGCGGTGAAGTTCTTCAAAGGCGCGCTCGTCTCCGCAAGCGATCCTCGCAAGGAGGTCCGCCTCTTGTAAATCGCGCTACGCCTTTTCCTGGTCGGTTGGGTTTGGGGCTGCCGGTTTCATGGCACCTAGATTCTAATAAGCCACCATTATTTTGCAATAAAAATTACTATTTTTTCCTGAAATTAGTAAATCTAATTTACTGGCGCCGAATACGTTAAAAATCTCGCGGATTTTTCGGGCTAATCACATTTTTTCTTGGCTCGCGGGCGAGAATTCGCTCAAAATCATCGCGTTCCAAATAACCCTGTTCTCTACCACCATGCGTAAAACCCTGCTCCCAATCCTTGGGTGTGCCATCGCTCCTGCTGTTGCGATTTCTGCAACGACTGACAATTTCAGTGGAGGCGGCACGCACCGTCTGCCGGTCAGTATGGATCTGCCCCCGGACCAACGATCCTTCCGGGCGGTCCCGATGGAGATTTTCTCCGCCTGATTCAAGACGGAGCAAACAACCAAAACAACGCGTATGCCTACGATCTGTCGGATGCCGGAATACCAAACGATCAGCGGATCGTTTCTTTTTGGCGCAAGGCGCGGGCAGATCGGCGGACGGGTTTAACATGTCGCTGATCCCCACTGCGCAGCATGGCACATCGGGAGCGGTCAATCTCGGGTATTCTCTGCCGCCGAAGAGCCAAACTTCCCCGATACCTTTGCCATCGGCATCGATATCTGGCGGGCGGTCGACGGCGTCAATGATGTCTCGCCCACTTCGATGGTTTCGAGTTCCGCAACGTGAACTTGAACCCGCGACGGTCGATCTGGAGGGCGCGGCCAGTCCACCAGGTGAACTTTGCGATTACCCCGGATGTCGGCAATGCCTCCCGGGTGACGAGTGACCATCAATCCCGATGTCCTCGGCGCGAATCCAGGACCGTGAACGTGATCAACGAGCAGATCCCGAACCTTCACCCCTATGAGAACCGGGTGCAGTTCGTAGGTAGGACCGGCGGTGCCGACATGGATGTCGCGATTGACAACGTCAGCGTCAACTACGCCAACCCGATCGCGGTGAGTGCCCCGACGCCGAACGTCTTCCAAGACTTCGACACGATCGGCGGGACGACCGGATACTGGGCGGGAAGAAATGGATCGATCCGGGTCCCCAGTTGATCGATGTCCGTCGATAACGCGTTCTTGCGCCTCATCAACGATGGCGTCAACAACCAGAACAACGAGATCGTGTTCGACCGCGTTTCGACCGGAGGTGCCTCTACTGACATGGGCGCGAATTTCGACCTGCGGTTTATCAACCAGACAGTCGGACAGAGCGCTGCCGATGGCATGGCGCTCCTATTCTTGCCGACTGACACTTACGGGAACTCCGGCGACGGTGCCGCCCCTATCGCATGGGAAGAGCCGAATGTTGCCAATACCTTCGCCATCGGCTTCGACCTGTGGCAAAACGAGAACGATGTCTCCGCCCACTGGAATGGCGTAGAAATCCAAAACGCTGACGTCGATCCGGCGCAAATCGACCTAGACGCCGGCGGCTGGATCAATGCCGATGTGCATGCCGAAGTCGTCCCCGGCGGATCAAACGTCACCGTCACCCTCAATCAGGGCGCGACGAGCATTACTCCGATCAACAACTTGTTCGTTCCGGGCTTCCTGCCCTACGACTATCGCGTCGAGTTTGCGGGGCGCACGGGAGGAGCGAACGTCACCGCCGACCTTGACAACATCGTCTCGACCCAGTCCGCCTCGCCGGCTGGCGATTGGGTCAGCCAAAACTTCGACGGTGGCGGCACCCAGTTTGAGGCGGAAAACATCGGGGCAGGCAGCAAGCCGCGCCTGGTCACCGAAGGCGGCAACAACTTCCTCCGCCTCATGCACGCGGAGAACAACCAAAACCCTTCAGTGGCATTCGAGCAGGTCATGCAGACGACCAACCCGCAGTTCTCGATGGACTTCCGGATGAACGCCGATGCCGCCCCGCCGGCGCAGAGCCGCGCGGACGGCTTCGGGATCGCGCTCCTTGATGTGGCCACCTACGGCACGGGCAACGATGCGCCGCACAACGGCGGTCCGTTCGTCTGGGAACTGAACCCCGGTTCCTCGGGTCTCGCCGATGCCTTCACAGTCGGCGTGGACATCTGGGACAACGGCGGCGAGAGCGGCAATACGATCCGCCTCAACTACGACGGAACGCCGCTCGGCCAGACCGACGCGCCCTTCCTCGTCAACAACGATGTCTTCAACAACATCGAGTTCATGCTCGAGCAAGACGGCACCGATTCGCTGGCGAGCCTGTGGCTGACCGATGGGTTGACTGGGACGCGCAGCCTGCTCTTCGACCAGGTCGCGGTGCCGGGTCTGGACCTTGCCGAGTTCGACTTCCGCCTCGCGGTGGGTGGCCGGACTGGCGGCGCGAGCACGAATTTGGATCTGGACAACATCCGCCTCGTGCCGGAGCCGTCCCGCGCGCTGCTAGTCGTGTTTGGCTTCGCCGCCATGCTGCTGCGGCGCCGCCGCTAATTTTGAGACACTCTCTCTCGAACAAAAAGCCCCGGTCGCCTTGTGCGGCTGGGGCTTTTTCGATTTATCGGCGCGGATTCTTCCGCTAGGCTGCGCCCCCATGATCCGAAAATCCCTTTCCTTCTTCGCCCTCGCGGCCGCCGCCGCCGCCACCGCGGTCGCGCTTGCGCCGGCGAGCCGCGCCGCCGACCAGCCGAACATCGTGGTCATGTTCTGCGACGACCTCGGCTACGGCGACCTTTCGTGCTTTGGGCACCCCACGATCAAGACGCCGAACCTCGACCGGCTCGCCGCCGAGGGGCAGAAGTGGACCAGCTTTTATGTCGCCGCCTCGGTGTGCACGCCGAGCCGCGCCGGCATCATGACCGGGCGGCTGCCGATCCGCAGCGGGATGTGCTCGGGCAAGCGCCGCGTTTTGTTCCCCGACTCGAAAGGCGGTCTAGCCTCAGCGAGATCACGATGGCGGCGGCGCTGAAGAAGGCGGGCTACGCGACGGCCTGCGTCGGCAAGTGGCACCTCGGGCATCTGCCGCAGTATTTGCCGACCAGCCACGGCTTTGATTCCTATTTTGGCATCCCATACTCCAACGACATGGATCGCGTGGGGAAAGGCAATGGCCGGCAGCTCCTCATGGAGCCGAAGAACGAATATTGGAACGTGCCGCTCCTGCGGGGCGAAGAGGTCATCGAGCGCCCGCCGCAGCAGGCGGACCTGACCCGCCGCTACACCGAGGAAGCGATCAAGTTCATCGACGCCAACAAGGAAAAGCCATTTTTCCTCTACCTCGCGCACTCGATGCCGCACGTCCCGCTCTTCGCCTCGGACAAATTTCGCGGCACGAGCACCCGCGGGTTGTATGGCGATGTGATCGAGGAAATCGACTGGTCGGCCGGGCAGATCACCGGCGCGCTGCGCGAGCGCGGCCTGGACAAGAACACGCTCTTCGTCTTCACCAGCGACAACGGGCCGTGGCTCATCTTCAACCAACATGGCGGGACGGCCGGCCTGCTGCGCGAGGGCAAGGGCTGCACGTTCGAGGGCGGGATGCGCGAGCCGACCATCTTCTGGTGGCCCGGCAAAGTCGCGCCCGGCATCCAGCACGGCATGGGCAGCACGCTCGATCTCTTCCCCACCGCCATGGCGCTGGCCGGTGCCGAAATGCCTGGCGACCGCGAATACGACGGCTACGACCTGAGCGGCGCGCTGCTCGGCGGCGAGGAATCGCCCCGCGACCGCATGTTCTACTACTGGGGCACCGAGTTGTATGCCGCGCGCCTCGGCGATTGGAAAGCGCACTTCACCACCTACGTCGAATACGTCGGTCAAAAGCACCAGAAGCACGAGACGCCGCTGCTCTACAACGTGGCGGAAGATCCGGGCGAGCGCTTCGATCGGGCTAAAGATCACCCCGATGTCATCGCGAAGATCGCCGCCGCCGCCGAGGCGCACAAGGCGACGGTCAAGCCGGTGGAAAACCAACTCGAACGCCGCTAATGCCCCGCCCGCCCCAATCCCCCTCATTCCTCGCGGCGGGAGCCATCGCCGCGCTCGCCCTCGCATCCGCGCCCGCCGCGCGCGCGGCGATGTCGAGACGCTGATCTTCGCCCAGGAATCCGCCTTGAAGCAAGGCGACGCCCGGGGCTACGCCGAGGTCTTCTCGCAGCGCAGCGACCAGCGCGCCGCCTTGCAGGAAGCCACCGCGCTCGGGGCCCTGCCGGTCGAGTCGATCGACCTGACGCTGGCGCGCGGGCAGGACGTGCGGTGGTCGGGCGACAAGGCGAAGGCGGCGGTCAAGATGCGGATCGTCTTTCGCGGGCTGGCCAAGGGCAATGTCTTCGAGACCTTCGCGATCTGGGAGCTGGAGCGCGCCGGAGCCGCCGGGCTCCGCATCGCCAGCATCGAGGAAGGCGGCATCCCCGGCTTTTGGAAACAAGGCTACTCCGGGTGGCGCACGTCCCCGAACTTCGCCGTCGCCTTCAAGCCCGGCGGCGGCGGAGCCAAAGAGGCGAACGAGGTGCTCGCCGAGGCGGAGCGCTCGCTGGCGCGGCTCAAGGCGAGCGGCATCCCGGCGGTCGGGCCCTATCTGATCGTCATCGCCGAATCTAAAAACGAATTCGGCATGATGGTGCGGGCAGACGCGCGGGACGCGCCCGGGGCGACCTCCGGGTTGCCGACCACGGCGGCGGGCGGCGACAAGGCGCTGCTCAACCACGCGTTCTACCTCAACCGCGACGCCTTGAAAAAATACGTGAAGCGCGGCAAGTCCTACCTGCGCGAGAACCTGATCGCCCACGAGATCTTCCACCTCTGCATGATGCCGTATGACTCGCCCGCCACGCCTTGGTGGGTGCGCGAGGGCGTCGCCGTCTTCCTGAGCAATGAATTCACCGAGAGCAACGCCGAGTTCCTCGCCATGACGTCCGGCGAAAACAAAGCGATGCAGCTCGCCATGCTCACGATCAAGAGCGCGGACGACCGCTACAACGAAAGCAAGGGCGGCTACATCGACGTCGAGCACTACCTCTATGCCAAGCTCGCCATCGCCGCGCTCGCCGACCGGTTCGGCATGCCCAAGGTGATCGAATTCTACAAGGCGGCGGGCGAGGCGAAGTCCGCGTCCGGAGCCGCCGCCATCGCCCGCGCCAACCAGCTTTGCAAAAAACACTTCGGCATCACGATGGGCGAGATCGACCAGATGGTCGCCGCCCGCACGCGCCCCTAACCCGACCCCATGAGCAAACCCAAAGCCCTCCTCGTCACCGGCGGAGCCGGATTCATCGGCAGCCACACCGTGCGCCACCTGTCCGAAGCCGGCGAATCGATCGCCGTGCTAGACAACCTCAGCGCCGGCCACCGCGGCGCGATCTTGTCCGATGCCATCGAACTCTACACCGCCGACCTCGACGACGGCGCGGCGCTCGACACGATCTTCCTCAAGCACGACGTCGAGGCGGTCATCCACTTCGCCGCCCACTGCTATGTCGGCGAGTCGGTCAGCGAACCGGTCAAATACTACCGCAACAACCTCGCCGCACCGCTCGCCCTGCTCGATGCCATGCGCGCCGCCGGCTGCCGGCAGTTCATCTTTTCCTCCACCTGCGCGACCTACGGCGATCCCGTCGCCATGCCGATGGACGAGAGCCACCCGCAGCAGCCGATCAACCCCTACGGCTGGAGCAAGCTCATGCTCGAACGCGTGCTCGCCGACTGCGGGCGCGCCTGGGGGCTGCGCAGCGTCTGCCTCCGCTACTTCAACGCCTGCGGCTCCGCCCCCGACGGGGCCATCGGCGAGGACCACGACCCGGAGACCCACCTGATCCCGAATGCCCTGCGCGCCGCCCTCGGCACCGGTCCCGCCCTCACCGTCTTCGGCGACGACTACCCGACGCCCGACGGCACCTGCATCCGCGACTACATCCACGTCGCCGACCTCGCCACCGCCCATGCCAAGGCGCTCGATTACCTGCGCGGCGGCGGTGCCTCCGATGCCTTCAACCTCGGCACCGGCGAAGGCGTCTCGGTCCGCCAGATCATCGACCTCGCCGAGCAGGTCAGCGGCAAACCGGTCCCCCACGCCATCGGCCCGCGCCGCCCCGGCGACCCGCCCGAACTCATCTGCGCGCCGGGCAAGGCCAAGCGGGTCCTCGGCTGGGAGGCGCAATACAAAGACGTGCGCGACAGCATCCAGCATACCTGGGATTGGATGACCGGTCCGCACGGCGGAAGATACGGGGAATAGGCAGAACCCGCCGGTGCCGAGGACCTGCTCCCAACGTCGGATCGCCATTTCAGCGAATAGAAGGGCGATGGTTCGGGACCAGAGATCAACGTGCCTGCTGACCGCCTGACCTTCGAGCTTGAGACCGGCTTCGGCGCATTCGGTCGAGCTGATGACCCCCGGTTGACGAATCGAGGTCGAAGCATCACAGATGAGGCGGCGCTCGCCATTTCTTCCTATCGCAAGATTCGGTGGCTGCGATAAAAACAACCTGATGGCTATGCACCTCAAGTCCTACCAAGGAGACGAATTCCGCCGTCGCGTTGCGCGTAAGGGCAGATTTCATCCCGCCGTTGACCAATCCCACTCTCATTCCGACACATCGCGCCGCGCTGCGGGAGCCTCCCCTGAAAAAACTGACCGATGACCAGCATCCAACAGAACGAGGAACTCAAAAGGCGCATTTGGCAGATTGCCAACGATGTGCGCGGCACCCCCTACGGGCAAAAGACCGTGAACAAGGTTTACGATCCCGCCGCAGGTTCGGGTTCGCTTCTCCTCCAGCCGAAGAAGCACATGGATGACCACCTGATCGAGGACGGAATCTTTGGTCAGGAGATCAACCACACGACCTACAACCTCGCCCGGATGAATATGTTCCTGCACAATGTGAACTACGATTAGTTCAAAATTCAGTTGGGAAACACCCTGACCGAACCTCACTTCCGCGACGGAAA
>JAWLBD010000090.1:0-14022 GCA_041395145.1 Verrucomicrobiales bacterium | reverse complement strand
GTCGAGCTGCTGTGAGGCAGCTTGGTTTGTGTTTCCGAATGCGCGCCCAGCCGGACTATCCGGCTGGGCGCGTCTTTTTTGTCTGCGGAATCGCTTGCGCGTGATGGCAAATCCGGTAAGGGAATCAGCCCCCCGCCCCACGGTGGAGTCCAGATCATTCTGCCTTCCGTCGGTGTCGGGGGGCGTGCTCAGGGCGGGTGATGCCTGCGCTGGGCGCGATTTGCCTAAACGCCCACCATCAATTTCCGGAATCCCCACGCCCTCTGCCGCCATGGACGCCATCAACAAAAACATCGCTGAAATCTCGCCCTCCCTCACCCTTTCCATCACCGCGCAAGCGAACAAAATGAAGGCGGAGGGCATCGATGTTTGCAGCTTTGGGGCCGGGGAGCCTGATTCGGACACGCCGGATTTCATCAAAGAGGCGGCGATCCAGGCGCTGCGCGACGGCAAGACGAAATACACGCACAGCGATGGGCTGCTCGACCTGCGCGAGGCGATCTCCGCCAAGCTGATCGGCGAAAATGACGTCGAATACGGCGCGGACCAAATCTGCGTGAGCAACGGTGCGAAGCAGGCGTGCTACAACGCGATCCTCGCGATCTGCGAACCCGGCGACGAGGTGATCATCCCGGCTCCCTACTGGCTGAGCTACCCGGAGATGGTGCGCGCGGCGGGCGGCAAACCCGTCATCGTCGAGACGACGCGGGAGTCGGGCTGGAAGATGTCGGCGGAGCAATTTGAGGAAGCGATGACGCCCCGGACCAAAATGGTGATCCTCAATTCGCCCTCCAACCCGACCGGCGCGACCTACTCCAAAGAGGAACTCGCAAAAATCGGCGAGGTCGCCTCCTACGAAGACATCATCATCCTCTCCGACGAGATCTACGAGAAGCTCGTCTATGACGATACCGAGCATGTCAGCATCGCCTCGATCAGCGACGAAATCCGAGACCTGACGATCACGGTGAACGGGTTTTCCAAGTGCTACAGCATGACCGGCTGGCGCCTCGGCTACACCGCCGCGCCGAAGCCGATCGCCGAGGCGATCTCCGCGCTGCAAAGCCACACGACCTCCGCGCCGAACACGTTCGCGCAATACGGCGCGCTCGCCGCGCTCAAGGCAGACCAGGCGTTCGTCAGCGACATGCGCGACGAATACAACATCCGCCGGATGTATATGAACAAGCGCTTTGCCGACATCTCCAACGTCGAGGTCGCCGAGCCGACCGGCGCGTTTTACTTCCTCGCCGACATCGAGAAGATCGGGATCAAATCGCTTAATTTTGCGGAGAAGCTGCTCAGCCGCAGCCACGTTGCGGTCATCCCCGGCATCTGCTTCGGCAACGACTTCACCGTCCGGTTCTCCTACGCCTGCGGGCTGGATGTGATCAAAGAAGGCCTCGACCGGTTCGAGGACTTCTGCCGCTCGCACTAGGCAAAGCTAGCAACCCAAGTCCGGTCAAGCCTAGACGGCGCGCACCACGATGCGGCTGCCTTCGACGCGGACGACCCGGACGGGCGTGCCGGGATCGATCAAGCCGACCTCGGCGACGACATCGATTTTCTTGCCGCCGATCTCGGCTTTTCCGGAGGGGCGGAGCGGCGAGCGGGCGATGCCTTCTTGACCCTCCAGCTTGGCGAGCAATTCGTAGCCGTCTTTCCCTCCGACCGCCGTCGAGTGGGTGAGCTGTTTACCGACCGAAGTCCGCTGGAAGTAGCGGAGGAACAGGACCAGCCCGAGGACAACCGATCCGACCACCCCGAGGGCGAGGCCGCCGCGACCGGCGGCACCGATGCTGTCGAGATCGTCCGAGGTGAAAGTCAGGTAAAGCGCAACGCCCACGCAGAGGAGTCCCGCAATGCCGAGGATTCCGCCGGGAAGAAAAATTTCGAGGGCGATCAGGGCGATGGCGAAGAAGGTGAGGAGAAGGATGGTCGCGATCATGGGCGCCGGAAAATAGCGCGCGTTTCGGATGCCGGAAAGGGGCGAATCGGCAAAGAAAAACCCCCGCCGTCCGGCGGGGGTTTTTGGAAAGTAGCTGTATCTTAAGCTTGTTGCTGCGGGTGGGACCAAGCCGGGATCTTCCGGCTTTAGCCCTTCTTCAGCTCTTTGACGACGTATTTTTTGGCTGCGTCGCCGAGCGATTCGATCGCTTTTTCTTTGGTGATTTCCTCCGATGAGGATTTGACGATCACCTTTTGGGTTCCCGGCTCATCGCCGGCTGTGATTTCGATTGATTTGAAACCGTCGAGAGTCTTAAACGCCGAACTGACGTGCTTTTTGCAGCCAGCTCACGTGACGCCCGTCATTGTGAGCGTGTAGGTGACTTCTTTGGTTTCCTCCTTTTTTTCCTCGGCGGTGGGCGCGCCGGGGGCGTCGGCAGCGAACGCGACCGGGGAGGTCGCGATGCATGCCACAGCAATGGCTAGCAGTAGTTTTTTCATGATGTTGATTAGGTGGGTTGGTGTCTTGGTGGTTTCCTGCAGCATCTGCTCAAGGCAGCCGCTTCAAAATTGGGTGTATCATTGGGTTGTGACATGGACGCCCGGGAAAGGCTAACCATTCACATCGTAGCAGTAGATCAGGTCTTGGTCGCGAAGGTAGAGCTTGCCGTCGAGGACGACGGGGTGGGTCCAGATCCGCCCGGAGGGCTTCCGGAGTTTAGTCTGCGGATCGAGTTTGAAGCGCCCGCGCTCTTTGTAGCCTGCCGGGGTGGCCTCGGCGAGGATGACGTTGGCGCGGTCCTCCTCGATGAAATAGAGCATGCCATCGGCGTAGTGGATGGCCCCCTTTTTGACTTCGCCGCGTTCGCCCCAGACTTCCTCGCCAGACTTCAGATCTTGGCAAACGAGCCCGCCGCCGTCGGAGTAGCCGTAGAGGTGATCGCCGGCGAGGATCACGCCGCCGTGGTGGTTGGTCATCACTTTGTTTTGCCAGACATCGCTGACCTCATTGCCGCCGCTTAGTTCGACGAGCTTGCAGCCAACGCCGTAGCCGGAGGAAATATAGACCTTCCCATCGGTGTAGATCGGGGTGGGGATGACGGCGGTCTTGCCTCCCCAGTCCGAACGCCAGAGCAGCTCGCCGCTTTTGGCGTCAACGCCCGCCAAGGTGCCCATGAAAAGCTGGATGTATTGCCGTTTGCCAGCGTGGTCCGCCGCGATGACCGACGAATACTGCGCGCCGTCTTCCAGCCCCTTCGAGCGCCAGAGCACCTCGCCGGATTTGCGGTCGAGCGCCGCGATCGCGCCTTCCTTTCCGCCGGGCGTGCAGATGACCTGGTCTCCGTCCACCAGCACCGATTCGCAATAGCCCCAGCCCGGCACGCTGCCGCCGAGATCCTCGGTCATGCTCACCGACCAAATCTTTTCGCCGTTGTCCGCCCGCAGCGCGACCAGATCGCCGCGCGCCCCCATCGCGAAGACGCCCCCGTTGCTGACTGTGGGCGTCGCGCGGGGACCGTCGCCCCAGTTGTTCTCGTAAACTGATCCCGAGACCTCAGCCGACCACTTTTCCTTTCCGGATTTGGCGTCTAGGGCGATGACCATTTCTTTGCCATCGCGCGCCCCCATCGTGTAAAGCGTGCCGCCGACGATCGCCGGTCCGGAATAGCCGATGCCGGCATCTTCATAGAGCCAAAGCCGCTTCGGTCCGCCCTCCGGCCATTCTTTGAGCAGTCCTTTGTCCGGCGAGTGGTCGCTGCGGTCAGGACCACGGAACTGCGGCCAGTCTGCGGCGGAGGCGCTCTCGGGGGAGAGCTGAAAGGCGGCGAAGGCGGCGAAGGCGACTAGGGTGGGGGAAAAGCTTGGTAATCTCATGGTTTCTAGCGGTTTGGCAATGGTTACGCGTTTCAAGGAACGAGGATTACGGAAGATTTGGCAATGGCGGACTTTCCGGAGAATCCAAATGCTTCGGGCACCCGTTGACTCTTGCACCCAATTGGGTTGTCGATATTTTGTCGAACTTTTTGTCTAACCCATTCGCCAGCTCCATTCCGCAATGAATAGCCCCTTGCACCCCATGCGCCTCGTCATCCGGCGAACCGGGCTGACGCCGCATGTAATCCGCATGTGGGAGCGCCGGTATGGGGCGGTGGCCCCTGACCGCACGGATTCCAACCGCCGTCTCTATTCGGAGAATGAGATCCAACGCCTCTTGCTGCTGAAAGAGTTGACGGATCGCGGGCACAGCATCGGGCAGATTGCCAAGCTGGGCGACGAAAGGCTTGGTGAGCTTTTGGTCCGGGAGGCTGGCTCGCCGATGACCCCGGTGCAGCCGGCGAAGACGGTGACGACGACGACCAACCGCCCGGTTTCAGGGGCAAAGCCTGGCTCGATTGAGGAAAAGTCGGCAATCATCACCGAGCGGGCGTGGAATTGTGTTGTCACCATGACCCCCGATGCCTTGCGCCAAGTGCTGGATGAGGGTTCCGCGAGCATCGGTCAATCCGCTTTGCTAGAACTCGTCGTTTGCCCGCTCATGGAGCGGATTGGCGAGGCATGGGACCACGGTCAGATCAGCGCCGCCCACGAGCATGCGGCGACCGCCGCCGTGCGAGATTATCTGGGCAGCGGGTCGCGCCCCTTTGCGGAGCACCGTAGCGCACCGGTGTTGATCGCGGCGACGCCCAGCGGGCAGCTCCACGAAATCGGGGCGGCGGTCGCCTCGGCGATCGCCCGCAAGAAAGGATGGCGGGTTGTTTACCTCGGGCCATCGATGCCCGCCTCCGAACTGGCGACGGCTGCCAAGGCGCACAGCGCGCGCGCCGTGGCGCTGAGCATGATCTATCCGGCAGACGATACCCAATTGCCCGAGGAACTGCGGATGCTCCGCCGCCTCCTCCCGCCATCCTGCGCGATCATTGTGGGCGGGCGCTGCGCCGCTGGTTACCGGAAAGTTCTAGAGGAAATCGGCGCCTCGGTCATATCGGATTGCAACGAGCTACCGGATTACCTAGACGAGTTGCGCTTCGAGGGCAGCGGTTTGACGGCGGGGTAAGGATTATCGCCCGATCAGGCGGCTGACCTGTTCTTCGCTCAACCCCTCGTAGCCTCCGACGCCATCACGCCGCTCGATGATTATCGGCGTCTCCGAATAGCGCTGCGCTTTCTCGGTGCTTAGGTTCTGCGTAGTCCGCGCTTCCTTCCCTTCGCCGATGTATCGACCTGTCCTCGCCGCCGCGCCTTGGAAGCTACTTTCGGCGGTTCGAAAGCTCTGGTCGGCAAAGCGGCTTGTCTCCCCAGCACCTTGGTACGAATTCGTTCGGGCGGCCTTGTCCGATCCGAGGAACGATTTGGTCGTCGCCTGCTTGGTCCCCTGATACATCTTGGGCTGATACGCCTGTTTGCGATATTCCTTCGATGAAAATTGGCTCTGGTTTAGCTGGAGCGACTCGAATTGCTTTCGCTCGAGGATCGACCGCTTGTTTTCGTTTGGGACCAATCGGCTCTGGAACTTTTCATCCGGCGATCCGACCTGCGCCACTTTCTTCGGCTCGTCTTTTTTAAGGCGGAACACGCGGGGAAAGCGGCGGCGAGACAGAGGGCGAGGATGGCGGATAGAGCGGCGCGCATGGCGGCAGGATAACGCATCGGCGCGGGGAACTCCATCGCCGGCGATTTGACTCCGCGTGGCGCGGCGCGGCGCGTCAGGGCATCGGCGGCGGGACGAGACCGGGGATGCGCGCGTAGCCGACGAACCGGGATTTGGAGTCTTCCTTCGCGCCGCGATGCGGGAACTTGAAATCGAACACACCGACGCCGTGGCGCGCTTTCCCGCCGAACGACCGCCCATCGCTGGCACCGACCATGATGTGCTGGCCGTCTTTTTTGAGGCGGCCGGCATAGATCATGACATGGGTGATCGGCGGGTCCCGGTCGATGTCATAGGTTCCAGTCCAGAAGAGCAGGTCCCCGGGGCGCAGCTCGGAAAGCTCGAACGTGTCCGCCTTCGATCCGATCACGGGATAGAGCGTGCCCGCCTCCCACGCCCAGCGATACTGCGCCGCCGAGGATCGCGGAGCCTTGCCGACCCCGGCGCGCCCGAGCAGGTAATACACCGCGCCGGAGCAATCCATACCGCCCTGCGCTGGATCGGCGGACCCATAGGTGTAGGTCAGCCCCTTTTCGGTCAGGGCGAGCGCTTCGGTGAGCAGCCGCCGGACCGGCTCCGGCTGCTTGGCAAAGTCGCGGATCGCCTCGGGCGCTACGCTGCTCGTCTCGGCGGGCTTTTGCGCCTCGTCAGCCCGGGACGGGATCGGCGTTGAGCCGAGGGCGGCAGCGAAAATGCCGAGCGCGCAGATCAGGCGGTTCATCGGGCAGGGGCGCATGGCAGGCTACTCGCCGCGCAGGACCGCGCGCAGGCGGGCGAACGGGAATCCGGTCTCCGCCAGGGAGGCGCGCAGGCAGGCGAGGATCTCGACGGTGCCATCGATGTTGGCGCGCTGCTCGACGATCTCGATGTCGGCGGCGGCTTCGCGCCAGCGGCGCATGTCGTCGGAGATCTCGATGATGACCTCGGCGTCGGTAGCGTCCAAAGCGCGGCGGAAGCGGATGCCGAAGTGGCGGCGGCCATCGATGCCCTCGACGATCTCGGGGCGGATGCGCGGCTGATCGGACCGGTTTGGATTCAGCGCGAAGACGTATTCCGCGACCTCACCGTTACCGTCGCCATCGTCGGCGAGCAGCGCGCCCAGATTCAAGTCGCGCCAGTTGTCGACCGGATCGCCTTCCATGCCGGGGACGTGGAGGCGGGCGACGCCGCAATGCCCGAGGTTGGTCTTGAAGGCGAACGTGTAGAAGCCGGGGCGGAGCGCGCCGAGCCGGTAGCTGTGGGTGGGCGGCGGCGGCGCGTCGTTGGAATCGACGGCGACCGCCGTGGCGAGGGCGACGAAGGTTTGCCCGTGCGTGATCAGCTCGCCCCAATCGACGATTTCCAAGTTCACTCCTTGCGGGCGGATTTCGACATCGGCGACCCAGATACCTTCTTCCTCCAGCAGGCGCGTTGCGATGAGGACCTCGGCGCCGGGTGGCTCGGGCGGCTCCGGCAGGATGCGCGCGGCAAAGCAGCCGAGTTCGCCGTTGGCCAGCGGGTGGCCTTGCAGGTCGAGCACCTTCTCGCGCTCGATGCGCACGCAGTAGCGACCGGAGTCTTCCGGGTCCCAGGCGCCGTCATCGCCGGGCGCGGCGACCTGATAGACGCCGAACCCGCCCGTTCCGAGGATGTCGTCGGTGCTCGCGTATTCGACCAACTCGGCGCGGCGTTCAAAGCCATCGCGCCCGGTGACGACGACCGCCGCGTCTTGGATCGATCCGTGGTCCAGCCCGTCAGGGTCGTGAAAGTTGATCGTAAAGCGATGCGGTCCGTCTTTCGGTTCCGTGATGTTATCGGCGCGCAGTTCGGCTGCCGGACCCATGCCCGGCACGATGAAGCCTTGGCGGGCGACCTTGGCGCCGCCGGACATGACGTTGAAAGCGTATTCGCCCGGCTCGAGGATGCCGAGCACGTAGCTGTGGGTGACGAGCCGGACCGACGCCGCCGATCGCGCCGGGTCGCTTCTACCGCATTGACCGCCACGCCGTCAGGCAGCTCGCCGGGCAGCGCGATCGGGTCGATGGGCGGCGGGAAATCGACCCACTCGACTTCGATCTCGACAAAGAACTGGCGGCCGTCGGTGCGGACCTCGCCCCAGCTCACGACCTCTTGGCCGGGCAGCAAGATGACGCCGACCTCCGCGAACCACGAGGCATTGCCCTGCGCGATGTCGATGTGCGCGACATGCGGCACGGGCGGCGGCGGATCGCCGGGCACGGCGAACCGGGCGTGCGCCTCCGGATTTCCGTTGATGGAAAAGACGAGCGAATACTCGCCGGGGTCCGCCTCGAACTCGTAGGTGTAAGTCTGCGGCGCGCCGTCCGGCGGGGCGAAGAATTGGACCGCCGCCGCCGCCGCGCGGATGTGGAAGACGCCGGCGCTGTCGCGCACCACCTCGCCTGGCTCGACCAGCACGACAAACGGATCGACGAAATCGACGACCGCCTTGACGCGCACCTTGCCATCGTTGCTCGCGGCGACTTCGAGTTTGACGTCTGCTTCAAATGGATCGCCCGGCTCGCCGACGCGGAAGTCCTCGGCGGCGTAGGTCGCGCCATTCATCTCAAAGACCGCCAGGTAACCGCCCGGCGCTAGCTCGCCCAATTTAAACGTCAGCGTGATCGGCTGCGGCGGCAGCGGCGACAGGATCGGGAGCGGTCCCTCCGCGCGGGCGACCAGGATGATCCGGTTGCCCTCGCGCTCGACCGCCGTCTCGGCGATCCGGTAGTGGTCGCGGAATTGGACGACCGCCGTGGCGGTCACCGGCTGGGTGCTCACATCGACCTTTAACTCGACCTCCGCCGGGATCGGCGTGTTGCGCACGGTGAATTCGGCGCGCGCCTCGGTCCTCCCGTTGATCGCAAAGACCAGCGTGTAGCCGCCGGGGGCGAGCGACCCGAGCGAATACGACAGGTCGGCGACGCTCGGCTCCGCGTTCTCGTTGTTGCCCTCGCCCGGCGGCGGACCGTCGCGGAGGGCGGCTTCGGCGTTGATCCGGATGACGGAGCCGTCGCGCCTCGGCTCGCCGGGGTTCACGATGGTCGCGAACGGATTGGCAAAGACGACGTGCGCCAAAGCATCGACCGCCTCAGGATCGGTCGCATCGACCCGGAGATCGACCTCTGCCTCAAACTCCGACGACGAATCCTCGACGCGGAAATCCTCGGCGGCGTAGGGGAAGCCGTTCATCACAAAGCGGGCGAAATAGACGCCGGGCGGCAGCTCGCCGAGCGGGAATTCGAGGATGACCGGATTGGGCGGCAGCACGCCGGCGGCATTGGCCAACACGCCGCCATGGTCGGCGGTCAGCGGCGCGGCGGATGCCTCCAGCAGGATCGCGTTGCCATCCCGGTGCGCGCGGTGGCCGGTGATCACATAGGGCGCGCGGAATTCGACGATGGCGAACGCCTTGACCGCCGCCGGATCGCCGGTGTCAAAGCGGAGCGCGACCTCTGCGGGGATCGGCTCGCCCGGATCGTCGATGCGGAAATCCTCGGCGGCATAGGGATGCCCGTTGACCTCAAAGACGGCGAGGTAGGCTCCCGGCGGCAGGTTCCCGATCGGGTATTCCACCGTGATCGGACCGGGGCGCACCTGCGCGCCGTCCGGCACCGGGATCGGCTCCGCCCGCGCGGGCAAAACGATGCGGCTGCCGTCGCGGCGGACTTCGCCCGGCACGAGCAGGTGCGGCGTTTCAAATTGCACCGTCACCGCCGCATGGACGCCGCCCGGCGCATCGGTCACGATTTCCATGGCGACCTGCGCGGGGATCGGCTCGCCTTCGCCGACCTTGAATTCTTGCCCGGTATAGCGCTTAGCCGTTGATGAAAAAGACCGCCGAGTATTCGCCGGGCGCGACCGACCGAGCTCGAAGGTCAGGTCCTCCTGCGGCGGGGGAGGCGGCGGGAAAATCGCGATGACGTTGAGTCGGCTCCGCCTCGGTGCGGAGCTGGAATTGGTTGCCCTCCCGCACGACGCGCTGCGAGACGATCCGGTAGTGGGCGAGGAATTGGACGTGCGCGCGTGGGCGCGCACGCGATCCAGGTTCGAGGCATCGACGCGCAGCGTGACCTCGGCGGGCACCGGCGGATCGCCGTCAGGTTCGATGGCGACCTCGAACCCGCCGAGCACCTGCCGCAGATTGGCGTTGCCGAGCGTGTCGCTCACTTCGCCGTTGGCGAGCACCACGGTGTAGAACCCATTGTGCGCCGCGCTCCAGCCGCCCGCAGGCGCGTCGATTTCATAGACCGCGACCGCCGCATTGCCGGAGGCGCTGACCTCGGCGATCTCGACCAGCCGGGCGCGCTGCGCCTCCCAGTTGCACGGGAAGGGCGGCAGGATGTCCGCGAACAAACAAGGGGCCTGCACGACCGCGTCGCCATCGCCGAGGCTGTCCAAGTCGATGCCCGAGCGGTCTTCGTAAGCGATGCGGAACCGGTGCGCCGCCCCGCCCGCCACCATCACATTTCCGGTGCGCAGCGTGGCTTTCGGCGGCTCCCGATCGACGGGCGGCTCGCCGCTGACCGAGAATTCGTTGACGCCGGTGCGCTCGCCATTGACGCGGACCACAAAACGATAGTCTCCGGCCGGCAGGTCGCCTAGCTCAAAGCGCTTCGTGAAGACCGGGAGCAGGTCGGGAGACTCCGCATTCGGGTCGCCCGCCAGCGGCACATTGACCGGATCGATATTGGCAAAGCCCGGCAGCCGCACCGCCGTGGCGCGGGCGATGAACGAATCGCCCTCCCGCACCAGGTCCTCCCACTCGATCCGCACATGCGGCGTGGCAAAGGTCAGCTCGACCTGCGCCGCGTAGATCGCCTCGACCAACTGGCCGTCCGCCCCCGGCACCGGGATGCGCTGGATGTGGATCTCGGTCGAGACCGGCTGGACCGGCACCGGCTCGCCGCCGATGGCGACCCGGAACGATCCAAGCAATTTCGCGGGCAAAAAGCCGCCGCCGAGCAAGGCGACCTGTTCGGCGCGCAGCCGCACCGCATAGGTGCCGTTCGCCGCCGCCGTCCATGCGCGGCTGCCGTTTTCCCGCAGCGGCGGGCTGATCGCATAGGTGGCGACCAAGGCGGGGCGTTGCACCGGGACAAAGCCTTCGTCTTCGGGCAGGGGCAACGGAATGACGCTCGGGACATAGTCTGCCGAAACGAATTCCGCGAGCCGCTCGAAGCCGTTCGGTCCCGTGACCAAAATGTCGCCGGCGCCTAGCGAGGAACGGTCAACCTCCAGCCACGATGGGTAGAAGACGCGGATCTGGTGGGGCGATTCTTTCGCCTGCCAAATGTCCGCCGCTTCTAGGGTCGGGCACAACCCAGGGTCCGGCGGTAGGATTTCCTGGGCGGCGATCTGGCGCGCCCCTGCCGCTGCCACCAAGGCACAAAAGACAGGGATGAGAACGCGGGCGAAGGGGTTGGCTCGATAGGTTTTAGACATGGGAAACGGGAGTTGTGAGGGAAACGAGCGCCTTTACTTTGTAATCACTTAGCATCCGAGATGCAAGGCTGGAATCGTTATTCGAACGGTCCGCCCTAAAGGGAATAAACACGGACCCGGCGAGAAAGGTGTGGTCGGATTTCACCTCCGCCACAGAACTACCGACGCCCCGTGGCTGGATAGGTTACTCAAATAATGTAAAGGCGGATCGAGGCGGCGCGTCCGGAGCGCGGCTGCCGGATTCGCCAATGATGGAGCGGCGCAGATTTTCATGTCAGACTCATTGCCAAAAACAATGGCGGGAATCGGCAGCCCAGAACGCGCTGTTTTGCTCTGGCTCAGATGAGGCTGAGCGTCGCGCCGCAAGTCCCCTCCTTGGAGGGGATTTAGGGTGGGTAGATGAGGTGTAGTCTCTTGAAACCAGCGGCTTACCATAGGACTAGGGCACCTTCCGGGACCGATCCAGCAAGGTCGTCCGCTGCGCTGACCCACCCCGACCCCTCCCAGAGGGGAGATTGGATTCGCGACGCCCGGATGGCGCGGCACCCCGTGGCTTGCCAGCTATGGCGGCTATCAAAATAGGCGCAAATCTCTTTGGCAATCAGTCTATGGACCGAAGTCGAAGACGATACCGGAGGTGCAAGACGGCAAGAGCGCCGTCTCTACCGGTCCTTTTTTAGCTTCTCCCCGCGCGCAGATTGCTTACCCTGCCCCATGAAGCGATCCCACTGCGCCTTAGTTCTTTTCTGCCTGTTGCCGCTCGCCTTGCGGGCTGCCGAACGCCCGAACATCGTCCTCATGATGGCGGACGACATGGGGTTTTCGGATCTCGGCTGCTACGGGAGCGAGATCGAAACCCCGAACCTCGATGCCATGGCGGCGTCCGGCGTCCGGTTCTCGCAATTCTATAACACCGCGCGCTGCTGCCCGACGCGCGCCGCGCTGCTCACCGGCGTCTATTCGCACCAGGCGGGCATCGGGCACATGGTGGAAAACCGGGGCGTGCCGTCTTACCAAGGCTATCTCGGCGACCAGACGGTGACGATCGCCGAGGCGCTGCGGGCGGGCGGCTACACGACGTTGATGGCGGGCAAGTGGCACGTCGGATCGGACAAGGGACGCTGGCCGCTGGACCGCGGCTTTGACCGATACTTCGGGACGCCCAGCGGCGGCGGCGTGTATTTCAAAGAGTCGCTGGAGATCCGCGATACCGTTTTCTTCGTCGATGGCCACGAGCGCGTCGAGTTCCCTGACGGCGGCTACGTCACCGATCTGTTCACCGATCACGCGATCCGCTTTGTCAAAGAGGCGGCGGCGGGCGAAAAGCCATTCTTCCTCTATCTCGCCCACATCGCGCCGCACTGGCCGCTGCTGGCGAAGAAGGCGGACATCGCCAAATACGAGGGGCGCTACGCGGCCGGCTGGGATGCGGTGCGCGCCGCGCGGTTCGCGCGGCAGCGCGAGCTGGGGCTGCTCGCGCCGGGGTGGAACCTGAGCCCGCGGGACGGCAAGGCGAAGCCGTGGGACGAGGGCAGCGAGGCATATCGCGCCGACATGGCGCACCGCATGGCGGTCTATGCGGCGCAGGTCGATTGCATCGATCAAAACGTCGGGCGGCTCGCCGCGGCGCTCAAGGATCTGGGCGAGTGGGACAACACGCTTTTCCTGTTCTTGTCGGACAACGGCTGCTCGGCGGAAGGCGGCCCCGGCGGGTTTTCGCGCGGCAAAAAGGGCGTCCCGATCGGGGAGGGCGCGTCCTACGCCAGCGCCGGGTTGGAGTGGGCGAATGCCTGCGACACGCCGTTTCGGAAATTCAAATCGATGACCCACGAGGGCGGCATCGCCACACCGCTCATCGCCCACTGGCCGGCGGGGATCGACCCGAAGCGCGGCGGCGCCATCGAGCCGCAGCCCGGCCATGTCATCGATCTGCTGCCCACCTGCCTCGCCGCCGCCGGCGCGGACTTCCCCGCCCAGCGCAACGGCCAGCCGACGATCCAGCCAGAGGGCCGCAGTCTCGTGCCCGCCTTCCGCGGCGATCCGGTCGCGCGCGAGGACGCGCTCTACTGGGAGCACGAGGGCAACCGCGCCATCCGCGACGGCGATTGGAAACTCGTCGCCGCCCACGGCCAGCCCTGGGCGCTCTACGATCTCGCCGCCGACCGCGCCGAACAAGACGACCGCGCCAAGGCGATGCCAGAAAAGGTCGCCGCCCTCAAAGCCAAGTGGCAAGCATGGGCGGATCGCTGCGGCGTCCTCCCTTGGCCGGTGAAGGCGAAAGGTCGGCATGCCGGACCAAAGCGGTAGGCGCACCGCGTCATCGTCGCGCGGGGCGAGTCGTTGCTAGGCTAGGTCCTCGTCGCCAAGGGGGGGCGCGCTCCCCTGCGCGGTCCGGTCCGGGGGCAAACTCGCCACTGCCGCCGAGATATTGCCCCTCGCCGAAGCGGGCTTCCTCGGCTTCCGGATACTGCGGAAGAAAATCCGCTGGACGGACAAGAGCCGGAAGAAGCTCATGGCAAAGGTCCGCGAGCTGACCGGCCGCACGCGGGGAGTCTCGCCCGGCAAGGTCATCGCCGGCCTGCAAACCTACCTGCGAGCGGCAATCAACTACGATGCCTGCGGCATCCCATACGGGGAGGTGCGCGAACTCGATGGCTGGCTGCGCCGGCGGATGCGGCTTTACTACTGGACTGCCAAGCGCGGAGCGCCGCACCAAAGCGGAGCGCGACCGCAGAGCGGCGAAGCCGAAAAACAGTGGGGAAGACCGCGCACCCGGCGGCGTCGGCTCATCAGTCTGGGCATCGACCGCCGGGTGGTCCAGAAAGCCAGCCGGAGCCGAAAAGGCCACTGGAGGATGAGCCAGAATTGATTCGAGCTGCCCGCCTGCAGCTCTCACCCTCCGGGCTCCGCTGCGCTCCGTCCAAAAAGCCTCGGGCCGCCGGCTTTTCTGCCTCGTGCGTTGGGCGATGTCCGACAACTGGCTG
>JAWLBD010000089.1:0-14171 GCA_041395145.1 Verrucomicrobiales bacterium | reverse complement strand
AGAAGGCGCTCGATATGGTCCTCAAGCCCGCTTTGCAAAAAGACGCCCGCCTGCTCGACGCGCATCTCGCCGTCGCCGATCTGGCGATGGCGATCGAAGACTACACGCTCGCCTCAAAATATCTGCTGGCGGCGGCCAAGCGATTCCCGGAGAGCGCCGAGGTCACCGGGCGGCTGGCGGAGGCGTTCTTCACCGGCGACCGGGAGGCGGCGATGGGCTACGCGGAGCAGGCGCTCGCCCGCAACCCGAACGACGCGCGCAGCCGCCTCATCATGGCGGATCACTGGATCGATGCCGAGGACTACGAAAAGGCGGACGAGGCGCTGGAGCCGGCGCTGAAATTCAACCCGCGGCACCCCGGCGCGCTGGCAAGGCGGGCGGCGCTCCGGCATCTGTCCAACGACATGGAGGGCTATCTCGCCGCGCGGCGCAAGGCGCTGGAACCCTGGCCGGACAACCCGGAGATCGACCATGTCATCGGCAAGGCATTGTCCCGCCACCGGCGGTTCGAGGAAGCCGCCGAGCACCAGCGGCGGGCGCTGGAGCGCGACCCGACCTTCACGGCGGCGAAAGTCTATCTCGCCCAAGATCTGCTCCGCATCGGGCAGGACGAGGAAGGCTGGCGGCTCGCCAAAGAGGTGCAAGAGCAGGACGGCTACAACGTGATCGCCTTCAACCTCGCGACGCTCCACGACCACATCGCGGAATTCAAAGTGATCCGCACGCCGGACTTCACGCTGCGGATGGACGCGCGCGAGGCGGGCGTCTATGCCGATCAGGCGCTCGCCTTGCTGACCGACGCCAAGCGCGTGCTCGGCGAGAAGTATGGGCTGGAACTCGACCGCCCGGTGCTGGTCGAGTTCTTTCCCTCGCAGCAGGACTTTGCGATCCGTACGCTCGGCGTGCCCGGCGGCGCGGGCATCCTCGGCGCGTGCTTCGGCAGCCTCGTCACCATGAACAGCCCCGGCGGCGCAGGCGCGCAGGGCAACAACTGGGAGGCGACGCTCTGGCATGAGTTCTGCCACGTCATCACGCTCACCGCGACGAAAAACCGGATGCCGCGCTGGCTGAGCGAGGGCATCTCGGTCTATGAGGAACTCCAGCGCGACGACCGCTGGGGCCAGCGCATGACACCGCGCTACCGCGAGATGATCCTGGAGGAGGACGCCCTCTTCCCGCTGGAGAAGCTCGGCTACGCATTCCTCAACCCGAAGGACGGCGAGGCTCTCATGTTCGCCTACTACCAGGCGTGCCTCGCCATCGAATACTTCGTGCAAAACTTCGGCGAGGAAAAGCTCCGCGCCGTGCTCCGCGACCTCGCGGGGGGCAAGGATCTCAACGATTCGATGGCCAGGCGGTTCGCGCCGCTGGCGAAGCTGGAATCTGGGTTCAAGGCGTTCGCCGAAAAGCGGGCGAAGGACTTTGCGCCCAAGGCGGACTTCGATCCGCCGGAGACGCCGCTGGCCGGCGCCGAGGCGTTCCGCGATTTCCTCGCCGACCACCCTAACAATATTCCCGCGCTGACTGCGGCGGCGGCGGCGGCGGTCGAGGCGGGCGACGGCGAAGCCGCTTACGCTACGCCGAAAAATCATCAAGCTGTGCATGGAGCAGCGCGACGACGGCTCTGGATACCTCCTGCTCGCCCGCGCCGAACGCCTGCTCGGGACGCCGACGCCGAGCGCGCCGCCTTGGAAAAACTCGCCTCGCTCTCCGCCGATGCCGCGCCCGCCTTCCAGCGGCTCGCCGAGATAGCGCTCGATGCCGAAGACCGGGAGGCGGCTGCCGCCAACGCCGAGAGCGCCTCCTCGCCGTCAACCCGATGCTCGCCGCCCCGCACGCGCTCGGCGTCGCCTTGCAAAACCTCGGGAATCCGATCGGCGCCGCCGCCGCCCCCTCGCGCGGCATCTCAACCTCGATCCCGCCAACTCGCCGACGCCCAATTCCGGCTCGCCCAGCTCAGCAAACCAGCGACCCCGCCGCCGCCAAACGCCACCTGCTCCAGGCGCTCGAAGACGCCCCGCGCTTCCGCGCCGCCCACCGGCTGCTCCTCGAAATGACCGCAGCGGACCAGGCACCGCCTACGCCCGCGCCCGCATCCGCATCCGAGGTCGCGCGGGGCAATCTCAAGTTCCGCCATGACATCACGCAGTGACTGCCCCCGCAGTTCGGCTAGGCGGATTAGCAGGCGGATGCTCCCCCACCCGCCGCAATGCCCGCCTTAGGCTGACGACATTGCGTCGATTTAGTCGGAGGCGGGCCACCGTCGCCCTCCCCTTTCTGGAAATGCCAGCGACCATAGCGAAATCAGAAACCCAAACAAAGTGTTCATCCCACCGATCGTGCCGGGGATGGAATAGGGGTGACATCTGACCGGAGAGCGGATCCAGCGCTTCTGTCGCCGTGTATTTGTGGTTATTGCACCCCTGGCAAGAGAGCGCCAGATTCGCCAAATCTCCCCCGCCACCTGCCGAGGTCGGCACGATATGCTCGACGGCAAACGAGTCGGGACAGAACTCTTGCTGGCATCGGCAGTATTCGCAGACTCCTCGGGCGCGGCGATGGACTAGCCTCCTAACTTCCTCGGAAATCGCACTCATTCGCTGAGGTCGCGCGGGGCAATCTCAAGTTCCGCCATGACATCGCGCAGTGACTGCCCCCGCAGTTCGGCTAGGCGGATAAGCAGGCGGATTCGCCGTTCGTTGATCCCCTCCAACTCGTCGGAGAGGCAGAGCAGCCTGCCTTTGTCACGTTCCGATAAATCACGCCGGTTCCGCCTGGCGACCAGCGCGCGATAGTCGCTCCACTTTTCCTCGGGCCATCCGCGAGCGATCGCTCTGATCAGCCGCTGCTCTTCTTGATCCGATCCTCCATTGAGATCGTCCGAAAAGCGCTCTGAGATTAGTTTTGCCGCTAGGTCCGAGATCTCGACACCAACTTCCTCGGCTTCGGATTTGAGCCGCTCTTCTGTTTTTTGATCTAGATCAATAGTCAGCGTCATTGATCTCAAATTAGCCCACCGACGCCACATTCCAACCGCGAAAATCCTCGCCCTTGAAACGAATCCGAAATCCGCTATTTTTTCTGCTCTCAAGACAAGGAGGATCAAAAGGACATGAATGGATTTATCAAATACCCGCGCACGCCGCATCTGCCGTGGTCGCCGGGCGCGACTTCTGACGATGCCTATCTCGCGGATTGCGGCTGCTTCGCCGGGCGCGAGGTCGTGGTCACCGAGAAGATGGATGGCGAGAACACGACGCTCTATCGGGGCGGGCTGCACGCGCGGTCGCCCGACAGCCGCCACCACCCGTCGCGGGATTGGGTGAAGGCGCTGCATGGGTCGATCTGCGCGGAGATTCCGGAGGGCTGGCGGCTGTGCGGCGAAAATGTCTATGCCCGCCACTCGGTCGCCTACGCGGCGCTCGACTCCTATTTCTATCTCTTCTCGGTGTGGGATGGATCGAATCAGGCGCTGGGCTGGGACGAGACCGCCGAGTGGGCGTCCCTGCTCGGGCTGTCGCTCGCCCCCGTGCTGTGGCGCGGCGCATGGGATGAGGCGGCGCTCCGCTCGCTGGCGGAGGAAATCGATACCGGGGTGCAGGAAGGCTACGTCGTGCGGGTGGCGGACGGCTTTGGCTACGATGACTTTTCCCGCTCGCTGGCGAAGTGGGTGCGCCCGCACCATGTCCAGACCGACCAGCATTGGATGCATGCGCCCGTCGTCCCCAACGAGCTGAAACCACCCAGCGAAGATGAAAGCGAATCCTAAACTGCCCCCCGCGCTCGCCGAGGCGCTCGGCGGCGGCACGCCCGATCCCGGTGCGCTGCTCGACGCGCTCGCCCCGGCGCTGCCGCTCATCGGCAGAATGGCGGAGACGCCGCAGGAGCCGGAGTGGCACGGCGAAGGCGACGTGCGCACGCACACCGAGATGGTCATCGCCGAGGCGATCCGGCTCGCCGCCGACCATGGTCTGAGCGGAGAAAGGCGCGCCGCCTTGATCATCGGAGCCGCGCTGCACGACATCGGCAAACCGCTCGTCACCCGCGAGGAATCCGCCGATGGGCGGACGCGGATCACCTCGCCGCGCCACGCGGCTCGCGGGCGGTCCTACGCCGCGCCGCGCCTCCCCGCGCTAGGGCTGCCGCTGGCGGTGGAAGGCGCCGCGCTCTCCGCGATCAAGCGCCACTCACCATCCGGGAAAGCTTTCCGCAAAGACTATCCGCTGCGCAACCCGCGCCCGGCCCGATGCGCCGATCCCGCCCTGATCTATCTATTGGAGACCGCCGACCTGCGCGGGCGGATCTGCGCCGACCTGCCGAAGAAACTGGAACGCCTCGAATACTTCCGGCTCGCCGCCGAGGACGCCGGCGTCTGGGACCGCGATCCGTATGCGGACTGGGCGGCGCGGCTCGCCGACCTGCTAGCGGGCGAACCCGCCAGCGCGCACGCCTATGCGCTGGCCGAGGCGATCCGGATGCACGAGGCGGGCGAGATCGAATCGCCGGAGGAAGCCGCCGCCATCACCCACGCCCGCCGCGCCAAGGCGCCCCGCTTCACCCTGACCTGCGGCACCTCCGGCAGCGGCAAGTCCACCTGGGTGCGCGACCACGCCGCCGACGCGGAAGTCGTCTCGATGGATGCATGGCGGGAAAAGCTCGGCGGAAGGCGCGGCAACCAGAGCGAGAACGGGCGCGTCTTCCAAGCCGCGCGCGAGCAGCTCAAAGCGGCGCTCCGGGGCGGGCGCGACGCGATCTGGGATGCGACCAGCCTGCGGGCGGATGGCCGGGGCGCGCTGGTGGCGCTCGCCCACGCCTACGGCGCGACCTCGACGATCGTCGCTTTTCCATCGGCGCCGGATGAGGCGCGCCGCCGCAACCGCACGCGGCGCGATCCGGTCCCGCAATCGATCCTCGACCGCCAATTCGAAACGCTCGAATGGCCGGAGATCACCGAGGCGCACCGCGTCGAATCCTATCGACCCTGATCTTCGCCCCACGCCGATCCTCGCCGCCGGTCTCCGCGTCCGCGAAAACTCACCGCAACTCCAGCGGCACCTCGATGTCGTTGATCCATTCTTTGATCAGATCGCGCTCCTCCTGCAAGAGCGCATAGTTCGAGATCTGGGCGGCGACCTCGCGGGCGTCTTCCCTATCGCCCGCCTTGGTCAGGACCGCGACATACACCGCCTTCTGGCCGTCGGTCAGTTCATCCGGGTTGACTGCCTGGCAGACCTGGTAGGCGGACTCCAGATCGCGCATCCGGTAGAGCGCGAGCGCCAGCGTGATGCGCTCGCTATCTTGGAGCGTGGCGCGCGCCCGCAGTTGGGCGGAGGTCTCGAACGCGACCTCGATGCGGCCGCCGACGATGAGGCTGAGGTAGCTGAAGTCGATGAGGACCGACTCGCGCCCCGGGAAGCGGCGCGCCATTTCGCCCGCGATGTTCCAGATGCGCATCGTGTCGCGCTGCCGCCGGGCGTGGTCGATCAGCGTGTCGAACAGATCTTTGGGCGCGCGCGGATTGCTCAAGGCGAGCGCGTAGGCTCCGTTGGCGACCTCCTCGCGGCCGACGGTTTCGGCGAGCTTCGCCAGCGTGGGCGCGAGCAGGTAGTAGCGCTCTTGCTCGGCGGCTTTGAGGCACGCCTCCAAATTCTTGTCCACGCTCTCGCTGTCCGCACCCTCCTTGTAGATCGCATAATACGAACGATAGAGCAGCCGCTGGCTGTCCGGGATGTTGACGATGTGCGCCGAATTGAGCACCTCGTCGATCCCGTCCCACTTGCCGTTGAGCCGCAGGATGTCGAGGTAGCTGGAGACGACGAAGCGGGTTGCGGATCGCATCCTCGAGCGTGATCTTGTCCGCGAGGAAACGATGTTCCTTCTGCTCGTAGAGCAGCTGCTGGACGAGCCGGAAAACTTGACCGGCTCCTCCCGGGCACTCCTCCAATTTTTCGGCATAGATTTCCTCGCGGCGCTCCGGGGCGAGCTTCGTCTCCCACTCCATCGCCTCGATCCACAGCCGGTCCCGCGCGGTTTCGGTCGCGACGAGCAACTCGCGGAGTTGGTTGACGCGGTCCTCCGGCAGGATCTCGGATTTTTGCAGGATGGCGCGCAACGCATTGTAACCGGGATCGCCGCCGCCCTCCGCCACATCGAACAGCACCATCCAGCCCGCCGCCCGGCTTTCCTGAAACGGGCTCTCCAGCTTGGCGAAGGCGTCGCTGATCTTTTTGTCAAAGCCGTCCGGATTCGCCGCCAGGATGCGGCTGATCGCCATGCCCGCCGCCTGCATATCGTCGCGGGCGAGGTTGAGTTCCGCGTCGATCTCTAGGTTTTCCTTCGCCTCGGGGTCTTGTTCGAGCAGCTTGTTGACGAGGCGCTCCGCCTCCGGCAGGTAGCCTTGGGTGATGTAAGCGCGGGCGATGTTGCGCAGGTCCTCGTCGGTCGCTTCGCCGCTGTTCTCGACATTTTTCCAGAGATAGAAGGCGGTGTCGGACCCCAGCACGGTGTGGATGGTCGCCAGCACGCGGTTGGCGTCGGTGTCGGACCGGTCGATCTGGTAGGCGACGGCGGCGAGGTTATGCGCGCCCCGCAGGTCGCCCGCCTCCATCTTCGCCCGCGCCTCCGCCAGCAATCCCGGGATCTTCCGCCCCTGCCACGCCTTGTAGATCGGTTTGCCAAAAAGGAGCAAGAAACGCCCGATCACCGCCACCGCTATCGTCACGCCAATCGCCCACCGCACCGAGCGCCGGGACTGCGACTCCTGGGTCGCGCCGCTCGGGCGCACCGAGACGTGGGCGCGCTCGCGGCGCACGCGTTTCGCCCGCTCGCGCCTCGTGGGCGCGCCGCGCGTATTCTCGGGGGTGGCGTCTCCGCCGCTGCGTTGGGGGTCGTTCACGTTCGGGGAGCGGCACTTTTCCGGGCAAGGCGGAACGGTCAAGGGGATAAGGCGGCTTGACAGTCACCCGCGCATGCCCCGCGAATCCCTAATTCCGCCGCCCTGCCTGCGACCGCGCGCGACCAAGCGGGGCGGCTCCGGGCGCGCTCATCGCCGTCTGGGCGTTCCCGAAACGATTTTTTTTGAAGTCTTCGAGCAGATCTTCTGGCTTCCCAAGATGGCCCGGGTTCTAGCTAGACCGATTGCCAAGGAGATTTGTGCCTTCAAATTTTGGATAACAACCAAGGTTGCCTCTGCCTCGCGGTGTCTGGAAATGGGAAGGGTGCTGCGCAATCCGGACGCCGCGCCGCCAATCGCCCTCCTGGTGGGTCAAGGTGATCCGCGAGATCGGACCACCTTTGGCGGATCGGACCCGCCAAGCGCCGATCCCTTGCAAGCCGTTGGCTTACACTCGCTTTTAGTTTATGCGGAGCCTATTCGTCATTTAATCTGCTTTTTCATATTCGCTCCAAAGTTGAGCTCTTGGGTCCAGGGAGACTGCAGGGGAGGCATTTATCCTCCCAGGAGTAATATTCTCCCTGTCCACGGTGCTACTGGTCGTCGCATACCTGGTCGGTCATGATCACAAGCGGACGGCCGCCGAGTAGTTTCCATTCTCGAAGACGCTACCGGTCATGATGATGCGGAATTTCAACGAAGCAGAATCGGGGAGGAGCGGGGTCTGAACTGATCCTCACACACCACCTAGCATCCGGCGGCTCCGATCCGTCACCTGTTAGCCCTTTGGAGCTTCCTTCGACCCGTTGGGATAACGAATGGCGAACCCTGTTGTTCGAGGCTTACTGGCAATTCCAAAATAGCCTCATAGTTGCCATACGGTATGCTAATGGATAGAACATACCTCGCGAATCAACCAAGACCATCACCGGGAGAAGAGTGCGCCAGGAAAATGAGGAGGTTGGATGCTGGAAAGATGTTGGATGCTGGAAAGATGTTTGAGTCTGGAATGGCACGCGCGGAGGTGTCCGGTGCGCACGGGAGTGAGTTGGCGCTCTGTGCATGATTGGTGTAAGGCGTGGGCGGATGGTGGGGGCGACGCATTGAAGGGCAGCGGCAGCAACCAGACCCTGAGGCAAAGGCTAAACGATCAGAAAGCCCAGGAGGTGGGCTCGAGCAACTCAAGCGCGGGGCGCCTGCACACGGCTACAGCACGGAATTATGGGTCCTGCCGTGCGGGTTCGCAAAGAGTTGTGGAAGTTAAGGTAGGTCGCCCTTCAGGGCATCGCGGATTTCGATAGGCTGGAGACCCAGGGCGTTGCCTGGGCTGGCGATAGCACGCCCTTTCAGGGCTGATGAATCGCCCCATTGCGTCTCGAGGGCGGAGAGCGGCGTCCAAGTGTCATCGGCATCCTGCCGATCATACACCACACGCGGCGAAGCCGCATATCGCCCCTGAGATCGCGGAGGTTCATGTCCGCAGCAGGGCGACCGGGAATCGGGACGATTTGAGAAATTCGCAGCGGTGGAAGGGTCGCAGAGAAATGCGATCCGATCTCTGCGCGCTTCCTCCCATTTCAAAATTAGCCCCATCCTCCTGGCAGCAATCTCCCTCCCCCACTTTCCTGCCAAATACCGATCCGCCAAAACGGCGCCGCCAGCCGCCCACCCTCCACGGGTTGCAAATCCGTGCCACGCCAATGCGCCGAGTCGAGGTCACCCTTGGAACCGGCGTTTGATCGGCGGACGCCGCCGCCTCAGCCCCGCTCCCAGAAAAATACCGCAGGGCTTCGATCACGCCGCAGGAGGCGATGCCGCGGGCGACGTAGCCGCCGCTCTGCCGGACGGCATCTTTGACCTCGGGCAGCGCGTTGCCGGGGCAGGCGGTGCCGTGGGCGGCACGGCCGTCGAGCATCGAGAGGTCGTTGTGGTTGTCGCCCATGGCTAGCGTGAAGGCGGGGGCGACGCCGAGCAGGCGGGCGAGTTCGGCGACGGCGGCGCCCTTGTGGTAGCGGGCGTCGTTGAACCGAAGGTAGATCGTGTTGCGGTTGTAGCCCAGCGCCGGAAAGGCGGCGCGCTCCGCCTCGACCGCCTCGCAGATCGCGTCCATGTCCCCGGTGCTGCGCGCGATGATCCCGATGTCGAGCCCGTCGCCCTCGACCGTCCACTGCGCGCCGAATCCTTCGGCGACCTCGCGGAGGCGCTGGAGCGGCTTGCGGTGCGCCTTGGCGAAGCGCTGGTGATCCTTGCGCGACTGCGCGTTCCATCCGCCGAAGTCCTGCCAGCGGTTGAACTGCCCGGGATAGAAGATGTCCTGCTCGCGGGCGATGATGAAGTCGGGAGCCTCGCGCAGCCCGTGCTGGGTCAGCCCCTCTAGCGTCGAGTAAAGCGTGCGCCCGGTCGCGATCGCCCACGCGGCGCCCAGCCCGCGCAGTTCCGCCATCACGTCGAAGAACTCGGCATTGAACGTCGGGTCGGATTCCGGGTCCACCAGGGTGCCGTCAAAGTCAAAGCAGAGCAGGCACTTTACCTCGTCGGGCGGCATGGGTCGGTCGTCGGATGAATTTCGGATTGTGATTTCGCGGATGGGGCGTGGAATGTGAGTCCTATCGACCAGAGATCAACCATGAGCCGCCGACAATCTCGCCTTCCCAAAGCCACGTCTGGACCCGGCATCGCGCGCGCCCTCGCCTTGCTCGCCGCCGCCGGGCTGGCGGGCGGGTGCTCGACCGCCGCCTACTACGGGCAGGCGATCGGCGGGCAGGCGCAGATTGTGTTGGGAAAGCGGGACGCCGCCGAGGTGATCGCCGAGCGCGGCGCGGCGGAGGGCGATGCGCTGGCGGGGCAACTGAGGCTCGCCGCCGAGATCGTCGCCTTCGCCGAATCGGAGATGGGGTTGGCGGCGAAGGGCAGCTACGCGGATTACATCGATCTCGGTCGCCCGCACATCGTCTGGTCGGTGGTGGCGGCGCCGGAGTTTTCCACCGAGCCGAAGGAGTGGTGGTATCCGTTTCTCGGCTCGCTTTCCTACCGCGGCTTTTTCTCGGAGGCGCGCGCCGAGCGGTTCGCCGCCAAGCTGCGCGCGCGCGGGCTCGACGTCTGGGTGGCGGGTATCGATGCCTACTCGACGCTCGGCTGGTTCGACGACCCGCTGCTCAACACCTTCATCGATTACCCCGAACACGATCTCGTCGCCCTCATCTGCCATGAGCTTTCCCACCAGCGCCTCTACGTCCCCGGCGACACCGACTTCAACGAGGCGTTCGCGGTGGCGGTCGAGCGCGAGGCGCAGCGCCGCTGGGTGGCAACGCGCGGATCGGGCGGCGAGGCGGACGTCTTCCGCCGGCGGGAGCGCCGCCGCGCCGAGCTGCGCGCTGCCTTGTTCGCCGCCCGCGACGACCTGGCCGCGCTCTACGCCCGCGCCGAGGCGGATGCCTGGCCCGCCGAAAAAACCCGCGCCGCCAAAGCGGGGCGGCTCGACGCCCTGCGCACCGAATACCGGCGGCTCGCCCTGCGCCACAGCCGCACCGGCAATGCGCCGCTCGCCGACGATCTCAACAACGCGCTGCTCGGCAGCCTGGCGACCTACTACGATCTCGTCCCCGCCTTCGAAAACCTGCTCGCCCAGTGCGGCGGCGACCTCGATGCCTTCTACGCCGAGGCGGAGCGCCTCGGCAAGCTGCCCGCCGACGAGCGGCGGCGGCTCGGGTTCGGGCATTGACCCCGCGCTAGCAGCCATCGCCCTCACCGGCCAGCCGATAGCCCACCCCGCGCACGGTCTCGATGTAGCGGGGCGACGCCGGGTCCGGCTCGAGCTTCGCGCGCAGGGCGGCGATGAAATTGTCCACCGTGCGCGGCGTCGGCCAGGCGTCGTGCTCCCACACTTCGTCGAGGAATCGCTCGCGGCTGACCGGCTCGCCGCCCGCTGCCGCGAGCAGCCGGAGGATCTGGAATTCGCGGGTGCTCAAGCCGATGCCCGACCCGCCGCGGGTCGCCGATTGGCGGCGGAAATCGACGGCGGTGTCGCCGAGCCGGATCGCCTCGGGCGCGGCGGCGTCCGGCGCATGGCGGCGCAGCAGGGCGCGCACGCGGGCGAGCAGTTCGCGCATCGAGAACGGCTTGACCAGATAGTCGTCCGCCCCGCTGTCCAGCCCGGTCACGCGGTCGTCCACCTGCGCGCGGGCGGTCAGCATGAGGACCGGCGTGTCCCGCCCGCGCTGCCGGATCTCGCGGCAGACGGCAAAGCCATCCAACCCCGGCAACATGACGTCGAGCACGATCAGATCCGGCTTTTCCGCCAGCGCCCGCGCCAAGCCGGCGGGACCGTCGGCGGCGCTGAAGACGCGGTAGCCCTCGCCCTTGAGCGTTTCGACCAGGGCGTTCCGCATCGGATATTCATCCTCGATGATCAGGAGGCGCATGGCTGGGATTCGGCGTCGAGTGGGCGTCGGCGACCGGCGGGGCGAGGCGCTCGCCGCGACCGGGGCAGCGGATCGACACGAGCACGCCGCCGCCGGGCGCATCCGCGATGCAGGCGGTGCCGCCGTGGCCTTCGGCGATGTGCTTGACGAGGCTCAGCCCGATGCCCGCGCCCTTCGTCTCGCGCCGCAGTTCATCGCCCAGCCGGACAAAGCGCTCGAACGCGCGGTCGCGCAGCGCGCGCGGGATGCCCGGTCCCTCGTCCGCCACGCCCAGCACCCAGCCGCCTGCCCCAGCTTCCGCCGGCGCGACGGCGAGCCGCACCGTGCTGCCGGGCGGCGAGAATTTGATCGCATTGTCGAGCAGGTTGACCGCCGCCTGCTGGATCGCCGCCGCATCCGCGTCGGCGAGCGCCGGGCGGGCATCCACCGCGATCCGGATGCCGCGCTCGCGGGCGACCGGCTCCATCAGGCGGCGGTGTCGGCGGCCGTCGCGCGGCGAGATCGGTCTCGGCAAAGCGATAGAGTTTCGGTACCGCCCTCGATGCGGGCGAATTCGAGCACGTTTTCGATCAGGGCGGAAAGCCGCGCGCCCTCCTGCGCCATGAGCCGGTGGAATTCGCGCGCCTCGGCGCCGCCGACCCGCCCGGCGTCCAGCGCCTCTGCCATCAGCCGCATCGAGGCGACCGGCGTGCGCAGCTCGTGCGAGACGCTGGCGACGAATTGGCTCTTCTGGGCGCCCAGCCGCCGCTCGTTGGCGACCGCCCGCGCCATCGCCGCGATCCCGGCGGCAGACGCCGCCAGCGAGCAGCCGATCAAGGCGACCGCCCACCAGACGACGCGCCGGTAGCGCGCAAAGAGCACGCTTTCGTCCGCGATGCCCGCGACCACCCGCAGCCCGCTGCCTCCGTCCGGCGCAGCCTCCGCCTCGGCTCCGGCCAGCGGGTCGGCGACCGGCGCGGTCAGGCTTTCGCCCGCCGCCTCGAATCCGAGCGCCATCCACGGCGGCAGGCCGGCGCGCACCTCCTCCCCACGGATCTCCGCCGCCAGGGCGCGGACCTCCGCCGGGGCGAGCGCCCGGTCGCCGCTGCCGAATCCCGCCCCGGCTCCGGTCCGGACAAAGCCGCGGCCGCCGCCGGGAAGCGCCGCGATCACCGCGCGGCGCGCCTCCGCCAGCCGCCACTCTGCCAGCCACGCCTCGCCCGGCGCGGGCATTTTCTCCGCCAGCGAGCGCAGGGCGGGTTCGCTGATCGGGGACGGCAGCTCGTGGATCGCCAGCCGCGCGAGCGCCTCCGCATCCGCCGGGTCGCCGGTCGCCGCATAGAGCCGCCACGCCGCGAGCACCGCTACCGGCAGCCCCGACGCCGATGATTCCCGCGATCCGACCAACGCGCGCAACGCCGCCGGATCGCTGCCCGCCGCCTCCAGCCGCCGGGCATCGCCGGAGGGCGGATCGCCGCCCGCCGGGATCGCGGCGTAGCCCACCACCGGCGGAAGCTCCGCCGCCCGCGCCGCAAAGCGCGCCTGAAAGTCATCCGCCCGCCGCACCCAAACCGCCGCCGAATCCCGAGCCTCCGCCACCACCGCATACCGGTAAGAAACCAAACCAAATCCCGCGATCCCCGCCAAGACGAGGACCGGCACCAAAGTCAAAGCAGCGCTGCGGCGGATCGACATGGGTTAGGGATCAGTTTTTGGTTGGCGTGGAACGATCACCGACGGGCGTGGTCCTTCCGATTCGAGCGCTCGGGAGGGAAGAACTACCCTCCTTCGCCCATCTGATCTCGGTTCCCGACCTACTACCGAAATCGTTGCAGGCTCGGCATCGATCACCATACCGTCTCTGACCCAGCCCATCTCCGGAACGCTTTGATTTTTCGGATCAGCAAGAAGCTCCCACACTTTTCCCGCTTGGAAGCCCATCGCGTTCTCATCTCGAATCGCCACCGGTCCAGCCTTCGTCGCGATGAACCGAGGAGCCTTCCACTCGAAGCGATGGCGTGACTCTGAATTGTCCCTACCCCGAAAAATAACCTCAAAGGAAAGCGCCTTCTCCAAGAACCTAGCCACATTGTCCTCAAATCCGCTCCAGGGCTGTCCGGACTTCTCGACAATCGGGCTCAGTTCAACGACATCGCCGGGCTGCAACTCGACATCGAATGCCCTACATTGCTCCGCCGTTGCCTCGGACCCACAGGCGGCGACCCACTCGGTAAGGGGAGCCTGTATCACATCTTCCGCACCTCCTTCGGATTGACGCCGGATGCGAAGCGACGAGAAATCCGGATGCGCGATGATCCCGCATCGCTTTTCCTTGACCCACCTGCCATCCACGAGTCCTCCAACATAGCTGTTTCTGATCTTCCCCCGTAGCACGGTCTCGCTAGGAATGTTGTCGCCCGAGGCTCCAACCTCAGCCACAGAATAGGACCAGGCCAGGAATTGGAAGAGCGTAGGCAATTGCCGCCCCTCACCAACTCGCTGGGGCCTTCTTTTTGCGAGTATCGCAACGACGGCACCCCCAATTGGCTCGACAAGAAAGATTTGGGCTTTGTCGAGGCGATCTGTCGATTTAACGATCTTAACCAGATCCCCGTCCTTCAGGCTACCATCTACCTCCGACAGCGAACTCGCGGGCAGGGTCTCGTCTCCGCGCTGGACTTCAACGTATTCGATTTGCTGCGCCTTGGGATGGGCCAGCGGCGCAATGCCTCCAAACAAGGTGTAAAAGCCTGCTTCATTCCAAGGCGGCACCGCGATGGAAATGCCATTATTGATCACGACATCCCGCTTGTTTCCGTCCGCGTCTTGCACGGAAACGCTCACTGTTTCTGAGCCTTCCAATGAATCAAGAAACCCTT
>JAWLBD010000088.1:0-14224 GCA_041395145.1 Verrucomicrobiales bacterium | reverse complement strand
GCGCTGCTCGCCCGCTCGCTGGTCGAGGAGGGCGCGCCCTTCGTCATGGTCGCCAACGGCATGCCGTGGGACACCCACGTCTTTAACCACGAGATCTACCAGATGGCGGTGCCGGACCTCGACAACATCCTCTTCCAGCTCGTCAGCGACCTCGAAGATCGCGGCATGCTCGACGACACGCTAGTCGTCGCGATGGGCGAATTCGGGCGCACGCCGTGGATCAATGCGGCGCGCGGCCGCGACCACTACCCGAATGCGTGGAGCCTCGCGCTGGCCGGCTGCGGCATCAAGGGCGGCGCGGTCGTCGGCGCGACGGACGAAAACGGCGTCGATGTCATCGAAGATCCGTTCACCGAAAAGAACCTGTTCGCGACGATCTTCACCGCGCTCGGCATCGACCCGTATGCGAAATACGAGCTGCCGAACCTGCCGACCTTCCACCTCGTCGAAGAAAAGGCGGAGCCGATCCGCGCGGTCTTGGCGTAGCGTTAGAGTTCGGTTGACCTCGCCGCCGGCGCATCGCCCCGGCACCAGCTCTCGCCTTGCCACGAGCGAACCCAGCGGAACGCGAACCAGGTGGCGAGCGCGGCGCTCAGGTGCTTGAGCGTGTGCCCGCTGACCAGCTCGCCTGTCGCGCCGAAGATCGGTTTGTCGAGGGATTCGAGGAGTTTCGCGCCGATGTAAAACGCGGCGGTCAAGCCGAGCTCGCGGCCGCCGGGCAGGCGCGCCGGGCGGCGCAGGATGAGCAGTCCCGCGATGATCGCGATCGGGAAAAACTGGGCGAGCGCATAGGGGCGAAGGTCGCCGGATCCGCGCAGCTCGCTGGCATGCCAGTAGAGGACCGAGGCGATCGAGGCGAGCTGGATCGGGATGAGCAGGCGCGCGCCGAGCCGGGGCGAAAGCCGGTCCGCCAAGACCATGGCGAAGAGCGAGGCGAACGCCGGAGCCATCGGCAGCCGATCCCACATCAGCGTGCCATTCGATGGCGACCAGTGGTAGTAGCCGGACCCGAGCGCGACCAGCCCGACGCTGGCGAAGAACGACGCCGTGCCCCAGGTATCGATCCACGGCAGCCCGCGCCGCCGGCGGAACACATGGATCAGCCCGGCGATGCCGGGGATCAGGAACGGCAGGTTGCTCGCCACATCGCCGAAGTTCGGCACCCGGCACGCGCCGCCGCCGCACAGGCACACGCCGCGCTGGTCCGCAAAGTCGTGATACGCCGGCCACTGCGCCGGCCAGTCGGCAGAAAAGCGCCGGAAGATCGGTTCGCCGAGATAGATCGCGAGGACGGCGGCGAGAAAGATCAGGGCAAGGGCGAGGGGCGGGCGCATCAGAGCGCATCCTGCGGCAAGATCGCCCGGAGATCAACGGCGTTTACCAGACTAAAGGCATGAATCGACAGCCCAAAATAGCGCCGTATTGTTCCGGGTGAGATGAGGTTGGGCGTCGCGCCGCAAGTCCCCTCGGAGGTGATTTAGGGGCGGTGAATGAGGTGTATACCGCTTGGTCAACGGAGCAACAACGAGGCATCGCTCGCAGGTCCGATCCGCCAAGATTGCCCGATGCGCTGACTACCCCCGACCCTCCCAGGAGGGGAGATTGATTCGCGACGCCAGGTTTGAGGCACCCTTCCCATTTCGCAGCCACCCGTGCCTAGCCCGCCATCGGTGGGCAGCGCATTCCGCGCAGCCTCTTTGGTATTCGGTCTAACATCATCAGCCCTGAAAGGGCGCGCTAATGTTGCCCTAGTTGTGGTTGCATGATAGTGTGCCCCTTGAGGCGTTGGTGCTTCGCTTCGTTAGACCGCTGTCTTTTCTCGCCATCCCGCCTAGAACGCAAAGCCGAAGCTGACGTGGAAGGCTCCCGACGGCTCGCGTTCGCCGCGGTTCAGGTTCCAGCCGTAATCGACGCGGAGCGGACCGACGGGCAGGTCGTAGCGGATGCCGAGACCGCCGGCGTAGTGCATTTCGTCGAGCGACGCATCGCCGGCATCGGGGAGCAGGTTGCCGGCGTCGGTGAAGACGGCGCCTTTTAGCCCGCCGTAGAGCGGGAAGGTGAGTTCGGCGTTGAACGTGGCGTAGAATTCGCCGCCCAGCGGGTGCCCCGCCTTGTCCTGCGGCAGCATCTGGCGCTCGCGGAAGCTCCGCACCGTGTTCGGGCCGCCCGAGAAAAACCGGAGGTCGATCGGCAGCGAGTCCTCGGATTCGCCCGACGGGCGGATCATGCCGGCGCGGGCGCCGAGCGCGAGGTGCAGGTGTTCGCCGATCGGTTTGTAGTAGCTGGCCCGCGCGGTCAGGCGGGCGAATTCCGCATCGCTGCCCAGCGAGGCGGAGGCGATCTCCGCCGCGGTGTGCAAGATGATGCCGTCCACCGGGGAGGACGGCGTCTCGACCGTGCTGTAGGTGGCGGACAAGCCGGCCAGGTGCACGAAATAATCTTGGTCGCCGAGCAGGCTCTCGTCGATCGCGGCGTCGGTGATCGTCACGTAGCTGACCTCGCCATAGAGCGCTGCCTTGAGGTGTTGGCCGAACGAGCGGATGAATTCGGCGCGGCCGCCGACCTCGAACTTCGTGTAGCCCTCGTGTTCCTTGCTGCCGGCGAAGGCGCGCGCCTGCGCCTCGACCTTCGAATCGAAGAGCCACGGGTCGGAAAACTTCGCGTCGCCGTGGTAGCCGCGCTGGGTGCCCTCGATCCGCGCCTCGAGCCGCCGCCCCATGTGGAACAGGTTCGCGTTTTGGAAGCTCGCGCCGAGGATCGCGCCGTCGTAGGTGCCGTAGCCGCCGTAGAGCCCGGCGGTCTTTGGCTTGCCGGTGACCAGGTGGACGGCGAGGTCGAGCGTGCCGGGATCGGCGTCGGGCGTCTCGTGTTCGACGCGGATGCTCTGGAAGATGCCGGACCGGATCAGGCGCTCCTCGATCTCGCGCTCTTTCTTCGGGTCGTAGGGTTCGCCGACCATCGGCTTGAATGTGTTTTCCAAAAACCGGCGGCTCACGTCTTCGCCGCCCTCGAACCGGATCTCCCGCACCGTGTAGATCAGCCGCTCGGAGGCGCGCAGCGTGACCGGCACCGCCGGCTGGTCCGGCGTGATCTCCGACGGCACCCAGGCGACCACCTCGGCGGCGAACTTGCCCTCCGCCTTCAGGTGCTGTTCCGCCGCCGCGCGCGCCGCCTCCACGTTCTTGCCGGTCAAAGGCGATCCAACTAGCGCGTCGAATTTCTTCTGGAGTTCCGGCGCGATCCCGCCGGTGAAGCCTTCGGTCTCGACCGCGCCGACCGAATAGGCGACGCCCGCATCGATGATGACGGTGAACTCGACGGAGCCGCCGGGACCGGGGCGGTATTCCGCATAAGTGACCGAGGCATCGAGGTATCCCTGGTTCAGGTAGAGGTTGCGCAGCCGCTCGATCCCGACCTCCAGGTCCGCCTCGATGTATGGCAGGCCGTCGTCCGCCGCCGGGCGCCCGCCGGGCAGAAACGGGATGCCCTGCGCCTTCTCCCCGCGCCGCGCCGCCGTCTCGTGGATCAGGAGCGCCCGCAGGTCCTCCTCGGGGAAAAGGTCCGCGCCCTTGCCGTCGAACTCGATCGATCCGATCGTGAGCTGCGGTCCCTCGTCCACCCGCAGGACCAGCGCCTCGCCGCCGGGCAGCTCCCAATCGACCGCCGCATCGGGCAGCCCCAGCCGCACGATCGCCCGCTCGAGGAAAAATGCGGCGTCGTCCGCCCGCGCGGTGCTCACGCCTAGTTCGTCGATGATGGCGAGCTGGTCTTCGATCATCGCCCGCGCCTCGTCCTCGCCGACGGTGGACAACCCCTCAAACCGGACCTCCGCCGCCGATCCGGTCAATGCGGCTTGGGCGACCGCCAGCGCCGCCCAAGCCGCCGCCAGCGGCAGCCGGCGTCGATGGGGGGCAGGTCGGCGGGTCATCGTGATTTCGGGGAGAGGCCGCACCGTTCACCGCCTAGCGCAACGCGTCAAACCCCGTCCGCCCGCCGCGCCCCACCGCCGATGCACTTTCCCGAAAAAATCCGTTGCGCGCTGCGGCGACTCGCCCTAGTCTCCCGCTCGCCCATCCCCCAAGGGTCGGCGAACCGCTTCGGAGCGGTAGCTCAGTTGGTTAGAGCGCCGGCCTGTCACGCCGGAGGTCGCGGGTTCGAGCCCCGTCCGCTCCGCTTTCAGCCTCAAGAGGTTATGCCTCTTGAGGTTTTTGTTTTGTAGACGGTCTATACTACGAATCATCCCTGAGCCCAGCCGCGCCTCGCTGCTCGCGTTCGGCATGTTCGGTCTGGACTTGAGAAGGGGGAGACCTGTCGGAAGCCGGAAGCAGGTTCAATAGAAACTGGGAGGCGGAAAGCTACTTCTGCACTTGGCCAGCATCCCTGCTCCAAGCTTCCAGCAGGCTGCGGGCTTGCTCGCTTCCCTGATCGGCAGCTTGCTTTAAGAGGGTGAGAGCCGCTTGGGTGTCTTGGTCACACGCAATGCCCTTATAACGCATAAAGGCTAAGTTCATCAGACCGCCTGCGTTCCCATTCTTGGCAGATTGCTCGAATAGTTTGAATGCCTTACCAGGATCTTTTTCGACGCCTTCACCTTGGAGATAGAGATAGCCTAGATTCGATACGGCGCTCGCCGACCCGGCATCGATGGCTTTCTGATATAGCTGTGCCGCCTTCTGCGCATCCTTCGGAACGGCGATTCCATGCTGGTAAACAAATCCTAGGTCGCTAAGGCATGCAGGATAATTACGCTCCGCCCCGAATTGGAGCCATGACACGCACTTCTTAAGTCCGGTGCTCCGAGTTCGCTTCCCTGTAAAGATTCGCCAGCGTGTAGGCTGCCTCGTTCCCGAGATTTGCCGCCTTTTCGAGAAGCTCGATTGCTTTCGGCAGGTCTTCTGGACGCCCGCTACCCCATGCCGATAGAGGTGCGCCAAATTGTTCAGACCCTGATGCGCGCCGGCTTTGGCGGATTCTTCATACAGTTGCCGGGCTTTTTGAAGATCCTTTTCGCATCCCCAGCCATTGAAGTAAAGAAAGCCGAGAGCCGCTTTGGAAGGGGCGTGCGCTTGAGCGGCTGCTTTGGAAAGGGACTCGAAGGCGGCGGAAAAGTCTTCAGCTAGGATGGCTTCTGATCCCTTCCAAAAAAGGGCGTCAGCCTCGGTTGCCTCAGCCCCTTCCGGTGGTGCTGCGAGCAGCATTGCGGCGAAGAGACTGCTTGCTAGCGCGTGGGCAAAGGCGGCGCGAATGTTCATAATCACAATCGACCGCATTCTCCCGCTGAAGTCCAGCCGGGATTGAGGACCTATAAAGCGTCGGTGCCGCGAATCGAGATCCGCGGCACCGATTTGAATGGAATCTGGCTATGCCGCCGCTACAGCCCGGCGATCTCCCAGCCTTTTCGATAGTCTCGGGTGACCAGCTTGTTGGCCTCGGCGTTGTTGGGGATCTCGGCTTTGTCGGAGTCCCATTTAAGTTCCGTGTTCGGGAAGACGGAGGCGAGGCAGCCGAGGAGGACGGCTTCGGTGAGGGGACCGGCGTAGTCGAAGTTGGCGGACGGTTTTTCGCCGCCGTTCAGGCAGCAGTCGACGAATTCGATGTAGTGGTCGCGGGGTTCCAGCTTCGGATATTTGTAGCTGCCGGCGGCGGCTCCGTAGAACGGGGTGTTTCCATGTGCGGGGCGAGGAGGACGCCGTCGGTGCCGACGAGGATGCTGCCTTGGCCGGGCACTTTGTTATCGACGAGTTCCATGATTTCCTTGGGCGGGCGGGCGGCGCCGTCATACCAGGTCACCTTGATGGTGTCTCCGGCGGTCACGTCGGTGCCAGCGAAGGTATATTCGACCGTGCCGTTGATCGCCCAGTTGTGATCGTTCGGCTTGGGGCCGCGCGAGGTCACCGCGATGGGCGCGCCGATCTTGAGCGAGCGGAACCAGCCGGAGAAGATGTGGCAGCCCATGTCGCCGAGCGTGCCGGTGCCGAAGTCGCGGCGCTTGCGCCAGTTTCCGGGGTGGTAGTAGCCTTCGATATACGGGCGCTCTTGGGCGACGCCGAGCCACCCGTCCCAGTCGAAGCCGTCCGGCACCGGATCATTGCGGTCGGGGCGTGGGTTCGGGTCGCCCCACGTTTTGTTGCTGAAGGTGTGGACTTCCTTGATTTTGCCGATGGCTCCGTCGTGGATGGCGCGGACGCCGAGCCGCTCGGTGAAGGCGGACGAAATCTGGATACCCATCTGGGTCATCACGCCCTTTTCCTTGGCGCGGAGGCGCATGGCGCGGCATTCCTTCAGGTTCTGGGTGAGCGGCTTCTGGCCGTAGAGGTGTTTGCCGAGCGCCATCGCCGCCATCCCGATCGGACCGTGCATGTGGTCGGGCGTCGAGACGTTGACCGAATCGATATTGTCCGCCTCTTTCTCCAAAAGCTCGCGCCAGTCCTGGTAGACGCGGACGTTGGGGAACTTCTTCTGGACCTCGGCGAATTTGCGCTTGTCCACGTCGGCGACCGCGACGAGCTCGAACTTATCGTGGCGGGCCAGGCTGTTGATGTCGCCCCACGCCATGCCGGAGGCTCCGAAGCTGGCGTGGCGCAGCTTGCCGTTGGGCGACGCGGCGCGCAGGCCGGAGGTGACGAACGGGGCGGCCAGCGCGGAAGCGGCAGCGCCTTTCAAGAAAGTGCGGCGGGAGGAGGAAGTCGGATGGGTCATCGGGATTCGGGGTGGGTTAGCGTCGGTCAATGTGGGGATGATTACTGGAATGGACAGCATTTTCTATCGGCGGCGATTTGCCACCGAGGGGCGCAATCCGGGAAAGGCGAATCCCGATTTGCCATCCCCGCTCCGGCGCGCTAAGTCGCCACCCTCGACTATGAAAGAACACCGAATCGGCATCATCCTCAACGGCGTCACCGGGCGCATGGGCACCAACCAACACCTCGTCCGCTCGATCTGCGCGATCCGCGATCAAGGCGGCATCGCCTGCGGGGACGACCTCAACAATACCGTGGACCCGATCCTGACCGGGCGCAGCGAGAGACAAGCTCCGCGCGCTGGCCCAGGCGCACGGCGTCGAGAGATTCACCACCGATCTGGACGCGGCGCTGGGCGACGATGCGAATCAGGTGTTCTTCGATGCGTCGGGCACGCCGCATCGCATCGGGTTCGTCGAGCGGGCGGTCGCGGCGGGGAAGCACGTCTATTGCGAGAAGCCGAGCGTTGGCGACGAATTTCGCCGACGCGCTCTCGCTGGCGGAGAGCACGAGGCGGTCGGCGTGAAGAACGGGACCGCAGGACAAACTGTGGCCGCCGGGCATCCGCAAATTTCCGCGCCCTAAAAGAACAGGGGTTCTTCGGCGACATCCTCTCGGTCCGCGGCGAATTCGGCTACTGGTTCACTTACCACATCTACGACCAGCTCGCCCAGCGCCCGAGCTGGAACTACCGGGCGGAGGACGGCGGCGGCATCATCATCGACACATGCACTGCCACTGGCGCTACGTGATCGACAATCTCTTCGGCGAGGTGACCGGCGTCTTCACCCACGCCGCCACCCACATCCCGGAGCGCATCGGCGAGGATGGCAAGCCCTGCGCCTGCACGGCGGACGATTCCGCCTACGCGATGTTCAAGACGAAGTCCGGCGTGGTCTGCCAGTTCAACTCGTCCTGGAACGTCCGGGTGCGGCGCGACGACTTGCTCACCATGCAGGTGGACGGCACGCTCGGGTCCGCCATCGTCGGGCTGCGCAAATGCTGGGCGCAAGGCGCGAGCGCCACCCCGAAGCCGGTCTGGAATCCCGATGTCGATAGCCCGCTCGATTACTACGAGCACTGGACCGAGGTGCCGGACACGACGACCTACGACAATGCGTTCAAGATCCAGTGGGAATACTTCCTCAAACACGTCGCGCTCGACGCGCCATTCCCGTGGACCTTGCGCGAAGGAGCCAAAGGCGTGCAGCTCGCCGAGCTGAGCCTCAAATCGCACGAGGAAGGTCGCTGGATCGAGGTGCCGCCGACCGACTGACCGCAGGCACCGCCCCGTGCCGGTAGGGGGCAGGGCAGGGAGCGCCGCAGCATCGGCATCCCGCCGATCATCTGCGGTCCACGGCGAAGCCGCACAAAAAAACTGGACGCCGGGCGGATGCGAATTTTCATGGCGCGTCAGACGCGGGATATCTTATCGCCGGATCGCTGGCAAATCGATGCCGCGGTCCGAAGACGGCAGGAGTGCCGTCTCTACAAGGTCGCCGAATCACGTAGCATCGGCATCCTGCCGATCATCTGCGGTTCACGGCGAAGCCGCACGAGAAAGTTAGGTCGCCGGGCGGGAGCGAATTTCGCGCCCCGGATTGCCGAGGCGACCGGACGCGCTACAATCCACACCCATGGAAACGATCCCGCCCCTACATCAACCAGCTCCCGCTCGCAGGCCGAACGGGCAACTATAGCGGCAACCAGTGGCTGCCGTTTGAGGTGAAGCCGCCGCTGGAGGTGGGGGCAAGTGGAAGGCGGGGCGGCGAGATCCACCAGATGGTGGGGACGGGGACCGGGGCGCTCGTCGCCTACGGGAAAAAGCAAGGGGTGGCAATCGACCTGACGAACGGGGAGGCGCTGTGTAACCCGCAGCGCGGGGCGGCTCGAAACATGGCGGGGAGTTTTGCGAGATCTGCTTGGCGGCGACAAGGCGCTTCGGTGAAAAACTGGGGCGAAGACGACCACGACATAAAGTTTAAATACGCGTTGGATTGCGTGAATGGCGAGCCACTGAATTTGGGTGGAGAAATGAGGGGCTATGTCTCGGGAGTTTGGGACGGAAAGCTTCAGACAGGGGGAGGGGGGGGAAGAGGGTATTATTGATTTGGCGACTCTTGAGACGGAAACCCCTGCAAGTGCCATTGGGAAGCGGCGGTATTCTGTTCGGGGAGAGTGAATGGTGGGGACTTTTAGGCAAGGAATGTGTCTATGGACTCTTTGAGCCGATGACCTTCAAGTTATTGGAGAAGGCGCGCATGGCGGGTCGTTATTTGGGGATGTGATGTTTGGTGTAAAGAGAAAGAGGTTGTGAAAGAGGTGCTGAAGGGGGCATGAGTTAAAGGTCTCCGAATACGGGGCGAAGGGGATGCGCGGCAACGCGGCGGACTGGAGCCTTTTGGCGACGATCGTACAGGCATCCCGGAGGTGTTTGGGGTGGGCAACCATGTGACCCCTAATTCCAGGGTGGGGCGATTGCGACCTGGAGGATTCGATCATCCTAACGGTGAGTAGCAGCTTATAACCGGTGGTCGAAAGAGCCGGAGGGACGGTGCTGTGCTGCCGGTCGCTGCAGACCGGGAAGCTGAAGTGGGCGCGGGAGTTCACGCGGAATTGGAATTTTGATGCGTGGGGGACGGGCGGGGTCATCTCCGGTGGCGGCGGCTCAGAGGGTGGCGGGAGATGAGATATTCCGCAGATGAGGTGGCGCGCTTGCCGGAGGAAAAGCGTGCGGCGTGCAGGTCGATCTATTACATTGAGGGCGATCCTGACCTCGTCAGCGACGACGATCCGCAGAAGCTCTACGAGGAGGCTCCGGGCCGGGTGCTGGCGCTGGACGCGGAGACGGGGGAGACGCTGTGGAGCCGGAACGTCAACGGGCGCAAGATGATCGTGACTGAGGCGGGCATCGCCGTCTCCACCGGCAGGGGCGTCGTCAGCCTCAGACCGAAGCGGTGACGGGCTGTAGAGGCGGCACTCTTGCCGCCTTGGACCTGCGGTATCGCCTTCGCCTTCGGCGCATCGCTTCCAAGCCCACGCCGCTTGCTGGCTACAAACTAACGCTGGCAGCGGTCGCCCGGGCGGGAGCGAATCTCCAAGGCGCGTCAGACGCGGGATTTTAGACTGATTGCCAAAACAATGGCGGGAATCGGCAGCCCACAACGCGCTGTTTTGCTCTGCTCGTGGATGAGCGATGTCGCGCCGCAAGTCCCTCCTGGAGGGGATTTAGGGTGGGCAGGATGAGGTGTATATCTCTTGAAACCAGTGGATTACCAAAAACTCGGGCGCCTTTCGGGACCGATCCGGCAAGGTTGTCCGTTGCGCGCTGACCCACCCCCGACTCCTCCCAGGAGGAGAGTGGATTCGCGACGCCCGGATTGCGCGGGCACCCTGAGGGCTTGCCAGCTGTGGCTGATATCAAAGTCGGCGCAAATCACTTTGGCAATCAGTCGAATCGCCGATCGCTGGCGAGCCGATGCCGCGTCTGAAGACGGCAGGAGGCCGTCTCTACAGGGTCGCCGAATCGTAGCATCGGCATCCTGCCGATCATTCCGGTGGTCCACGGCGAAGCCGCACGAAAAATCGGACGATGCAAATCTCGATGGCGCGGCAGACGCGGGATTTTAGACTGATTGCCAAAAACAATGGCGGGAATCGGCAGCCCACAACGCGCTGTTTTGCTCCGGCTCAGATGAGCCGAGCGTCGCGCCGCAAGTCCTCTCCTGGGAGGGGATTTAGGGTGGGTAGATAAGCGTATCTCTTGAAACCAGCGGATTACCAAAACAGGGCACCTTTCGGGACCGATCCCGGCAAGGTCGTCCGCTGCTCGCTGACCCACTCCCGACCCCTCCCAGGAGGGGAGACTTGGCAGCGCGACGCCCGGATTGCGCGGCACCCTGTGACTTGCCGGGGCTGAGGCTGGTATCAAAGTCGGCGCAAATCACTTGGCAATCGTTCAGCTAGTCGCCGGACGCTGGCGAGCCGATGCCGCGGTCCGAAGACGGCAGGAGTGCCCTACAGGGCTGGCGAATCACGCAGCACGGGCATCCTGCCGATCATCTGCGGTCCACGGCGAAGCCGCCTGAGAAAATCGGTCGCCCGGGCGGGAGCGAAATTCCGCGCGCGTCAGACGCGGGATTTTAGACTGATTGCCAAAAACAATGGCGGGAATCGGCAGCCCACAACGCGCTGTTTTGCTCTGGCTCAGATGAGGCTGAGCGTCGCGCCGCAAGTCCTCTCCTGGGAGGGGATTTAGGGGTGGGTAGATAAGCGTATCTCTTGAAACCAGCGTTTTACCAAGGGATAGGGCACCTTCCGGAGACCGATCCTAGCAAGGTTGTCCGCTGTAGCGCTGACCCACCCCCGACCCTCCCAGGAGGGGAGAGTGGACGCGACGCCCGGATTGCGCGGGCACCCCGAGGCTTGTCAGCTGTGGCTGGTATCAAAGTCGGCGCAAATCTCTTTGGCAATCAGGTCAAATCGCCGGATCGCTGGCGAGCCGATGTTGCATCCGGAAGACGGCAGGAGTGCCGACCTCTACAGGGTCGCCGAACACGTAGCATCGGCATCCTGCCGATCATCTGAGATCAACGGCGAAGCCGCACAAAAAATCGGTCGCCGGGCGGAGCGAATTTCCATGGCGCGGCAGACGCGGCATTTTAATCGTCGGATCGCTGGCGAGCCGATGCCGCGGTTCGAAGACGGCAGGAGTGCCGTCTCTATGGCTGCCTTGACTGCGGCAGCCTGCCGCTTTCGGCTCGGCGCTCTGCCGCCGGGTGGTGCGCCGGTTTCTTCTGCGAACGCCGAATGGCGAGTGGCGGGGACCTTTCTCCGAAAGGTCCGGCGGTTCACGTAGCGTCTCAGGTTGTCCGCACTGATCCGCCAAAACCAAGCGCCTTCTGGCCGGGACTCGGAAAGCCACCCTGCCCTGCCATGCACAGCGCGCTGCGGACGGTTCGGCAATCCATCCCTCCCGTCAGCTTCGCCGCGTGGGGCGATTGGTCGCTCCATCGCCGTACTCGCGCCCAATTGCGCCTTGCCCGCGAGCCGGGATCGGCTTTCTTAACAAATCCGAAAATTGCCGCGCGGATCGTGGCGATTTCGATTTGCATTTCGCCGCCACATGCCCGACGCCCCCAAGCTTGAGAGATTGTCCGAATTCTCCTCTGCGGAATTCGCGAGCCTGCATTGGCGGGACGGGGTGGAAGTGCTCATCCTCGCGGTCCTAGTCTATTTTACCTACCGGCATTTCAAAGAAACGCGCGGCGCGAGGATCTGCTCGGCTTGCTTATCCATGCTCGTGGTGCTGACGCTGTTGTCGGGCTGGCTAAAGCCTGAAGTCATCGGCTGGTTGCTGAAGAGCTTTTCGGTCGTGCTCGCCCTTGCCCTGATCGTCATCTTTTCAGCCGGAGCCCGCTGCCGGCTGGCGGAGCTGGCAGCAGCCTACTTTTTCTTCATGGGCAAGGCGCAGGACGCGGAGACCGAGGCGCTGTGTGAGGCGGTGGACAAACTATCGAATGCCTCGATCGGCGCGCTGATCGCGATCGAAGCGGGGGATCAGCCTGAAGTCGATCGCGGAGACCGGGGTGGGGCTGGACAGCAAATTCTCGCCGGAGCTGATCCAGACGATCTTTGTGCCGAAGTCGCCGCTGCACGATGGCGGGGTGATTTTGAGCCAGAGCCGTGTGGCGGCGGCGGGGTGCGTCTTTCCGGTCAGCCAGCGGGAGATGCCGGACCGCAGCCTGGGTCTGCGGCACCGCGCGGGCATCGGGATCACCGAGGAAACCGACGCGCTGGTCATCATCGTATCCGAAGAGACGGGCGCGGTTTCGATCGCCAACGCGGGCAAGTTGGAAAAAGACCTCTCGCATACCGAATTCCGCCAGCGGCTCGCCTCGCACTTGTTCGGTGCCTTGGATGAACCCGGCGACCCCGGGGAGAAAGAAGCGCCCGCCCCGAAAAAACCGACCAAGCCAAGCCATGAAAAATCTGCTGCTCAATCAGTGGAAGGCTAAGATCTTCAGCCTTCTCGTCGCCCTCGGGCTCTGGGCGCTCATCCGCGAGCACATCCGCCCGCTGACCCCGGCGCAGCCGACCAAATTCTCCGTCACCGAAACCCAGTCCACCACCGAGTTTTCCGCCAAAGCCGAAGAGCCGATCAGCATCTCGATCAAGCCGCCGGTGGAAGGAGCGGCCGGCGAGGCAGAGGAGGAGGGTGACGAGTAGGCGGGGATGGCGGGTGGAAGTGCGCGGTCTGCCGCTGGTTCGCCCTGCCGCTCCGCAAAGTGATTGCCGCCCGGTCCGGCGGCGGTTTAGTCGCGGCATGAACGCCCGATCTGCCCTAGCCGCCTTCGTTCTCGCCGCCAGCGCCGCGCTTTCCCCAGCGGAGCCAGCGGGCGCGAAGATCGTCAAGTTCCTCAACTACGAAGGCTGCGTCGAGCTTTCCAACGAGGCGGGATCGAAGGCGATCCTCTGCCCGGTGGGCGGGCGCGTGTTGAGCTTCACGCTCGGCGAGGCAGATGCGATGTATCTCGACCCGGGCGAGGCAAACTACGGCGAGCCGGGCGGACCGAAGTCGCCGTCGAGCGCCGGGCGATTCGACATCGGACCCGAATACATGATCCGGCAGCATCCGGCGCTGTGGCATGGCGTGTGGAAGGCGGAGATCCTCGGCGACCGGGCGGCGCGCCTGGTCAGCCCGGATGACGAGGCGACCGGCGTGCGGCTGGTCCGCGAATTCCGCTTGGACAAAGACGCCGCGCACCTGAGCTGCAAGCAGGTCATCCACAACATCTCCGGCGGACCGCGCCGCTGGTGCCACTGGGGGCGGAGCTTTTCGCCGCACGGCGGCATCGCGGTCGTCCCGCTCACGCCCGAGCACCGGCGCTTCCCCAGCGGCTACATCATGATGGAGGGGCGCGACCTGATGCACATCGCGCCACAGGACCCGGACATCGTGCGGCAGGGCGACTACCTCGCCGTGCTGCGCCCGCCGAAGGAGCCGAAGCTCGGGTTCGATTCGTTCGCCGGGTGGTGCGCCTACCTGCTGCCGTCCGACGTCGCGTTCGTGAAGCGCTTTGCCGCCGATCCGCGCTGGCCCTACAACGAAGTCGCCGGGCTCACCTTGTCGATCTGGTATCCGCGGCGCGAGGTCGTGCCCGCCTGCGAGATCGAGCCGATCGGTCCCGCCAACGCGATCGCGCCGGGCGAGTCCGCCGAGTTCACCGAGCACTGGCACCTCGTGCCGCACGCCTTTCCCGCCAAGCCGGAAGACGTCGATTGCGCGGCAGTGGCCAAAGCGGTGGATGCCCTCGCGAAGTGAGGTGCGTCAGGCAAACGCGCGCAGCATCGCTTCGACCTGCGCCACGCGTTGGGCGACGCTGCCGCTGACCTCCGGCCAGCGCAGATCCCGCGCGGCGAGCTGATCTAGATACCACCGGTGCTGGCGGGCGCGGAACGCTTCATCGCGCCGGGTGCCATCC
>JAWLBD010000087.1:0-14485 GCA_041395145.1 Verrucomicrobiales bacterium | reverse complement strand
GTTTACGCCTACCAGATCGTTTCGGTCGACCGGCAAGGCGAGGCGCTCGGCAGGTCGCCGGCGTTCTTCACCCTGCCGTCCTCGCCCCAGCATGTCTTTGACCGGGAGGATGGCAAGGCGTGCCAGCTCCGCTGGAAGCCGAACCCCGAGCAAGGCATCAAAGGCTATCGCGTCTATCGCATGGACGGCCGCTACAACAAAGATTCCGTCTCGCGCCTCACGCCAGAGCCGGTCGCCGCGACCGAATTCACCGACCCGGAAGCCGGCGAGGCGACGCGCCGCTACTATGTCGTCACCGTCGATGCGCTCGGGCAAGAGGGCTTCCCGTCCTCGCCGGTCTGGTATCAGCGCGAGTGGCGCGACTACTACAAGCCGTTCGCCGGCGAGTGGCATCAGTGATCATTTTTACCACCCGAACTCCCCGCCAATCGCTTAGCGTCAAGCTGTAGAATCTTGTTGGCTACCGGACGCGAATAGACTGCCACCAAAACACCGGCGATGGTCTTCAGCCCGGAGTAGGACAGTTCATAATAGTAATTTTCTCCATAGGCTTGCTCTACTGTGATGGTATCCTCAGAGGAAGACGCGAAGAAATGAACCCAATTGAAGAGGTTGGCGAATTCCGAGAGTGCCGTGAACAGCCCAACTCCCATCACGGTGGCAACAAACAAATCGGCACGATGAATCTGCCCGAGTATCGTTCCGTCCCCCATCCCGCCTGTCGCCGCAGCCGAAAGCCGCGGCGCGAGCCCCCAAACCGCAACTGCCAACGCAATCTCCAGGAATCCAGACCAAAGCTGCCAATAATGTCCTGACACGATCGCGATTAAAGTTCCGGCAACATAGATCACTCCTTGATAGACCCAATAAACCGAAAAAAGGCGGAGCGCGATAGTAACGAGGTCTCGAATCGTCATTTCGTAGATGTTCGATATTGCCGCCGCGATGTCGAGACATTTTACGAAAATGGCGCGAGGTTTGGCAGCGATTTGACGGCAGGCGGATCGCGCCCGAAGCATCCGCCATTCCCCGATGCCAAATCCCCCGACATTCTCCCAGCGAGGCGCCGATGCCTCCGCCAAGCTGCTCCGCGCCACGTTCGGTGCTGCGCCGCGCTGGATCGCGCAGGCTCCCGGGCGCGTGAACGTGATCGGCGAGCATGTCGATTACAACGGCGGGTTCGTGCTCCCGGCGGCGATCGACCGCTATGCCACGATCGCCGCCGCGCCGCTGGACGAGCCGGTCGCGCGCATCGCCAGCGCCGATGCGGACGGCATCGCCGAGATCCCGCTGGACCGCGAGCCGGAGCCGGGCGCAGACAAGTGGGCGAACTACCTGCGCGGCGCAGCGGCCGGGTTTCTCCGGCGCGGCATCGCGGTGCCGGGGTTCTGCGCGGCGATCACCTCGACCGTGCCGCTGGGTGGCGGCTTGAGCAGCTCGGCGTCGTTTGAGGTTTCGTTCGCGACCTTGCTCAATGCGGTCTCCGGCGCGGGGCTGAACGGGATGGCGGTCGCCGAGATCTGCCAGCGCGGCGACCACGAATTCGTCGGCGTGCCCTGCGGGATCATGGATCAGGCGGCGTCGGCCAACGCGCGCGCCGGGCACCTGATGTTGCTCGATTGCCGGAGCCTGGCGATCCGCCACATCCCGATGGCCGATCCGTCGGTCGCCCTGCTGATCTGCGACACGCGGGTGAAGCACGATTTGTCCGACGGCGCCTACGCCCAGCGCCGCGCCGCCTGCGAGGAAGCCGCCCGCGCCATCGGCGTCGAGTTGCTCCGCGACGCCGACGCCGCGATGCTGGAGGCGGCGCGCGACCGGATGTCGGGCGAAGCCTTCCGCCGCGCCCGGCACGTCGTCGCCGAGATTCCGCGCACGCTCGAAGCAGTCGCCGCGATCGAGGCGGGCGACTGGTCGCGCGCGGGCCGCCTGATGTTCGACAGCCACGAATCGCTGCGCGGCGACTATGAGGTGAGCTGCGCGGAACTCGACGCCGCCGTCGAGATCGCCGCCGACATCGGCGAGTGCGGCGGCATCTACGGCGCGCGGATGACGGGCGGCGGCTTCGGCGGCTGCGCGGTCGCCTTGGTCAAAGCGGAGCGCGCGGCGGAAGTGGGCGAGGCGCTGGCGCTGGCGTTCGAGAGCCGCTGCGGCCACGCGCCCGGTATCTTGATCACGCCGCCCGCTGCCGGGGCGCAGATGATATCTTAGCCTATACGGAAAACTTCCGGGCGATTTCCCCTTGCGGCACCATCGCTTTGCCAAAAGGCTGGCATCCAGATTGGGCAGAATCTGCGGAATTTCGCGCTGCCGTCTCCTTCATAGAAAACCGGAATCGTCTCATCTGCCAACGTGCGCCATCAGAGCGCGCCACGGTTCCAAACACGACCCAACCCAAAACAGCCGACCTATGATGCCCCAAAATCCGAGCCGCCTATTCACGTTGATCGCCGCCCTGTGCCTGGCGCTTTCCCCGATCGCCAGCGCCATCGACCTCAAAGTCTCAACGCCCAAGTCCGCAATCCGCCCCGGTGAATCGACCGAACTCCATGTCATCGCCGCCAATCCAACCGGCGCGCTGCAGACCGGCATCGAGGTCAACTTCCGGATGCCGTCCGGCTTCACCGGCAGCCAGTCCCTCGCGACCCCCGCCCTGAGCCGCGGCTCCGCCGGGCTGACCACAGACGAGGAGGTCGGCTGGAATATCGCGCAGCTCGCGCCGGGGCAGATCGCCCACCTCCGGATCATGGTGACGGCGTCGTCTTCCCCGGCATTGCCCGACGGGACGGCGGGGCCGTTCGAGTTCGCGTCCACGGTCGGGGGCAATGCCGATGCCACCGCCGCGCAGTCGATCACCGTCGATTCGCAGCATGTCCTCGACGGCGCGTTTTCGCTGGAGACCGGCGGCGCGGCGACCGGCGAGCCTTCTGCCGCCGTGCTGACCTACGGGAACGCGGCACCGAGCCGGAATCCGGCGTCGGGGTGATACGCTCAACCTGCCCGTCGGCGTCGCGTTCGTCGATTCTCCGACGCGCCGAGCGCGCAGGGCGGGTCGGCGGTCAGTTGGAATGTCGGGACGCTCAATCCGGGGCGCACCGGGCAGATCGCCGTGCGGCTTCAGTTCGATGCGGCGGCTCCCGCCGGATCGGTGCGGGTCATTGAGATGGTGGCGCAGTCGGCGGGCTTCAGCCAAAGCGCCGCGCTGCCGCTGACGCCGGGCACGGCTGGGGCGCTGCACCTCGCCGCCGGGCATGATTCGATTCCGGTGCACAAAGCGGACGGTAGCGCGCAACTGCGCCTCGCGGCGACCAACAGCTCTAGCTTCACCTGCAACGGCGTGCAGCTCCGCTTTCTCATGCCCGACCGGATCGCGGGCGCTCAAAGCTGGTCCGACGAGCCGCTCGCCGAAGAGCGCCGCCGCGCTGACCGCCGGCTGAGGTCGTCGGCTGGGATCTCCCGGCGCTCGCCACGCACCGCACGGCGCAGGTCCGGTTCCACCTTTACCCCAGCTCCGCCCAGCTTGGAACAGCGTGATCCCGGTCACGTTCATCGCCGCAGATGATAGCGGCACGCAGGCGGTCGCCTCGCTCGCCATCCCGATCGAAAACGATCCCGCGCTGGATGTCGAGATCGCCAGCCGCGACCTCGGCGCGCGGGCGGGCGGCGACTTTGCCCTCACCGTGACGGTCGGCAACGATCGGCGCTCGCGCTCTGCCGGCGTCGCGCCGACCTTGCAATTGCCGCCGGGGCTGATGGATGATCTGCAGATCGTCGGCGGCGGCGGATCGCTGAGCGGCGACCTCGTGGTCTTCGATCCGTTCAACCTGCCGCCCGGAGCCGTCGAGGAGCGCGTTCTCATCGGGCGGTTCGCCCCCGGCGCGACCGAGGCCAACGCCGCGGCGCTCGGGCTGTGCCGCCGGCTCGGGGCCCGCGCGACGGACGCCTCGGGATCGACGCCGGCTTCGGCAGCGACTTTCATGGCGATCCAAGATCAACCCGGCGTCGATGTGTCGATTGCCGCCGACCAGACCCAGGTGGGCGAAGGCGAGCCGATCCGCGCGCAGATCACGGTCGCCAATCGCGGCTCGTTTGAGCTGACCGACCTTCGCCTCGACCTTCTCGTCCCGGAAGGCTTTTCCGGGGACCAATCGATCGCGCTGCCGCCCTTGAACCGCGGAGCCGCCGGTCTGACCGCCACCGAGTTAGTCGGCTGGAATATCGCGAGCCTGGCGCCGGGCGAAGCCGACCTCTTTGAGATCCCGCTTTACCCCACGGCGACCGGCACGCCGGGCACGGCGATCGCGCTGGCGGCGCGCGTCCGCGATGCGGGCGGCGCGGCGCTGGATGATGCGCAGATCACCACGGGCGTCACCGCCTCGCCGCCGCCGGAGCTTTTGATCGAAGCCGATGGCCTGCCCGCCGGACCGGGCGAGACGATCCGGTTTACCGCCAGCTATGGAAACCGGACCGGCTCGGCCATTTCCGGCGCGGACCTCTCCGTCCGCCTGCCGCGCGGCATCGCGTTTCTCTTCGGGGAAGACGGCATCTCCCACGCGCCCGACCCGTCCTTCCCCGGCGAGGGCGGCGGGACGATCTCGGTCTTTAGCGGGGCGACCCTGCCGCCGCATTTTTCGGGCGAGGCCGTCTTCTATGCGCAGGTCGCCGCCGATGCGGAAGCCGGGGGCATCCTGCCGGTGCGCGGGTCCTTGACCGCCCCCGGGCGCGGAGCCGCCTCCCTCATCGACGTCCCGGTTTCCTCCCGCTCGAATCTCGCCGTCTCGATCGCCCGGGTCGGAGCGCCCGTCACCGATTCGCACTACACGGACTTCGTCGCGGCGGTGACCAACCGCGCGGCATTCGACCTGAGCGACGTCCGCGCGCTCTTCAACTTTCCGCGGCACAGCGTCGGCGACCAGTCGTTCACCAGCCCGCCGGTCGATTTTGGGGCCGCCGCCATCACGGAAGGCGAGCGCACCGGCTGGGCGATCGCCAGCCTGGGTAAGCGAGACGCGCTTCCTCCGGTTCCGGTTGCGCGAACAGTCCACGCTGGTAGCCGACGGGCAGATCGAATCGCTTTCCATCCACGCCAGCGCCGGGGATAGCTCGCAAAGCGTGGCGCATGGGAAGGTCGAGTTCGATGCCGCGGCGCCGCTCGACCTCGCGCTGGTCTCTGCCGCAGGCGGTCGCCCCCGGCGGCACGGTGGCGCTTCAGTTGATGCTCGGGAACCGCTCCGGCAGCCTGGTCGGCACCACCGAGATCCGCGTGGACCTGCCGGGTGATCTGTTAGAGCTGGTCGCGCCGGGCGCGAACCCGCCGCTGGTCGGCAATGCGCTGCGCTGGACGCGGGCGAACCTATCCCGGACAAGGCGCGGTCATCCCGATCGAAGTCCGCTGGCGCGCCGATGCGCCGCTCGGCAGCCAGGCGACGATCTACGCCCGCGCGGACTCGTCGGGCGGCAGCGCCGCCGCCAGCCTGACGCTCGCCGCGGTGACGCCCACCCAGGCGCAGGCCGTCCCGGCGATCACCGCCTCTGCCACCACCGTCACCTCCGGCACGCTGATCGATCTGATGCTCCAGCCGACCAACGGCAGCGCCTTCACGCGAGACGTGGTCATCGCCGATTTCTTCATGCCGGAGGGATTCAGCGGGAACACGGCGGACGCCGAACCGACGCCCACGTTCGGCGCCGCCGGGCTGACCCTCTCGGAGCGCATCGGCTGGCGGTTCGACACCTACGCCGCTGGCCAATCGACGCCGCTCACCCAGCCGCTCACGTTTTCCGCGCCCGCCGCCGCGCCGGTCGGCAGCGTCATCCCGATCATCACCGGTCTCTATGACGACAGCCGCGGGCACAACCTCGCCAGCCTCGCGATCCTCCACAACCTCGCCCCCGCCAGCTTCGCGCCGGTCGATCCGGTCGGCACCGACCCGACCGACCTCGACGCCGATGGCGTCCCCGATCTCTACGAGACCGGCACTGGCGTCTATGTCTCGCCCCGCGACACCGGAACCCGCCCCGACAGCCCGGACAGCGACGGCGACGGGATCGCCGACTACCCGAGATCAGGTCGGCTTCCTAAATCCCAACCGCGATGACGCCGAGGCCGTCGCGTTCTTCGCCCAGCGCACCAGCGACCTCGCCTTCGGAGCCCCGGTCATCATCCGCGATCCCGCCACCGGCAACTTCGGGCTGACCATCGGCATCGGCGAGTCCCCCAACCTAGGCGATCCGTTCACCAAACGCCCGATCACGCCAGCCGAAACCTCGATCATCGACGGCGAGATCCGGCTGACGATCCCGGCGCCCGGCGAGGCGTTCTTCTACCGGTTCTATCGCCTGGAACGCCGGAAACTGATCTGGCGTCGTCCGACAAATCGATTCCGTGAGCCGGGCGTCGCAGGGCGCCGGCTTTTCTTCTCAAGATCCATCGGTTCACCGGCAAATCGCAAATCGGTTTGCGAAGCAGCGTGGTAGGCAACGGCGACAACGCCTTTATCTGAGACTTCAGCTCTTCTGTGGGGATGGTCTCGAAGAATATCAAAACAGTTGAGCGGATTATTTCGTGAGAGACGAACCTTCTCCCAAAAGGTTTCATGAATTGGGCTTTCCAAAGGCTCCCGCCACTATTGCTACCGTTCGGTTTCGCCAAGGACTTCGCAACCTTAAACTCGTTATCTCAGGAGTCGTGGAGGAATCGTAAACGTAGCGGCGAGCATGTCTTGGGTCTGATTTTTGACTCGATCAAACTGCTAAAGCCAGCAAAGGCAATGGAAACAACCGCCGAAGTTCAACAACGGTTAGCCAGAACTAAGGCTGTTACGATTCCACCCAAGCAAAATACCGCACGAAAAAGGCGTGGTCAAAAATGCGAAATGCGTTTTTGGATTGCTCCCCGATGCCGCCCCGGAATATTCACGAAAACTCGAACGCGAGATAGAAAATAGATGTAAAAGTCGAACTAATTCCGCGAGAGCCGGGCGCCGCAGGGCGCCCGGCTTTTCGTTTCGCCCATTACTCGATCTCGTTCTCTAACGATAGCGATCACGCCCGCCGCCAGGTCGCCGTCGCGTCGAGCACCTCGTGGACCAAGGCGGGACCTCGATAGATCAAGCCGGAATAGACTTGGACGAGATCGGCGCCGGCTTCGAGCTTCTCCACCGCGTCCGCCCCGCAGAGGATGCCGCCGACGCCGATGATCGGGAGCCTGCCCTGGAGCGTTTCGGCGAGCGTCTTGATCACGGCGGTGGCGGCGTCGCGGACCGGCGCGCCGCTCAACCCGCCGGTTTCGGATCCGTGGGGCAGACCGGCGACGGCGTCGCGGGCGATCGTCGTGTTGGTCGCGATCACGCCGTCGATCTGTTCCTCGGCGAAGACGTTGGCCAGGCTGGCGACATGTTCGGCGGTCAGGTCGGGAGCGATCTTGATGGCGATCGGCGTGTATTTGCCGGTGCGGTCGGCGAGCAGGCGCTGCTCCGCCTTGAGCCGGCGGCACAAGTCGCGGCATTCCTTTTCGTTCTGCAAATCGCGCAGCCCCTTCGTGTTGGGCGACGACAGATTGACGGCGATGTAGTCGGCAGCGGCGTAGGCGGCACGCAGCCCGATCAGATAGTCGTCGATCGCGCGGTCGTTCGGCGTGAAGAAATTCTTGCCGACGTTGATGCCGAGGATGCCGCGGAACTCGCGCCCGCGCAGGTTGGCGATCCCCGTCTCGATGCCCGGGTTGTTGAATCCCATGCGGTTGATGATGGCACGCGCGGCGGGCAGCCGGAAGAGCCTCGGTTGCGGGTTGCCCGGCTGAGGCTGGGGCGTCAGCGTGCCGACCTCGACATGCCCGAATCCCATTTCGCCGAACCCATCCACGCAGCGCGCCGCCTTGTCCAAGCCGGCCGCCAAGCCGAGCCGGTTCGGGAATTCCAAACCCATGCAGCGCACCGGCCGGCAGTAGCCGCGATACCTCAGCGCCGCATCCAACCCAAATCGGTGGGCAAACCGCAGCCCGCCCAACGTGGCGTCGTGCGCGGCTTCGGCATCGAGGCAAAACAAGGCGGGGCGGGCGATTCGGTAAGCGAGGTCAAGGAGGCGGGTCATCGGCGGCATCCAACACACGGATCGGCGACGCGCGACGAAAAATCGCGAGCCAAGTAGAGACGGCACTCCTGCCGTCTTCGTCTGCGGAATCGAAAGCCCCCGGGCAATCGGGCGATCAGTTCGCATCGAAGCCGGAGGTGAATGCGACAAGAAGAGCCTCTACATCGTAAAGGCAGGATGCCGGGGCTAATCCCAGCCGTCGCCCTTTTCCCGGTCGCTTGGCTGCGCCTCAACGTTGCCATTGGCGGCATCGTTTTGCCGTCGCGAGGACTCCGAGGCTTCCTCGACCTCGCCGACGATCTGCTCGCCCCAGTGGACGAGGAAGAATTTCTTTTCGGTGGTGAGGAACCGGTCGGACTTGCCGAGGATCGGGCGCAGGGTGGTCGTCATCTGGATGGTGACGAGGGCGAAGAGGAACATCCAGAAGCGCAAGTGGTAAGGGCGGCTCGCGCCGAAGACCCTGCCCGCCTTGCCGATGATGCCCAAGCCGAAGCCGAGGCTGACGAACCAGGCGACCAGGCAAAGGATGCCCATGAAGACCTCGGAGTTCGACGACATGGCGAAGAGCCAGATGACCGGCGCGATGCCCGCCAGCAAGAGGGCGCACAGCGCGAGCGCGGCACCAGCGCCGCCAGCAGCGCGCCGGGCTTCGCCTCGGCTCCAGCCAGCGCGGCGAAGATATAGAGGCTGGGCAGGCAGATGAGCGCGGCGAAAAAGGTGCCCGCCACGACTTTCACCGGAGCCGCCCAAAGCTGGTCGCCGAGCGAGAATAAGCCGACGACCACGCCGAAGAGGGCAAAGCCGGCCAGCGCCACGGCGGCGAGTTTTCCGGCGAGCGGCGCGCCTCCCTTCAGCCAGTTGAGCAGGGCCACCGGATCGCGCAGCAGCATCTGGGCGGCCGCCCCGATCCCGGCGGGAGCCGCTAGCTTGTCGCCGTCGCCGTCGCCGTTGGCACCAGCGCTCGGATCCGGCGCGGGATCGGGATCGGAAGGCGGCGTCGCGGGCGGGTCGGGCGGCGGTAACTGGGGCGGCTTTGGTGGAATGTTAGGATTCGGGTCCATGATCGGTTGGGCTTGGGTTTGGGCTTGGGTGTGATTCGGGTTTCGATCCGCCGAGGAGCGCCCACGCAGTGACACCGACCGCCAGCGTGCCGAGCGCGGCGACCGCGACCGCCCCGATCTGGGAGCCGAGCGCGACCGAGGCGGATCTGAACGCGGATTCGAAGAAGCTGCCGTCGAACGGATCGTCGCGGAGGAATTGGAGCTTTAAGCCGGGCGAGCCGAAGAACGGGCGGAGGTTCCACGAGAGCTGCGACCCGGCGAGCAGGTTGGCGGCGAGCCAGGCGAAGACGACGCGCGCGGCGGCGGTCGCGCCGCATTCGTGCCGCAGCAGGGCCAGCAGCCGGAGCTGCGAGACGATCCCGGCGTAGGCGATCAACCCGACGTGGAGCGTCAGCATGATGCTGTGGTAGCGCGCCGCGCCCGGCACGCCCGGCGGCGGCGCATTGAGCGAGATGAAGTAGGCGAGCGGGGCGAGCGACCCGAGGATGAGCGCCGCCGCCGCAAACCCGCGCAACTGCGCCCGCAGGCTATCGGCAAAGCCCAGCCGCGCGCCGAGCAGCGGGGCGAGCATCCCGCTCAGCGCCCCGGTGAAGCCTAGCGCCAGCAAGACCATGAGCGGGAATTTGATCCCCGAATACACCGCCTGCTGCGGTGCCCGCCACGCCCCGACCGCCGCGCCATACAACCCGAAACCGACCGCGATGGCGGCGGCGCAACGCCGCGCGCCCAAGGCGCCACCGATCCCGCGCCGGTCGCCGCGCAGCAGTGCGCAAAATGGCTGGAGGATCGCGGCGTTCATTTTGAGAGTGATGCCGCAGCTTGCCCGTGCTTGTTCTTGCGGTTCCGCAGTGCGGATATCCTCGCGCAACCGCAGAATCCTGCGGCCCCGCCTCCGATTATCAGCGGATGGATCGGACCACGACACCGCCCGGATCGCCGACCGCGAACACGCGCTCGCGCACCCGCAGCCCGCCCGCCTCGCACGTCCCCCACAGCGCGCCGGTCGCATCGCGCCACGGCTCGTAGTAGCCGGATTCATCCCCGCTCCGCGCAGGCAATCCGCCGCCGGATGCAGCCGCGTCGGCGTCTCCACCCAGCGCAGCAACACGCGCCGGTCGCCCTGCGCAAACGCCGCGATCCGCCCCGGAAACATCGCCGCAAATCGCTCGTCAGACGCCTCCAGCCCAACGGGCACCAGGGATCGCCGGTCGCGGGAACGGCGCTGAAAAAAGCATCGACCATTATCGTTTCAGAAACAGTATTATGTGTCGCATAATAGCGGTTCTCCCGCTGGGTGCAAGTTTGTTTTGCGGCGAGCGCGAGCGAGGCGGCAGCCAGGGCGGCGGTGAGCGTGAGCGGCAGCGGATTGGCAAGGCGGTGCCCGAGGGCGCGATGCGGGACCGCCTTGATCCGGGCGAGGCGGAGCCGCTCGATCAGCGGGATCGCTTTGAGCAAAGCGAAGGCCGCTGCGGCGAAAACGGCGATGCCCGCCGGTTCGTGCGCCCAGGCGAGCGATGGGGCGATGCCGCTTTCCGGGAAGAGAGGATCGCATTGCGGACGACGTTGGCGGCGATGGCGGCGGTACTGGCGCAGCCGTCTACGAGCATCGTTTTGGCGATGCCGAATCGCGCGCGAGCGGCGAGGGCGGCGGCGAGGGCGAGGCTGACCAGAGCATGCGCACGCCGCTGCACGGCGCATCGACCGCGACGGATGTGCCGCGCCAGTCGAGCACCGCGCCGCTGGCGGAAACGCCGATCCTGGTAAGGCGCAGCAGCGCGGCAGCCCTTCGGCGCAAGGGCGCGCAGCGGGTAGCCGACGTAGGGTGGAGGCTGGCGACGAGCGGGAGCGAAAGGAACATCAGCGCCGCGACGCCCCGGGGCGCGCCAGAGACCGAACGCCAGCGAAAACACGCCGACCCATGCCGCCGCATACAGCGTAGGGGCGGGGGCGGCGCGGCGAGGGCGAGGCAAACGACGGCACCGATCGCCGCCGCCACGCCCGCCGCGCCCGGCTTGACCGCCCGGCGCTGACGCCAGCCAAACCACGCCGCGAGCAGAAGCGCGAAGATGCCGAGCGGTTCGTCGGAGCGTCGCGCATCCGGGCGACATACCACGGGGCGATCGGGCGCGAGCGTGCAGCCGAAACGCCGCCGCAGCGAGGGTGCCGCGGCGGTGCGGCGCCAGCGGCAGTTCTCGGCGCGGAGGGGCGCGGCGGGGGCGAGCGCTGCCGCGCCGCGCTGTTGCGGCAGGATTCACGATCAGGGTGGTGGGTGGGAGGCGCTGGTTATTTATTCCCCGCGTGCGGCACAGACCGAGCAGCTTGCGCCGCCGGTGCAAGAGCAGCGCAGCCCCGCCGACGATGAGGAGCGTGGCGGCTCCAGGCTCCGGTGTGGACTTCATCGAATTGCCGCCCCGCCCGCGCTGACCTTCACGCCTCCGCTATCGCGCCCGATGCCGCGACCTGCCCGTGGGCAGGCGCGCCGCTTCCGCCGACCGCACTTTCCTCCAGCCCCTGCGCGAGCGGGAGCGGTTGCTGCACCGTCTGGTCCAGCTTCGCCACGTCGCGCGGCGTCTCATCGACGGCGACGAACGAGGTGAACTCGGTGAGCAAATTGTGTCAGCCCCAGCGCTTCGACCGCCGCGCGGGTCTCGCTCTTGGTGCTCGAGGGCAAAGTCATCGGCGAGCCGCGCGAGGCGGGCGCGCGCCCACAGGTAGGGCAGCGCCAGGTTGTCGGCGGTGCCGCTATGGCGGCTGCTTTGTCGTCGCCGGCACCGTCATGGTCATGGTCGGTGGGGGCGGCGGTGTCACCGTCGTCGGCGGCGGCGGTGAAGGCGATCGCCTTGGTCCGTTCTTTGCCGCCGGAGATCCCAGATAGCTTCAGCGTTCCCTCCGGCTTGCCGCGATACTTTCCGATCACCACGACCGGTCGCTCGGCAAGCAAATCCGGCAACGCCGCCAGCTCGAGATCGTAGGCATCGACGCCGTCAAATTCGACCGCCAGGCGCGTCATGATCGAGCTCTCGACCATCGCTTTGAGCCGCCCCGCCGCTGCCTTCGCCTCGCTCGATTTTGTCACCACATACGGCTCGCCGCCGCCCGCGCGGGCCAGCCCTTCGATGAGAAACCGGTTCACGCTCGAGCCGATGCCGAAGGTGAACAGGTTCGCTTTGCCCAGTTCTGGCGCGCGATCTCGAACGCCTCGCGCTCTGCGCTGACCAATCCGTCGGTGATCAGGATGACGCTGCGCGCGCGCGCTCCTCGGCGGGCAGGGCGAGCGCGCGCCTTGAGCGCCGGGACTAATTCGGTGCCGCCGCCGCCGCCCCTCGCGTCGAGCATCCGCATCGCTTTGGCGACCGATTGCCTGGTCGCGGGCAGGCTGCCGCCTTTGGAGAGCACCTCGCTGGAGGCGGCGAAGAGCAGGACGTTGAACGCATCGCCCTCGCGGAGGTTGCCGAGCAGATCGCGCATCAGGTCGCGGCCGTGTTCAGCGGAAAGCCGCTCATCGATCCGGAGACATCCACCACGAAGAGATATTCGCGCGGCGCGATCGCCGCCGGGTCCGGGCGGTGCGGCGGCTGCGCCATGGCGAGAAAATAACCGCCGCCCTCGCCCTCCGGCTGCAGCAAGACGCCCGCCTGCACCTCGCCGCCCGCCAGCCGATACTGGAGCAGGAAATCGCGGTCCCCCGGATTCGGCTCGGCGGGGTTGAGCGCCACGCGCGCCGAGGATTCGCCCCGGTAGTCGATCAGGACCTCGTGCGACGAACTCCCGATCTTGGCGACCGGCATGCCCGCTTCCAACGCGACGTCGATGGTGTAGCTCGCGGGCGTCGGCTCGCCCTTCCGCAGATACGGGTTGGCCACGAATGCTTCGCCCGGAGCCTCGGCTGGTGTTTTGTTAGAGTAGCGCGGCGCGACCACGCCGGGGAAGGCGAACTCGTAGGTTCCGCCCTCCGGCACGAGCAGCTCGGTGTAGCGCAGCGCGACCTCGATCTCGTCGCCCGGCAGGATGTTGGCGACGCTCATCTCAAAGATATTCGGGCGCTGCTGCTCCAGCAGGCTCGCGCTCTTCCCCGCCTCCTTCGCCTTCGCGTAGGTTTCCTTCGCCTCCGCCTTCTTCTCCACCCGCGCCGCGATGACCCGCCCGCCGATCCGCATCTCCATGCCATGCACCGCCGCCCGCGTCGAAGCCGGAAAAATATAGCGGGCCTCCAGCGCGCCCGATCCGGCATTCGCATAGGTCTGCCGCACCTCGACCTCCGCGATCACCCCGGCGATCCGCGCCTCCACCGCCGTCCCCTTCAGCGGAAACGCATCCGGTCCCGGTTGCTCGCCCCCATCCATCGACTGGACGACAAAGTAAGGTGCCAGCGTCTTGTCGATCTCCCCGGCAGCCGCCTCCGCCTTGCCCCCCGGCTCGGCGGCGCCTGCGGGAGTAGTGGCGGCAGAGAAAAGAACGATGCCGCAAAGCGCGGCGAAGATGGTGGCAAGGGCAAAGGTTCGGGCGGGCGATTTCATGTTATGCGATCAACTTAAGGTTGTTGCCCCAACGTGGATCACCCCCGTGAACTTAGGATGAATGCTCTGTGAAAAGACGGTGAAATCCCCCCAAAGGCGCAACGCATGCTCAGACAGCCGGGCGGCGCGGCCGTTCAAAGGCGCGTTGCAGCCTGTAGCCGCGAGCGCCAGCGACCGGAACACCGGCGGCGGGGCTGTAGAGACGGCACTCTTGCCGTCTTGGACCTGCGGCATCGGATCCACCCATGGTCCAGGCTGAGGTCTCATCACGGAAGATCGGCCGACCTGATTGCGCACGGCCGCGCTAACGCCTCGCCGCGTAGCGGCGGTTGATCTGTAGCCCAGCCTTTCAAGGCTGGGTGACGCGAGCGGGAGACTCCCCGCCGCGTAGCGGCGGTTGAAACGCTGGGTTCTTCGCGATCGCCAGCGCGCCGTCAATCGTCGCTACACGACGGGCGCCACGGTGCCGGAGAGGGACCCGGACCTGAAGGACCGGGCTACAGATCGGTCGCCGCTACGCGGCGGATTCCTTCAAACCGCATTATCCAATCGACCGGGCTTTCAGCGATAAGCGCAAATCCATTTCGCAATCAGTCTAACGCAAAGGGATATACGCAAACAGCGCCATTCTTCTTGAAAACCGACCTCGGCACAGGCATGTTCTCGCCGGTGAACCAGACCTACCACTACGACGCCTTGGGCAACCGCACCTCCGTGGTGAGCGGCGGTGCCACCACCGCCTACGGCGCGGCGAATGCCCCCAACCAATCCCCCAGCGTCGGCGTCACCGCCTTCGCCTACGACGCCCGCGGCAAC
>JAWLBD010000086.1:0-15361 GCA_041395145.1 Verrucomicrobiales bacterium | reverse complement strand
TGGGCGGGCTCGACGGCATCGTTCGCGACCTTGGCGGAGCCGGTGCAACCGCCGGCGGTGGTCAACACGCCCGCGCAGAGCATCACGTTTTTCACCGCCGAGGTGGGCGGCGAGATCACCGACAATGGCGGGCAAGACCCGGCGGTCACGATCTACTTTGGCACCGCCGATGGCGGCACGGACGCCGCCGCGTGGCAGAATGCGCGCCCGCTCGGCATCCAAGGCGGAGCCTTCTCTGAGGAACTGCTCGAGCTGACGCACAACACGCCATTCTTCTTCCGAGCCTATGCGGAGAACACGGCGGGCGGCGCCTGGGCGCCGGCGACCGCGACGTTCACGACCCAGCAGATTTTCCCGCCCTCGGTCGTCAATGCGGCGGCCGCCAAGATCTCGCCGATCGCCGCCGAATTGCGCGGCACGGTGACGCCGACCGGCGGCGAGTCTGCCAACGTGACGATCTACTTCGGCACGGCGGATGGCGGCACGAACCCGGCGGCGTGGGAGAACGCGGTGGCGCTCCCGGTCGGGCAGGACGGCGACTTCGCCGCGTTCGCCTCGAACCTGACGCCGGCGACGACCTATTTTTTCACCGCGTTTGCCGAGAACCTTGGCGGCGGCACCTGGGCGGCTCCGGCGCGTAGCTTCACCACGGCGGACGGCACCGTCTTGCTCAACGAATTCATGGCGGCGAACGATTCGACGGCGGTGCCGAACGCGGTGCCGGGCAGCTTTGAAGACTGGATCGAGATCTGGAATCCGCTGGGGACGACCGTCGATCTCTCGGGCTGGTTTTTGACCGATGACGCCTCGCGCCCGGACAAGTGGGCGTTTCCAGACGGCACCGAGATCGGCGGCGGCGCGTTCCTCGTCGTCTTTGCCTCCGGCTTGGCGGTGCCGGATGCAAACGGCAACCTGCACACCAACTTCCGGCTCGGCTCCAGCGAATACCTTGGGCTGCGCAAGCCGGACGGCTCCGTGGTCACCGAGTATCCGCCCGGCGGCGGCACCTATCCAGAGCAGCCCGACGACGTGAGCTATGGCATCCACCCGAACGACCAGAGCGTCGTCTTTTTCACCACGCCGACGCCCGGCGCGCCGAACGACGCCGGCGGGCAGCTTCGCGTGAAGGACACGAAATTCTCGCATCGCCGCGGCTTTTACACCGCCGCCTTTTCGGTCGAGATCACGACCGCGACGCCCGGCGCGACGATCCGCTACACGGTGGACGGCAGCGATCAGACGCCCGCCAACGGCAGCACCTACAGCGCGCCGATCCCGGTGGCGGCGACCACCGTGCTGCGCGCCCGCGCCTATGCCGACGGCTTGATGCCGACGAACATCGACACCCAATCCTACATCTTCCCCGAACAAGTCCGCACCCAGACCCGCCCGGCCGGCTACCCGACCGCGTGGGGCGGCGAGCCGTCCGCCGACTATGACGTGGACACGAATGTCTCGCAGGACCCGACCTACGCCGCGCGCTGGCTGGAGGGGATCTACGACCTGCCGGTCATCTCGGTCGCCGCCCACCGGGATAGCTTTTTCGGGGCCGGCGGCATCTATGTCGATACGCAGAACCGGAATCTGGAGAAGGCGGTGAGCGCGGAGTATTTCCACCCGTCGGCGGGCGGGGACGGCGCGCTGGCCGAGGATGGATTCCAGCTCGACTGCGGCATAAAATTGCAGGGCGGCGCGAGCCGGAACCCGGCGAGTTCGATCAAGCATTCGATGAGCCTGCGCTTCCGGGATCTCTATGGCGAGGGCAAGCTCGACTACCGCGTGTTTGAAGATTCGACGCTCGACGAATTCAACGCGCTGCATCTCCGCGCGATGTATAACAATTCGTGGATCCACAGCAACGCCGCCCAGCGGACGCGCGCCACGATGATCCGCGACCAATGGATGCGCGACAGCCTGATCGCGATGGGCAACGACGATGGCGGCCACGGCAAATATGTGCACCTCTTCCTCAACGGCATCTACTGGGGCGTCTATAACTTGCACGAGCGGCTCGAAAACTCGAACTACGCCGCTTACAACGGCGGCGACGAGGATTTGATCGACTCGCACAACCCGAGCCCGAACGACCCGACGCCCGCCTCGTGGACGCAGCTCGCCAGCTTTGTCGCCGCGCGGGATTGGGCGGAGATCAAGGCGCGGCTCGACATCGATAGCTATTGCGACTTTTACCTGATGCAGCACTTCGGGCACAACGACGATTTGAAGCTGGACGGTAACTGGCGCGCTGCGGGCGGCGGCGCGGCGAACGCGCCGTGGCGGCTCTATTGCTGGGACTCGGAGCGCATCCTCGAAAACGTGAGCAATACCGGGAACCTCGCCGTCAACCAGGACGGTGCCAACTTCATCGACGCGCTCGACGACATCGAGGAATTTCGCGTCCGCTTTGCCGACCGGGCGCAGAAACATCTCTTCAACGGCGGCGCGCTGACCAGCGACCGAAGCTGCGCGCGCTTCGTCCGCTGGCGCGATGTTTTGAATACCGCCATCGTCTGCGAATCCTCGCGCTGGGGCGACGACCGCGCCGAACCACCTTACACGCGGGACAGCCACTGGGTGCCGGCGACCGATGAGGTGATCGATAATTTCTTCTGCCGGGGCGAGCCGAACCGGACGAGCTATTTCATCACCAAGCTGCGCAGCACGAACTGGCCGGGTTCGTCGGTGAGGATGCTGCTCAACACCGAGGCTCCGTTCTTCACGGTGAATGGCACGCCGCGCCACGGCGGCGCGCTGCGGGTCGCGGGCGGCGCTTTGGATGCGCTCGGCGCGGGAGCCGCCGCCGGTCAGATCTACTACACGACCGACGGCTCCGACCCGCGCGTGGAAGGCGGCGCGATCGCCGGATCGGCGATCCTCCTGGGCGGCGGCGACATCGCCTTGGCGCAAAGCGGGCTGGTCCGGATGCGCGCGCTCAATGGCGGCGACTGGTCGCCGCTGGTCGAGGCGGAGTTCTACCTCGAAGAACTCGCCACCGCCGGGACGCTCCAGATCACCGAGGTCAACTACAACCCGTATCCGCCGAGCAATGCCGAGATCGCGGCGGCCGGCGTGGCGCTGGAATCCGACGACTTCGAGTTCATCGAGATCGCCAACCTCGCCGCGTGGCCGGTGAACTTGGCGGGCAGCCGGTTCAGCGACGGCGTCGAAATCGCGTTCGGCAACGTCACGATCCCGGCGGGCGGGCGCGTGGTCGTCGTGCGCGATCCGGTTGCATTCGAAGCGCGGTTCGGCACCGGCTTGCCGGTCGCGGGGACATTCGCCGGGGCGCTCGACAATGGCGGAGAGACGCTGGCGATGCGCGACGCCAGCAACGACCCGCTCCTGAGCACCGCGTATGGCGACGGGCGCAAGTGGGCGGATCGCGCGGACGGGCGGGGCAGCAGCCTCGAATTGATCGCCGGCTCCGATCCTGCCGACCCTCGCAGTTGGCGGGCGAGCGCCGAATTCGGCGGCAGCCCGGGCGTGGATGGCGCGGGGGCGGGCAGCGGCGTGGTGGTCAATGAGGTGCTCGCCCACACCGATCTGCCGCAGAAGGACAGCATCGAATTGCTCAATACGTCTGGCTCGCCGGTGGATGTGTCCGGCTGGTTCCTCAGCGACGCGGCGTCGCGCTTTACAAAGTTCCGCATCCCAGACGGCACCGTTTTGCCCGCCGGGGGCTATCTCATTTTTGATGAAGACGACTTCAATCCGGGGCTCGGCTCGAACCTCAGCGACTTCGCCTTGAGCAGCGCGAACGGCGACCGGCTCTATCTCATCGAAGCCGATCCGGCGACCGGCGAGATGCTGCGCTTTAGCGATGACGTGGACTTCCCCGGCTCCTACAATGGCGTTTCTTACGGGCGCTGGCCGGATGGCATCGGGCGTCTCGGGCAGATGGAATCGCTCACGCTGGGCGCGGCAAATTCGACGCCGGTCCTGAGCGCGGTCCTGATCAGTGAGGTCGCCTATCACCCGCCATCGTCACCCGATGGCGCGCTGGAGTTTGTCGAGATCTGCAATGCCGGTGCCGCCGCCGTCGCCCTCGAAAACTGGACGCTGCGAGGCGGCGCGGACTTCGATTTCACCGCTGCGCACACGCTGGCACCGGGCGGCGTGCTCGTCGTGGTCGGGTTCGATCCGGCGGATGCGGTCGCGGCGGACGCGTTCCGGGCAGCCTACGGGATCGGCGGATCGGTGGCGCTCGCCGGACCGTGGGAGGCGGGCGACTTTCTCTGCAAGACCTGGGATGTCGTTTCGCTGCGCAGCCCCGACGATCCGCCGCTCGAGGATCCCGACGACTATCCGCAGGTCATCGCCGACGAGGTCCAATACTTCGCCGCCGCGCCATGGCCTGCGTCGGCGGCCGGCGGTGGATCGTCGCTCCATCGCCTCGCGCCCGCCGGCTTCGGCAGCCTCGCCGCGAGTTGGGTGGCCGATGCGCCGTCGCCTGGCACGGCGACCAAACCCGCCGGGCAACCGTATGCCGACTGGGCGTCCGGCTTCTTCGACCTCAGTGATCCCGACACCGCGCCGGGGGACGACTTCAACCAAGATGGCATCCCGAACGCCATCGCCTACGTCCTCGGTTTCGATCCGACCGGCTTTCCGCCGCCGGGATCGCTTCCGCAAATCGTTGCCGATGGGGCTGGCGGATCGACGCTCGCCTTCTCGATCCCCGGCGACCTGACCGGCGTGGAAATCATTATCGAGTTCTCCGATAACCTGATCGGTTGGGGCGAGGCGACGCCGGTCCAAGCCGGCACCGATGGCAGCCGCCTGCTGATGGAGGCGGCGTTGCCCGCCTCGGCGACCGGGCGGATGTTTGCGCGCCTTCGGGTCGTGCTATTGCCCTAAGCGACCGACCCTCAAGCTGGCGGTCTGCCAAAGAACCGGGCGATGATCGCGCGGGGCGGCGGCGCGGTGATCGAGGCGACCGCGATGGCGGCGGCGGAGAAGATGATGTCCCACACAAACGCATCGATCCCGAGAAGCTCGCCCGCTTTGAACTGCTTGGTCTCGAGGTAACCGGCGCAGGTGAGCGCGGCATGGGCGGCAAATCCGCCGAGCATCCCGGCGACCATGCCCGCCGCATTCATGCGCGGCCAGTAGAGGGCGAGGACCATCGGGACGAGCAGGCAGCCCGCGATGCCGCCGCTGGCGAAGATGATGATATCCTGTAGCCGGTCGGGCGGATCGAGGATGGCGAGGAACGCCGCCGCCCCGATCAGGGCGGTGGCTCCGTGGGCGAGGCGGCGCAGCGTCTTCTCGCTGGCGTCGGGTTTGAGCCGGCGCTGATAGACATCGCGGACCAGCGAAGACGAGACCATGAGGAGATAGCTATCGACGCTCGACATGACGGCGGCAAAGGGCGCGGCGAGCAGCAGGCCGGCGAGCCACGGCCAGCCGGCGGCGGCGGTCAGGTGCGCGGCGAATTCAGGCATGATCCGGTCCGGATCGTTCTCCATGCCCGGCAGGAGCACGCGGGCGCAGCAAAAGACGACGACGAGGGAAAAATAGATCACCGAATAATAGATCGCCACGGTGACGATCGACCGGCGGAGCGTGGGCGTATCTTTAAACGCCATCAGCCGCACCATGTTGGCGGGCTGGCCGGTGGCGCCGAACGCCCAAAAGACGAACAGGCTGAAGGCGGCGGTGAGCGGCAGAAAGCCGGCCGCCTCGCTGCGGTGTGGGCCCGGCGCGCTCAGATACGTGCCCGGCTGGCCGGCTCCCGCCTTGTAGCGTTCGATTTCCTCCAGCGCCGCGACGCGGAGACCCGCCGGCCATTCTTCCGCCGGCGTGATGGTCACGCGCCGGACGTCGCCAGCGCTCGTCAGGGCTAGCGCGGGCACCGCCGCCTCGACCGCGCCCGCTGCGACCATGGCATCGGCGGTGAGTTTCACCGCGGTGTCGCCGTGCGGCAGCCACGTCCCGCGCCGGATCACGCGATCGCGCTCCGCCGGCGCATCCCAGGCGAGCCGGGCGGTCGCGAATTCCGGCGGCGTCGCCTCGGCGAGCTGCCGCGTCGCGTTGCCCAAGCCGCCCGCCTGGCTGAGCGCGAACCCTAACATGATCACCACGCCGGCGAACATGACGAAGCCCTGCATCACATCCGTCCACACCACCGCGCGAAACCCGCCATAGACGACGTAGGCGATGACCGAGGCGGCGAAGGCGACGAGGCAGAGCAGGTAGGCGGGGTCCGCCGCGCCGATGAGCGGCACGCCATCGGCGGCTCCGGCGATCCAGCCGACCGCCTGCTGGAAGGCGGGGACGTCGGCTAGCAAGGTCGAGAGGATCTTCGCGCCCGCCTTGAACTGGGCGAGCAGGTAGAAGAACATGAAGACGATGACGATCCAGGTGGCGAGCGAGCCGACCGCGCGGCTGCCGAAGCGCTCTTCGATCATCTCCGGGATCGTCACCGCGCGGGCGCGGCGGGCGACGGAGTTGAGGCGCTTGCCGAGCAATCCCATGCCGACGAGCGGCACCATCATGAAGCTGGCGATCCACCACGCCAGCGACCAGCCGTGCGAGTAAATGAGCGCGGGAAACCCGATGAACGTGCCGCCGGATGCGTTCGTCGCGGCGAAGGTCAGGGCAAACGCCCACATGCCGAAATTCCGGCGGCCGAGGAAATATTCGCTCACGAAGCCGCCGCTGCCTGCCGCCGACAACCGGTTTGACCACCACGCCAAAACGAAGACGCCGGCGAGGTAGATGCCGAAGGCTCCCAGCGCGCTGGTCATCGCCCCTCCTTTCCGCCGGCGGAGGATTCTTCATCGCCTTCGCCCTCGACCGCCTCCAACGCGTGGTCGCGCATGACGAACGCGGCGAATCCGACCGATGCCAGCGTGGCGGTCAGCCACGGCACCGCGATCCCCCAGAAGACCCATCGCGGCATCCCCGCCACCGTCTCGATCTCGCCGGTCTGGGGCGCAAAGGCATGCGCTTTGCCGTAGAGAAACGTCCACGCGAAAAGCGCGCCCCACAGCAGGACGATCCACGTCGCCTCCCGCCGCGACCGCAGGAAATCGGGATCGAGATCCACCGGCGCGCCCTCGTCGCTCGGCTCAGTCGGACCAGGCATCGCGGAGGACTCGGATGAAGTTGCCGTGCGCGATCTTGGCGAGATCGTCGTCGTAGCCGCGCTGCCGCAGGATGGCGAAGATCGCCTCGAGGTCGGCGATCGTATCGAGGTCGGCCGGCTGGCTCTTTGCCGAATCCGCCGTCCAGGTCGCTGCCGATCCCGGCGTGGTCGGCGTTGCCGGCGAGCTGGCAGATGTGGTCGATGTGGTCGGCCATCGCCGCCAGCGTCACGCCCTCGCCTTCGGGGGTCGATGTCCCTTTGATCCAGCCGGGCTTGAGCATCCACGCGTCCCCCACGACGCCGATCGCCGCGCCCCGGGCGATGAGCGCGCGGTATTGTTCGTCGCTGAACTGGCGGTTATGCGGCACGAGGGCGCGGGCGTTGGTGTGGCTCGCCCAAACCGGGCCGCCAAAGATTTCGAGCGCGTCCCAGAAGCTGTCGTCGCACAGGTGGGAGACATCGAGGATCAAGCCGAGGCGATCCATCTCGCGGACGAGCGTTTTGCCCTGGTCGCCGAGGTGCCCGGTCGAGTCGGTGCCGTTCGCAAAGCGCCCCGCGCCGTAGTGCGCCGGTCCCAGCGCCTTCAGCCCGTGGTTCGCGCAGAGCCTTTCGAGGTGGCCGATGCCGAGGATCGGGTCGGCTCCCTCCAGGCTCAACACATAGCCGACCGGCTGCGTGTCCGCCCCCGTCTGGGCGACCGCCGCGAGGTGCGCCTCCAGCGCGTCCAGATCTTCGATCCGCCGCATCTCGCCCGCTTCGACCATCGCATCATACCACGCCGCCTGACCGATGATCTGCGCCCACGCTTGCTCCGGCGAACTCCAGCCCGGCACCGGATTCTCCGGGCGATGGGTGGGCGCGATCAGGGTGGCGACGCATAGCGAGATGTCGCCGCGCCGCATGTCGGGCAGCGCCACGGTGCCCGCGCCGCGCCCCGGCAAGTCGCGCATCCCGGCTTCCGCGGCGCGGATCTGGCCGGCGGGCAGCCGGAGGTCGCGCTTCCAGTCGAGCGCGTTGAGCGAGAGGTCGAGGTGGGCGTCGAAGATGAGCATGATGGCGATTGGCGGAGAGGCGATCTTAACCCGCATCCGCCGCCCCGCGTCAATCGCGGATCTCGCAAATCAGCTCGATCTCGACCGCGATGTTGCCCGGCAGCGATCCCATGCCCACCGCGCTGCGCGCGCCAACGCCGTTTTCGTCGCCGAAGACTTGGGCGAACAGCTCGCTGCAGCCGTTGATCACCTTCGCGTGATCGGGGAAGTCGGGCGTCGAATTGACCATGCCGAGCACCTTGATGATGCGCGCCACGCGGTCCAGCGAGCCGAGGCTCTCCCGCAGTGTGGCTCAGCAGCGCCAACCCAGTCTGCCGCGCCGCCGCATAGCCGCCCGCCAGATCGACGTCAGCGCCCACCCGACCCGTGATCAGCGATCCGTCTGGCAAAAGCGGTCCATGCCCGGACAGGTAAGCGAGATTGCCGACATAGACGACGGGTTTATAAACGCCCATCGGCTTAGGCGCGGGCGGCAGTTCGATGGAGAGTTCGGAAAGTTTGGCTTCGGCGGACATATCTGGGGAAGGAGTTTATAGTTGCCTGTATGATTGAGTGTTACAGAAAGAGGCAGGAGGGCAATTTTCAGGAACTGGAAAGGCGACTTCCGACGCGAAAAAGCCTCCGCCAGGAGGTGTCACGCATTCTCGAAAAACAACCATTGTCCCTCCTGAAAAATCAGCTCACTCTCGACAGGCATCCACTTCTTCAGATCAGGACTAAACTCAAGCGTATAATCATGCCCCGTATACCGAGGAATTGGATTTGCACATCATCGCTAACAAGCTCGAACTTTGTGATCACAGGGGGTTGAGCGGTTTGATAGGTGGCACGGGTAATCGCAATCCCATTGAGTGCTGAATATTGTTGTGTCCCGACCCGTGCCCAGCCAAACGAAATCACATCTGAAACAACGGGTCCCGTCATAAAGTAAAACGAAACCGTCGCATCGCTGGGATCGCCAGGGACCCCTGTGATTTTTGTCGGGCTCGAAATCGGGAAGGAAAATGAAGCAGTCTGGGCTTCATTTTCGCCAGCGGCACCGAAAAGATAGAGTCGATACCTCGTGAGCGGCTGTAGATAAATACTGAGGCCCGCCACCGAGACAACAACCGGACCACCTCCCTCGCCATCCCGATTCAAGTAGACGTAGCTATCTAAGAGCGAGTTGTGACTTGGACTCAGGTTTGCGCCCTGCGATCCGACATCATAAGAGGCGGTGTAAGTGTCAGAAAAAGTGAATGTGATGCCTCCCCCGGTGAATCCAAAACCAGGCGCGCTTGGGACGCTGATGCCCGTGACGGAAGCGCCGCTCAGACTTTCTTCGACTCCAGCCGCCGCGAATTCGGAGGCCGTCGCCGTATTTCCCGATCCCGCCCGGTTTATGTCAATCAGCAGCGGAAGCGCGCCATTCAACTCGTTTGGGAGGGAGGCTACAGCCAGTAAAAGGATGAGCGTCAATTTCATGGTTGCTGTATTAAACAATACGCCGAAATAGCGCAACCTGAATCGCCTGCTTTCCCTCTGTCGAGTTGCTTCTACCGCGTTCCGGCTCTAGCCGATTGCCTCCTTCGACCACGAGTTGTTAACCAGCCGCCAGATGCCCATTGGGTTGGCGTTGTGGAGCTGGGGCGGGAGGAGCGCCTCGGGGGCATTTTGGAAGGCGACCGGTCGGACCCAGCGGCGGATGGCGGGACCGCCGACCGAGGTGAAGCGCCCGTCGGTGGTCGCCGGATAGGGGCCGCCGTGCTGCATCGCATTGCAGACCTCGACGCCGGTCGGGTAGCCGTTGGCGATGAGGCGGCCGGCGCGCTGGCCGAGCGCGTCCCACAGCTTGGCGGCGCTGGCGAGTTCTTCTTCGGTGCCGTGGAGCGAGGCGGTGAGCTGCCCCGGCAGCAGCCGGATGGTGGCCTCGAAATCCGCCGCCGATTCGTGCAGGACGAAGAGCGTCCACGGTCCGAACAATTCCTCGCGAAGCTCCGCGTCGGCCGCGAACGTCGCCGCCGAAGTGCGGAAGGCGGCCGCGCAGCCGCAGACGGCGGGCGCGCCGTCGGCGGGCATCGCCAAGGCGACCGGCGTGACGCCATCGGTCGCCCCGAGCCGGGCGATACCGCCCTGGTAGGATGAGGCGATGCCGCGGTTGAGCATGACATCGCCCGCATGGTCGAGCACGAGCTTCGCGAAGGCATCGATGAAGGTCTCGGCGGCAGCGCCTTCCTCCAGCAGGATGATGCCGGGCTTGGTGCAGAACTGGCCCGCGCCGCCGGTCACCGGACCGAAGAGGGCGGCGGCCTGCGCGGCCGGGTCGGCGGCGAGCTTGCCGGGCAGGATGCAAATCGGATTCGTGCTCCCCATCTCGGCGAAAACCGGGATCGGCACCGGGCGGGACGAGGCGGCGTCGAAAAGCGCGCGGCCGCCGCCGAGCGATCCGGTGAACCCGCAGGCGCGCGCCGCCGGATGCCGCACCATGCCGAGCCCGACGTCCGCGCCGCGACCTTGCAGCAGCGAGACGGTGCCGTCGTGGAACCCGCATTGCTGGACGGCGGCGAGGGTGGCGCGCGCGGCGATCTCCGACGATCCGGGGTGGGACGGATGCCCCTTGATCGCGATCGGGCAGCAGCCAATGCGCTGCGGCGTCGCCTCCCGCCGCAGAAAAGGCGAGCGGGAAATTCGACGCGCCGAAGACCGCGCACGGACCGAGCGGCACCAGCATGTTGCGCAGGTCCGGCTTCGGGATCGGCTGCCGGTCCGGCAGCGCCGTCTCGATGGTCGCCTCGACCCACGATCCTTCGCGGACGATGCCGGCGAACATCCGGATCTGGCTCACCGTGCGCCCGAACTCGCCCTGCTGCCGGCCTTCTGGATAGCCGGTCTCCATGCCGACGCGCGCGAGCAATTCGTCCTTCACCGATTCGAGCGATGCCGCCATCGCCTCGAGGAACTTGGCGATCTCATCCGGCGAACGCCGCCGCAGATCTTCGGCGGCTTCGCTGGCGAGCTGGAAAGCGGCGTCGATCTCCGCCTCGGTTGCCTCGTGGAACGCCTCGGGCGATTCTTCGCCAGTGCGCGGGTTCAAGCCGTGGAAGGTGGTGGAGGATTCGCCAGATTCGCGAAAGCCGATGAGGTTTTTGCCGGTGAGTGTCATGGCTCACCCGAAAGCGGGGCGCGGGGCGGCGTCAAGCGCCGACCGGCGAGTTGTTTGCCTCATCCCCGCTGCCGCTCAATCCGGCGGTCCGAGCTGTGCCATGTCGGGACCGATTTCCCCGCTGGGATCCCACCGGCGCAGCGACAGGTCCGTTTTGCGAAGGGTTTCCAGATTGGTGTCGCGCCCGCCGCTGTCGCCCAGCAGCGCGCGGAAGATATTGTCGCCCGTCTCGACCGATCCCTCCTCGGCGCTGCCGACATGATCCCGCCACGCCGCAAGCGAGGTCGGTCCGGCACCGGGGCGACCTTTGTCGCGGAGCGGGTCGTCGCTTTGGGAGAGCCATTCTCCTTCGCAGCCGTAGAAGTTTTGCTCGCCCTTCCAGCGAAGGCGTTCCTCGGCGCGCGCCGGTCGATTGGTCAGCCAGATCAGCGAGCCGGCCGCCGAAAATCCGCTGCGCCGCGCACGAATCTCGACCGGCGGCGTCCGGCGGCTCAGCGTAAAACACGAAATTCCCCCGGCGATGAAGCTGCGCTCGATGGCAATCTCGTGCGCCTGCGGCACGCCGGCCGCCTCCGGATCGGCGAAATTGATCGGCTGTAGCGCGACGATCTGGGAATTTCGGATCGCCACCGCCACGGGAGCGCCACTTTCTGAGGCGCGCGGGCGGATGCGGAAGGCGGCGAGGTTTGGCGAGTAGATTTCGGTGCCTTCGATGGTGAGGGCGGGCGCGAAATTCAGGATGAAGGCGGCCGGCATTTTGCGGCGTCCCGCTGCGGCGTCGCGGGTGATCCGGCAGCGGCGCAGGGTCAGCGGAGCCTCATTGACGCGAAGGATCGGCGGCATGATCACGCCGGCGTCGTCGCCTGGCCTGCGCTGCGCGATGACCAAGCCGTCCAATTCGAGCGCTGCGTCGGAATCGAGGCATGGAGCCAGCCCATCGGTGGCGATCAAGGCGGGGCGATAGCCGGGCGCGGCGCGGATGGCGAGCGGCTTGCCCCGCAGCGAGATCGGCTCAAATGCGATCTCGCCGCTCGCCCGGATCAAAATCTCCCCGCCCGCCGGAACCGCCTCGGCCGCTTCGGATAACGTCGCGAACGCCGCCCCGGAATCGCCCAGCGCGAACGGCAGGGCTTCAGGATCGCTGCCCCCGGCGGGGCTGGCGCTGTCGGCGGCAGGCAAGACGTGGCCTGCAGGGGCGGCATCGCCATTCCCCCAATACGCCCAGGCCCCGATCCCGCCGAGCGCGAAACACGCCAGGGCGGCGGCGAGCAACGGTGCCGCCTTCGGCGGGCGCGCCGCCGGAGCGGTGCGGGACGCGAGCAGCGACTCCGCCCCGGCGGCCGACGGGCGGCGGGCGGGGTCCGGATCCATCAGGGCGCGGAGGATTCCGGCGATCCATGGCGGCGCGCCGGGGGGCAGCTTGGGCGCTTTCGCCTCCGCCACCCGCCGCACGATCTCCAGCGAGGTGTTGCCATCGGCCGGCGGCGCGCCCGAGGCGAGAAAATAGACGAGGCTGCCCAGGCTATAGACATCCGATGCCGGCCCCGCCTTCTCGCCGCGCGCCACCTCCGGCGCCATGAACTGCGGCGTCCCGGTCAGCGCGCCATCGAGCGTCAGCGCTTTATCGTCGGTGGCGCGGGCCAGCCCGAAGTCGGTGAGCATCGGGCGGTCGTCCGGCTCGGCAAGCAAGATGTTGGCCGGTTTGATGTCGCGGTGGGTCAGCCCCAATTCGTGGGCGGCGGCGAGTCCGGCGGCGACGCCTGCGGCGAGGTGCGCCGCCGCGTCAGGAGAAAACGCGCCGGTGCGCTCGACCCGCGCCTGCGCCGATTCGCCGGCGATGAGCGGCATGACGAGGTAGGGTTGCGGCGGGCCGGCGGCGGCTCCCGCATCCTCGCCGATGTGGAAGATCGGGACGACGTTCGGGTGGTGGATCGCCGCCGCGCTCCGCGCCTCGCGGAGGAATCGCTCGCGGGCGCCCGGCAGCGCGGCGAGGTGGGGGGCGAGCAGTTTGATGGCGACCTCCCGGTCGAGCGCCGGATCGTAGCCGCGCAGCACCACGCCCATCCCGCCTCGGGCGATCTCGCCGCGCACCTCATAGCCGCCGACCGCCTGAAATCCCGCCGGGTCGGGGCCGGGCGGCGGCGCGTCCCGCGGCCCGCCTTGCCGGACCAACTGCGCGACCAGCCGGTCGAGATGTTCGGAACCCGGTCCCCCATGCGCCGCCGCCGCCGCTGCTGCCTCGCGATCGGGAACGTGGAATGCCCCGGTGCCCGCGAGCGACTCCAGCCGCTCGCGGCAGGCGGCGCACTCGCTCAGGTGCCGCTCGCGCTCGCCGGGCGGCTCGCCTTCCGCCAGCAGTTCGGCCAGATCTGCGTCGGACGGGCAATCGGCTGGCGGCGCGTCGCTCATGCGGCGGCATCGGGTTCGCCGGTTGTCGCTTCGATCACCGCGCGGATGCGGGCGATGGCGCGGCTTTTCGCCACATAGACAGCGCCGACCGACATGCCGAGCGAGTCGGCGACCTCGGACGGCGCCTCGCCTTTGACCGCCGTGCGCCAGAATGCCTGCCACGTATGGTCGGCGATCTCGCTCCTCACCCGCTCGGACGCCCACGCGAACAGCCTCTGCTTGTAGTCCCGGTCAAAGTCGACCGCCTCCTCCTCCGACGGCTGGTCCTCCAGCGCGCGGATCGCCTCGTCCCCGCCAGCCAGATCCGGGCGGCGCCCCGCTTTGCGGAAATAATCCGCCAGCTTGTTGCGCACGATGCGGAATAGCCAGGCGCGGAACCCGCCCTTAGCCGGATCGTAGTCGAAGGCGCGCACGCCCCGCGGCATCGCGTTCATCACTTCCTGGGTCAGGTCCTCCGCGTCGGCGGGCTGCAGGCCGCGCCGCAGGCAGTAGTTGAAGACGAACGGCGCATAGAGGCGCACGAATTCCCCCCACGCCGCCTCGTCCTCCGCGTCGCGCACGCGCATCAAGAGGGTGGCGCTGGTGTCGATGCCAGGCTTTCGGTTCTTGGCGTTTTCCGCCATCGTAATCGGGGGATATTTGGTTGGGGCACCCCGCCCGAATAGCGGCGAGGCGGGGTACAATCGCCCGAAGCGTTCGCGTTGTCATCCGGGAATCCGCTGCGGAGGCGAAGGGATCGGTTGGATTGTTAGAGCAACTCGGACAGTGCAGAACGGGAACGCGGGTCGTAGCACCGCCGATGCCCCAGACTAGAGCCGGCAAGGGTGCCGACTCTACCGTGCACGCCTCCGCTGCCCTGTCGCGACCGCCGGCGCACCTCAAACGCTGCCCGACGTCAGGCAGGCGGTGACAAAGCGCCCGAAAAACTCCATTAAGTCCTCGCGGCGGGCGAGTTCGCGCCGCCACGCCTCTGGCACCTCGGGAAAGCCGACCGCCGCGCCCATCAGTGCGCCGGCGACCGCGCCGACGGTGTCGGTATCGTCCCCGAGATTGACCGCTGCGAGGACGGCGCGCGAATACGTTTCCCCGTTGCGCAGGCAAGCCCAGACGGCCGCCTCCAGCGTGTGGATCACATAGCCGCTGCTCCGGATCGATCCCCGGTCGGCCGCCGCGAGCTTGCCGCCGGTCAGCCGCGCAAAGTGCCCGAATTCGGGCGATTCCGCATAGAGCGCCGCGAAGCTCTCCGACGCCTCGGCCAGCGCGCCCGGCAGCGGCATTCCCCGCAGCAGGCGGACCACCAACAGGCAGAAAAACGCGCAGGCGAGCTGCGAGCGTTCGTGCCGGTGGGTCAGTCGAGAGGCGCGCGCGGCGAGATCCGCGACTGCCGGATCGGGGCGGTTCCAGTAGCGCAGGGCGACCGGCAGGATGCGCATCACCGATCCGTTGCCGTTGCTGTATTCCCCTTCGCCGCCGGCGTCCTCCGGCGCGCAGCCCTCCGCCAGCCGGCCGACCGCCTGCCGCGTGGCGATCCCGATGTCGAAAACATCGCCGTGCGGCGTCCAATACGACTGCCGCGCCCAGGCGACAAAGAGCTGCCCCATCTTGGCGAGATCGAAGCGCTCGACGATCGCCTCCGCCGTACACAGCATCATCGAAGTGTCGTCGCTC
>JAWLBD010000085.1:0-15991 GCA_041395145.1 Verrucomicrobiales bacterium | reverse complement strand
GCCTTCCGATCGGTCTTTGTCCTTGGAGCCTACTTCGGACTCCGGGGCGTCTTCGCCTTTCCCGGTCGGGTCCCGCCTTCGCTGGAGCGCGCTGGTCTGCCTATCAATTTACACCGTCCTTTTGCTAATCGATGCGATCCAGATAGGCGACCGGATCTACCATGGTGAACTTTCGTTCCGGCTGATCAGAACCACGTGGAAATCGATCTTCGGAATCCGCTAGTCGGCGAGACTAAGCGCGCAGGGCATCAAACTGCGCCTGCAACTCGGCGGTTTTCGCCTTCAATTGATCGGCGGCGGCTTTCGCGGCGGTTTCCTCTTCGGTCAGCTTGGCGATCTGGGCGTTCAGGTCGTTGAGATTTTTGGTCTGCGCCTCGATCTTGGCGGGCGCTTCGGCTTTTTCGGCTTCGGCTTGGCGCAAGGCGGCTTCGGCGGGGGCGATCTGGGCTTGGGCAGCCTTTTGCTTGGCTTCGAGATCTTGGATCTGGGCGCGGAGATCGTTGGCTTGTTTCTCGGCGGCGGCGAACTGCGCGGCGATTTCGCTGCGCTGGTGCTCCATGGCGGCGCGGTCGTCGGCCAGCGAGGTTCCAGCGCCGGATTCGGATGAAGAGGCGGCTTGCGGCTCGGGTTGTTGCTGAGGCGGAGCCGGAGCCTGGGCTTCTGGCGCGGGTGCGGGCGGCGCTTCGGCGGCGGGCGCGTTCGGCTGCGGGGCAGGACCGCCTGCGGTCTGCGGCGCATCGGCGGCAGATCCGGCGTCGGGCGACGGCGCTGGGGCGGCAGCCATCGCTTTCATCTGCTCGTCGAGCGAGGCAATCGCGCGGTCGGATTCCTCCAACTTGCCGCGAAGATCGGCGATCAGCTTCTCCTGACCGGCGAGCGCGCCGCGCGCATCGGCGAGTTGCTTGTCGAGCGCGGCGGCGGCGGCTTTGGCTCCCTCGAGGGCGGCTTTCCGCGCTTCCACCGTCTTGCTGGCGGCGATTTCATTGAGGCGGGCGAGTTCTTTCTCGGCTCCCGCCTTCTGCGCGGCGGCGGCATTCTTTTGCTCCGTCGCAGCGGCGAGCGTCGCCTCGGCATCTTGAAGTTTGGCGCGCTCATCGAGCAATGCCGTGTTCACCTTGGCGGCTTTCCAGAACTTGAGATCATTTTCGACCTTCTCGACCTCGGCGAGCGAGCCATCCACTTTTTTGCGCTCCTCGGTTTCTTTCGCCTTGGCGGCCTCCATTTCCTGCTGGCGTTGGGCGACGGTTTTGTTGGCTTCGTCTTGGGCGGCGGCGGCGGCGGCGAACTTCGCCTTGGCGTCTTCCATAGCGGCGGCGGCGGTTTTGGCGGCTTCCGCCATCTGGGCAAATTCTGCCTCTAGGCCGGGCACAGATTCTTGCTTCGCCTTCTGCGCGGCAGCGAGATCCGCCATTTTCTTATCGAGACCAGCGATGGTGCCGGGGTGGTTCGCGGCTTTGTCCTGCTCCGCTTTGAGCGCGCCCTGGATTTGGGCAAAGGCGGAATCGGATGCCTTCTTCGCCTCTTGAAGTGCGGTATTGGATGGGTCCATGTCGGCGGCGGCAGCGGCGCGCTGCGCGGCGGCTTGCAAAACGGTGACACGCTCGGGCAGCTTCGCGCTCAAGTCTTGCGCCTTGGCGAGTTCGCCCGCGAGCTTCGCCTTTTCGCCCTGCGCCGCCTGACTCTCCTGCCCCATCTTGGCGGCTTCGGCGTTAGCCCCATCGATCTGCGCTTTCTTCCCGTCCCGCGCGCCGTTGGCTTGGGCGAGCGCCGCCTCCGCCTGCTTCATCGCATTTTCCATCGCGGTGCGTTCGTTCGCCCGCTGGGCGGCGGCATCTTGCGCGGCTTTCATCGCATCCTCGGATCCTTTGACCATCGCCAGCACCGGCTCATGCGCCTTAGCGACCTCCGCATGCTGCGCCTTCACCGCGTTGAGGCGTTCTTCGAGCTTGGCGAGGCGCTCATCGATGGTCGGCGGATTCGCTACCAATTCGCCGAGCAGTTCCGCCTTCTCCCAATCGAAAATCTTTACCGCGCCAGTCCAGTCGCCGGCGATCACGCGCTTGCTGTCGGAGGAAAACGCACACGCGGTGGTGATATCGGCGAACTGGCCATCGATCACCTTCAGGCTCGCCCCATCGCCGCCCCAGATGGCGACCTTCTTGTCGCGTCCGACCGTGACGAGTTTCCCGTCCATCGAATAGGCGATGTCCTGCACGCCGCCGTGGGCGCCCCACTTCTTGATTTCTTTGCCCTCGTTCATCTCCCAGAGCTTCACGTTGCCGTCCTCCGACGCAGAGGCGAGCACGTTAGAATCCGGACGCCACGCCAGACCGGTGACCAATCCGTCATGCCCGCCGAGCTTGAAGAATTCGTTGCCGGTCGCCGCCTCCCAAACGTGGACGTTGCCGTTGCGGTCGCCCGTCGCGCAGAGCACGCCGTCCGGGCTGTAGCGCACCGCCGTCACCCAATCGGTATGCTTTTTGATCATGGCGAATTCCTCGCCGTCGGCGGTGTGGAACATCTTGACCTTCTTGCTCGGGCTGCCGAGAGACACGTGCATCTGGTCGGCGCTCAAGTCCGCGCCGAGGACGGTGTCGAATTCCGCCCCGATCTTCATCACCTGCTTCCCCGTCTTCACTTCCCAGGCGCGCACATCGCCCGACTTGCCGCCGCGCCCGCCACCCGCCACGATGAGCTGGCCGTTGCGGCTGAAGTTGAGATCCTCGGGGAAGCCGCCCTCGTAGGGCAAGATGCCCTCCAACCGAAGCGAGTCGGTATTGTAAAGCACGATCTGGTGCTGGCCGGAGATCGCGACCAGCGGCGCCCACGGGCTGCCCGCGATCGCCGCAATCGCGGTGCCGCGCTCCGGCACCACTTCAGGCTCGAGCAAGACATTCTCCGGCATCGGCGGCGGACCGTCCGGCTTTCCGATCGGTGCGGAGGTCAGGGCGAGTTCCATCGCCGGCTTCTGCGCCTTCTTTGCCGTGCTGCCCTCGGTTTCGAGCAGGCCGCCCTGTATCCACTTGGCGATCGTTTCGAGCTGGGCATCGGGCAGCTTGCCGCCCTCCGGCGGCATGATCGGCTCTTCCTTGTGCGTGGTGGTCAGATAGATCCGGCTCGAATTCGGGTCGCCCGCCGCCACGATCGCCCCCGAACTGCCGCCCTGCATGAGCGCGCCATAGCTTGTCAAGTCAAGACCGCCTTTCGCCTTATCCGGATTGTGGCACGAAAAGCACTTATTCTCAAAAAGCGGGCGGACGTGATCTTGATAGGTCACCTTTTGCGCCGAGGCGTTCGACACGGCAAGCACCATGCCTCCCATGGCGGCGAGGGTGATCATCTGGGGCGATTTCATAGCAGGTCTGACGAGCATATGGAGTGAATTCGGAATTGCTAAAATTCTACAGAAAATACGGTCCGGGAAAGAGAAAATTTCGCGAATTTCATCCGTAGAACCCCTCCCCAAACCGCGTTTCGATTTGGAATTGTTTTTGCCGCAGAGAGGAAAAAGGGGCGAAAAATGTCCTGATTTTTAGGAGCGCTACCGGCCTCACCCCTCCGCCTCTTTCCGTTGCTCTCCCTTGAACATGAACTGACCGCAGGGATTCTAAATTCCCTTAAATTACGTGAAATTAAAAGCAAATCGCTAACGTCGAATAACAAATAACCCCAACAAATCACAGCCGCCCCGCCCGCTTGATCTCCAGATACCGGTTGGCTAGCTCGATAGGGAAGGACTGGGCGGGGGCGTCGATTGTCAGGGCACCGCTGGCGCGGATTTGTTCGAGGACGGCGCGGCGCTCCTCGAAGTAGAGGTGGGCACCGGCGCAGGCGAGGGCGTCGTCGAGGCTGCCGATGGGAGTGCGGGCGACTTGGTCGAGGCTGCGTTCGCGGAGGCTGGCGAGGACGACGACGTGGCGGCGGCTGATGAGGCGGAGCGAGGGGAGCAGGTCGGAGGCGTCCTCGCTGCGGAGGTTGGTCATGACGAGGACGAGGGCGCGGCGTTTTTGCCGGACCATCAGATTCTGCGCCGCCTCGGAAAAGTCGCTGGGTTCGTTGGTCGTCTGGTAGTCGTAGAGGTGGTTGAGCAGGGTGGTCATCGAGTGCTGCCCCTTGACCGGGGGCAGCCAGCGCTGGGGGCCGCCGAAACTCATCACGCCGACATGGTCGCCCTGCCGGAGCGCGATGTAGGAGAGGAGGAGCAGCGCGTTTAGGCAATGGTCGAACTGGGCGAGGTCGCCGTCCATCGCCCGCATGCGCCGCCCGCAATCGACCAGCGCGACGACGCTCTGGTTGCGCTGCTCGCGGTATTCCCGGCTGATGAGCGAGCGGTGGCGGGAGGTGGCTTTCCAGTCAACTTGGGCGATCGAATCGCCCTCCTGGTAGTCGCGGAGCTGGTGGAACTCGCGGCTGACGCCGGCGCGCTGGCGCTGGAGGATACCCATCTGTTCCTCGCGATGATCCATGGCGAGCAAGGCGAACCGGATGACGGGTTCGTAGTTCGGGTAAGCGCGGACGAACGACATCTCCCCGCAGCGGAAGCGGCGCAGCCACAGCCCGAAGGGCGAGGGGACCCGGATGTGAGCTGGCGTGAAGCGCATCATCCCGCGGCTCGTCATCTTTGCCGGATAGGTCACGCGCGTGTATCCGCGGGCGGGCAGTTTGCCGGTCCACGGCAACCCCTCGGTTTCGCAGGCATCTGGGATGCCGTCGAAAAGATCGATGAACATCGGGTATTTGCCCGGATTGTGCAGGGTGACCGCCACCTCGCCCTCGACGCCGAGGGCAAAGCGACCTGGCACCACGCGCTCGGCGGTCGGCCGGGCTAGATAGAAGAGCAAGATCGCATCGGCGACGCCTCCGACGGCGATCAGACCGCCGATCCCGATCCACGCGAGCATGAAATCCGGCCATAGCGAAGCGAAGAGACCCGAGGCGAGCCACAGGAGCGCAAGATAGAGTAGGCGTTTGGAGGGAGCCATAAGTTCGTCCGCCTGCCCTTTACCCGCCGCCCGGTCAGCGGCAACGGGAAATCGAGCTGCGCCCGAACGCGGCCGTGCATCGGGCTATCCATGCGACCGGCGGTTCCGCCCCCCCCGCCTACTCGACCGCCTTGGCCGCTCCGGTTTTGGAGGCGGTCCAAACCGCTGCCTCGGCGACGAAAGGAACCATCACCTTCTGGAAGTCCGTCCATTCCTCGAAAACGACTGTGGCGACGTTCGCCGCGTCCGCCGTTTTGATCTCGTAGTCGAACGTGAAGGTGCCTTGATTGCCGAACGACATCGAAGATGAGCCGGTCCTCGATGATTCCAGGTCTTTGCCAGACTTGTCGAGAAAGCGAACTTTGGCGAGCGTGGTGGGCTTGGTCTTGGTCTCGATGTTGATCGCCACGATCGCCTCGTCATCGAAGTTCTTGTCTTTGCCGACCGATTTGACGACAAACGAAAACGGCCCGCCCTTCAAGGCGGCACCTTCCTTCAAGGCTCCATCGATCTTATGCTGGGCGGTCTTTGAGCCAAGGTGGACGGAAACCGCGCCCTCCGCGCTGACCGTTTTCGCGCCGTCGGCGGGACCGCGCCCGGACTCGAGGTCGATCATGCCGACCGCCCCGTCGTCGCTCACTTCGTTCATGAACGAAAAGCCGACCCGCGAGTAGTTTTCCTTGTCCGCCTTTTCCAGCAGATCGGTGCCCTGGTCGTCTTTGAACGACGCCAGCTTGCTCTCGTCGTCATCGATCTCGATGATCTTCGCCGATCCCTCCGGCTCGATGAACAGCGACAGCTTGACGCCGAGGTTCTGGCTGTTGAACGGGCGGACGCCCTCGAATCCCTTTCCTTTCTCGCGCTTGACGAATTGGACGCCCGCGACATCGACGTTGATCTTGGGAGCCTGCGCCGGCGACGGGGCGGCGGTCAAAGCGAATCCGAACAAGGCAAATGCGGACAGAGGGAGCAGGTTTGATTTCATCGCCGAGCTTCCGCCCAAAAGGACCGCCCCGCAAGCAACCTCCGAATTGCCGCTTCCTCTAAAAAGACGCCGCGGAACAGCGCTACTCGGCTCCGCCCGCGAAGGTCCGGAGCGCCGCCAATTTCTCGGCCGCTGACTTGCCGGCATCCGGCGCGCCCCGCTTTCCGAGCAACCTGCCCATCGCATAGGATTTCGATTCGAGCAGGCGCTGGCGGAGCTTCGCCAGTTCGCGGAGGTCGCGGACTTCCTGCTTCAACGCGTCGCGCTCCCGGCGCAGGGCATCGCACTTCTCCGCCAGCCCGGATGCCTCGCGCAGCGGACCGGATTCGTCCCAGGCATTGACAATCTCGCGGTTCGGGAATTTCTCCAGCTCGGGGAACGCCTCCTCGCTCAAGGCGGCGGCGAGGTCGCCCAATTCATCCTCGCTCCAACGCCCGAGCGCCTTGGCGAGCAGGACCTGGAAGAGCCCGGCGTGGAAGCTCGACACGTTGTCCCAAGCGGCGCGCAGATGGGCCGAAAGCGGTCGCGCAGGGCGGGATCGGCGCCGAGTTCGCGAAGCCAGATCGCGGTAGAGGTCGAGGTGCATGCGGAGCATCTCGCGGATGAGCGGTGCCGGATTCGTGTTAATTGTGTTGCGCGCGTGGACCCGGTAGTTGACCAGCGGCTCGCCGGGCAAAACGCCGATCTGCCCCCGGATCGCCGCGCCGCTCAGGAAGAAGTAATCGTGGTTGAACCGATAGGGGCGAAACGGGTTCCCGCGCAGGTATCCGGCGCGCGCGAAGACATTGCTCGTCGTCGCCGGGAAGTTCGCCAACCCCATCCACTCCTCTGGCTCGATCCCCTCCGGCACCGACCAGATCGCCCGAAACCACTTCGCCCGCGGCTCCGCCGGATCGATGCGGCCGCCGTCGTCGTCGATGATATTCAAAGCGGTGCAGACCACCGATTTCTCCGGCTCCTTCTCCAGAAACGCGGCGCAGGCGGCGAAGCGCCCCGGCTCGTAGTAGTCGTCCGAGTTGAGGATGCTGACCGCATCGCAGTCCACCGCCGCCATCTCGACGAGCCGGTTGATCGTGTTGTGCGCGCCCCGGTTTTCCTGCGCCAGGCACTCGACCCCCCGGTCGCGATACGACTCGATCACCGCGACCGAATCGTCTTGCGACCCGTCATCGATCACGATCACCCGGTCCGGTCGCCGCGTCTGCGCGAGGATCGAATCCAGCGCCAAGCCCACGTAGCGGGCATGGTTGTAGCAGGGGATAACGGCGGCGATTCTCATGGTAAATCTCCCGCTTTCATAAGAGAAGGATCGCCCGCCGCAAACGGATAGTCGCGCTGGTAACAGCCGTCCAAGCGACACCTAAGGGCGAACCGCTGGTTCTGGGGGCTCCACACGTCGGCGGCGTTAATTTTCGTTCATCTGGTTGCTTCTCAAAACAATGCGTAACCTTTCACGGCAGTTCAGCGTTAAAATCAAGCGTTGGCTAATTGCCGCTTTGCGCACTTCATCCTTGCGCTAAATCCCCACCATTTTATAATTTCCATAATTTAGTCGTGCCTATATCCGCTGGTGGTCACGCCCGAATTTCCGCTGCTCTCACTCATCGCCTGCGGTGTATGAGAGTATTTTGGCATGGGCATCGGCGGCGGGTTCGAATAGAATTGACTCCCCCGCCTATGCCAAATCCCCAAAGATCTCGGATGCTCCTCCGCGCGGTGGCTGTTGCAGCCATCCTGAATTGGACCGTCCCGGCGGCACCTACGCAGGAGCCGGAACGTGGGCGTGGACCGAATCGCGCCGGGGACGGCGACCGGGTTCAGATGGTGCAAGCGCTGCGGGAGCGGGCGGAGCGGCGGAAGGCGGAAGCGCGGGTTGAGGCGTTGATCCGGGGGTGGCGGGTGCGCGGGGACTCGCCCAGCGGGCGGCGCTTCGAGCTGATGGCGGTCCCGGATTCGCCGGATCTCGCGCCGGAGATCCTAATCACCGACAATGTCAACGCGGCGATCTCGACTGGGGCAAGCCAGATCCGCAATACCTCTCCCTACAACCTGAACGGCTCCGGCTTGACCGTCGGCGTCTGGGATGGCGGCTCGATCTTGCAAACCCACCAGGAATTCGCCGGGCGGCTGACGCTAGTTGATGCGGTCGCCTCGCACTGGCACGCCACGCATGTCGGCGGCACGATCGGCGCGGCGGGCGTAAGCGCGAGCGCGCTGGGGATGGCTCCGTCGGTCCACCTTGATTCCTACGATTGGGATGACGACGAGGCGGAGATGGCGGCAGCGGGTGCCGCGACCGCCGGGGCGGCCGGGAAAATCCCGCTCTCGAACCACTCCTACGGATTCGTCACCGGCTGGGAGACGGGCGACTTCTCCGGATCGACCGCCCCGCACTGGTTCGGCGTCAACGGCGAGGCGGAGGACCGGGGCTTCGGTCAATACGGGAGCACCTCGGCGTCGTGGGACGGCATCGTGGCGGCGCACCCCTACTACCTGCCATTCAAATCGGCGGGGAACGACCGAAACAACCCGGCTCCGTCCAACGGCCAGACGTATTTTTATTTCTCCGGCGGCTCGTGGCAATCGAAAGCCTACAACGCGGCGACCGACCCGAAGGGCGACGGCTTGGCCAACGCGACGGGAGCCGGCTACGACACGGTGACCAGCGTCGGCATCGCCAAGAACATCATGACGGTCGGCGCGGTCAACGACGCGGTCTCCGGCGGCTCGCGCAGCGTCGCCAACGCCGCGATGTCGCCATTCTCGGGCTGGGGACCGGCGGACGACGGCCGGGTCAAACCCGACATCGTCGCCAACGGGATCGGGCTGACCTCGGCGTCAGACTCCGCCAACAACGCCTACGCGGCCGCCAGCGGCACGAGCATGGCATCGCCAAACGCCTGCGGCAGCGCGGCGCTTCTCGTCGAATACTACGGCGACCTGTTTGGCACGGCGATGCGCGCCAGCACGCGCTGAAGGGCTGATCCTCCACACCGCCGACGATCTGAGCAATGCCGGAGGCGATTACCAAAACGGCTGGGGGTTGATGAACGCGCGAAGGCGGCGGTAGGCTGCACCTCGCCGCCCACGCCAACGAACCGAGCGTCCACCGCGTGACCGGCCGCTCGACGGCGGAAACCCGGCGGCGCAATTCGCCATCGAGCGGGACGGCTCCAGCCCGATCCGCGCGACGCTGTGCTGGACCGATCCGGCGGGCGCGGCGATCAGCGGGTTGGACAACGCCGCCGCCGCGCTGGTCAACGACCTCGACCTGCGCATCACCGGACCCGGCGGGTCGCCGACCTATCTGCCATTCGTGCTCGACCCCGCCCAACCCCGCCGCCCTCGCGACGGCGGGCGACAACGTGGTGGACAACGTCGAGCAGGTGCTCATCCGCGCCGCGCCTGGTGCCGCCGGGACCTACACGGTTTCGGTTTCCCATAAAGGCGCGCTGAGCAGCGGCTCCCAGACCTTTTCGCTGATCGTGTCGGGGCGAGGCGGATCGGTCAACTCGCCGCCGATCATCGCCGCCAACACGCTGGCGATTTCAGAGGGCGGCACGGTGACGCTCAACGCGGCGGCGCTCGCGGCAACCGACGCCGACCACCCGCAATCGGACCTGACGTTCACCGCCTCGAACATCGCGCACGGGCGGTTCCTCGTCGGCGGCGTAGAGGCGACGTCGTTCACCCCGGCGCAGGTCGGCGCAGGGCAGGTCAGGTTCCAGCACGACGGCAGCGAATCCGCACCGGGCTACGACGCGTCGTGGCGAGCGATCCGCTGGACAGCTCCGCGCCGTCGGCGTGGCGGCCAGGAAACGCTTTTCCAACGTGACCGACAATCCGGACCCGCACGACGGCTCGGTCGAGCTGTGGGCGGCGAGCATCCAGGAATCGCCCGCCGAAATCGCCCTCGAATGGCGCGCGCCGCACACCGCCGCCGTCGGCGTGGCAAACTACTTTCTCTATCGCCGCGTCGCCGACAGCGGCGCTGTACTGCAGGACATCGCGTTGGCGACCCTGCCGTGGTCGGCGCTCCGGCTACACAGACTCGGCGGTGAGCGCGGGCGTGGAATACGAATACATGGTGATCCGGGAGCACGACGCCGACAGCGGCGTGGTGCCCGCCTTCGGCTACCTGCGCGTCGGCATCCGCGTGCCGATGCGCGACCTCGGCCGCGCCCTGCTCCTCGTGGACGACACGATGGCGGCTCCATCGCCGGGCGCCTCGACACGCTGGTAGTGACCTGCGCAGGGATGGCTGGACCGTTGAGTCAGACCGCCGCACGCGCCAGGACGCCCCCAGGCGGCGAAGGCGGTCGTCGAGGCATTCTACAATGCCGATCCGGCGACGGCGGAAGCGGATCCTTCTCATCGGGCGCATCCCTGTCGCCGACGCACAGGCCTCGGTCCCGACAGTACATGGACGCCGCCGCGATGCCCTGCGACAGAATACTACGGCGACATCGATGGACCGTGGACGTTCGACCAAGATACGCACGGCGACGCGGTGCTCGACCAAAGCTATCTGCCCGGCGAGATGGAGCTTCAGGTCAGGCGCATCGATTTCTTCGACATGCCGCTCTTCGGCACCGAACAGGCGCTGCTCGAGCAATACCTAGACCGCAACCATGCGTTTCGCCACCGGCTCGGCGGCATGGCTGCCTTGCAACGCCGCGCCATCCTGCGTCGCGGTCGGCTATTTTGGCGGCGAATCGCCCGGCGCGACCACTACCCGGACGACCTCGGCGCTCTTCGGCTCTACGCCGTTCACGCTGACGAATTGGTTCCCGACCGTCGAGACCCAACCTTACCTGTGGGCGCTCGGCACGGATCCGGCACCAACGTCAGCAGCTCCGGCGTCGGGACTTCGACCGACTTCGCCACCCGCGACAACCTGACCGCCTTCGACATGGTGTTCGGCAGCTATTCGGTCGACTGGGATCAGCAGGATAACCTCGTCCGCGCGCCGATCGCCGGGACGGCGAACTCGCTCTGCGTCGCCAGCCTGTGGGGCGCGCGCCCGCACACGCATTTGTATTCGATGGGCATGGGCGCGCCGATCGGCGAAGGCGTGCGCGCCACCCAGCAAAACGATGGCGACTACCTGACCGGGTCGCCTTATGACGCCTTCCTCAACCGGATGACCCACGTCGCGCTGATGGGCGACCCGACCTTGCGCCTCCACCACGTCCAGCCGCCGACCGGATTGATCGCGCTCTCGTTCGACCCCGGCGAGATCGACCTCGCCTGGACGGCGTCGCCCGACAGCGGCATCGAAGGCTATGCCGTCTATCGCGCCGATGCGGCGGACGGCCCGTATTTCCGCCTCGGCGGATTGGTGGCAGGCACGGCGTTTAGCGACGCGAGCGCCGAGCCAGGGGCGGCGTATCATTACATGGTCCGTGCGGTGAAGCTCGAATCGGCGGCGGGCGGCACCTACCTGAATCCCAGCCAAGGCATCACCGCCAGCGGGACGGCCGGATCGCAAGTCACCGCCGCCCCGCATCTCGCGCTCGAAGGTCCGGGCGGCGCGCCCATCGCGCCGGGGGCCGCCGATCCGCGCGCGGCGGACGGCACGTTTTTCGGCGGCGCATCGACGCGTGTGTTCACGCTGCGCAACTTCGGCAACGCGGCGCTGACGCTCGGCACGCCGGCGATCCAGATCACCGGACCCGGAGCCGCCGGCTACGCGGTCGCCAATGACCCGGCGGATGGCGCGACGATCGCCGCAGTGGGCGAAGCCACCTTCGAGATCGCCTACGCGCCGACCGCCGCGGGCGACCACAGCGCGACGCTGACGATCAACAGCGACGCCGCCAACGCGCCGACTTACACCGCCTCGCTCGACGGAGCCGATCCGGTCTCGGCACTGACCCTGTCCGGCGCGCCGGTCGAAGTCGTCGTGTCGCCGGGCGGCAGCGCCTCGCCGCAGCTCACGCTGGGCAATGCGGGCGGCGGCACCCTGACCTACACGATCGCGCCGGACTACGATTTCCGATGGTCGGGCGAGACCGGCGGTCCGGCGCATGCCTGGAATGACATCGCCGGCACCGGGACGGCAGTGTCCACCTGGAATGCGGCGTCCGGCGTCGATCCGCTCGACGAAGGCTCGACCCCGGCGATCCCGCTCGGGTTTTCCTTCCCGTTCTACGGCGGCAGCTACACCGCGCTCTACATCAACGCCAACGGCATCCTCTCGCTCGCCGACCTCGGCACCGCCAACTACGCCGGCGCGCGCGAACTCCCCTCCCCGCTCGCGCCGCCGCTCCTCATCGCGCCGCTGTGGGACGACCTGATGCTCGACGGATCGAGCGCCGTTTACCACCAGGGCGACGGGTCGTCGTTCACCGTGCAGTTCGAAAATGTGCACCGGTTCGGTAGCGCGAGTAGAGCGCGCGACCTTCAAGCCGTGCTGCGCTGCCAGCGGCGAGATCGAATTTCACTACGAGGCGATCAGCTTCTCGGCGGCGAACTATTCGGTAGGCATCCAGGATGGCAACACCGGCTATGCCAATATCGGCGCGACCAACGGCTTGTCGAGGAACGCCTTCCACGAAGCGCGCGGTCACGCCGGGATCGTCGGTCCGCATCATGCCGCCGTCCCCCGCCATGCGGCTGGCTCCTCGCCCGATGCGGGCAGCATCGCCTATCGGTAACAATGCGCCGGTCACCGCCGCGCTCGATCCGCTCGGCGCGCCACGGCTCCGCGTTCTTCAACCGGCTGCGGATCGCCTCGAACGATCCCGCCCAGCCGCAACTCGTCGCCAGCGTCCAGATGCTGGTGGACAACGCCGGAGCCACGCCGGTGCTCGCCGCCAACATGCTGATCGCGGAGGGCGCGACCGTCGCCCTGACCGATGCCGACCTGCTCGCCACCGACGGCGATAATTCCCCGGCGGAGCTGACCTTCACGCCATCGAACGTAGCGGGCGGTACAGTTCTTGCTGGGCGGCTCGCCGGTGCCTCGTTCACCCAAGCCGATGTCGATGCGGGCAATGTGAGCTTTCAGCACGACGGCGGCGAGGTTCCGGCAGGCTACGACATCAGCGTGAGCGACGGCTCCACCACAGTCGGTCCCGCCGCCGCCGCCGTGACCTACACCGCGATCAATGACCCGCCTGCGCTCGTCGCCAATGCGCTGACCCTCGCCAAGGGCGAGTCCGTGGTGTTCGGCGCTAGCGAATTGCTCGCCGACGACCCGGACACCGCCGATGCCGATCTCGATTTTTCGGTCACCGGCGTGTCGCGCGGGCAGTTCGAATTCGTCTCCGCACCCGGTGTCGCCATCACGACATTTTCCCAAGCCGATCTGCTCGCCGGCGACGTCGCCTTCATCCATGACGGCAGCCTCGTCGCGCCCGCCTATTCGGTCGAGGTCACCGATGGCGAGTTCACCGATGGCCCGGCGGCGGCGGCGATTTCTTTCACGCCGGAGCGCCTGCTCATCGCGGCGGGAGCCGATTGGAAATACCTCGACGATGGCACCGACCAGGGCACCGCGTGGCGCGCGCCCGGCTTCGATGACTCGACCTGGGCGTCCGGTCCCGCGCAGCTCGGCTACGGCGACGGCGATGAGGCGACGGTCGTCGGCTACGGCCCGAGCAGCTCGAACAAATTCATCACGACCTATTTCCGCCACGATTTCACCCTCGCCGATCCCGCTTCGGTCCACGACCTGATCCTCGAGGTGGTCCGCGATGACGGCGTCGTCGTCTATCTGAACGGCACCGAGGTCGCCCGCGATCACATGCCCAGCGGCACCATTGGCTACCAGACGCGGGCGTCGAATCCAGCGATCGGCGGCGCGGACGAAGATGCGTTCCAGACCTTCACCATCGACAAAGCGCTGCTCGTCGCCGGGTCCAACACGCTGGCCGCCGAAATCCACCAGCAGGCGGCAAATAGCTCCGACATCAGCTTCGACCTGCGCCTCACCGACCTCGACATCCCGCAGGCGATCACGCGCGGCCCCTACCTGCAGACTGCAACCGCCGACGGCATGACGCTGCGCTGGCGCACCCAATTCCCCGCCGGCAGCGTGGTGCGCTACGGCTCGGCGCCCGGATCGCTGACGGACACCGCGCAGGACTTGGCGGACAAAACCGAGCACTCGATCACCATTGCTGGCTTGGCGCCCGACACGCGCTATTACTACTCGGTCGAAACGCCGGGCGAGGTGCTGGCCAGCGGCGCGGACTACTATTTCGAGACGCTTCCGCCGCCGGAGCCAGGGCGCCCGCTCCGGTTCTGGGTGCTCGGCGACAGCGGCACCGCCGACGCCAACGCCGCCGCGGTGCGCGATGCGTTCTACGCCGAGAATGCCGGCGCGCCCGTCGATGCGGTGCTCATGCTGGGCGACAACGCTTACGACAACGGCACCGACGCCGAATACCAGGCGGCGGTCTTCGACATGTATCCGTCGATCCTCCGCAACACGCCGTTGTGGCCCACGCTCGGCAACCACGACGAAAATAGCGCCGACTCGCCCACCCAGTCCGGCGTTTACTACGACATCTTCCACCTTCCGGCAGCGGCGGAAGCCGGCGGCCTGCCCTCCGGCACCGAAGCCTACTATTCGTTCAACTACGGCGACATCCACTTCGTCTGCCTCGACTCCCAAGACACGGACCGGTCGTCGACCGCCGCGATGGCGGCTTGGCTGGAGAACGATCTCGCCGCCGCCACCCAAGAGTGGATCATCGCCTTCTGGCACCACCCGCCCTACACCAAGGGGTCGCACGACTCCGACAATATCGGCGACAGCAGCAGTAGGATGCAGGACATGCGCGAGGTCTTGCCCATCCTTGAGAACGGCGACGACCTCATTCTGGCGGGCACAGCCATTCACGAGCGCTCGTATCTGGCGGGCGGTACTATGGCTATAGCCCCTCCCTTGTTCCCAACATGATCCTGGCCGAGGGTGCGACAGTCCTTCTCGGCACCGGCGACCTCTTGGCAACCGATCCAGACAACGCCGCTGCCGATCTCTCCTTCACACCCAGCGGTGTGACGCACGGGCAATTCCTCGTCGGCGGATCGCCGGCGACGACGTTCACCCAAGAGCAAATCATCGCTGGTGCCGTGAGCTTCCAGCACGATGGCGGCGAGACCGCGCCCGCATATGCAATCACGGTGAGCGACGGCGCGCTAAATGACGGTCCGCATCCCGCGGCGATCACCTTTGGCAACATCAACGACGCGCCGCAGATCATCGCGCGCCAGGTCACCCTCAGCGAAGGCGAGACGCTCCTGCTGACGGCGGCGAACATCGGGGCGAGCGATCCGGACAACGGCGATGCCGAGCTCACCTTTACACCATCGGTGGTCGTTCACGGGCAGTTCCTCGTCGGCGGATCGCCCGCCGCCACATTCACCCAGGCGCAAGTTCTCGCCGGGCAGGTCAGCTTTCAGCACGGCGGCGGCGAACTCGCGCCGGGCTACGACATCAGCGTGGGCGACGGGACCGACTCGACGACGCCTTCCGCCGCGGCGATCGATTTCACCGGCATCAACGATCCGCCCGCCATCGCCGCCAATGCGCTGGCGATCGACGAAGGCGGCACGGTCGTCCTCGGCATCAGCGAGATCGCGGCGAGCGACCCGGACACCGCCGATGCCGATCTCATTTTCACCGCCAGCAATGTGGGACACGGCCAGTTCCTCTCCGGCGGATCGCCCACCCTAACATTCACCCAAGCCCAAATCATCGCCGGCGAAGTCAGCTTCGAACACGACGGCGGCGAGGCGGCCCCGAGCTTCGACCTTGCGGTGAGCGACGGATCGCTGTCGGACGGACCAGCGGCGGCGGCGATCACGTTCACCAACATCAACGACGCACCGGAACTCACCGCGAACGCCCTCGCGATCGGCGAAGGTGCCTCCGTGGTCCTCAGCGCTGCCAATCTAGCCGCGACCGATATCGACGACGCCGAGGCGGCGCTCCTCTTCACCGCCAGTGCGATCGGCGGCGGCCAGTTCCTCGTCGGCGGCTCTCCGGCCACGACATTCACCCAAGAGCAGG
>JAWLBD010000084.1:0-16133 GCA_041395145.1 Verrucomicrobiales bacterium | reverse complement strand
GCGAAGCAAGTATCTGTGGTGATCCCTTGCCATAGATTTTGTGGGGGGAGCGGGTTCAAAACCCGCTCCTTCCCGATTCTGCCCGTGTTGGGTTGAGGTGCCGTCATGGAGATGCTTTTGAGGGCGTCCATGTCCGATGATGGTGGATCGGCACGTTGATCACGGGGGCGACTCTCTCGATAAATGGCTTCACCAGCGCCTCAATTGCCCAATCGTGATTTCCAGCGCGTGGATGCTCGCGATAGACAATCAGGGAAACACCGAAGTTGCAACCGGGCGGGACGGTCTCATCCCACTCGTAAAGGGTTCCTTCTTCGAACGGGCGAGAGACGTTGTATTCGATGTTGTCGACCTCGACGAGACCCCACTCCGTTTCATTCTCGGAGTCGTAGTGAAAGTCCGGCAGTCTGAGCGCCTCGCGAACTCTCTCGCAGCATTCGCGAAGGAGAAGCGAAGATGAAAACGCGAGATGCTCCACCAATGATGTCCTATCCACGCGGTGCATTTCTTAGGACTGTTGCAATGGGGGCAGCCGGGTGGGTTTGCCCACGGCATGGGGAGCGCTGGGGAGGCGTCAGCGCCCCTCGCGCAAAACTGATCCTTACGCGAACAAATCGACGACCGGCTTGCCTTTGTTGACGACGGTGAACGGGCGGCCGCTGGGGCTGAAGAGGCGATGGTCGAGCGGGATGCCGAGCGCGTAGGCGATGGTGGCGTTGAAGTCTTCGACCTTCACTTTGTTCTCGGCGACCTCTGCGCCGGTCTTGTCGGTCGAGCCGTAGGCGATACCGCCTTTGATGCCGCCGCCGGCGAGCAAGCCGGAGAACGCTTTCGGGTAGTGGTCGCGCCCTTCGTTCTGGTTGATGTTCGGGGTGCGGCCGAATTCGGTGGCGAGGACGACCATGGTGTCTTCGAGCATGCCGCGGCGGTCGAGGTCGGAGAGCAGGGCGGCGAGCGCCTTGTCGAGGATCGCGCATTTTTCCGGCAGCGTGACGAAGTTGCCCGAGTGCGTGTCCCAGCCGCCGAGCCCGACTTCGATGAAGCGGACGCCGTGTTCGGCGAGGCGGCGGGCGAGCAGGCAGCCCTGCCCGAACGAATCGTCGCCGTAGAGTTCGCGCATCGCCTCTGGTTCGTCGTTGATGTTGAAGGCTTTCAGGTCCTCGCTTTTCATCAGGCGGACGGCGTCCCGATACATGTCGGAGTAAGCGCGGACGTTTTTCGTGTCGTAGGTGGAGGCGAATTCTTGGTCGAGGGCATCGGCGAGACCGAGGCGGCGCTCAAACTTCTCTTCGGTGAGCCGCGGGCGATCTTGCTGTTTTGCAAGTAGGCGGTCGGGTTGTTGATCATCAAGGGCGAGAATCTCGACTCGAAGAATCCGGCTCCGGGGTGTCGGCTGTTGTTGCCGATCACGACGCTGCCGGGCAGGGTTTCGTTGTCTTTGCCCTGGAATTTGGTGAGCCACGCGCCCATGGCGGGGTGGCGGATCGTGCTGCGCAGCTCGTAGCTGGTGTGCATGATGTAGTTGCCTTGCTCGTGGGCTCCCTGGTTGGAGCTGAGCGACCGGACGATCGCCGCGTGATGCATCTGCTTGGCGGTCTTCGGCAGGTATTCGCCGATCTGGACGCCGTCGGCGCTCGTCTTGATCACCTTGGTCGGTCCCTGCTCGTCCGTCCCGGGTTTCGGGTCCAGGGTGTCGAGGTGGCTCATGCCGCCGGACATGTAAAGGTAGATCACGCGGCGCGCGGTCGGGACCAGCGCTTTGGCAGCCGAGGCTGGCTCCGCCTGGACCAAACCGAGCCCCTGCGCGGCAGCGCCTTTCTGGAACAAGGTCTGGGCGGGGAAGAGGCTGACGCCGAGGAAGGTTTTGGCGGCTCCGGCGAGGAAGCGGCGGCGGTCGAGATCGGAGGCGTGGCCGAGAAAGCTCATGGCAGTATGGGATGGGTGGCTGGTTTTGAAAAAGGTTTTAGCGGATGAAAAGGAAGTGGCGCGAGTTGAGCACCGCCCACGCCACATCGGCGTAGGCATCGGCACCCGCCCCTTCCACCTCGGTGCGGATGAGCGACAGCTCGCTCTCGGTCGCCGGGCGGCTGAGCATCGTGAAAAAGATGGCGTCGATCTTTTCCTGCGGCGATTCCTTCGCCTCCACCTCGCGGCGGAGCGGGGAGAACTCGCTGAGGAGCCCGCTGAAATACGGGCCGTTCATCAGGGCGAGCGCCTGCGGCACCGAGGCTTCGTCGGTCGCATTTTCGATCACCTCGCGGTCGCTCTGCCCGAAGAGGCGGAGGAAGTGTCCGCGCGGGGCGGGGGATTCGATCTCGCTGGCGCGCAGCAGATTGCGCTCGCGCTCGCGCATGTGGTTTTGCAGCGATCGCATCATCTGCTTGTCGCCCTTGACTCCCATCTGCTCGGCGAGCTGGCTGAATTCAGCTTCGCGCGCCTTGCGCAGCTCCGCATTGTCGCTGTTGCTCCGGCCGCTGCCCATCATCATCTCCATCATCCCATCCATTTCTTCCATGTCCATGTCGCCTGTTTTCCCGGCTTCTTCGAGCGTGGTGAAGATGACTTCGCTGGCTTTCTGGCGGAGCTGGCGGGTCAGCTTGCCGTTCTCCTGCTGGAATTTCTTGAGCTTGGCGAAGTCTTTCGCCTTTTGCGCCTCCTCCAGTTCTTGGCGGATTTTCTTAAGCTGGTCGGCGTTTGCGGCCGCGACCTTGGCGACCTCGCGGGCGGCGTTCAGCAGTTCCTTCGGCGACAGGCTGTTGAGCGTTGCGATGATCTTGGCTCCGGCTTCTTTGCGCTGCTTCAGCTCGGCTTCAAACGCCATGTTTGGCCGGTCGGGTCCGACCGTGGCTAGCGTCACGAGAGAATCCCACGCCTGCTCGGCGCTCATCCGGCGGAGCAGCGGACCCGGATAGTAATACTTCTCGCCGAGTTCTAGTTCCTTGGTGTAGGCGCCCCGCTGGTAGGTCTTCGATTTGAAGATGGCGGCGAGAAATCCCTTCATGTCGTATCCGCTCTCCCTCATCAGCTTTTCCAAGTAGGCCATCAGCGCCGGATTGGTCGACTCGGTCGAGTCCCGCATGTCGTCGACGGGTTCGATCAAGCCGACGCCCATCGCCTTTTTCCAAAGCCGGTTGGCGATCACCGTGGTGAAGCGCGGGTTTTCCGGGGAGGTCATCCAGCGCGCGTAGGCTTGGATATTCGATTCGCCCTCCGCCGGTTTGATCTCATGCCCGAAGATCGTGCCGGGTTCGACCTTCGCCTTGGGTTCCGCGTCGTCGTATTGGTAGTCGTGGGGCAGGCGCAGGTCGCGCTCGACTTCCTTCGCGCGGGTGAAGCGGAGCGGGCGATAGATTTCGCTAAACGCGCGCTGGACGTTGCGCTGCTCGGAGCGATCCATGGCGCGGACCGCCGGGTCCCTGCGGAGGTTGTCGGCGACGTCCGGGTTGTTTGGCGTGGTCATCCCGTAGGAAAATGCGAGCCAGCTTGTAGTAATCCATCTGGCTCCATTTATCGAACGGGTGGTTGTGGCACTGGGCGCATTCCAGTCTCGTGCCCAAAAAGATGCGCGCGGTATTCGACATGTTGTCGAGCGGCATGTTGTAGTCGCGCATGTAGTAGCTGATCGCGGGGTTGTCCCAGGCGTAGCCTTCGGCAGAGACGAGGTCGCGGACGAATTGGTCGTAGGGTTTGTTGGCGCGGAGGCTGTCTTTGATCCACTGGATATAGGCGCGCCCGGTCACGGCGTTGTTATTGGTCCGGGTTTGGGCGCGAAGGACATCGGCCCAGTAGTTGAAGAAGTGGGAGACGTAGCCGTCGGATTCGAGCAGCGAGTCGATGAGCTTTTCGCGCTTGTCTTTGGCGGAATCGCCCAAAAAGGCGCGGGCTTCGTCCGGGGTGGGGATGCGGCCGGCGATGTCGAGATAGACGCGGCGGACAAAGGTCTCGTCGTCGGCCATCGGGTTGGGCGTCACCTTTTGCGCCGCATAGCCTTTTTCGATCAACGCATCAATTTGGGCGCTGGGATCTGCCGGAGCGGCTTGCGCGTTCGGCATGAAATGGGCTGCCGAGAGGAAGGCGGCGGCGAGGAGCGGCGAGGGGCGAAGTCGGGATCTGGACATGGTTTGGAGGGAAATAGCTTGGCGCGGCGGATTGTCACCGATATTTTTACGGGGATCTGAACCAACTCTTGCCGATTATTGCGCAACGATAGGGCGATGAGAGAAAAGCGGTTGTGATTTGTTAAAAAACGCGGACAATCCACGCTCCCCGCTCCAATGCCATGTTTATCAGGGGATTCTAAGACTGAATGAAAGCGAAGAAACCAAGCTCCCCTGGAGGGAACCGCCCCAGCGGTCCCGGACGCCCAAAAGCCAAAGCCAAAAGCGCCGGTGGGTCCGGAGGCGGTCCTCGTGGCGGTGGTCCGAGAGGTGGTGGTGGTGGCGGCGGTCGCCGCGGCGGTCGCCCGCGGCGGCGGGTTCGCAAGGAAGAAGACGAGCGCGACGAAAAGGAAAAGCCCGTCGAGATGGAAGGCACGATCACGGCGGTTCTCGCCGGAACCCAATTTCGGGTGAAGATCGGCAACACCGATCACGAGGTGCTCGCCCATATTTCCGGCAAGATGCGCAAGCGTTTCATCAAACTGGTGATTGGCGACCGCGTGAAGGTCGAGATGTCTCCCTACGACACCTCCAAAGCGCGGATCGTCTTCCGCCTCTGACCGGGCTGGAGAAGAGCGAACGCCGGCAATCAATCTTTGGCGGAGGGGTGGGGCGAATTGCAAGCCCTGTCATCAGGGCGTTTAGGCACCTTGCGGGAGCGCGTGGTCCTCGGCGATGCATCTGGATTTAGCGAGGCGACGCTTCCCGGGGCTGCGGCAGGCTTTAAAATGCGGAGACTGGAAGGAGGGGCGAGAAGAGATTTGCCGACTCGGGACCACAGCACGCGGGTTAGGGAGCGCGCCCCATCGGCGCACCTCGCCTCAACTCAATCAGATTGAATTCGCCCACCTAGCAGGAATTTTCCTACCTCCCCATTTTCCTGCCCAACAATGGGCAGCCGCCGCGTTCCACGGATTGAAAATCCGTGCTACTCCGGTGCCCCCGCTCCTGGTAGCTTAAACCTAGCGCCAGCCGCCGCCGAGCGCCTGGACAAGGGCGGCGGTTGATTGGAGGCGCTGCCCTTTGACTTGGGCGAGCCGGCGCTCGGCGGCGAGGCGCGTGCGCTCGGAGTCGATCACCTCGAGGTAGCTGACCAGCCCGTTGTCGTAGCGGGCGCGGGAGAGCTTGGCGGCTTGGGCGGCGGCGTCGGCGGCGCTTTGGGCGGCGGCGAGTTCGTCCGCCAGATGCTTCAGGGCGCTGAGGGCGGTTTCGGTGTCGCGGAAGGCGGCGACTAGCGAAGCGCGGAAGGCGGCGAGCGCCTCGTCGAACTTGGCGCGGGCGCGCGCCTTGTTGCCCTCGCTCAAGCCGAAGCGCAGCGTCGGCGTATTGAGCTGCGGTCCGATCTCGAAGAACCGGCTCGCCGGGTTGAAGAAGTCGGTGGCGCTGAGCGAGGTCAGCCCGCCCACGCCGGTCAGCCGGATGCTGGGCAAGGTCTCGGCGATGGCGACGCCGACGTCGGCGCTGGCGGCGGCGAGATCGCGCTCGGCGGCGGCGACATCCGGGCGGCGGGAGAGCAATTCGCTCGGCACGCCGGCCGGGATCTTGGGCGGTGCCGAGAGCGCTTTGGCGTCCGGCGGCAGCGAGAAGTCGCTCGCGCTCTGCCCGACCAGCGCGGCGATCCCGGCTTCGAGCGCGGCGCGCTGGCGGCGCAGGGCGGCGGCATCGGCGCGCGCGGTCTCCAGCTCCGCCACGGCGCGGGCGAGGTCGAGTTCGCTGGTTTCGCCCTCGCGCGCCTGGGCAGCGATCAATTCGCGCCCCTCGCGGCGCAGTTCGACGGTCGAGTCGAGCAGCGCGATCTCGGCGTCGAGTTCGCGCAGCGAAAAATAATGCCGGGTGAGTTCCGCTTTCAGCGAGAGAAGCGCGTTGGCATAAAGCGCGTCCGCCGCCTCGTTCCGCGCCTTGGCACCCTCGACCAACCGCCGGACGCGCCCCCAGATATCGACTTCGTAATCGAGGTTGAGCCCGAGCCGGTAGCGCTCGAACTCGCCCTGGCGAAGCTGGAACCCGGCGTTGGCCGAGTCGCGGTTGACGGTCGAATTTCCGTCGGCGCTGATGCCGGGGAACTGGCCGGCTTTGGCGATGCCGAGGGCGGCGCGCGATTGGTTGACGCGGGCCAAGGCGGCGGCGGCGTCCGGGTTGGCTGCTTCGAGCTGGGCGATCAGTTTGTTCAAGCCGGAATCGCCGAATTCCTTCCACCAATCGCCCTGCGCGAGCCGCTCGGCACTGCCGGTATGCTTCCACACCGTCGGCCACTCGTCCGCATCGGGCGGCGTGTAGTCGGGACCGACCGACCGGCAGGCTCCCAAGGCGAGGGCGGCTCCTGCGGCAAGCGCGGCGGCTCGCCGGGCGGGGCGATTGTTCCCCGCGTGGGACGCAGGCGATGGGGGGTGTGGGCGCATCGTGAGATTGGCTGAAACCTTCTGAGGAAATTTAGGCGGTGGCTTCGTGGGCGCTGGCGGATGCCGATTGCCCGGCGGCGTCCGCCTGGCGTTTGGCGCGCGGGTCGCCGGTCAGGGCGAAGACGGCGCTGAGCACGCAGGGCACGAGGATGAGGGTGAAGATCGTGGCGATGAGCAGGCCGCCGACGACGACCGCGCCGAGTCCGCGATAGAGTTCCGATCCGGAGCCGGGCAGGAAGACGAGCGGCAACATGCCGCCCACCGAGGTCAGCGAGCTCATCAGGATCGGGCGCACGCGGCTGCGCACGCTCTCGCGGATCGCCTCGCCGGGCGTCGAGGCGTCGTTCGCAGGATCGGAGAGGAAGTTGAGCGTCTGGTGGACGATGAGGATCGCATTGTTGACGACGACGCCGGCGAGGATGACGAAGCCGAGGATGCTGAGCATGTCGAGGTTCTGGTCCGGCATGTAGCGGTCGGCGACGCTCCAGGCGTGGACGGCGCCGAGCCCGAGGAAGCCGCCGAAGGTCGCGAGCGGGACGCTCAGCATGATGACGAGCGGGTAGGTCCAGCTTTGGAACAAGACGACCAGGACCAGATAGACGACAAGGAAGGCGAGGAAGAGCGTGCTGGTCGCCGTCCCCATCAGGCTGCCGTCGCCGAGCAGCGCCTCTTTGATCTCATTCAGCTTCCCGGCGGATCCGGCGAGATTGACATCCACGCTGGGCGGCAGCGCGCCGCCTGCCCGCATGCCTTCGACGATCTCATTCACCTGATCGATCGCGGCTCCGAGGGGCATCCCGGCGGGCGGCGTGAGCTGGAGCGTGACCGCGCGGCGGCGGTCCACGTGCCGGATCTCGGAGGGACCCCGCACGCGCTCGATGTGCGAGACGCTGGCGAGGTCGACGACGGCGCCGTTCGGCGTGGCGATCGGGGCCGCGAGGATCGCCTCCAGCGGGCGCCCGTTGAAGGCTTCCTGGCTGATGACTTTCAGGTCGGTCAGCTCGCCGTTGCGCTCGAACTCCCGGAACAACAAGATGCCGTCGCCGTTGGCCTGCACGGCGAGACCGAGGTCGCTGCGCGTCATCCCCAATTCGCGCAGGCGCGAGTCATCCGGCACGATGCGCAGCTCGGTGAGCGGCAGCGAGAAGTTGGACGGGTCGGGGTTGACGCTGCCGGGACCGAACTTGCCGAAGAGCGCCATCATGAGCGGCGTGGCGGCGGCGTTGACATCGTCGAGGTCATCTCCGGTCAGGTCGATGTTGATGGCGGACCCGGTGTTGCCGCCGACGCGGAAGAGCGGCATCTGAAAGGCGAAGGCGAACGTGTCCGGCGTGGCGGTGCCGGTCGCCGCCCAGTTGAGCAGCGAGATGACATCGGCGACGCGGCTGGGGTCATTGGCCACGGCGACTTGGAACATGCGGTCGTCGAAGCTGACGAGGAAAAAGTGATCGACTTCACCGGGGAGGACCATTTCATCGGAGCCGCGCTCGAGCGGCACGGGCTGGCGTTCGTCGGGTTGGGTGCTCGGGCCGCCGCGTTCGATCGCCTCCATTTTAAAGCGGTCGCCGACGACCTCCCACGATGGGCGGACGCGCTCCTCGATGCGGCTGCCCATCTCGGAGAGCTGCTTGAGGTTGTAGCCGGGCGGCGGGATGAGCAGCCCGAAGATCACGTTCCGGTTGCCGCGCGGCAGGTAGTCGAGCGGCGGCAGCAGGACTTGAATGCCGGCCACGGTGCCGAGCACGAAGAGCAAGATCACCGCAATCCTCGATGCCCAGTTCGCGGTCAGCCGCGTGACCACCGCCGCCGTCCAGTCCGGCAAGGACTCCACGATATGGCGGACCGGGCGGAGCGGCGCGCCGAGCACGCGCATCGGCACGGAGCCGAAAATGCGGTCGAACAAGCTGCCGCTGTGGGCGGGTTCGGCATCGTCGTCGCATCCGCCGTCGCCTTTGTTCAAGATCCGCGCGGCGGCCGCCGGGATGACGGTGATCGAGACGAACAAGCTCAAGCCGACCGCCGCCATGATGGCGTAGGCGATGTCTTTGAAGAGCTGCCCGGCGGTCTCTTGGATCAGGAGGATCGGGAAGAACACGACCAGCGTGGTGGCGGTCGAGGCGACCACCGCGCCGGCGACTTCCTTGGCACCCTCCAGCGACGCCTCCCACGCATTTTTGCCCATCTCCAGGTGGCGGAAGATGTTCTCGATGACGACGATCGCATTGTCCACCACCATGCCGACGGCGAACGCCATGCCCGCCAGCGAGATGATGTTGACCGAGCGGCCGAGGGCGACCAGCACGACGATCGCGCCGATCACCGAGATCGGGATCGCCACCGCGATGATGCCGACGGTGCGCAGCGAGCGCAGGAAGAAAAGGAGCGTGGCGGTGGCGAGGATGCCCCCGATCAAGATGTTGCCCTGCACCAGGTCGATGGCGTCTTCCACGTAGGTCGTCGCGTCGTAGGTTTGGACCAGCTCGAGCGTGCCGTTCATCCCGATCTCGCGGGCGTGTTGCTCCAGCGCGCCGCCTGGTTTGTTCATCTCGGCGACCTCCGCTTTGATCAACGCCATCGTCTCCAGCAGGTTCGCGCCGCGCTGGAGCTGGAAGTTGATGAACGGCATGGTGATGCCGCGCGCCCGCGCCCAGTTGTTGGATTCCTTGAACGTATCGACGATCTCCGCCACATCGCGCACATAGACCGGACCCGCCTCGGTCCGCCGCAGAATCATCGCGCCGATTTCCTCGGGGGTCTCGAACCTGCCGGTGGCGCGCACCCGGATGTCGCGCTTGCCGTGCGGCAGCCGCCCGGCGCTGAAGTTTTCGTTGGAAAGCCGGAGCGCGGAGGCGAACTCGCCATACGTGATGCCGCGCGCGGCGAGCGCCTCGGGGTCGACCCGGATCTGGATCTCGCTTTGCCGCGCCGCCCGCACGCCGACCTCGGCGACGCCCGGCAGCCGCTCGAACCGCGGGCGGATGCGCCGGTCCATGTAGTCGAAAAGCGTGGTCGCATCGAACTCCGGGTCCGTCGGGGCCAAGCCGATCCACGCGATGTAATCGACCGACTCCGGGTCGATGTCCTCGACGACCGGCTGCAGGACGTTCTCCGGATAGCCGGGCACTTCATCGAGCTTTTGCAACACCTCGGCCATCGCTTCTTTGATGTCGGTGCCGGTCACGAATTCGAGCCGGATCGTGCCTTGGCCCGCCTGGCTGTTGCTGGTCATCGAGGCGAGCCCCGATACATCGCCGAGCACTTTTTCCTGCTCCTCGATGATATCGCTTTCGATCTCCTCGGACGAGGCGCTCTCCCAGCGGGTGCCGACCGAGATGACGACGCTATCGACCTCCGGGCTCATCTGGACCGGCACGCTGGTGAAGGCGAGCACCCCGGCGAGCACGCAGAGCAAGACGCCGACGGCGACCGAGATCGGCTGCTGGAGGCTGAGTCGGATGAGCGTGTTCACGGCGCTTGGGCGGATTGGGCGGATTGGGCGTTGGCGGCGGCATCGCCCTCGGCGGCGGATTTCGGCTGGGCGATCAGCGGCTGTCCGGGGAAGAGCCGGTCGTTGCCCTCGATCACGATGGCGTCGCCCTCGTTTAATGTCGGCGACTCGAGGTAGGCGACGCCTTCCTTTTCATAGAGCACGGTGGCGGGCACACGCTCGGCCAGCGGCATCGGCGATCCTTCGGGAGCCTCGCCCACGCGGAAGACAAACGATCCCATCCGCGTGTAGATGACCGCATCGACCGGCACGGTCAGCCGCGGCTCCTCCGGTCCGGTCGCCAGCGCGGCGGTCACCGACATGCCGGGCGTCAGCTCGCCAGATTCGTTGGGCAATACGGCGACGGCGGCGAACAGGCGGCTCGCCGGATCGATGTCCGGGACGCGCTGCAGCGATTTGGCGGCGACGTCCCGCCCCAGCGGCGTGACCCGGATCGGCGTGTCGGCTCCGAATTGCCCGACCGCCCCGGCAAAGCGCTCCGGCACCTGCAGCCACGCTTCGATGTCGCCGGTCGAGACGATGGTGGCGACCGGCTGGCCGGCGGTCAGCCACTGGCCCGGCTCGGCATGCCGCGCGGCGACGACGCCCGCGAACGGCGCTTTGATTTCGAGGTCGGCGCGGCGCAGCTCCAGCAACGTCAATCGGCTGGTCGCCTCCGACAGCGCATCGTCCGCCGCCGCCCGCTGCGCCTCCGCCACGGTGAACGCGCTCTGCGAGTCGAGGAATTCGCGCTTCGAGATCGCCTTGTCGTCGAGCAGCGCCTTTTTCATGGAAAGGTCGGTTTTCGCCCGCTCCAGCTCGGCGCTCCGCTCGGTGATCATCGATTCGGCGAGCTTCTGCTGGGCGAGCGCCTCGGCGATCTGGGCGTCTGCCCGGCGCAGGTCCAGCCGCGCGATGACTTGGTTGGCGGCCACGGTCTCGCCTTCATCGACGAGCACTTCCTCGACCGCCCCGGCTTCCCGCGCGGCGACCTGCGAGCGGGAGACCGCCCGCAGCGTGCCGGTCACCTCGTGGCGCGGCTGGGACACTTGCTTGCCCACCCGCGCGGTGAGCACGGTGGCCGGTGGGGCACCGCCCGCCGCTCCCGGCGGCGGGCCCTGTTCCTTGGCGGATTGGATCATCTTGACCGCCATCAAGCCGCCCCCCGCCGCGAGCGCGGCAAGCAGGGCAAACCAGAGCGCGGCGCGCTTGTTTGGCGGAGTGTTAGGGGCGGATTCTGGCACGGGGACTGGCGGGTGAAAAAATAAGCTGAAACAAACGCTCGTTTGAGAGGGAAAGCAAGCCGCGTTGCCCCAATTTACGGGGCAGGGCAAAATCTGGTCGCCCCGGCTGCCGCGCTAGCGCAGGAAAATGATCGCGGCGGCGGCGGCGGATGCGGCGGCGCAGACGAGGACGGCGGCGGCGGCGGCGTCTTTGGCGAGGCGGATCTTCGGGTGGATCTCCGGGTGCAGGGCGTCGCAGATCGCCTCCAGCGCGGTGTTGATCAATTCGGCACCGAGGACCAGCGCGCAGCAGAGGAAGATCGCGATCCACTCGGCGAGCGAGATCTGGCAGGCGAAGCCGAGGGCGATCGCCGCTAGCGCGCCGCATGGTGTGGATGCGGAAATTCGGCTGGGTGCGGAAGGCGTCGCGCAACCCGCGGAAGGCGTGCCCGAAGCTGCGGAGGAGCCTCGCCCATCGGATGCGGCGCGCCGGGCGCAATTAGCATGCCCATGATCTGAGCCGCCGTCCACGTAGAGGACCTTACTGGTGATGCCCGAGCCGCCGTCGCTGGCGAGGAACACGCCTGTCGCGCCGAGTTCCTCCGCCGTGCAACTGCGCCCGAGCGGCGCGTGCTGCTCGTAGTGGGTGATCATGGCGTTGAAGCCGCCGATGCCGCGGGCGGCGAGCGTCTGCATCGGTCCGGCGGAGATGCAGTTCACGCGATCTTCTTGCCGCCGAGGTCGTGACCAGATAGCGCGTGCTCGCCTCCAGCGCCGCCTTGGCGACGCCCATGACGTTGTAGTTGGGGATCACTTTCTTCTCGGAGCCGTAATAGGTCATCGCGAGGATCGAGCCGCCGCCGGTCATGAGCGGCGCCGCCTTGCGCGACAGGGCGATCAGCGAGTAGGCGCTGATGTCGTGGGCGGTGGCAAACGCCTCGCGGCTCGTCTCGTGGAACCGCCCGGTCAGCGCCCGCGCGGGGCGAAGGCAACCGAGTGCAGCAGCAGGTCGATCTTGGTCGGTCCGCGCGGCGACCTGGTCGAAAACGAATCGATCTCCGCATCGCTGGTCACGTCGCAGGGGAAACACGGCGTGTCTTCGCCGAAGGTGCCGCTCAGTTCTTCGACGTTGTCCTTCAGGCGCTCGCCCTGGTAGTTGAAGATCAATTTCGCCCCGGCCTCCGCCCACGCCTGCGCGATCGCCCACGCAATGCTGCGCTTGTTGGCCACGCCGAAGACGACGCCGGTTTTTCCTTCGAGGGGTTTGCTGCTGCTCATGGGATCTTGGTTGGTAAAGGGGGTTCGGGATTTTGATTCGGAAAAATGTCAGCGGATCAGTAGCGCAGGGCGCGCGGGCTGTCCAGCGGCTCTGATCCGCCGGGCGGCATTTCTTTCCGCCAGAAAAGGCGCGGCTCACTCCGCGCCGAAACAATAGACCGTGCCGTCGTCCGCGCCGATGACAAGCCGCCCGCGCGCCACCGCGGCGCTCGACTTGACCGGCGACCCGGTCTCGTAGCTCCACAATTCCTTGCCGGTCGCCTTGTCGACCGCATACAGGCGCCCGTCGTCCGACCCGGCGATCAACGCCTTGCCCGCTATCGTCGGCGAGCTGTCCACCACGTCGCGCGCCTTGAATGCCCACACGCTGTCGCCCGTCTTCCGGTTCAGCCGCCGGATCCTCTTGTCGCGCCCCGCCACATAGACCGCGTCGCCCTCGACCGCCGGGGAGCCGTAGAACGGAAAGTCGCGCTCGGAGAACGACCATTTGATCTCGCCGGTCTTCAGGTCCGCCGCGATCACTTTGTTGCCATAGTGCGCCACGTAGCCGACGCCGCCGGACACCGCGATCGTGTTGGAGATATACGATTCGATGTCGATCTTCTTCGCCTCCATCCCGGTCTCCATATCGACGGCGTAGATGATGCCGTCGCAGCCGCCGAAGACCACCGTGCCGTCGGCGATGGTCGGCGTGCCATTCACATAATTCTGCGTCTCGTATTTCCACAATGCCTTGCCCGTCTCCGCATCCACGCAGTGCAGGAAATAATCGTAGCTGCCGATCAGGATGACCGACTTGCCATCCTTTCGCGTGTAGGGCAAGGCTCCGCCGTAGATCTCGCCATCCGTCTCGTATTTCCACGCCAGCGAGCCATCCTTCTGGTCCAGCGCATAGAGGAACGCATCGCGGCAGCCGACATAGACGCGCCCGGCGTGCAGGCAGCCCGCGCCCTCGAATCCATCGTCCGCCTCGAACGTCCACTTCGGCTTCCCGGTCTCCAGATCGAGGCAGCGGAACTTGCCGTCGCCGTCGCCGATATAGACGCCGTTAGTCATTGATCACCGCCGTGCCTTTGACCGGCTCGCCCGCCTTGAACGTCCACTTCAGCGCCAGCGGAAACGCAAAGTCCTCCGCCGACACCCCCGTCATCGCATTGTCGCCCCGAAACACATTCCAGTCGCCCCCCGGCGCTGCAGGAATCGACGCGGCAAGGGCAAGGAGCGGGAAAAGGTAAGGTTTCATGGGATCGGGGCTACGATTGAGTCGTTGATCGACGCGAGAAATTACGCGTTCCGATGCCGTGCTCTAGCCAAATCTGATCGGATCAGTGAGCCGTCGAAGCGGTGGGCTTCAAAACAATGCGCCCGTCCCAGCCTCTGCCATTCAAAAAATAGCGGATCGCCAGCGCAAGGCAACGCACTGATCGAAAGCCGTCTGAGGAGCCGTCCCGAAGAAGAGTCCCTGATTGCAAACGCCCTTGATTTCACCGCCTGAACGGGTAGGGACCACGCCCGTTTTTAACCCTGCGCGGCTGCCGCGCCCCATCACTATGAAAGTATCGCTCCATTGGCTCTCCGACCACCTTGACCTCTCCGGGCTGACCACCGCCGGGATGGCGGACCTTCTGACGTTTGCCGGGGTCGAGGTCGAGGGCATCGAGGAAATCGGGATCGATTCGGATCTCGTGGTCGTCGGGCAGATCCTGTCTTCCGATCCGCATCCGGATGCGGATCGGCTGAGCGTCTGCCGGGTGCAAGCCGATGCCGGCGAGCCGATCCAGATCGTCTGCGGCGCGAAGAACTATGCGGTGGGCGACAAGGTTCCGGTGGCGCTGCCCGGCACGGTGTTGCCCGGCGGCTTTGCGATCAAGAAGGGCAAGCTGCGCGGCGTAGAAAGCGGCGGCATGATGTGCAGCGCCCGCGAGCTAGGCATCGGGGACGACCATGGCGGGTTGATGATCCTCGGCGCGGACGCGGCGGTCGGCGCGCCGATCCGATCCGTGGTGAAACCCGATACGATCTTCGATCTCGAAATCACGCCGAACCGCCCCGACTTGCTCAGCTACACCGGGATCGCCCGCGAGCTGGCGGCGCTGACCGGGCGCGCGCTGAAGTCGCGCGCCAGCTATGCGGAGTCCGAGGTGCCGGAGCGCAGCTCGCAGCCGGAGGAAGTCGCCATCGCCGATCCGGTGGCGTGCCCGTTTTACACCGCGCGGATCATCCGGGGCGTGAAGGTCGGCCCCAGCCCGGCGTGGCTGCAGGAAAAGCTCGCCGCCGCCGGCCTGCGCCCGATCAACAACATCGTCGATATCACCAACTTCGTGCTCCTCGAAATGGGGCAGCCGCTCCACGCCTTTGACATGGCGAAGCTCAACGGCGGCATCCTCGTGCGCCCCGCCCAGCAGGGTGAGGAATTCCTCGCCCTGGACGGCGAGACCTACGCGCTGGAGGCGGGCGATCTGGTCATCGCCGACCAGAGCCGCGGCGTCGCCATCGGCGGCGTGATGGGTGGCGAAGAATCCGGCGTGACCGAATCGACCGCCGATGTTTTGTTGGAATCCGCATACTTCGCGCCGTCCCACATCCGGCGGACGTCGCGGCGGCTCGGGCTGTCGTCCGATTCGTCCTACCGGTTCGAGCGCGGCGTCGACCCGCATCAGGTGGCGGGTGCGTCGGAGCTGGCGACCAACCTGATCCTCGAGCTGGCGGGCGGCGCGGCGGACCCCGAATTGCTCACCTGCGGAGCCTTGCCCGCCGCGCCGGAGCCGGTCGCCTTCGACCTAGACCGCTGCAATGCGTTGCTCGGCTCCGCGTTGGGCGACGACGAGGCGTCCGCGATCCTCGCCCGGCTCGGGCTTGCCAAAACCGAGGGCGGCGCCTGGGCGGTGCCGACCTACCGGCTCGACCTCCAGCGCCCGGTCGATCTGACCGAAGAAATCGCGAGGGTCTATGGATTGGACAAAATCCCGGCGCGCGCCGCCGCGCATTTTGCGGAGGAAAGCGCGGTGGACCGCCGGTTTGATTTCGCCGCCCGCGCCCGCGAGACGCTGTGCGGCATCGGCTTTTCCGAGGCGATGACGATCAAGCTGATCGGCGCCGACCAGGTGCGCGACGGCTTGTCCGGCAGCCCCGGCATCCCGGTGAAAAATCCGCTTTCCGACGACCATGCGGTGCTGCGCCCCAGCGTGGTGCCCGGCTTGCTCGCCGCGCTCGCCCGCAATATCCGGATGGGCGCGCCCGGCATCCGCCTATTCGAGATCGGCACGGTCTTCGGAGCCGGCGAGGCGGAAGAATCGCAGAGCCTCGGGATCGTGGCGGCGGGCGACGCCGAGCCGCGGACCTGGCAGGCGGGCGAGCCGCGCGCGGTCTCGCTCTTCGATGTGAAGGGCGCGGTCGAGGCGCTCTGCCCCGGCGCGAAATTCAAGCCCTGCGAGCGCGAAGGTCTGTTCGCCGCCGCCGAGGTATCGGTCGGGAAAAAGGCGGTCGGCGTCATCGGTATGCTCCACCCGTCCCGCGCCCGCGATCTGGACGCGGAGGGCGGCATCTACGTGGCAGAGATCGATCTCGCCGCGCTGCACGCCGCCGCCAA
>JAWLBD010000083.1:0-17195 GCA_041395145.1 Verrucomicrobiales bacterium | reverse complement strand
GCGCGTTCCTCCGGGTCCTTCAGCCGATTGTCCTCCGGCTCCACGTTATCGGGGAGCTGCTGTTCTTTCCACAGCGCATAGGCGATGTCTTCGAAGGCGGGCATCACATGCTGCGGGCTGACTTCGAGGCGCCCCGCCAGGTATTTTAAAAACGCTTCGGCATCGGCGGTGGTGAAATTCTCGTCGCTGTCGAGGTCCGCCATCCAGCGCGGGTCGCGCCAGATCGGGACGCCGTCTTTCCGCCAATAGCAGGTGAAGCTCCACCGCGGCAGCGACTCGCCCGGATACCACTTGCCCTGCCCGAAATGCAGGTAGCCGCCCGGCGCCCATTTCTCCCGCAGCCGCATGAGCAGCGCGCTGCACAGCCGCCGCTTGTGCTTGCCGACCGCCGCCGTATTCCACTCCGCCGCATCCCGGTTGTCGATCGACACGAACGTCGGCTCGCCGCCCATCGTCAGGCGCACGTCGTTCATGTCAAGGCGCTCGTCCACCGCCAGACCCAGCGCGTTGAGGCGATCCCACGCCTCGTCGCTATACGGCTTGGTCACCCGCGGAGCCTCCGCGACCCGCGTCACTTCCATCTCGAACTCAAACGTCGATTCGACCGGCTCCAGCGCCCCGGCGATCGGCGCGGCGGTCGGCGGCGTCGGCGTGCAGGCGACCGGCAGGTGCCCCTCCGCCGCCAGCAGCCCGGACGTCGCGTCCAGCCCGATCCAGCCCGCGCCCGGCACGAACGCCTCCGCCCACGCATGCAGGTCGGTGAAGTCCTTTTCTGGCCCGGATGGCCCGTCGAGCGACGGCACGTCCGAGGTCAGTTGGATCAGGTAGCCGGAGACGAAACGCGCCGCGATCCCGAGCGAGCGCAGGATGTTGACCATCAGCCACGCCGAGTCCCGGCACGAGCCGCTGCGCAGGGCGAGCGTCTCCTCCGGCGTCTGCACGCCCGGCTCCATCCGCACGAGGTATTTGACCTCCTTCTCCAACCGCTGGTTCAGATCGACGAAAAAGTCGATCGTCTGCCGCTTCGTCTGGTCGATCCCGCGCACGAATTCGTCGAAGAGCGGCCCGGTCTCGACCGGCGGCTTCAGGTAAGCCATCAGCTCGCCCCGCGTCTGGTCATCGTAGGCGAACGGCCAGTGCTCGGCGGATTCTTCGAGGAAGAAATCGAACGGGTTGTAAACCTCCAGCCGGGCGACCAGATCGACCTCGACCGAAAACTCGGAGACCTTTTCCGGAAAGACGGCGCGCGCGATGTAGTTGCCGTGCGGATCCTGCTGCCAATTCAGGAAATGCCCTTCGGGGCGGACCTTCAGCGAGTAGCTGACCACCGGCGTGCGGCAATGCGGGGCCGGCCGCAGGCGGATCAGATGCGGGGACAGGGAAACCGGCCGCGCATACTTGTAGCGGGTGACATGGTGGATCGCTGCGGTGATGGCCATTGGTCGTTTTTGCCCGAGGCGGCTCAGTTCGATTGCCATTCATTTGCGCGCGCCGCAGGGCAGGCAACCGCCAAATCAGGGCGGCGCGCGGCGGCGGGGCGCAGGCAATTTCGGAGCATCGGGGGTTTTAAAACCTTGAAAGCAGACGACGTGCCAAGCAGGGGCGGCGAGATCCGGCGATATCGCCCGCTCTGCCGCGCTAGCTTTCCCCGGCAATTCCCCACGCGGCAACCCGGTGGAAAAGGTTTACGCCCGGATCGTCTGCTCGCGGTCGGGACCGACGCCGATCCAGGCGACTTTTGTTTCGGCGAGTTCCTCCATGCGGCGGAGGTAAGCGCGGGCGTTGGCGGGCAGGTCGGCGACGTCGCGCGCGCCGGTGAGGTCGTCGCTCCAGCCGGGCAAGTCTTCATAGATCGGGGTGAGGCGCGCCCACTCGTCGATCGTCGCCGGCGGGTGGTCGATCCGGTTGCCGTCCAGCTCGTAGGCGGTGCAGATGCGGAGCGATTCCAGCCCGTCGAGACCGTCGAGGTTGGTGATCGCCAGCTCATCGGCACCGTTGATCAGGCAGGCGTAGCGGACGAGCACCATGTCGAGCCAGCCGCAGCGGCGGGAGCGGCCGGTCGTCGCGCCAAACTCCCGCCCCATCCCATGCAGGCGGTCGCCGAAGGCGTCGTCCTCGGTCGGGAACGGACCTTCGCCGACCCGCGTGGTGTAGGCTTTCGCCACTGCGGTGATGCAATCGATCTTCCGCATCGAAAAACCGCTCCCGGTGATCGTGCCGCCCGCCGTCGTGTTGGACGACGTGACGAACGGATAGGTGCCGTGGTCGATGTCCAGATACGTGCCCTGCGCCCCCTCGAAAAGCAGGCTCTTGCCCGCCTTCGCCGCCTCATCCAGGATCGTCGCCACATTCGCGGCGTGGGGCAGAAGGCGCTCGCCGGCGGCGAGGTATTCGCGGCAGACCGCCTCGAAGTCGATCGTCTCGACCCCGGCGGCCTCCAGCACCGGATTGATCTGGTTGACGCGCTCGGCGAACCGCTCGGCAAACTTCGCCGGATCGCGCAGGTCGGCGAGGCGCAGGCCGGTGCGCTCGATCTTGTCGCCGTAGGCGGGTCCGATCCCGCGCCGGGTCGTCCCGATCTTATTGGCACCCTGTTCGCGCGCCGCGTCCTGCCGCGGGTGATAGGGCATGACGAGGTGCGCCGTCGACGAAATCTTCAGGTTCTCCGGCGTGATCGAGATGCCGCGCTTCGCCAGCCCGTCGATCTCGGCGAGCAGCCCGACCGGGTCGAGCACCACGCCGTTGCCGATGACGCACAGCTTTCCGGGGTGCAGGATGCCGCTGGGCATGAGGTGCAAAACGTGTTTCTCGCCGCGGGCGATCACCGTGTGCCCCGCGTTGTTGCCGCCCTGCGAGCGGACCACGACGTCCGCCCTCTCGGTGAGAAAATCGACGATTTTGCCTTTGCCTTCGTCGCCCCACTGGGCGCCGACGATGATGTTGTTGGGCATGATTTTAAGAGAGATCAGGGGATGGGAGAGGGGCGCAGCCAGTCGGCGGTGCCGGGGCAAACGATGGGGCGTTGGCGGCTGGCGGAACTATTTGCCGCCCGAAAACGCGAGGAATGCGAAGGTGATCAACGCGGCGAGAACGACGGCGGTGACGACGATGGCGATCACCCCAGACTTTTTGTTTTCATCGCGCGGGCCGAATGCCTCGGGTCCGCTGGACAGGAGCCGGGATTTCCCGCCCACAGACGCGGCGGCCCCGTGGAGTTCGGGCAATTCGTCGCTGCCGCCTTTGGTCTGAAACGTCCCGACGCAGTTGCCGAGCGAAATTTGATCGCCCGGCGTGAGCCGCTTCCGCTCGACCGGCTGGCCGTTGACCTTCGAGCCATTCGTCGATCCGAGATCGACCAATTCATAGGTGTCGTCCGCCGCCATGAATTCCGCATGATGGGACGAAATCGAGACGTCCTCGATCTGCAAATCATTGTCCGCGCCGCGACCAACCGTCACGCGCGGTCCGGTCAGGTCGAAGCTAAGCGTCTCCCCATCAGGGGTTTTCAGGGAAATCCGTGGCATAGTTTCCTGAAAATGCGCCGATGACCGCCCTTGTCCACTGAGATCGAACCGCTCAGGCAAGAATTTGCCCCGGCGAGATCGAGGGTGAGAATCCGGCTCGACGGGATCGGCCCGCCATGCCAGAATCGCCCGCATGTCCCGATCCATCCCGATCCTCGCCGTCCTCGCCTCGATTCTTCTCCTCGGGGCCTGCGCCACCAGCCCATTCGCCAACCGGACGGCCCCGCCCGGCAAGGTGGAGCACATCGTGCTCGTCTGGCTGAAAAATCCGGGGGACGCCGCCGACCGCGACGCCTTGATCGCGATCGCCAAGGCGTTTCCCGCCCAGATCCGGGAGATCGAGCACCTCAGTGTCGGCACCGCCGTCCCGAGCGAGCGCGACATCGTGGACGACAGTTTTGATGTCGGCTTTGTGATGCGCTTTGCCAACGAGGCGGACCTGGCGACCTACGTCGATCACCCCGACCATGTGAACGCGGTGAAGGAAAAGCTGAAGCCGATCGCCGCCAAGGTCGTCGTCTATGATATCGCCTGCCGCTAAGGACAAGGCTACCTATCGAGGTCGTCCGTGAACGTGACCCGGGAGATCCCCGACTTTTTCAGGCAGTTGACGACATCGACAAGCCGCTGATGCGGGGAGGCATTGGCCGCCGAGATGATGGCGAGCACCCCGTCCGGTCTGCCGATGGCGGCGGTCATCCGGTCCCGCCGCTCCAACTCGGCGATCAGGGCGGGAAGCGCGTGAGGCGATCCCGCCGGCTCGACCCGCTCGCTGTCCACCGAGATCGCGCCATCGGCGGCGATCTCGATCCGAATGGGTTCGACCTTCAGCGTCACCGGCACCGGCGGAGGCGGTGCCACCATCTTGAAGCCCAGAAAAAAATCGGGGCGCGCGAGCGTCGCGGTGACGAGAAAAAAGATGAGGAGCAAAAACCCGATGTCGATCATCGGCGCGATGGCGTCGCGCGGGTCAGGTTCTTTGGCGGCGGCGATACCCGAGGAGGAAAGTGGCGTGCGCATGGTGATGCCGAAACGCCGCGGACCGCCGCCGTCTTAGAACGAAAAAAATCACTGGCCGAAGGGCTACGGCGCCGCCACCCGGACGCCGACCCGCATCATCACCGTCGGCTCGTCGCCGGTGTATTCGGCGGTGAAGGTCGTCGCGTCGTTGGTGATCACGTTGATGTCGGTGTCGCTCCACTCGATGCCGTCAAACGAGACGCTGGCGAAAAACGCGGTGGTCGGATCCGCGCCGGCCTCCGCTCCCTTGGCGACCGAGATCTGGAGGTTGCCGCCCGCATTCACCGCCAACTGGATCGGCGATACGTCTGCGGCAAATGGGTCGAGCCCCAACCCGAATTCGATGGCGTTGAGCAAGGTGTCGGTGTCGTCGTTTGCGCCGGGTCCGCCGACGCCTGGATAGTTCGCCGCCCACGCCGGGTAGGCGGATGCCGGCGGCAGGTCGCCGGAATTGGCGGCTCCGGGGGTCGGCACGCCCGATCCGTAGAGCGAGAAATCCAAGACCGCCCCGCCGTCGGGCAGGCGCGCGATCGTCCGGCTTTCGCTGTCCTTGCTGACCGACGTTTCGCCGGTCCCGAAGGCGAGACCGAGGATGTTGGCCTCCGCGCCCGACCCGTAAACGACCGCATCGACGATCCCCGCCGGGAGGGCGGCGCTGCCGTCCGGAAAGTCCCCGGCATTGCCGAGGTAAAGCGCGACGGCGCGGGTCCCGCTGTTCACGATCCAGCCGCCGCTGAAGGGAAAGACGCCGAGGTCGAGGTTCGGCACGCCGAGCGTCCCGATCACGAAATAGCCGTCCGCATTCGTCGCGAATCCATCGAGGTCGAAGCTCGTGTAGGATTCGTTGTCGGACCCCGCTCCGTTGCTGCCATTGAACAAGACGACGACGTAGCCATCGAGCGGCGTGTTGCCCAAGCCGCCGTCATAAAGTTCGATAAATTCAGCGGTGTCCGGTCCCGGCGAGTCCACGTCAACTTCGTTGATCACGATCGAGGCGGTGTCCGCCCCGTCGTCCTGCACCGTGATGAAGGCGGTCGATGAGGTGAATCCCGGACCCGCCGAGGCAAGGACGAGAACGGTCTGGTTGCCGTCGATAAACGGGTCGTCCACCGCATCGATATCGAATTCGACAAACGGCTCGCCGACCGGGATCGTGACGGTGGCCGGCACCGCCAGCTCGGAGGCGTCGCTGATATTCAAGGAGACCATCACCTCGGTGCCGAGGTCGCCATTGCGGGCGACGCGAAGCCGCGAAGCCGCCGCGCCGGCGTTCTCGGCAAACGCGGTATCGCCGACCACCGTGAGGGTGAGCGCGTCCTCCGGCGGGCAGAACGACTGGCCGCTGGTCCGCGTGCCGGGAGACCACGGCAAAACGCTCAGCGCGGTGTGGCCGACGAAGACGGTCCCGGAGATATCCGGGTCCCGCACCCGCGAACCATCCTGACCGTCGATGTCGCCATAGACAAATCCCGCCCGCTCCACGCCGCCGGTGTCTCGCACCGCGATCTGATCGCCGGTGTCGTTGAGCGAAAGCTGGCCGGTGCTCGCCTTCTGGATCAAGGCGTTGCCGAACAGCGCGTTGTAGCCTTCCAAAACGCCGCCGCCGCCGAACACGACCAGCGCGCAGTCCGCCGATAGCACTGTGTTTGCTGGGAAGGTATGGATCATCCCGACCGCGTCGTTGATCGTCCAGCCCGACAGGTCGATCGGCGCGCCGGACACGTTTACGATCTCGATGAATTCATCTTGGGTGAAGCCGGTCACCCCATCCTGGTTCGCGTCGCGCCCCTCTTCGACCTCCGCGTTCACCTCGTTGATGACGATGGTCGCCGTGTCGCCGTCGTCTTCGACCGTGATGTTGACCGTGACCGGGAAAAAGCCGTCGGCGGAAAATTCCAACGTCACCATCTGATTCCCATCTGCCGCACCGTCGTCGATCGGGCTAATCTCGAACTCAAGGTTGCCGCCCACGCCCGCCGGGATCGTCACCTGCGCGGGCACGTCCAATTCCGACGGGTCGCTGGATTCGACCGAAACCACCACCGGCGAATCCGGGTCGCCGTCCTGGTTGAGCGTCACCGTGATCGTGCCCGCCGCGCTCTCCGAGATCGTGTTCGCCGAAAGGAACACATTCAGCTCGCCCTGCGGATTGTTCCGGATGCCCGGCGTCGGTGCCGCAAGATACCGGTTCGTGTTAAACGGCTGCCCGTCGGGAAAGCGCTGGATCGATTCGGTGTCCTTGGCAAGATTTCCGTTCTCATCGAGCTGCGGCGTGCCCGGAGAGAGGATCGTCAGCAGGTTGTTGTCGTCGGCATCGTTGGTATCATAGACCACGGCATCGACGAGGTTGTTCGAGGTCGGCACCGTGCCGATTGGGAAATTCGCCGCCGCATCGAGGTAAAGGGCAACCGCATCCTGACCATTTTCCAGCCAACCGGGACTCAGAGCAATATCAGCTTCCGGCATGCCTGTGCTGCCGATCACAAATAAACCCTCTGCATCCGTTGAAAAGATAGGCGAGATCGATGGTCCGATAAGAAGCGTCAGTCGGTGAATTTCCGTTGTAAAGCACGATCACGTAACCTGTCAGCGACTGATTCGGATCGCCGAGCAACTCAATGAATTCTCTCGTGTCGTTGCCCGGCGTGTCACAATCGATTTCGTTGATGACCAAATCGGCGTGCGCGGCAGGCGACATCGCGAGGGCAGCAGCAGCGGCAATGACCGGAATCCAGGGGGCAATTTCATGGGAGGTTGGCGGGTTGAGGCTTCGGAACCAGAGCGAAGAGCAGGGATCTTGCCAACACAAAACCGGTGACGAAATTGCTGAATTTCGCCGCTGGAGAAAACCGGTTCCCTCCCCACTAACCACCCTATCACCGCTGCGCGGCGCCGCAGCGCCATGCCAGCCAGACCCGCCGCGAGGAGCGTCACGCGCCCTGGTTCGGGGGAAATGATCGGCCGAGTCCTGTCGGGGCGGGCAGCGAATTGAGCTGGAGCACCCACGCATCGATCGCGGCGCCGTCTTCTCGCTGGGAGAATCGCAGGTTGTAGATGCCGGGTGTCAATGTCCAAGTCATCGCGCCGTTGGCAGAGTGGTTACCACCGTTTGCTCGAAGCCGCCGCCTAAGCATCCCACGCCGGGCTGGCAAAGTTGCCATTCACGCCTTGTTGAAGCTCGTACCAATCGGCAATCGTTCCACCGGTGCCGTCTTTCAGTTCGACGATGTCAGCGAAGAGTGAGTCGCTTTGCCCTGCAATGTCCCGTTGGTGTTGTTGCCATCCCAGCGGACATAGAGTTGGTAGGTGCCGGGGTTGTTGATCCCGATTTGGTAGGTAACTTCTGGCGGGATGGTCGGCGCCGATCCAGCGGAAAGGTCATCGGGCAGAGTCTGGATATAGCCCGAGCCGCGGAAATTCGTCACGATTGGTCCGCCATCGGTGATAGACGTGCCGCTGTTTTCGCCCGGCTTGATAGTCCAGTTGTCCCCGGCGGTTCCGGTCCGGCTGGTGAACGTCTCCGCTTCACCTACCGCCATGCCGCCGTTTTCCCAGAAGATCAAGGCGGCGGGAGAGGAGGTGGCGGAAGCGGCAAGCGCGGCGGCGCAGAGGATGGGGAACCTGAGGAGTTTCATGCGCCGGGAAGTTCGGGAACAAATCATCGCCGTCAAACCGAATTCGCGCGCCCGCGCGCACCGGCAGGCAGGCACAAAACAGCCCCGCGCACCGGGATGGCGCGCGGGGCTGCTTATTCCCCCCAAAAGAAAACTTTCTGAAGTTACAAATTTCCCGTTATTCGATCAAGGAAATTCGGATAGAAATTTCGCAAATCGCACGATTTTCCGCTGCGGGAGGGACATTGTAATTACTTTGTGAGCAACGGCTCGCGCTATTTCTGGTCTTCCTTGGGTGCCTGTTGCTCGATTCCCTCGGTGAAGCCACCGGCGATGACCATGGTGCCGCCTTTTCCGTCGGGGGCGATGATTGCCCAGTCGGCGATCTGGTCGGCGGGGCAGTCGATGACTTGGCCGGCTTTTAGGTTCGGGATCTCTGGCGGGACCTGCCAGAGTTCGCCGGTGAATCGCCCTTCCTCGTAGAGCACCTTGCGCAGCCAGACGTAAACAAACACCTCGTTGCCCTTCGCGGTGGTCAGGCGCTGCCCCACTTTGATGATGTATTGCTGACCCGGACCGGGATTGCGCAATTGCTCGACAAAATTCACGACCTCCGAGCGGGCGCGCTGGATGGCGGTTCGCCATCTCCGGGTGGTCGGTTGGCGATTCGATCACGCTGGTGTCGGGCGGGGTCTGGACCAGGGTTCGCGCCGCATAGACGGCAGCCACGATCCCGAGGACGGCGAGGATGCCCGCGCCTACCCAGCTCGATTTCGCCTTTGGCTTAGATTTCGAGCGCGAACGGGAACGCGATCCTGGATCCGGATCGGAGCCGGTCGAGCTTGTAGGAGCGATATCGTCGTTGTCGTAGGGGTCACTCATGCGGGGGATTGGTTCCATCATTCGCCGGGCAGCGATTTGGCGCACAAGACGTGGACGCGCAAGTCCACCGGGCGCGGGTCCGCCGGGTCGAAGGATTCGAGCAGCGACCCTAAGTTCAAGGACTCGCCGCCGCAAGGTCAGAAATCGGTTCGCGCGGATCGGCGACGCGCCAGAGATGGTAGCCGCAGCGCGCCAGCATCGCCGCCGCCGCTCGGCAATCCGTCTGCCGCGCCGGGCACCGAGGTGTGGAACTCGGCGAGCAGCGCGCCGACCGCGCCGCCGGCGAAGAGAGGCTCCGCCGCCGCCAGCAGCGGGTATTCGTGCCCCTCGATGTCGAGCTTCACCACATCCGCTGCCGCCCAGCCGAGCCGCGCGAGTTCGCCTTCCAGCGTGACGGTCGGGACGCGCAAGGCTCCGTCCGCGCGCACGCAGCCCCAGCCGGAATGCCCTGCGCCCAGCCCGAGTCGGCGAAGGCGACCTCGCCGGGCGCATCGGAGACCGCCGCGCGGACGACCTGCCAATTCGCGAACGCGCCGAGGTCGCGGGTCGCCTCGATATCGGCGGCGTTTTCCGCCAGCGGCTCGTAGGAAATGACGGTGCCGGCATCGCCGATCCGGGCGGCGGCCAGCAGGCTGAAGTAGCCTTTGTTCGCGCCGATGTCGAGGACCCGCGCGCCGGGGCGGAGCAGCTTGAGAAAGACAGCGGTGGCGGCGGGTTCGTAGATCCCGGCCAGCGCGGCGGCCAGCGCGGTGTGCCGGTCGCGCATGTCCACGGCAAAGCGCTGCCCGCCGAGGTCTGCGACGATCCGGCGCGGGCAGCCGAGCAGCCGGTGGGCGAGCGAGGCGAAGGTCGAACGGCCCTTCGGCAGGAGCCGCGCCGCCGCAAACGCCGCCGCGAGCAACGCGTGGCGCATCCCGCGCGGCGGCAGCAAATCTGGCGGAGGTCCGGGCATCGCTCTGGCTGCTCAGCGCGCCCCGCCCTTCTCCTCGGGGATCGGTTCCGCTACATAAAAGATACCGGCGAGGCGCCGCGCCTTGCCCGGCACATCGCCCTCCGGCTTGATCAGGATCTCCGGAAAGTCGCCGTCGAGGAAAAGCGCGTCCGCACAGCCCAATTCGGCGAACATCCGGGCGAAGGTGTGGAAATTGACCGCCGCCGACCGCGTGGAGGCGAAGACGACGCGACCGCCGGAATCGACGCCCACCCCGTTGCGCACCCGCTTGTTCGGGGAACCTCGCGGAACTTCGGGTGGATCTGCTGCCCCGCAGCAGGAGCGAGTCGACTGCGCGGCAAGCATCGGCTTGATCCCCGACCGCGCGAACTCGCCGGTCTCCATCACGCCCGCTTTGCCGTCTGGACCGATGAAAAACACACCGTTCGGCGCGAGGTAAAAGTTGCCCCATTCCGGCGAATCCTGCGGCGGCTGGTCGCGGTTGAGCGGCACGAGTTCCTTCCCGCCCTGCACGTGCAAACCCAAAGGCCGGTAAACCGGGACGCCGGCCGCATCTTTTTCGCTTGCCCGCCCGGCTCCTCCCAGCCCGCGTAGATGCGGCTGTTGAGCGCAAATTTGATCCGCTTGCCCTCGGCGTTTAGCGCCTTTTCCAGGTTCTCATAGGTCGAAAGCGGCACCCCATCCGCACCGAGCCAGGCGAGCCGCAGGTTTTCCTTCGCCGGATCAAACCGGATCACTGCGAAATCGACTTCGGCAAACCGAAACGTGTGCGCTGGGTTTTGACCCAACGCCTCGCCCGCCGCCGCCAAAGCTGGCAGCGGAGCAAGCGCAGCGACGATCTTGGCGAGCTTCCGGGGCATCTCGGAAAATCGGGCCGGATGGCGCGAACGCCAGCGGAATCGGTGGCGCTCACCGCTGGTTAGACGCGGAAGAACGCCTTTGTCTCCGCTTTGAGCCAGAAGATGAGGAGCGGGATCGCGGCGGGGAGGCACGCGCAACTGGTCATGCTGATCGAGATGGCGATGATGCCATAGATCCAACCCCATTTCTTTGCGGGGACCAGCGCCCCGGTCAGATAGATCGCCGCCAAGACGACGCCGATTATAATGTAGAAAAACCCGGCCAGATCCGCTTCGGCTGGCGCCATCTCCAAGGTCTCGGGGTCTAGCGCCAAAAAGACAATCCCCATTCCTATGACCAGCAGGTAGATTACCGCCATCGCCCAGCAATAGATGCGATACCAGGTGAAGACGGGAGGCGGTTGGCCGGGCGGCTCAAAGGCAGGCGGGGGAGCCTGAGGCGCGAGGTAGGGATTCGGGTCCATACTTCAAAACTTGGCTCTTTGCAGGACACCCGAAGACGCGCCGCTGGAACGGTCGACCGAAGCCGACCCCAGTGGATCTTAAACCGAAAATCGTTCGCCTTAGGTATCCCTTCGATCTAGCGGAAGCGGCGGTGGCCGATGCTCGCTAAGCGAGAATCGGGCTGGCTCCGCCAGATTTTACTCCTTTGAGCATTTTGGCGGCCCCGGCGGCGGCGAGGAGTCCGGCTAAGTCGGGATCATAGCGGAGGATGTCTTCGGCGAGTTGGGCGAGGTCGGCGTCGGTCGGCTCGAATTCGTCTTTGTCTTCGTGGCTGCTGCGGGGATGCGGGGTCGGGGTGGGGGACCCGTTTTCGAGAGGATCGATTGAGGAGATCATGGCTGTGAGGTTCTTGGTTGAGGTTGGCGTTTCTTGCTGGGCTTGGCTTGTGTGTGGTTCCGAAATTAAAAAGGAGAGACCGCCGCCGGTTGATCCGGCTAGCCGGAGGAGTCAGGGATCGTCTTGAGCGATCCAAGCTCGCCTTTGAGGTGCATGGAGCGGAGCGAATCGGCGATCAGGCGCTCGGCTGCCTCTGCCGGGTTCTTGCCGTACAGCCCGGTCTTCACCAGTTGATCGAGCAGGTCGCGGACCTGCGGGGTCGTGCTGACGGTGAGCTGGATCGTGTCGACGCTGTTCTTGACGCGGGCCATGGAGGCGAGGATTCCCGCCAAATAGGCGGCGGATAACAATGCGATTGGATTCGGATAATAATCGCATTGTTATCCGGCGTAAAGAATTATTGCCAAAAGAATCGGGTTTTTGTGCCGTTCTTTCAGAAATGTTTCTCAAAATTGCGCCGATCCGCGAGATTGCCGCTGCCTTTGGGGGATCGTAGGAGTCTAGCGCTGAGAGGAATACGGTGGAGATGGGCAGGTGATTGCCGGTAATTGGGAGGGGTCCTGGCTGCCGTAGAAAAGGCGGGGCAATTTGTAATGGGAATTCAGGTGCGCCGTGCGATGATGGAGCACCGTAAATCTCACTGACCCGACCCATCCTATGCTCTCAGCAATCTTCATCATCCTCATCGTGATCGGCGCGATCGCCGTCCTGTTGGCGATCTTTTTCATCGGCGGCTACAACTCGCTGGTGCAACTGCGCAACCGGATCAAGAATGCGTTTGCCCAGATCGACGTGCAGCTCCAGCGCCGCTACGATTTGATCCCCAACCTCGTCGAGACGGCCAAAGGGTATATGAAGCACGAGAAAGAGACGCTGGAAGCGGTCATCAAGGCGCGGAATGCCGCGATGCAGGCGCGGGAGCAGGCTTCCGCAGACCTGACCAACGGGGCGGCGATCGAAAATCTGGCGCAGGCGGAAGCGGGGCTGGGCGGCGTGCTCGGACGCCTGTTCGCCCTGCAGGAAGGCTATCCGGATCTGAAGGCGAACCAGAACATGATCCAGCTCCAGGAGGAGCTGACGAGCACCGAGAACAAGGTCGCCTTCTCCCGCCAGGCCTACAATGACGCGGTGATGAACTACAACAATAAGCGCGAGTCCTTCCCGACCAACTTCATCGCCGGGATGTTCAACTTCGCGGCGGCGACTTCGTTCGAGGTGAAGGGTGAGGAGCAGCGCGAGGCGGTCAAAGTTTCCTTTTAGGCTCGACCGATGGCCCTCTCCCTGCGCACCAGCCCGATCGACCGCCTGCGGCTCGCCTCGATCCTCGACGGCGTCTCGTATCTTGTCCTGCTCGGGATCGCGATGCCGCTCAAGTATCTCGCCGGAATGCCGCTGGCGGTCCGGATCGTCGGCTCGCTGCATGGCTTTTTGTTTATCGCCCTGTGCGTCTGCCTGCTGGCGGCGTTGGTCGGGCGGCGGCTGAGCTTCGGGTGGTGCTGCACAGTCTTCCTCTGCGCCCTCGTGCCCTTCGCGCCGTTCTTTCTGGACCGGTATCTGCGCGACCGGCGCGATGAAGGGGAAGGCGAGGGCGAGGGTGAGGGCGCGGCGGCGGGATAGCGGAGGCGCAGCGCGGCGGATCGGCGGGGAATTTGTGCAGGCGCTGACTTGCCCTATGCTCGCGCCTTATGATCGCCCAAGCCATCGCCCTGATCGGAGCCGTCACGTTGAGTGAGTCGCTCCCGCTCGACCCGCCGAAACCAGATGCGCCGCCCGCCCTGGCGCGCGCGTTCGAGTCTTACCAGAAGCGCGATTTCGTGGAGGCGCAGAAGGCGTTTTCGGAGTTGGCGGAGGATGGGTCGGCGGAGGCGGCGTTTGCGCTGGGGGTGCTCGCCCAGCGGGGATTGGGCACCGAAAAGTCGGAGGCGGAGGCGCTCAAGTGGTATCGCCTTGCCGCCGACGCGGGGCATCGCGCCGCCCAGGTTAATGCCGGAATGATGTTGCTCTCGAAAGAACCGCCGGACCCGGATGGGCTAAAGCAGATCCAGTCGGCAGCGGATGCGGGCTATGCCCCGGCGCTCACCCGGATCGCCGAGTTCCACCTCGCGGGCAAGCATGTCTTGAATCCCGACTCATCGCTGGCCCGCGACCTTCTCGTCGAGGCGGCCAATGGCGGCGACGCGAAGGCGGCGGTGCAGGCGGCCAGCCTTTATGAAGGCGCGGTCCCTGGGCTGGAGCCGGACTTAAAGGCGGCGTTCGCCATGCTCAACCGCGGCGCCGACCTCGGGAGCGAGGTCGCCTTGCTCCGGCTCGGCGATGCCTACGAACGGGGCGCGGCACCGATCCCGATCCCGGAGCGGCCGCCCGGCTCTACCTCAGCGCGCCGGATTCCGCCGGGGCGCGGCTTCGCCTCGGCGCGCTGCTGGAGGAAGGCCGGGGGATCACCGCCGATCCGAAGGGCGCGTTCGAGCAATACCGCGCCGCTGCGGCGATGGGTGCGCCGATGGGGTTTCACAAGCTCGGCTACTGCTACGATCAGGGAATCGGCGTGCCCCAGGACGACGCCAAAGCGCTCGAGTGGTATCGGAAGGGCGCGGACGCCGGGGCTTCGCTCAGCGCCTACAACCTCAGCGTCTTTTACGAAGGCGGGCGCGGCGTCGCCAAAGACGATGCCGCCGCCATCCGCTGGCTCCGCCAAGCCGCCGAAGCGGGGCTGCCGATCGCCCAAAACCAGCTCGGATCCCGGCTCAAGCAGGGCAAGGGCACGCCGAAGGACCTCGCCGGGGCGATCGAGTGGTTCAGCCGCGCGGCGGACGCTGGCTTTGTGACCGCCCAAGCCAACCTCGCGGCGATGTATGAAAAGGGCGAGGGCGTCCCCGAGGACCAGACCAAGGCGCGGCAACTCTACGCCGCCGCCGCCGCCCACGGGCTGAGCGTCGCCCAATACCAGCTCGCCAGCATGATGGAGCAGGGGCGCGGCGGACCGGCGGACCCGCCCGCGCCTACGCCTTGTTCCTCGCCGCCGCGCGCGAACTGCCCCCTGCGGCGGAAAAGGTTGCCGCGCTCAAAAAGTCTCTCTCAGCGAAGGACTTGGAAGAGGGGCAGCGCCTCTATGACCAAGCCCGCGGCGGCTAGCCAAAAAGATGCCAACCGGAAAAAAAATCTTTACGGATAGGCTCAAAACCCCTATCACTATCAGCTTATCGCTATGAAATCCCAGACTCTTCTCTCTGCTCCCCGCAGTGATCGCGGTCACTGCCCCTTCATCTTCCTCCGCTCCGAAGTAATGCTGACCTTTTGGTCGATCTAAATGCCTCCAATTACTCCGGCGGAACTTGGGTCAACAATGGCACGCTCGGGGATTTTTCCGCCGGCACCGGAGTGACAAAGGTCTCTGGCGCGAATGCGATCTACTTCAATGGGACGGACTCGTATTTTACTGGTCCAGCATCTCCGGCTTCGATCACTGGGCTTGACCGCACTTCGACGATTGAAGCTTGGGTTTTCAACCCCCACATCGCCAGTGAAGAATCGCTCGTCACTTGGGGGCGGCGCGGAGGCGGAGATGGCACGAATATGTCCTTCAACTACGGCAATCATGGAGCCTACGGAGCTGTTGGTCACTGGGGGGACCCGATATCGGCTGGGCTGACTCGGGCGGCGCACCGGCGGCCGAATGGCACCTCCTCACCTACTCCTACGACGGCACCACGACCCGCGTTTATTCGGATGGCGTCCTCCAAAACTCGGAAGTTCTCGGCGCGGGCGTCATCAACACCCATGCGGGATTCCCGATCAATGTCGGCGCCCAGAACACTGGATCAGGGATTGAGCCATCGTTGCAGTTGTCTGGCTATGTCGGTCAAGTTCGGGTGCATAGCGATGTCCTCTCCGACGCCCAGATATTAACCAACTACAATCAGGAGGTTGGGAACTACGTTTTTGGCGGAGCGCTGCCGGGTCTTTTTGGACCGGACGATAAGCCGGTTCACCGGTGGAGTTTCGACAATGTTGCCGGGGCGGCGCCTGACGGCACGGTGGTAATCGATCTGATTGGCGGAGCCAACGGACTTGTTCGCGGAACGGGAGCTTTGGCGACGGGAACCGGCATCGATTTGCCTGGGGCACCGAATTCGGTTGGTTCGGGTGGGACGTATATCGATCTCCCGAACGGTCTCATTTCATCTAAAACCCAGGTGACCTTAGAAGGATGGGTATCGATTGACGGAAATACCAACTGGCCCAGAATCTTCGACATCGGCAGTAGCGAAGGAGGCGAAATCACCGGTCCTGGGGACACCAACGGCGGCGGTGGCTCAGGGTTGGATTATCTGATGCCTTACCACGAACGTACTCAATTTTAATTCTCAACGTATCGAATGGCGCAATGAGGATCCGGCGGGGGTGGGATCGCGACCTTTGATTCAGGCGACACGACTATATTTGGAGACCGGATTCACTTTGCGGTTTCGGTTGATAACTCGACCCCGGGAAGCAGCATTCTGAATTACTGGCGAGATGGTCAACATCTTACCGTCGATGCGGTCGCTCCGTTTAACCTTTCTGATATCAACGACGTCAACACATGGCTTGGTCGTTCAAATTGGCTTGCCGATGGGTCACTGGACGGAACCTTTGACGAATTTCGAATTTATGATGTTGCACTTTCAGACCAGCAGGTTTTGGCAAGTTACCTCGCTGGACCAAATGTTATTATTCCGGAACCCTCGCGGATCGTTCTGCTCCTCGGCGGGTTCCTCGGCTTGCTCCTCCTCCGCCGCCGCGCCTAGCCGGCTTCTGGATTGAGCCAAGAATTTCGGAAAGCGCCACCCCATCGCGGGTGGCGCTTTCTTTGTTTGGCGAACGGCATCGAATCGCAGTGGAATGGCGTTGCGCGCCGTGAGGGGCTTTCGGCATCGCCTTCCGGTTTCGGAATCCAGCGGAAAGTGGGGCGGCGGAAAGATCTTCCCTGACGGTTTCGTTTTGGTAAGCTATATTATACGAAACTCTCTTAGATCTATGCTCACCATCCTCGGATCAGACCAAGAACGTTTTTGCGACGGGATGTCGCGCCGTGGCTTCCTGAAAATCGGGGGGCTCGCCTTGGGCGGCGCGTCGTTGCCTCAAATCCTTCAGGCGGAGGCGCTTGAAGGCAAGCCACACAAGCTGAACCACAAGGCGGTGATCATGGTTTTCCTGGCGGGCGGTCCGCCGCACCAGGACATGTGGGATATCAAATCCGATGCGCCGAGCGAGATCCGGGGCGAGTTTAAGGCGATCAACACCAACGTGTCGGGCATTCAGATTGGGGAGTTGTTTCCGCAGATTGCCAAGCGCGCGGACCGCTATGTTTTCATCCGCTCGATGGTCGGGGCGCACGGCGGCCACGACGCCGAACAGTGCCTGACCGGGCGCGCGCCACGCAACGCGCCCCCCGGCGGCTGGCCGAGCATCGGCGCGGTCCTCTCGAAGCTCGAAGGCACCGCCGACAAGGCTGTGCCGCCGT
>JAWLBD010000082.1:0-17248 GCA_041395145.1 Verrucomicrobiales bacterium | reverse complement strand
GCCAAGATGCGGATCTTTGGCGACGACGCCGGGCACATGAATCTGGCGCTCGGCGAGATCGGCGGCGAAGCGCTGGTCGTCAGCCAATTCACGCTTCACGCCAGCACGAAGAAGGGCAACCGCCCTTCGTTCATCCGCGCCGCCCGCCCGGAGAAGGCGATCGCGCTTTACGAGAGGTTCGTCGCCGATCTCGCGGCGGAGATCGGCAAGCCGGTCCAGACCGGCGAATTCGGCGCGGACATGAAAGTCGCCCTCGTCAACGACGGTCCGGTCACGATCTGGATCGACTCGCGCGGGCGTGAGTAGGTGCCACAGAGGGGCGCTGGCTTTGCGAGTAGGAATGCGGGCGGGAGGAAAGGGATCCGTTTGAATTGCGATTTCCTAGGCGAACGCCGTATGAGGTGCGCTAGCGGTTGGATCCGGAAATTTGAGCCGCCCTAAAATGGGGGGCAAGGTGGCTGCCGATCTTCTGGATCTCCTCCAGGGTGCGCGTGCGGTCCGTTGACCCACGCTCCGGAAACTCGGGCTGACCATCAAGAGGTCGGCGGCATCGGCTCCCTTGTCGCGACCAAAGAAGGCGATCCATCCGCCGCCCCCTTGCAATCGCCTCCAACCCAACCCATTGCCGGCAGCCACCCAGTTTTAACGATCTGTGGGACATCCCCGGGCGGATCGGCGTTGAATTGGGTGCTAGCGTCCGTGGTGGGTTGCCCGGAGGACCATCAGGAAGGGCAGGCCAAAGCGCAAAGGGCATGGTAGAGGTTGGTGTGATCGGTTGTCGATAACGTGGGGGATCAGTCAGCCCGAACCTGAAGAATCCCTGATCTGACACCTGTTGCCGGCCGAACTATCTGCTTTCAAACATATCTGGGATTTGGTAAAAATAGACCTTCCCCTAATTTGCCATGAACCTGAATCGCCCGCTATGGGTCGCCCTCAGTTGGGCGGCGGCCGCCGCCTATTGCCAGACCGCTGGTGCCTACACGCTCCGGATTGACTTCAACGCCACGGCTATCACGCAGGCAGGCTGGGAGGCGCTGGGCGAGGGGGACAGCGATCTGGGATCGCCCTGGTCGAAAAGCTTCGGCGGCGGACTTACGCTCTCCCTCGCACCGGCGGGTGCCGCCTTCCTCGATACCCGGGACCGGGGTGCCACTAGCGGGGGCGGCGCAGAAAGTAATTTGTGGCGCGATTTTGTTTTTGCCAATGGCAGCACCGCTGCGGCGGATGGCTTTGACATCGCCATCTCCGGGCTAATCCCGAATGCCGTGTATCCGGTAACGATCTGGTCTTTCGACATAAGCAGCCCGCAAACCCGAAGGTCCGCTTGGAACGGCAACGCTTACGCTTTCGATGGGAACAGCGCTGACCCATCCTCGTTGGCGCAGTATTCGCTCACGTTCGAGATCGGATCGGACGCAAGCGGCGCGGCGGTGATCGAGGCGCGGACGGGAAGTCCGGCGGGACCTTCCCACAACGTCTTCCTCAATGCGCTCGAAATCGGCGATCCGATTTCGATTCCGACCGCCCCCTCCGACCTCGACATCAGCGCGACGGTCGCGTTCAAGTCCGCTCCGGTCGGCGCTGCGGTCGGGACCCTGGCCACCGCCGACGCGGAGGTCGGCGACACCTTTACCTACTCGCTCGCCGCCGGGGAGGGCGACACCCACAACGCGCTCTTCGGGACGTTTACGACCAACTCGTCTCCGCCGGAGACCTGTCCGGCTTCGCGAGCGGCGCGGGGTTTCGGTGCAGTCCGAACGACCGATCCCGGCAGCGAATTCTGGCGAGAAAGCGTTCGCTATCACGGTGCTGGACAGCCCGATTCGCTGCCGCTGCGGATCAATGAAATCATGGCGGACGGGCGTAATGCGCATCGGGACGGCGACGGCGAGGCCAGCGATTGGGTTGAGATACTCAACCCCAACGGAGTTCCGATTAGCCTGGACGGATATTTTTTGACCGACAATCCAAGTAACCTGACCAAATGGGCTTTTCCCGCTGTCTCGGTGCCGCGAAATGGCTATCTCGTCATCTACGCCAGCGCACCAGAGCAGGGTGGGGCGGTGCTCGGCGACTACCAGGACGCGGCGGGGAACTACCACGCGAATTTCAGTCTCGATGCGGGCGGCGAATTTCTCGGGCTGGTCAAGCCGGGCGGCGCCGGGATCGCTGCGGCGTTCGAACCGGAGTTCCCCAAGCAGCACGGAGACATTTCCTACGGATTCGATACCGGCGGCGCGTTAAAATATTTCGACCAGCCGACGCCCGGCGCGGCGAATGGCAGCGGATTCGATGGCGTGGTGGCTGACACCGAATTTTCTGTGGACCGCGGATTCTACGACGCGCCTTTCAGCGTGGCGATTACCACGGCGACGCCGGAGGCGGAGATCCGCTATACTTTGGACGGGAGAAAGCCGACGCCCACAATGGGGACAATCTATAGCGGCGAAATCGCGGTCAGCACGACCGCGACGCTGCGGGCGATCGCCTATCGCCCAGGCTGGATCCCCACCGACGCCGATACGCAGACGTATCTCTTCGCCGATGATGTGGCGCGGCAGCCGGCGAGCCCGCCCGGATGGCCGGATAACTGGGGGACCAATAGCGAGGTCAACAGCAACGACGGAGCAGGCAACGGCACTGTGCCCGCCGACTACGAGATGGACCCGCGCGTGGCCGACAATACGCTGCCCGGCTACAGCATCCGCGACGCCCTGCTCGATATCCCGAGCGTTTCCATCGTGATGGATCGTGACGAATTCATCGCGCCCGGCAGCGGCATCTACGCGATACCCCAGTCGCGGATCGAAAAGGAATGCTCGATGGAATACATCCTGCCGGATGGTTCGCCGGGGTTTCAAGAGGACTGCAAAATCGAGGTGCATGGCAACTCGAGCCGCCGCCCGTGGCGGATGCAAAAACACTCGCTGCGCGTCACGTTTAGTTCGGGGGTCGGTCCGGCGAAGCTCGACTACCCGCTCTTCACGGAGTCGCCGGTCAGGGGATTCAACAAGCTGGTTCTCCGCGCGTGCTTCACCGACAGTTGGGGGCTGGTGAGCTGGGATACCGCGCGCTATCGCCCGAATGACTCGCAGTATTTCCGCGACGTTTGGATGAAGGAGTCGCTGCGCGATATGGGGCAGCCGTCCAGCTACGGCAACTTCGTGCATCTCTATGTCGATGGTCTCTATTTTGGGTTGCATAACTTGACCGAGCGGCTGGAGGACGATTTCTTTGCAGCCCACCTTGGCGGGGAGAAGGCGGACTGGGAGATCAACGAGGATTTCGCCTCGCCCGGACCGCGCTGGACTCAGATGATGGCGATCGATGCGTCCAGCGCGGCGGGCTACACCGAGATCCAGGGCTACCTCGATATAGATAATTTCATCGACTATATGATCCTGCACCTCTACGCGGACAGCGAGGACTGGCCGCACCACAACGGCTATGCGGCGGCGAACGAAACCTCCGGCGACGGCAAGTTCCGGTTTTTCGCCTGGGACCAGGAGATCGTCTTGGATAAGTTCACCTGGAACCGCTACGGCGATAGCCGGGGTGCCGGGCAGCTCTTCCAGAAGCTACGCGCCAATGCCGGTTTCCGGCTGCGGTTCGCCGACCGGGTGCGGCTCCATCTTTTCAACGGCGGCGCGCTCAGCCTCGGCGAAAGCCAAGCGCGCTACCTCGAGGTCGCTGGCTGGATCGACAAGGCGATCGTCGCCGAGTCGGCGCGCTGGGGCGACACGCAGGCGAGCACGCCCTACGGCAACACGCCGGGTCAGCCCTCGCCGCTCGATAATCTAGACCACGACAATTACCCATCGGCGCCGCATTCGCCGATCTACTTTACGCGCGAGGATTCGTGGCTGGTCGAGCGCGACAATGTGGTCGACCACTATCTGCCGACGATCCACGACGAGGGCAGCGCTTTCGGCTTCATCCCGGAACTGCGCGCGGCGGATCTCTATCCTAGCATCGATGCGCCAGCGCTCAGCCCTCATGGCGGCGTCGCCGCACCCGGCACGCCAGTGGGGATCTCCGCGCCGCAGGGCACAATCTACTATACGACCGACGGTAGCGACCCGATGGGGGAGGCGGGCATCATCTACAGCGGCGAGATCCCGCTGGCGGAGACCGGGCGGGTCAAGGCGCGGGCGTTGAGCGGCGGCGAATGGTCGGCGGTGACCGAGGCATTCTATATCGTCGGCACGCCGGCTTCGCCCGAGAACCTTGCGGTGACCGAGATCATGTATAACCCGGACGGCACCGACGAGGCGGAGTTTCTGGAGTTGGCGAACATCTCGGCGGGCAGCATCGATCTGACTGGCGTCCATTTTGCGGCCGGCATCGACTTTGCCTTTCCGGATGGCTTCACGCTCGATGCCGGGGAGCGCGCGGTCTTGGCGCGGTCGGCTGCCGGCTTCGAAGCCGCCTATCCCGGCGTGCCGTTGGCGGGCGAATTTCAGGGGTTGACCGCGCTCGACAATGGCGGCGAGACGATCGCGATCGTCGGTGCCGACGGCGGGGAGATCCGCAGCTTCCGCTACAACGACCGGGCGCCTTGGCCGGAGGTTGCCGATGGCGGCGGTCCCAGCCTTGTTCTCATCGCCCCGGAGACGAATCCGGACCACGGCGATCCCGCCAATTGGCGGCTCAGCGCCTTGCCCGGCGGCGCGCCGGGGGCGGGCGATGCCGCTCCCTTTTCCGGTGATCCGCTCGCCGACGATGATGGCGATTCGCTCGCCGCCATCGCCGAATACTACCTAGGGACCAGCGATGCCGATCCTGCCTCCGGCGCCGGATCGGTCGCGGCGACGATCGAAGCGTTCCCCAACGCCGAGCCGCCGGGGCGCTATGTCGTCTTTCGTTTCCGGCGCGATCTCGCCGCCGACGATGCTGTCGCCGAAGCGCAGATCTCCAGGGAAATGGAGGTGTGGCAAAGCGGTGCCGACCACCTCGTTTTCGCCGCTTCGATCTACCACGGCGACGGCACCGAGACGCTCGCCTATCGCAGCGTCCAGCCCGCCAGTGGCGGCGCGCAGTTCGGGCGATTGCGGGTGTGGCGGCGGTGACTTCGGACTCCCGTTGCCTAGGCGGGGCTGAGGGTCGCCTCGGCTAGCATGACTTCGCCTAGCCCCTCGCCCCTCTGATTTTCTAGAGGCAGAGCAAATAGGCGACGAGATCGTCTTTTTCCTGTTTGGTCAGCTTGAGTTGGAGCACGATGTTGAAGAATTCGACGCTGTCGTGGAGGGTCGGGCAGCTAGCGTCATGCAGGTAGGGCGGGGTGTCTTTGATGCCGCGGAGCGGGAAGGTTTTGATCGGACCCTCCGGGCGCCCGAGGTAGAAGCGTTCAACGCGCAGGTCATGCATGTAGTCATCGACGAAGGAGGGGCCGTAGTGGCAGGCGGCGCACTGGGCTTTGCCGTGGAAGAGCTTTTCGCCGCGCAGCTCGGATTCGTTGGCCAGCTCGGGGATCAGGCGCATGAGCGGATCCAGTTTTGGCGCGGGCGGGTTGTCGATGATCGCGTTGAAATCCGCCATCCGGTTGGTGACCTCGCGCTTGACCGCGCGCGGCCCGATCGCCTGCTGCATGCCCGGGTCGCCGTCAAAGTATTCCTCGACCTCGGAGAAGTGATCCATGCTGCGGATCGAGCGCTTGGACGAAAGCTGCATCAGGTTGTAGTTGCCCCGCATCGTCGGGGTGTCGACGCGGAGGCGCGCCATGTTCGGGCGCGAGTCGGGACCGAGTTCGAAGGCTCCGTTGGTGTGGCCGTTGACATGGCAGTCGAAGCAGGCGACGCCCTTGCTGGGCAGGGCGGTCACGCGGTGGTTGGTGTGGTTGAACCAGGTCGTCGGCGACGGGCGGAGCAATTCCTTCAGCCCCTCCATCTGCTCCGGGGTGAGCAGCCCGTCGAAGATTTCGTAAAAGTTATCGAGGGTGACCTCGCGGCCGTTGGTCACATCGCCGAGTTCCTTGTGCGTGGTGAGGAAAAGCGGGGCGGGGAACTCCGGCAAATAGGCGTCGGGAAAGTCGTGGTCCACGTCGATGCGCGCGTGGGTCGGGTGCGCCTCGATCCACGAGTCGGGGAAGACCATGTGGGCGGTCGATTGGATCGGGTGGGCGATCGGCTTGTAGGGGAAGAGATCGCGCTCGAGGATCTCGGCGGCCGAGAGGTTGCCGAGTTCTTCATAGCTGGCGACCTCCTCCGGCAGCCGGGCGACCGGGCCTTTCATGACCGGCTTGCCGCCCGACATCGTCTGCCCCGGGATGGCATCGCCGCTCAGGTCGAATCGCCTTTCCATGTAGCTGCGGACGTCATCCATCAGCTTCGGCTTCTGCTTCCGGTGAAAGTCCATCCACTGGTCCCAGCGCATCGGCAGCTCCGGGGAGGTGAACGAAGTCGTGCCGCGCCCGTAGTATCGCCACAGGTCGAAGGGCGTGCGCATCCCTTTTTGCAGCGAGGGATAGAGCTTTAGTTCGCCGGTGGTCGGCTCGGTCGTCTTTGGGCGGACGAATTTGGCGGGCGTCGCTTCTTGGTAGTCGGCTCCGCCCGGTCCCGGTTGGTACCCGGGGTGATCGCCGCTGCCTGGACCTGCGCCGGAGCCGGGGCGTCGGACGATGCGCCCGCCCCGGCGGCGAGCCGCGACGGCACGCGGCTCAGGTCGGTGCCTTGGTATTTCTGATAGGAGGCGTGGATGCCGTAGGCGATCCCGGCGACGCCGAAGGCGGTCAGGGCTAGGTTGGGCAGGTATTTCATGGTGCTGGAGAGGGTTGGGGAGCATCGCCTGCAGGCTGCGCTTGGCGGGAGAAGGGCAGGCGGAAGCCGCGAAAATGGGGGCTGAAGACAGCCCACCCGGCGGAGGCAAGGACGAGATTTTTGATGATATATTGCCCTTCGATGGTCGGGGCGAAGGGCGGGAATTTGAAGGCGAACTCCGGCAGGACAAAGAGCGGCAAAAACGTCGCCGCCATGTGGAAGAAAAAGAGCAGCGCCACCCACCGCATGCCGACATTGAGCAGAAATCCCAGCCCGATCACGCATTCCAACACGGCGACGATCAACAGGACGGTCGCCGAATCGAGGCTGTATCCGCACAGGATCTGCGAGGTATATCCGGCCAGCACCTCCGCCGGGGATAGGTCGGGGAAGAACTTCAGGTAGCCAAAGTGGAAATAGATGATCCCCAGAGAAACGCGGATGAGGTTGGCGGATGTCGCCGATGGGCGGAGATCAGCGCTGGATGGCTCGCTGTCGGATGGCACGGGGGGAAATCGGGTGGGGGTTGCGGCTATGACGATAGAGGCTCGTCGAAGGGTGCCGGAAGCAGTCTTATGCGAATCGCCCCTCGCGGGGGGCGAAAGCGGCGCCATCCGGTGTGAATTCGATTCAAGCGGTTTGCGCCCAAACTGTCAATGCCCCTATGCGCCTTGCAGGGCGACGACCCGGCGGACTTCGGCCAGCGAGGTGATGCCGCGCTTGACCGCGGCCATGCCCTCATCGACCAGCCGGCGGTGCCCCGCTTTGGCGAGGTGCCCGCGCAGCGTGCGCTCGTCGGCGTCGCCAAGGATCAAGGCGTAATCGGACTCTTCGAGGTGCCAGATCTCGAACAATCCGGTGCGCCCGTGATAGCCCAGCCCCTTGCACTTTTCGCAGCCGAGCGGCCCCCACGCTTCGCCGGTCATTTCCAGACCCGCCGCGTCCAGCCATTCCTTGTCCTGGGCGGTGGGTGAGGTGCGGCGTTTGCAATGCGGGCAGAGCAGGCGGATGAGGCGCTGGTTGACCACGGCGGCGAGGCTGACCGCGATCTGGTGCGGCGACAGCCCGAGGTTGACCAAGGCGGTCGCCGCGCTCACCGAATCCCGCGCGTGGATCGTGCTGAGGACGACGTGGCCTGAGATCGCGGCGCGCGCCGCCACCGCCGCCGACTCCGCGTCCCGCATTTCGCCAACCATGAGATAATCGGGGTCGAGCCGGAGCATCGCCTTCAGCCCCTCGGCAAAGTCGAGGCCGTGGCGGGCATCGACCTGGATCTGGTTGATGCCGTCGACCTCGTATTCGACCGGGTCTTCGATCGTCAGGATGTGCCGGTCGCGGGAGGCCAGCTCGTGGAGCAGGGCGTAGAGCGTGGTGGTCTTGCCGCTGCCGGTCGGGCCGGTGACGAGGAACATGCCGTTGAGCGAGGCCAGCCAACGCCCGATCTTGGCGTGCCCGTCGTCGCTCAGCCCCAGGTCGCCCAGCCGGTGGCGGACCTGCTCGGGATCGAGCATCCGGATCGCGAGCTTTTGCCCGCTGATGCATGGCGCCAGCGTGACCCGGGTGTCTAGCTCGCGCCCGTGGAGCCGGTGCGTGTGGCGCGCCGCGCGCGGCGTGATGACCGCGCCGGGATCGATCCCCGATTCGGTTTTGAATTGGTTGACCAGCCGCTCGCCGTAGCCGCGCTCGATCCGCGCGACCTCCGCCAGCACGCCATCGATGCGGAACCGGATCAGATAGCCGGTCATCGTCGGATCGATATGGATGTCGGTGGCGCGCGCCTCCAGCGCATCTTCCAGCAGCCGGTGGCAAAGCAATTCGCCCTCCGATTCCTGCGCGAAGAAATGGGGCAGCGAGCTTTGCAGCTTGCCGGGGGGCGGCGTCGGCGAATCAGGAGCGGATTTTTCTTCGGGCATCGGGACAGGCGTGGCGAGGGCGTTCGCCTATCGAAGCACCTTGGCGGGGCGATGTCGAGCATTCAACGCCGCGCGGGTGTGAATGAAACTGAAGGACAGAACCGCAACGGATTCGTATTCTCGCATCCTGTGCAATCTCCGGTAGATTAAGATGATTGCCGATAGCCGTTGCGGGAATTGCCGGGTTGAAGCGCCCTGTTTCGGCAGCGGAATGCATGGGCGGATTGGTTTGGAACCGCTGATGGACGCTGATCGGCGCTAATGTTTTGGGAGACGAGCGCGCCGCCGTCTTCGCTGCGAAGCGAGCACCGCCAGCCAGGCGTCTGAATTTTCACAAATTCAGCTACAGCGCTGCCGCTGCGCTAAAAGCGGATCGCGAAGCGGGTAGCCGGACTTGTAGTTCGGGCAATGGGTATGGAACCCCGAATCGCCCATGCGGCTATCGACCAATCTTCATTAGCGGACATCAGCGTCCATCAGCGGTTCTTTTTGCGGCGTTGGTCTACCCTGCTTGCTTGCGGGAGCGGAATGGCGGGGCAGGAATGGTTTTGCAACCGCTGATGGACGCTGATCGGCGGTAATGTTTTGGTGAACAGGCGCGCCGCCGTCTTCGCTGCGAAGCGAGCACCGCCAGCCAGGCGTCTGAATTTTCAAATTCAGCTACAGCGCTGCCGCTGCGCTAAAAGCGGATCATGGTAGGTAGTCGGACTTGTGAAAGTTCGGGCGATGGGTATGGAACCCCCGAATCGCCCGTAACATCGACCAATCTTCGTGCTTCGGACATCAGCGTTCATCAGCGGTTCTTTTGCCGTCTTTGGTCTAGCTAGCCTGCTTGCGGGGGCGGAAAGGCAGGGCAGAATGGTTTGCAACCGCTGATCGACGCTGATCGGCGCTAATGTTTTGGGAAGACGAAGCGCCGATGCTCGTGAGTGGATCGACGAGTAGGTAGCCGGACGTGTGAAAGTTCGGGCGATGGGTATCGCGCCCCCGAATCGCCCTTAAGCTATCGACCAATCTTCATTAGCGGACATCGCGTGGATCAGCGGTTCTTTTGCCGGCTTTGGTCTAGCTAGCCTGCTTGCAGGGCAGAAGGCGGGGCAGAATGGTTTTGCAACCGCTGATGGACGCTGATCGGCGCTAATGTTTTGGGAGACGAGCGCGCCGATGCTCGTGAGTGGATCGACGAGTAGAGTAGCCGGACGTGTGAAAGTTCGGGCGATGGGTATCGCGCCCCCGAATCGCCAGCGGCTATCGACCAATCTTCATTAGCGGACATCAGCGTTCATCAGCGGTTCTTTGTAGAAGCTTTTGGTCTGGCTATAGCCTGCTTGCCGGGGGAGCGGAAAGGCGGGGCAGAATGGTTTGCAACCGCTGATCGACGCTGATCGACGGTAATGTTTTGGGGAACGAGCGCGCCGATGCTCGTGGGCGGATCGGCAGCTGAAACAAAACAGCGTTTTGAGGCTGTCGATTCCCGCCATTGTTTTTGGAAATGAGTCCAATTAAGCGGCGAATTCGACGAGCGCCTCGCGAATATCTTTCCGCGCCCGGTGGCGGATGACCCACAGGTTTTCCGGGCGTCACGTCTGCGGTGCGCTCACGTCATGGCCGGCGTCGCCGTCGATCTCGCAGCCGCACGAACGCCTCCGCCGAACGCTCGGCAACCGGGCGAAGCCGCCTTACAGCGCCTCCCAGAATTCTTGCGCCCCAACGCGTCCGCCGCGCTGCCCAATCTTCGCGTTCGAACGCAGCGCGCTCGAGCGGATCGGTGCCGCCCTCAGCGTCGTCGGCGAGCGCGGGACGGCGAAGAACCCGCGCATCCCGAGACTGGTAGCCGGAAGTGGTCGAGCACCTTGTTTTTCGAATCCCGATCAGCCACGTCCGCTCTGTGCTGCGTGCACAGAAGTTCGGGGCTGACTTGATCGCAGCGGCGTAGGCTTCTTGGACGGATCGGCGGCGGTCTGGGTCGCGCACGCGAAGCCCAGCGCATACGCCCGCATCGCCTCGCCATGCTGCTCGACCCAGCGGTCTGGCTCGAGCCGCGCTGGCACGTCGCCGTCTCCGCTGCCTTCGTGGGTGGATTCGATGGAGGATATCATAGTCGTGTCAGGTGATTTCCGATGAAGGCGCGGCATACGCGCTTATTCCCAGATTCCGCCGATTTTTTCGCGAGGCGGAAAATGCATCTGCCCGCCGAAAACCCGTTGAGCATCGGCAGTCCTGTCGAAACTCAGGCACATAAATACAACCCACTTCCATGACGACTCACTGCTCTCCGCCATACTCGCCCAGATCGCCGCCTTCCCCGCCGGGCGGGTCAAGGTGCCATCGATCTTCGCCGACCATATGTGTTTTTTCAGCGCGAGGCGGCGTGCGCGGTTTGAGGGTGGGCGGATGTGAGCGAGGAGGTGACTGTTTCCTTTGCCGGGCAGGAGAAAAAGGCGAAGGCGGATGGCGAGGGCGCTGGCAGGTGACGCTGGATGGGATGGCAGCCTCTGCCGAGGGACGCGAGATGGCGATCGCCAGGGCGGGCAACGCCATTGCGGTGAAAGACGTGCTGGTCGGCGAGGTGTGGGTCTGCTCCCGGGCAGTCGAACATACAGTGGAGCGTGGGGCAGGTGAAGGATGCCGATCTGGAGATCAAGGCGGCGGATCATCCGGGGATCGGCACTGCCGTCGACAGGACGACGGCCGGGCGCTCGGGGAAGATTGCCAGGATCGTGGGCGGTGTGCTCGCCGGACAGCGTGCCGGGGTTCACGGCGGTGGGCTACCACTTTGGAAAGCAGTTGCACGACATCCTCGGCGTGCCGGTCGCATTGATCAATACGTCGTGGGGCGGCACGCGGAGCGAGGCGTGGACCAGCCGCGAGGCGCTAGAAGCCGAACCCGCCGCCGCGCCGGTCCTCAAGCCGTGGGACGAGGCGCTCGCCAACTACGATCCCGCGAAGGACAAGGAACGCTACGCCAAACAATCCCCGCTGCCTACAAAGAGGCGCGCGCGGCCGACAAGAACGTGCGCCCGCCGGCTCCCGCCGCGCCGCCGAATACCTACCGGCATTGCCCGGCGGCGATCTACAACCAGATGATCGCGCCGATCACGGACTACGCGATCAAGGGCGCGATCTGGTATCAGGGCGAGTCGAACGAGGACCGCGCGGTCCAGTATCAGGCGATCTTTCCGGCGATGATCAAAGACTGGCGCGCGCAGTGGGGCGCGGGGGCACTCCGGCGTGCCGGGCAGAGATTTCCGTTCTACTTCGTCCAGCTCGCCAACTACAAAGCGCCGACGCCGGAGGCGGGCGCCCAGAATGACCCGTGGGTCGAGCTGCAGAGGCGCAGCTCATGACGCTGGCGCTGGCGAACACCGGCATGGCGGTGATCAACGACATCGGCGAGGAGGCGCGACATCCACCCGAAGAACAAGCAGGATGTCGGTAGAAGCCAAGCTCGCCCGCTGGGCGCTGGTAAATGACTATCAGGTGCCCGACATCACGGTCTGCCAGTCCCGCTTTTCCGCGAGCCGAAATTCGAGGGCGGCAAGGCGGTGGTCGGCTTCGATCACGCCGACGAGTTGGCGGCGCGCGAGCAAGGACCGCTCCGATACTTCGAGGTCGGCAAAGCGAGGACAAAGTCTGGCATTTCGCCGAGGCGAAAGTGCAGGGCAAGACGGTGGTCGCCACCTGCCCGGACGTGCCCGCGCCGGTCGCGGTCCGCTACGCACTGGGCGAAGCCGGCCCGGTCGGCGCAGACACGATCAACCGCGCGCTGCTCCCCGCCTCGTGCTTCCGCTCCGACGACTGGCCGCGCGCCACCGCCGAACGCACCGAACCGAATGTCGGGAACTGATCGCCCCAAGCCGCCGCCGGGCCAGCCGGGCGCCTGGAAGACGCCGCCTCGACGCGCGCCGCCAGGTTCGCCATCGCCTCGGTCATCCGGGGCGTCGGCATGCACGCTCCAGTTTGAATGCGACGACCGCGCCGGGATGGCGGATCGCCGAGGTCGGAGCCGGTCATCTGGGCGTTCTGGCACAACCGGGTGTTCACCGCGCCGCTCGCCTACCGCCGGTTCCTCGCCGGGCGCTCGGGCGCGGTGCTGACCAGCGCGAGCAAGTGACGGCGATTTCCTCGCCGCCTCGATCGGGCAGTTCAGGGTCGCCGCCGTGCGCGGCAGCAGCGCCAAGGGCGAGTAGAAGCAGAGCGCGGCGCGGCGGCGTTGGTCGAGGCTGAAGCCGCTGGTTGGTAAGCTACGATGTCGCGATCACGCCGGACGGACCCGCCAGTCCCGCCGAGCAGATCCAGCCCCGGCTTGCTCAAGCTCGCCCAGCTCACCGGCGTCGATCCTGCCGATCCGGCTCGATACCGCGATTGCTGGCGGCAAAACGTGGGACCGCTTCATGGTGCCGAAGCCGGCGTAGCCGGATCGCGGTCACGCTCCAGCCGCTCGTCGCGGTCCGCGTGCGGCGGATGAAGACGGCGCTCGCGGACCTGCGCTTGAAATCGAAGGGGCGCTCAAGCCGTAGCCAATAAAGGCGCAGAAATTCGGGCAGGCTGAAGGCGAAAACCAAGGGCGCGAATCGACCGCCCGAGCAGGGCGTGTTTCCCGATGGATAGAAGGAAGCAAGGAACCGCCGAACTGGAGGGCAAACCGCCGAAGTCCAGCTAGCGGGTTTGTGATAGCCGCCCTGCCGCCGGGGAAAAACGATCGGAGGAAATTCCGCTACCCGCTGCCCCACCACTCGCTCCTCCCAAGAGGGGAAAATGGGATTCATGGCGCCCTCTTGGCGATGCCGCTGCCCCGATGGGGCTTCACTGCCAACCGCCGCTTGAGCCGCTCTTGGCTGCGCCGGTCTTCGGCGACGTCGGCGTTGTCGCGGGGTCGGCGGAGGCGGCGCTCACCAGTGGGCGATTGATTTTGAAGGCGGTGACGGCTCGGGTTTGTCGGCGGCGGCTTCGCGCAGGTATTAGGAAGCATGCCGTAGGGGCGGTAAGCGGTCACCGCGTAGTCGTGGGCGCGCTGCTCGTCGTTGGCGGCGGCGGCTTCGCCGAGCGAGTCCATCAGCTTGGCGCCATACTCGCAGGTCTGGACGGCTTCAGCGTCCTTGCCGTCGTCCATGAGAAGCTGGCAGAGCCTTCCTTTTTCACGAAATACAGGCGTGGCGGTAGCGCGCGTTTTTGAGCGCGCGTTTGACGATTGCTTCGAGGAATGCATCGGCGCGGCGGCTACGCTCAGCGCGTCGGCGGACCGACCTTTGTCGCGCTCGAAGTCGCTGACCTGCCCGTAGCGGCGGGCAGGTGGTAGTAATAGTCGGTGTTGTCCGAGCCGCTGCGGACGAGGTCTTCGAGGATCGATTGGGCGAGGTTGTGCGCCTTGACCGCCTCCCCGAGATCCTGGGTCACGCCGATGAGATCGCCTAGCGCGCCGTAGCTGAGGGCGAGGCGGAACTGGAATTCCTCGCGGCGCGGGTGCTCTTTCGGGAGTTTGAGGAAGTCTTCGATGGCGGCGAGATGGAACTTCATCGCGGCGTCGGCGTCGCCCTGATCGGCGGCGGTGAAGCCCTGCCCTGCCGGGAGAGCGCGAGGTGAAGGTATCGCCGATGCCGGGCGATTCCGCGCCGGTCAGCGCGGCGAAGGCGGCCTCTGCCTTGGCGAGCGCGGCGGCGGCGTCCTCGTGGTTGCGGCACTCGCGCTCCGCCAACCCGAGCTGGTAATGCAGGTAGGCGAGCGCCGCTTGTCGTCGTCCGCCGGCGGGCGGACCAGGTGCTTGATGGCGCGCCGGGCGTCCTCCGCCGCTTCCGGCCAGGCTTGCCCGCGCGCAGGTTGGCGGCGGCGAGCTGCTCGCTGCAATCGGCGAGCCGCCCGCGGTAGAGCGCCGCATCCGGGTGCTCCGGGTTCGCTTTCAAAAACGCATCCAGCTTCGACCGCGCCTCGCCGACGCTCCACCGGCCTCCGAGGCCGGCGCGCCAGCGCGAGTTCGAGCTGCGCGATGCTGTAGGCGGTCCGCGCCTTTTCAAAATCGGTGCCGCCTTCCGCCAGCGCGGCGGACTGCGCCCGGTAGTAGGCGAGCGAGTCGCCGAGGATCTCGCTCCGCTCGCGATAGCCGGGATCGCCCGGCAGGCGGACCGTGGCGATCTGGTCGAACAATCCGTCGGCGATGGATTGGGATTCGCCGAGGCTCGCATAGGCGGCGTCGCGGTCGGCGCGCGCCTTCTGGGCGTCGGCGATCTCCGCCGCGATCTTGGCGTCCTTTTCGCCGATCACTTTTTCGTAGTCCGCCTGGTTGTCGCCGATCGCCTTCTCCGCCTTCTCCGCGCGCTGGAGCGTGAGGTAGCCCCAGCCCGCCGCGCCGCATAGCGCCAGCAGCAGGACCAGCGCCGCCGCCCGCGCCAGCCACAGCTTGAAGGCGACCTTCTTGCGTTCTTTCTCGACGTTGGCCTCGCCGCGGGCGACCTCGTCATGCTTCGCCTGCTCTTCGGCGCGCACTTTGTCCCAGACCGAGGCGAGGCTCGCGGTCCGCCTCGATCTTGGCGAATGCGGCGAGCTGCGTCGCGCAGGTCAGCGGGGCGCTCCATCGGCTCGAGCGACAGGCATTGCTCGGCGACCGCGCGCTTGCGGGCGCACCATTCGTCCGGCGCTTCCGACGGTAGCGGATGCCGGGCTGGGAGCGGGCGACGGCGGCGAAGTCGCGCGGCTCTAGCGAGAGCATCGCGCCGGCCGCCGCACGCTGTTCGATCTGCCGGACAAAGTCATCGCCGCGCGGGAAGCGGCCGGTGATCAGGCGATAGGCGACCACGCCGAATGCGTAGACGTCCCAGAGCTGTGCGCGGCGGTCGAGGATGCCGTCGGGATTTTCGATCTGCTCCGGCGCGGCGTAGTAGGGCTGGTCGCCGATCTCCATGTGGTGCAGCCCGGCGAGCAAACCCTGCGTGAAGTCGGTCAGCTTCGGCTTGTCCGGGCTGCCGTCGATCAGGATGTTGCTCGGCTTTAGCCCGCAGTGCGGCACGCCGAACTTGTGCAGATACCCGGCGGCGTCGGCGATCTTGCCCAGCACCAGCCAGGCGTCGTCCTCCTCCATCCGCCCGACATAGTCCTCCAACGTCGGGGCATTGTCCCCCAGAAAACCGGTCGCCACATAGGCGGGGCGGTGGTTCAAATCGAACTGGTAGAGATCGACGATGCCCTCGTGCGGCGGCTCGCGGAACATCCGGGCAAGGCTCTGCCCGAGCAACTGCCGGTTCACCGCCATCGCCTTAAAGACCTTCACGCAGCGCGGATACTGCCCCTGGTAGGTCGCCCGATAGACAAGGCCGCAACTGCCCTCGCCGATCAAGGAGTCGAGGGTATAGCCGGGGATGTTGTGGTCGCTCATGCGGGGATGCGTTGGGGGAGGAAGCGCGAGTTTTTTTTGGGGGGGCTGAAAGCTATCGCCCAACGCGCATCGGCTCAAGCCCTTGTAACAGGATGGCCGCTTTGTCATCGGCGGCAGGGGCGACCGGCGTGACCTCGCGCCGCCCCTTCCCGGCGAAAACCGAACCCAAGCGAAAACCGGCTATTGTCAAAGGGCGCGAATCGTGAAATAATTAAGTTTTCCTAACCACCACGCGCTATCAGCCGGATGACTTGCCCCTGCTGCCTGACCACCATCGCAGATGGCGAATCCGCGTGCGGAGCCTGCGGGTTCTCGCTCGCGCGGATCGACGCCGATTTTGGCGACGACGAATTGTCGCTCGAAGTCGTGACCGACGCGGCGGACTGCCTGCGGGCGGGAGAGCGTGCGGAGCTGTTGCGGGAGGTTGCAGAGTTCCAAGCGCAGTTTCCGCAGCTCTTTTTCGCGGTGTATTTTGGGGCGTTGCCGGCGATGGCGAGCGTGCGGCAGTTTGGGTTTTGGCTGCTCAACCGGGCCTCGCTGAGCGGCGAGCGCGCCGGGGTGGAGATGCAGGATGGGGCGCTGCTGGTGGTGGATGTCGGCTCGATGCAGGCCTGCCTGACGGTTTCTTACCTGCTCGACGCTGTCGTTTCGGAATCCGATCTCGAAAGCGTGCTCAAGGAGGGCTACCCGAGTTTCGTCGACGGGGATATCCGGTCCGGCGTTTCGGAGATCATCGCCGCTTTCTCCCGGCTGCTGCGGCGGCGCGGCAAAGCGGTGCCTGCCCCCTGGGGAGTTGGCGAATCGCCCGAGGGCAATCCGGCTCAGGGAGCGCGGGCGCTGCCGCCCGAAGAATGGCGCGCCGATCCTGGCGGGGGCACGCCGTTGCCCGCCCTAACCCCGCAGACTCCGTATTAGAATCCGCCCGATGTTGTCGCTCCGCCCGATCAACTTGCGCCCGCGGCTCGCCACCGCCCTCGCAGCGGCGGCGGTCCTCGCGTCGGCGGGTGCCTTTGGGGCGGATGAAACCTCTGACGGGGGCAGCGAGGAGGATCAGGTTGATGGATACGGGTTGCCGCCGCTGCCAGAGTGGACCGACGATGACCTGCATCGATTTCGCGACAACTACCCGGTCAACCTCGGCGGCGGGCTTTGGGAGGGCTTCGCGCTAGAGCCGACGCCGGAGGAAGATCTGCTCGTCGCCAGCGAGCCGC
>JAWLBD010000081.1:0-18131 GCA_041395145.1 Verrucomicrobiales bacterium | reverse complement strand
CGCTGCCGCCCGCCACGCCGGAGGAACAGGCGGCGGGTGCGGCGGGGTCGGATTTCGAGTTCGTCGAGATCCAAAACCTCGGCGCCGAGCCGGTCGATCTCACCGGCATGCGATTCGCCGACGGCATCGATTTTGATTTTCCCGCCGCCACGCTGGGGGCGGGTGAATTTGCCTTGATCGTCTCCAACGCCGCCGCGTTCGAAGCGCGCTATGGCGCGGCGGCGGCGGGCAAGGTGATCGGCGAATTCGCCAACGGCACCAATTTGAACAACGGCGGCGAAGCGCTCGCCCTCGCCGGTGCGGCGGGCGATCCCGTCTTGGCGCTCCGCTACAACGACCGCGCGCCCTGGCCCGAGACGGCGGACGGCGATGGCTTTAGCCTGACCCTAACAGACCCACCAAACACGCCGGATCCAAGCGATGCCGCCGCCTGGCACGCCAGCATCGCGGTCGGCGGGACGCCGGGCGAGGCGGAGCCGTTCGATTCGGATGGCGACACGCTGCCGGACTATTGGGAGGCGAGGTATTTTGCCGGGAGCCTGGCGCAAGGCGCGGGCGACCATGGCGACGGCGACGGCTTGACCAACGGCGAGGAATTCGACCGCGGCACCGATCCGTCGCGCGACGACACGGATGGCGATGGCTTGGACGACGGCGAGGAAGTCGCGCTCGGCACCGATCCGCTGAATGGCGACACGGACGGCGACGGATTGCTCGACGGCGCGGAGGTGGATGCGACCGGCACCGACCCGCGCCTCGCCGACAGCGACGGGGACGGCATCGGCGACGCGGTGGAAATCAATGTCTTCGGAACCGACCCGAAGCTCGCCGACAGCGACGACGACGGGCGGAGCGACAGCGACGAACTCGCGCTCGGCAGCGACCCGAATCTGCCCGCCAGCTCGCCGCCGCCCGCCGATGGGCTGGCGCTCTACAGCGCGATGGAAAATCCCGCGCTTCTGCCGGAGGTCCCCAACGCCTTCGGTCCGCCGGGGGCGAGCGCGTTTGGCACCGCCGTGCCGGGCAAGATCGGCACCGCCTTGCGCGGGGCGGTCGGCTACGGCGCGCTGGGCGATCCCGGCATCGGTCCGCTGACGGTGGCGTTTTGGTTTCGCGTCGATGATGCGGCAGCGGGCGCCATCTTGGCGTCGAAAGGCGGCGCGTGGTCGCTGGCGGTGAGCGCCGGCCGACTACTCTTCAATGCGGGCGGAGCCTCCGCGCAGCATTCCGGTCAAGTCGAGCCGGACCGCTGGCACCACGCCGCTGGGATCATCGATCCTGCCGCGGCGCAGATTTTCGTTTCGCTCGACGGCGCGCCCTTCGCCGCCGCGCCGCTGCCCGCCGGATTCCTGAGCAGCTTCGAGCCGCTGGTCGCCGGCGCGGCTTCCGCCGCCATCGATGACTTCGCCCTCTGGCACTTTGCGCTCGGCGACGCCGCGTTGTCGATCGCACCGGCGGGGGAGGCGGGCACTTCGGTGCTGCGGCTCGATGGCTCGGGCTTCGCCGACTCCGACGGCGACGGCTTGGATGACGGGTGGGAGTTCACCCACTTCTCGGGCTTGGGCGAATCGGGGGACGGAGACTTTGATGGGGATGGCTTGACCAATGCGGACGAGGAGCGGCTCGGCACCAATCCGAGGGTGGGGGACAGCGATAGCGATTCGGCGGGCGACCGCGATGAAGTGCTTTCGCCGGGACCGACCCAGGCGCACCCGGCGGATCGGCGGCGGCCGGCATCCTCGATGGCCTCGAAATCTACGCGCCGCTCGACGTCGCTTCCGCGACCGGCACCGATCCGGCAGCGTTTTGTTCGACTACGTCGCGCCACCGCAGAACGGGCATCTGTTAGGGGCGGGGTTCGAATTCACCGCCGCGCGCGCGGCGGAAGGTCTGAGCAACGCGCTGGGCGGGCGCGCGGCATCGTTTGAATCGGCGGCGGACCCGGCGGCGGGATCGTTTACCGCCGCGCTGTGGGTGCGCGCCGACCGCGCCCCGGCGGGCGCTTTGCAAATCATCGCGGGCAAAGGGGCGGAGCCGAAGTACCAGGCATCGGCGATGGCTGGCACGTCGGGATTTCCGGCGGGCAATTCGCGGCGTTCGGCGCGGCGGGCGGCGAAACGTGGATCGCGCGCAATGCCTCGCCGTAAGTGGCTTTCGAATTCCGCCCCGGCGAATGGGCGCACCTCGCCCTCGTCCTCGACCGCGCCGCAGGGCTGGCCCGGCTTTTCGTTAACGGCATCGAAGCCAGCTACGGGAATGAAGCTCGCGCGCTCCCGCCCGGGGCAGAGGTCGCCGGCGGCTCGGCGCTCACGCTTTTCCGCGCAGAGGGCGCGGCGGCGGACGCGTTCGCCGGGACGCTCGACGAATTCGGGCAGTGGGCGCGTGCCTTGACCGCCGAAGAAATCGCGGCGCTCGCCAATGCGGGGCGCGCCGGGTTCCGGGCGCTGGCGCTCGGCGGCTTGCTCGGCGAGCCTAACATTGCCACCAACCCCGGCGAGATCAGCGTGGTGCTCAACCCGGGCGGCTCGACGGTCGCGCAGGTCGCCATCGATAACCTCGGGAGCCTTGGTTTGGCGTGGCTGGCGGAGATCGACGACCCGACGATCCCGGATCTGGCGACGCTCCTCGCCAACCTCGACGGCAACAACGCGGCGGTCCGCGCCGCGATCCCGTCCGCCTATCTGTTCACCGACGGGGTCGCCGGCAATGCGATCATCGATGGCGGCGACGATATGTATGATGGCGGCAACTTCATCAGCACCGACCTCGCCTTTGACCTGCCCTATTCGGACGGGCGCGTCATCGCCTCCGACGACGTGGGGTCGAACGGCGCTTACTTCACCCGGAAATACGCGGGCTGGTGGGTCTTCGCGGCGGATCTCGGCGGCATCGATGCGTTCGATATCAGCGGGAATCTCGGCGCGGATGGCGGCGGCTCGGTGGACGGTGCCGTGCTTGAAACTCAGCGCGGTTCGCGCCGCTACCGCGCCTTCATCAAGCGCGTGTGGGGGGCGCTCGACCCGACCTTCCCCGCCCCCGATCCCTCGGTGAACCACATGGTGATCGTCGAGGATTCGCCGGGCTTGGATCACACCTTTTCCGGCGACACCGACAACGACCAGCACACGGTGACCGGCTTGGCGGGGAGCCGTCGCCTTTACTATCTGCTCTACGCGGGCGCCGATGGTCTTTACATCGATGACGATGCCGCCGGGGAAATCCTCGACGCCTTTCTCGATGCGGGCGGCTTGGGCGATGCCTGGTTCGCCGCCGACCAACAGGGCGGTTACCTCGCGCCGGGCGACGGCATCGCGGTCAACTTCCAGATCGATGCCGGCGACCTGCCGCCGGGTGCCGACCGCGATGCCATCTATCGCATTCTCTCCAACGATCCCGCCGCGCCGGTCGTCGAGGTGCCGGTGCGCCTGCACGTCAATGCGCCGCCGCAGCTTGCCTACGACCCGGTGATCGCCGACGAGGACACGCCGGCGGTCGCCATCGATCTGTTCGCCGGGGCGGAGGACGAGGACGCCGATGCGGACCTCGTCTTTACCCTCGAGGGTAACGACCATCCGGCGCTCTTCGCCTCGGTGGAATTCGATCCGGCGGCGGGTCAAATCACGCTCGTCCCGGCGGCGGATGCGTTTGGGTCCGCCACGCTCACCGTGCGCGCCGCCGACACGATGGGCTTGGTGAGCGAGGCGCAAATCGCCGTCGAGATCTTGCCGGTCAACGACTCGCCGGTCGCGCTCGGGCTGCCGCCGGTCGCGGTCGATGAAGACGCGCCCCCCGCCGTCGTCTCGCTGCTCGGCGCGTTCACCGATGTGGAAGACTCGACCGCGGACTTCGGGTTCGCGGTGCAAAGCGTGAGCGGCGCGGCGGTGGCGGGCGCTTCGGTGGATGCGGCCGGCGGCTTGACCCTAACATTTGCCCCGGACGCGTTTGGCGAGGCGGAGGTCATCGTGCGCGGCACCGATACCGGCGGGTTGTTTGCCGAGTTCGCGCTCGCCGTCTCGGTGGCTCCGGTCAACGACGCGCCGGTGGCGCTGGGCATCGCCGATGTCTCGGTGGACGAAGACGCGCCGCCGACCTTCGCCGATCTCATGGCGGCGTTCGAGGACATCGACAACGCCGATGCGGACCTCGCGTTCTCCGCGGTCGCTAGCCGCAGCGGGTTGGTCGATCTCACCATCGATCCGGCTTCGGGGCAGCTTGGTATCGCCTTCCTCGCCGATGCGAATGGATCGGCGGAGGTGACCGTCCGCGCGACCGATCCAGGCGGTTTATTCGCCGAGGCGACGTTCTTGGTGGAGGTCGCAGTCAACGACGCGCCCGTCTCGCTCGGCATTCCCGATGTGGCGCGCGATGAAGACGCCCCGCCGGCGACGGTCGATCTCTTCGCCGCCTTCGCCGATGTCGATCACGCCGATGCGGACCTGACCTTCACGGTGGAGGCAAATTCCGATCCCGCGCTGTTCGGCAGCGTCTTGATCGATCCGGCGGCGGGCACGCTGGCGCTGGCATTTGCCCGCGACCAAAACGGGGCGAGCACGCTCACGGTGCGGGCCGCCGATCCGGATGGCTTGTTCGCCGAGGCGACGTTCGAGGTCCGCGTCGCGCCGGTCAATGACGCCGGTCGCGGCGGGCATCGGAGATGCTGCTCGCGACGAGGATGGTCCGGCGGTTGCCGTCGATTTGTTCGCGGCGTTTTCAGGATGTCGATGACGCCGACGAGGACCTCGCCTATTCGGTGGTCGGCAATTCGCTGCCCGCCCTGTTCGGCGGCATCGCGATTGATCCGGCGACCGGGCAGCTCACCCTCGCGCTGGCGCCCGATGCGAACGGCTCCTCCCAGATCACCGTGCCCGGCATGGCGAGGATGCGGGCAGCTTGCAGGTCGAGACCGCCTTCACGATCCAGGTCGCGCCGGTCAACGCGGCTCTTGCGCCGGTCGTCGAGGCTCCGCCGCCGGATCTAATCGCCGATCCCGACGGCTCGCCGCTTTCCGCCGAACTGCGCGGCTATTTCTCCGACGTCGATTTGCTCTGGGAAGGCGATGCGCTGACCTTTTCGATCGAGTCGATCGCCAATCCGGTGATCTTTGCCTCGCTAGTCCTCGATCCGGTCTCGGCGCGGCTCGATGCCGCCTTCGCCCCCCTACGTGGACGGCGCCTCGGAGGTCCGCGTCCGGGTGACCGATCAGTTCGGGGCGTTCGCGGAAGCGGCGTTCACGATCACGCTGCCCGACCTGCCGCGCCGTCGGTCGAAGCCGGTCGGCGGTCCTCAACCGGCAAACCGAGGTTGGTCGGCAAGCGGCTCGTCGTCACGAATATCGCCGCCCGCGCCATCGGCGGGTTCTCGCTGGCGCTCGCCCGGGTTGCGCCGGGCGTCATCGTGATGAATGCTCAGGCTTCGATGCCTCCGGTACCCGATCATCCAACATCTGGCACCGGTCGAAGCCGGGGCGCAGGTCGTCGTGGTGGTCGAGTATTTCGACCCGACCCGGATCGCCGCCATCATATGCGGCGGTCGTTTTCTCAAGTCCGCCTCCCGGATCGCTGCCGCTCGCCAGCGGTCAGGCATTGCTGTGGACCGGATCGTGCGGCTGCCGTCCGGCGCGGTCATAGTCGCATTCCCCGCCGCCGCCGGGAAGCGCTACCAGATCCACTACAGCAGCGACATGGTGCTGTGGAAGGCGGCGGCTGGCGAGGTGATCTCCGGCGGCAATCGCGCCCAGTGGATCGACCAGGGACCGCCAGAAAACAGACTCGCACCCGGGCGGTGCCGGCGCGCGCTACTACCGCGTCGTCGAACTCGGCGGCGGCGGCAGCGGCAGCACTAGCGAATAGTTTCGCGCGCTTCCGCCAATGCCGCGCCCGATCGGAGACCCGCGCGAGGCGCTGGATTCGGGCTAGCGGTTCGTCGCCAGGGCATTCGTCGCTCGACTGTGGCGAGGAGCTAAAGCGGCTCGCCCTCCGCCCCGACTTCCGCATCTACACCGGCAACGACCTCGGCATCGACATGATCGAGCTACCTGCTCGGACTCGCCGCCTTCTTCCCGGAGAAATTCGCCCGATGCGCGGCGCCTGGGGTATGCGGTGTGAGGGATGGAGAGGGCTGGGAATCCCTACTTACCTCAAAGGTCAGAAAGGGAACCCATGACTGATGGGAACCCATGATGAGTCCGCATGCCGGGTAATTGACGTGAGGCGGGTGCGAATCTCCGCGCCTACCAGATTATCTCCGCTGAGTCATTTGGTGCGCGATCTCATCTGCCGCAGCCTCGATGCTTAATCCGAATAGCCCCATCCGATCTTGCTTCTCCGTGCGGCGATCGAGGTCGGCAAGCGATCAATATCTGCGAGTGTTCCGAGTCGGTCAGTTTGGGGGCTACCTTCAGAACACTGAGTCGATCGTGCCACGCATTGAATCATAGAATGGTAAATCAGCGTGTCGCCGTAAGCCAAAGTCTGGTTCGTTCCGCATTCGATGTAGTGGAGCATCAGATCGACCTGCTTATGGGCGTCGTCAGGAACAGCCTTCCCGGTAGCGTCCGAAATCGCCGTCCCTCCCTCTTTCTCAAACTCGATCGGTTTGAATGCATCGGGATCCACCGCATCGGCGATCTCCTTCTTGTATGTGCTGATTGCAGATGAGGAACCCGAGCTCAACGCTGCCTCGAGGAAGGTCTTGGTAGTTTTTTTTTTTTTTTTTTTATTCAAGATCGTGGAGGCGACTTGATCAACCGGAGCAACTCCCGGTGATCCTTCTCTTGTAACATTCGTTTCGCGTCAGACCAGTTCATTTTTCTTGAAAAAGACAATATGGCTGCCTCAAAGAGCCAGCCGATTGCGAGTGAGTTTAAGTTGGCGCGTTCTGCAGGGCATGATTTCGCGGGCTATCCCACCATTTTGGCTGCGAGAATTCTGTGAAGAGCAGGTATCTGTGCCCAATTCCTTGGAAAAGACAACCTATCGGTAAGTGGTAGGGGTTGGGCGGGCCCGCAACCAAAACACGCCAAAAAATTGATCGAACTCTACCTCCTGAGGACCTATCGCCGCCAAAGATGGGGAAGTTTGAGAGATAATTGGAACAATTGCCGCTGGTAAGTATGTGATTCATATAAAGATGAGTAGAACCGACAAGGAAGGAGATGCTCCTCGACCGATGGGCAACCGAGAGCCACGGCTGGGCGGGTAGAGCGCATCACGCGCTAGCCAACGCCCGCGATGCTCGAATGGAGGGCGCTGTCCTTGTCATGCTCGTTTGAATACTGCCCTGCAGACCGAACAAAAGGTCAGTACAACGACACAGTCAAAGGCAGAGCTCAGCGCTGCAACCTCGATCGGCAGACCGGAGTCCTGAAATAGAAAGCCAGGAAGGCAAAAAAGGCAATAGAGGAGAGCCATCACCATGGCAATCGGGTCGCCATGCCCGCCAGATTGGTAGTGCCGCCAGACGAAGTAGAGAACCCAAGGAACAAGAGCAGCGAAAGCGGGAGGCAGTAGAAACCAGAATCGGCTTTGTGATCTCATGGCATGTGGCTTCGCAGGGATAGTATGGCAGCTTCAATGAGCCAGCCGATTGCGAGTGAGTTTAAGTTGGCGCGTTCTGCGGGGCATGATTTCGCGGGCTATCCCGTCCTTCTGGGTTACGGAGAGAACGAGAAATCTACGCCAACACCCTGGGGAGGACAAACAATCTGTTTAAGTTGGGCGCGTGAGACCCGATTGACGAACTGAAAAGCGGATGTCGATACCCGCACCTTCCCTGAGGGATGCCGGATCGTAGCATGCGTCGGCGGTCCCGGTAAAATGATGCCAGAGGCATCCCAAGCTTGTAGCCGGAGGTTGAGCGTAGCGACACCTCCGGTCGCTGGGGTGGGGGCGAACCCGACCCCGGCGGGGTCGCAGCTATTCCCGGAAACTGGCATCCCTGCGATTGGCGCGCTGCGTCTCGCGCGCCATGGAAGGTGAAGCTCTCAAGTGGCGGAATTGGGAGCCCCCGTGCCGGAAGCCCCGCTGCATGATGCCGCCCCTACAGGGCTGGACGGCTTTTTTAGGGGCCGGGACCCAGGGCTGCGTTCGCCCCAGGCTCACTGTGCCCTGGGCTATCTCATGCCGCACCTTCGGCGCTTGGGAGGCAGCCCGACAGCCCGACAGCCCGACAGCCCGACAGCCCGTGGGGGCTGTCTTCGCGCCGTTCGCTGTCTCACGAGTTCGGCTACTCAGGGGCGGCGGAAAAAGAAGGAAAGCCAACGACTCAGACACTCCGTTGGTGGGCAAATTCGAGCGCCTTTTTCGCCACGCATCAATCCCGCCGAGCGGTTTCTGAGAGCAGTTGCTGCCTCTGGTTTGGTGCTTGGGATTATTGGAAACGACACCCTGCCGGAAAATGGGATCATCTAGACCGGGAAACCTGCGAGGCGGCAAGTGCATCGTGGGCGGAGGAGCAAATCTGGATAAACTCTTGCTTGGGAATGGTGGTCGAGAGCCAGCGGCAAACGGGGGCGGCGGAGGTCGGATCTGTATGCCGCCAGCCTGCTTGGGTAGTCACGTTCCAAACCGCCAAGTCGCTGAGATCATCGCCACCCCATCCATCCGTTCTCAAAAAGATCAGGATGAAGTCATCGGGGCGGCTAAACGCGAACATGGAGAAAGAGTCGGTTACTGGACCGAGCCGGAAAGTTGCGTGTTTCGCCCACAGGTCGCCATCCGCCAACAGGCGGGCAAGTAACGCCTCTGGAGCGGTGGAGAAGGGGACTTCCCAGTAAATAGCGGTGCAGGGCCAATCGTCCTTCGTATCCCAGCAAGGCCACGCTGACAGGCATGTGCCGACATGACCTGCGTTGTCGAGGCGATTGAGGTGAATATCGTGGGTGTAGAAATCTAGCCGAGTATGTTTCGAGCGGTCACTGGTATCACCGACCTCAATGGCGAACGACGATCGGCAACCAAAGTATTTCATGATGGCGGAAGTGGCAACGATTGGGGAGGGTTGTGGCGGAGAAAGACAGGCGGAGAATGTTGGAGCTATAGCCGCAAGGGAGCGATTTTCGATTCGACACCGGCGCAAAATCCCGGAGCCTTCCCCCAGAAACCAAAAATCGGCAATCCTCAATCGAGTCATCCTTTGTCCTACGCCAACCTAGCGATCCACACGTTCACCACCAAGCCGTGGTCGATCACCGACTGCCTGGAAAACTACGCCCGGCGCGGGATCGGGGGGATTTCGATCTGGCGGGAGACGATTGCGGGCGAGGACTTGGGCGAGGTGCGGCGGCGGCTGGATGACTCGGGGCTGGAGCCGATCAGCCTGGTGCGGGGCGGGTTTTTCACCGGGCGGACCGGGGCGGAGCGGGCGGCGGCGCTGGAGGCGAACCGGGAGGCGCTGCGCGAGTGCGCGGCGCTCGGGCTGCCGGCGATGGTGCTGGTCTGTGGGGCGACGCCGGGGCAGACGCCGCTGGAGAATCGCGCCCAGATCCGGGACGGGATCGGGGCGGTGGCGGGGGAGGCGGCGGACCTCGGCGTGCGGCTGCTGGTCGAGCCGCTCCAACCGATGTATGCCGGCGACCGGTCGGCGATCGCCTCGCTGAAAGCCGCCAACGACCTGTGCGAAGAACTCGCTTTGCCCAACGTCGGGATCGCCGCCGATGTCTATCACGTCTGGTGGGACTTCGACCTCGAGCACGAACTCAAGCGCTGCGCCGCGAACGGGTGGCTGGACGCCTACCACGTCTGCGACTTTCGCCCGGAGCTGGAGCACCCGCTGCTCGACCGCGGGATCATGGGGGAAGGCTGCATCCCGCTGAAGGCGATCGACGCCATGGTGCTCGGCGCAGGCTTCGCCGGGATGCGAGAGGTCGAGATCTTTTCCCGCCGCTGGTGGGCGGAGGACCAGCATCGGTTCCTCGACGAAATCCTGCGCGCTTACGATGAAATCTACCAACAGTGAAGAGCCACGCCGCACAGGTCCGCGCGGTCTTACGCCGGCGATGGCACCTGGGATCGCGATATTCGTGGCGGTCGCCGTCGCGGCGGCGGTTGGGCAGCTCGCTGTCTGGGTCTATAATGCGCTGTAGCCGACGATCTCGCTACCCGTCCGCCAAGCCGGCTCCGTCCGCCGCGTCGATCCCGTCTTCGAACGCATTCAGGGCAAACCGGTTCGCCTCGCCCGATCCGGACAGGCGTGCGGATGCCTTGGCGGCTTTGCTTGGGCGCGGGTCGTGGGCGGTGCAGTTGGCGACCATCAGGCGGCGGCAGTCGTGGGCGTCGATCGCGTAGGGTGCGCCGCCGACGAATTGGCAACCGGTGACCTGGATGCGCTCGCAGCCGTCCAGCTCCAGCAGCGAGGCACCGCTTTGCTGGCCCGCCTCGGATTCGTCGGCGAACGCACAGCCGGTGAGCAGCGAGTCGCGGCAGCGCGCGAATCGCACGCCGGTGCCGAATTGCCCGGTGTGGCGGCGGAAATTGTTGCCGCTCAGATTGATGCCCGTGCAATCCTCGGCGAGCACATTGCGGTGGCCGCACGAGTAGATGAAATTCCCGCTGAGCGTGACGCCGGCGCAGCCGGTGAGGTGGACGTTGTTTTCCTGCGAGCCGATGATGTTTCCGCTGATCGCCCAGATGCCCGGCGGGCGCCCCTCGCCGCCCTTCTCGATGATCCGGATGTTGCAGCCGCCCTTGGTCGCGGTCGCCTGGATCGTATTGGAGGCGATGGTGACTTCTTCCATGCTGGCACCCGGCGCGGAGACGTCGACATAGATTTCGGCGGTCGGCTCCTCGCCCTTCCCTTTGTGCGCCTTCGTGTTGTTATATTCGATGTCGTTGCCGGTGATCTGGAGGTTGCGGATCTCCGAGCGCTCGATGCGGATGCCGCCGAGCCGGCAGTAGCTGAGGTGGGAGGCGCTGATGATCGCCTGGTGCAAGTTCACGCCGTCGAAGTAGATCCCGGCACCGGTGTTCTGGAAGATGTGGCAGCCGCTGATCAAGACGTTGCGGTTGCGTTCCGCCAGCCGGATGCCGTGGCGCACCCGCCGGATCAAAACCGCGTCGAGCGTGGCCTGAAACGTTTTGACCAACTCGACGCCGTCCGCCTCCGGATGGTCGCCGAGGATCGCGATGCCGCGCAGCGCCGGGAAGCGCTCGGTGCCGAAGGTCGCCTCGGTCAGCGACCACGGGTCGGCGGTGCCATCGTGAGAGCCGGTGAGGCGGAGCGCCGGACCGCCCCCCGCCATGATGAGTTCCGCGCCGCCCGGCGACCAGATCGCCGCCGGCCCGCGTTGCGCCAGATCGATTTCGACCGTCCGGGTGATCCGGTATTGGCCGGGAGGAAAATACAAAACGCCGCCGCCTTCGGACAAGGCGTGTTCGATGGCGGGCGTATCGTCGGTCGCGCCGTCGCCGGCGGCCCCAAAATCGCGGATGTTGTGCATGGCGGTAGGGTGGGGGAAAGGTCCGCCGCCGATCAAGGCGGAATTGCGCGGGCGGGCGGATCGCCTTCCGCCGAACTTTTCCCGACAAATCGGGCAACCTTCCTTGACCGATGGCGGATCGCCCTGAATTTCCGACCCTGATCAACGATGCACTTTGACGAACCCCAGCCGATCCCTGAAGAGCTCTACTCGGAATACGAGGAGCGCCCGTTCCGCACGTGTACGCGCTGCGGGGAAACGCTCGATGACTTCGAGGAAGGCTACCAGCTCAACAAAGTCTGGCGGCGGGGCGAGTGCGTCTTCGAGTTCGCGCTTTGCTTCCACTGCCAGCAGGCGATGGCGGGCGAGTTCTCCGAGGAATCGAAGCAGCGCCTTACCGAATTCCAGGAGAAGCACATCGACTTTGAGCGCCCGATGTCCGAATGCGCGGTCTGCGCGGCGGATCGCGATTCGTTCGACTCGCCGGAATTCACCCTGATTGCCGCCTGCGAGTGCGGGCACATGCACGCGGGCTTCATGGTCTGCGCGAAGTGCGTGGAGCAGATGCAGGAGCTGATCAGCAAGCAGACCCGCGGCGTCTTCGATAAATTCGTCGAGGAAAACTTCCCTGGCGTGCCAGCCGACACGATCCCGCTGCCGACCACCAAGCCGAAGCCGGTCCTGGTCTAGGCAATCATCGCTCACTACCCGCCCTCTAACAAAGTGCCGCTGACCCCCGACCTGCCCGAATTCTGCCGCCTCGCCGAACAGGGCAACCTCGTGCCCGTCTATTGCGAGTTGGCGGCGGATTACGAGACGCCGCTCTCGGCGTTCCAAAAGATCGACGACGGCGCGTTTTCGTTCCTGCTCGAATCGGCGGAGAAGACGGACATCGCCGGGCGCTATTCGTTTCTCGGCAGCGCGCCGCGCGCGGTGTTTGAGGCGCGCGGCCATCGGGTGAAGATCACCGAAGGCGGGGAAGCCCGCGAGTTTGAGAGCGCGGCGAAGGATCCGCTCCGCGATCTGGAGGACCTGATGGCGCGATTCAAGCCGGTGCCGCACGGGGACCTGCCGGTCTTCTACGGCGGAGCGGTCGGCTACCTCGCCTACGACACGGTCCGGTATTTCGAGCCGACCGTCCCCGCGCCGCCCAAGGACGAACTTGGCGTGCCTGATGCGATCTTCATGATCGCCGACACGGTGCTGATCTTCGACCACAAGTTCCGCAAGATCCTCGTCGTGGCGAACGCCTTGATCGGCGAGGGCGCGAGCGCCGAGGAAGCCTATGCCGAGGCGGGCGCGCGGATCGCCGATTTGATCGAGAAGCTGGGGCAGCCGCTGCATCTCAAGCCGATGGAACTCGCCGGATCCGCCGCCGGAAATGTCGCCGTGCCGCCGAGCAACACGAGCCGCGACGAATACCTCGCGATGGTCGAGGCGGCGAAGGAATACATCCGGGCCGGCGATATCTTCCAAGTCGTGCCATCCCAGCGGTTCGAGGTTCCCTATCCCGGCGATCCGGTCGACCTCTACCGGTCGCTGCGGCACGTCAATCCGTCGCCCTACATGTTTTGCCTCAAGTTCCCCGGCGGCTTCTCGCTGGTCGGGTCCTCGCCAGAGGTCCACGTCCGCGCCATCGGCGAACGCATCGACATCCGACCGATCGCCGGCACGCGCTGGCGCGGCAAAACGGCGGAGGAAGACCAGGCGCTGGCCGACGAATTGCTGGCCGACCCGAAGGAGCGCGCCGAGCACATCATGCTCGTCGATCTTGCCCGCAACGACGTCGGGCGCGCGGCGGAGTTCGGCACGGTTTCGGTGGACGACCTGATGATCATCGAGCGTTACAGCCACGTCATGCACATCGTCTCGAACGTGTCCGGCAAGCTGCGCCCGGATTGCAGCGCCTACGATGTGATGCGCGCCACCTTCCCGGCCGGCACGGTGTCGGGATCGCCGAAGGTCCGCGCGATGCAGATCATCAACGAGCTGGAGAAGAGCAAGCGCTGCGCCTACGCCGGGGCGGTCGGCTACTTCGGGTTCGACGGCAACCTAGACTCGTGCATCGCCCTGCGCACCTGCGTGGTCAAAGGCGGCAATGCCTACGTCCAGGCCGGCGCCGGGATCGTCGCCGATTCCGTCCCGGAGAGCGAGTATCAGGAGACGGTGAACAAAGCGATGGGGATGATCCGCGCGATCGAGCGGGCCAAGGCGATGGGCTAAACCGCGCGATTTCTAAAACGATGGAAGAGGGGGCTCCGCCAGAACGCAACGAGGTTGACGATGACGCCGAATTCCTGCGCGAGCTGGTCCGCCAGCCGCACGATGCGTTTTTCAAGCGGACGTTTTCGTCGCTGCCGATCGCGCGCGAGTTTTTCCAGCGATTCCTGCCGGCAGCCATCGCCGCGCGGCTTGATTGGGCTGGCTTGAGCCAGGTGCACGCCTCGTTCGTCGCCGCCGACCTCGGGCAAAGCCATGCGGACCTCATGTTCCGCGCCCCGCTCCTCGGCGGCGGCGAGATCCGGCTCTATCTGCTGCTCGAACACCAGAGCGAGGTGCAGGCGCACATGCCGCTGCGCCTGCTCGGCTACATGGTCAGGTTCTGGGAGGCGCACCTGCGCGAGGAAGGGGTGCCGTTGCCGCCGGTCGTCCCGCTGGTCCTCCACCAAGGTCCGGACCGGTGGAGCGTCTCTGCCGAATTCGCCGGCTTGGTCGACCTGCCTGCCGATCTCGCTGGCGACCTCGCGCCGTTCACCCCGGCATTTCGCCACGGGCTGCTCGATCTGGTCGCCTGCGACCCCGAAAACGCGTTCGGCGGCGAGACGGCCGCTGCCATCCGGCTGATGAAGATGGCGCGGGCGCGCGGGACCAAGATCGGCAGCTTTTTCGACTGGCTGGTGGCCGAATGGATCGGGCTTGGCGAGCTTGGCGAAGGTCTCGTCGAGCTGATGATCCTCTACGCCCTGCACGTCGAGCAGGATCTTGACGTCCGGGGCATCGCCCATAACTTATCCAAAGCAAATCCCAACCTAGCCCAAGCCGCCATGACCGCCGCCGACAAACTCAGAGCCGAAGGACGCCTCGAAGGGCGCCTCGAAGGACGGCAAGAGGGACGGCAAGAGGGACGGCTCGAAGGGCGTCAGGAGGGGCGCTCCGAGGGGGAATGGATTGGGAAACTCCAACTACTGGAACAGTTGATGGGGGAGCGTATCTCTCCCTCCGAAGAGTTGACGAGTCTGACGTTGGCGGAGCTCAAAGGGATGTTCGCAGCTCTCCAGCAGCGTTATGAGGCTCGGTTTAAGGCTCGGTAATCCTCTGTTGCCGGGCGTTTTGCCTGACTTCTCAAATCTATCGGGCGATCCGGTCTACCCATTCAGTCGCGAGGTAGCAGATCCCATCCTAGCGTAAGCCGCCATGACTGCCGCCGACAAACTCAGAGCCGAGGGACGTCTCGAAGGGCGGCAGGAGGGGGAAAGGATCGGGAAACTCCAGTTACTCGAGCAGGTGATGGGGGCGCCTATCTCTCCCTCCGAGAATCTAGCGGGTCTTTCGCTGGCGGAACTCAAAGGAAGGTTCGCAGATCTTCATCTGCGGTATGAAGCTCGATTCAAGGCTCGCCAGTCTCCTGAGGCTGCCGCGTAGCTCTCCGCCCGATGTATCCGAGAACGCCGCCAAGGATGGGGGCGCTGGCGAAATTCGAGCGGTCGAAATCTTGGGTTACGTTGGCGATAGCTGGCGGATGCTGGCTAGGCGGGTCTTTGACGGGGGGCGAACCAGATGTGGGTGCTTCCCGCCGATTCTTTAGCCCGCTCTGGAGATGTAGCCGGGGCACTACCATTCTTCTCCGCCACATTAACTCGGATATTGAAGATATGAGGGTGCGTCGCGGCGCTGGCCGCTTCCCTGGAGTGGGCAGGGGCGGGATGGGACAGTAGCAGTCACTCGAAACCAACGGTGCATTGGAAATTGGTGGCGTTGTGCGGGGATTGCTTCCGGCAGGGTGGGCCAATGCCTGCTGGCCCTCACCACCTGACGCTTCCCAAGAGTGGAGATTGGCATTCGCTACGCCTAGATTTACTGGGGTTCAACGAAGGGAGGAACCTGCTTGCCTTCCGATCCTTCCCAATCTCGGAAAGATGCGCGTCATTTCCGGTTTCCTTCCCCACTTCTAGGCTCGCGCATCCGCCGCCGCAGTAAAATAGCGCTAGCAAGGGCGAGCAGCGCGGCGGACGCTGGCTCGGGGATGAGGGCGCTGGAGCCTCGGTTGAAGGCGGTGGCGATCTCGGCGTCGGTGAGGAGACCCGAGAAGAACGCGGCGTCGTCCATGCTGCCCTCGAATTCATTGACGTCGAGAGTCGGCGTATCCATCGAGGCGAAGTTGGTATTTTCGTCGGGGTTGTAAACGATCGGACCGGTCGCGGCGACGGATTGGCTGTTTGCGCCGACGAACGGGGCGTCCACCGTGTCGCCGTCGAAGAGGACATTCACCGTGGCGTTGCCGTCCGCATCGTATCGGGTCGCCAGCATGATCCAGGTGTTGGCGACCAGGTTGCGGCTGTGGATGACATCGGTGTTGGAGGTGCCGACGCCGAGGAAACGGAAATTGTCGATGTTAGCCGCCGACGAAGTCATGAGCCGGTAGCCGGTCGTGATCGAGCCGGTATTGCTGGAGGTGTCGATGAAGCGGTTGAAGTCGTTGGTCAGGTCTGCGGCGGTGAGCCTAACCCAGACGAGGACTGAGAAATCGCCGGCGATCTGGGTGGCGGCGTGGGCGGCGGCGCTGGCGGTTACCCCGCGGGCGGCCTGCGCGGCGGCATCGTTTCCAAAAGCGATCCCGCTCCCGAATCTACCGGTCACGCTCAGGTCGGCACCGTCGATCAGGTTCAAAACATGCCCATTGACAGAAGTGTCAGTCGCCGTCGCCCCGGTGGTCTCCTCGAATTCCCAGAGCGCGAATAAGGTGGCGGCACCAAGGGCGATCGGGGTGCCGCAGGTGAGCAGGCCAAGGCAGGCGAGCAGTGGAGGTTTTGGGGGAGTTCATCAGGAGGGAGGAGTTGCCCTAGGTTTTGGCAAGCGGCGGCGCGGGTGTCAACGACTTTTGACCTATGAGATGCCGCCCAATACGGGCGTTTCCGAGACCATTGCTATCCTAAGCCAGATGCCAGCACGCGCAGAGCAGCCGAACGATGCTGCCGCTGGGGTGTTTGGGTTCGTCGCTCGTTTCCCGTGGCCCCGCTGCGCATTCTAGTAAGGCTATTCACAGGTCGTCGCCCCGCGCCTTCTTGGGGAGGTTTGGCGATCCGGAACAGCAGCGGCTGCTCTGTAGCTGAATCCGCGAGAGTTCAGGCTGGCGGCAGGCGCCCCCCTTTGGCAAACCGTTCCGTCCGGCGGATATCCGCTCACGCTCGCTTCTGCGGTTGTCCAAGAAACGAAAGAACCCCGCCGGGTGGGGCGGGGTTCTCGCGGGAAATCGGCTGTTGGAAGCGCGGCGTTGCTTAGCTGCCCGCCGGGGCGTCCTTGTTGAGGTCGGCGATGATCTCGTTGCTGAAGTCGATCGCGTTCTTCGAGTGCAGGAGGAACGGCACGCCGTTCATGCCGAGACCCGATTTGTCGAAGACGAGGTCGTAGCCGTCGGTCTTCGACTTTTCCTCAACGACGAGGCGGATCTCCTCGAGGATGCCTTTGCGCATGCGGATGACCTGCTCCTGGAGCTGCTTCTCGCGGCGGGCGCGGAACTCGGCCATCTCGCGCTCCAGGCTCTTGGCTTCGGCGGCGATGTCCTGCGCTTCCTTCTTCTTGGTCTCGCGCAGCTCCTCGGAGATGGCGGGGTCGCGGATGAGCTTGGCCAGCTCCTGATATTCGCCGAGCAACTGCTTGTATTTCGCATTGCGCTCGTCGAGTTCCTTCTTGGCGGCGGCTTTCCCGTCGTTGACCTTTTTCTCGGCGTCCTTGGTCTTGTAGTATTCGGCGAAGACGCGCTTCATGTCGACGATGCCGACTTTCATGCCCTGCGCCTGGGCGGCGGAAGGCGCGGCGAAGGTGACCAGCGCGGCGGCGAGGAAGGCGATGGGGAGGAGGCGGGCGATCATTGGTTCTTTGTTATTGGTGGTTGGTGGTTGGACTGGACTAATTAATTAGAGAAGGTCGGGTTCGATCGGGTCGTTGGAGTCAAAGAACTCCGGCGGCGGCGGCAGCGAGATGGCGAGCGAGAGCGGCTCGGCTTCCTCCGCCGAAATCAGGCTGGCGACCCACACGGCGCGCGGGTCGGCGAGATCAAATTCGCCGCCCGGCTCCGGCGAGGCGGCGAAGACCGGGAAGCCGTCGAAGGGAAATAGGAAGGCGCTTTCCGATAGCGGAGGCGGCGAGGCAGCATCGCCGTGGGCGACCGCGCCCGGTTCGTCTAACGATCCGCTTTGCCCAGAAAACCACAGCAGCCAAGCAGCCCCGGCGAGCGCAACCAGCGCGGCGGCAGCAGCGGCAGCGGCAGCGATCGTGAAGGCGGGCGCGCGGTGCGGCGCGGCGCTGGCCACCCGTCGCGGGGCGGCAAATTCTTCGCGCAACGCTTGGTCCAGCGTGCCGAGCTCGAGGAACGCCGCGCGGCGCTCCGGCGACTCGCGCAGGAGCGCGGAAAGCTGGTCGATCTCGGCGCGCCCGGCGGTCCCGTCGAAATAGCGGGCGGCGAGGATCTCGAATTCGAAATCGAAGTCGGATTCGGCAT
>JAWLBD010000080.1:0-18653 GCA_041395145.1 Verrucomicrobiales bacterium | reverse complement strand
AGCCGCTCCGCGCGAAGTCATCGCCCAGCCAGCGGAGCAGCTCGGGGTGGGACGCCGGGTGCGCCGAATCCATCTGATCCACCGGATGGACGATGCCGCGCCCGAGGAACATCGCCCACAGCCGGTTGACGAACGCCTCGGCGAATGCCGGGCGGTCGGCGAGGGCGAGGTCGGCGAGCGCTTCGCGCCGGGAAAACTTCGGCTCCGGCGCGCGCTCCACCTTCGGCTCGCGACGCCGCTTTTTGTCGCCGTCGTCCTTCGGCGGATTCAGAAAATCCTCCGGCGGCGGCTCGATGTAGAGCGCGGCGTCCTCGGCTTCGTGGCGGGCGGGTTCGCTCGCCTCGCCGCCTAACAAGAAGACCAACTGCGCGTCGCTGCTCTCGCCCTTCAGGTTGGCAAATTTCCCGTAGCCGCCCGCCGCGCGCTCCGCCACGCGGGGTCCCTGCGGCGTGCGGACGTTCACGCTGCGGCTGAAAAACGAGACCAGCCCCCAGTAATGGCGCTGCTCGATCTCCGGGGAGACGGGGTGATCATGGCACTGGGCGCATTGGATCTGTTTGCCGAAAAGGGCGGGCGCGGCGGCTTCCGCCGCTTTCTGGTGGTCGTTGTTTTGCTCGAAGAGAAACCACGAGGCTCCGGCGAGTTCGCCGTCCGCCGCCGGATCGGCGACGATGAGATCGCGGGCGATTTGATCCCACGGGCGGTTTTGCGCGAACGCCCAGCGCAGGTAGGGCAGCCAGCCGTCGCCCTCGCGCCGGCCGCGATCGTTGCCCTTGTCCCCCTCTCGCCCGAGCAAAACGACATTGAAGACCTCCGCCATCCGCGCGGCAAATTCGGGTCCGGCGATCAGCCGCTCGGCGAGGCGCTCGCGCTTCGCCGAATCCGGATCGGCAAGGAAGGCGGCGAGTTCGTCCGCCGCCGGGATGCGCCCGGCGAGGTCGAGGAAAGCGCGGCGGGCGAACGTGGCGTCATCGCAGCGCGGCGCGGCGGCGACGCCCTCCGCCGCCCAGCGGCGTTCGACGAAGAAATCGATGGCGAGTTCCGGGCGCACGCCGGCGGGCAAGGCTGGGGACGCCTCCGGCAGCGGCAGCGATGCGGCCGCAGACCCTGCTTCGACCGCCGCGGGATCAAAATGCGCGACCCACTCGCGCAGCGCGGCGATTTCGCTTTCGGTGAGCGGTTCGCCTTCGCCGTCCGGCGGCATCATCGGGTCCGCCCCGGGCAGGACCGCGTTCAGGATCGCGCTTTGCTCCGGATTGTCCGGCTCCACGCCCGGACCGAACTTCCCGCCCTGGGCGGCGGACGCCTCGGACCGCAAATCGAGGCCGGCCTTCTGCTTCGCCCCACCGTGGCACTTCGTGCAATTCTCGCGCAAGACTGCCGCCGCCTCGTCCCACGGAGACGCCGCCGCCGCGCCAGAAGTGGCGGCGAACAGTAGCGCGAGGGCGATGGGGGGGCGGAATCTCATTGGGCTTGGCAGGCTACGATCTATCGGGCGGGCGGCTTTCGGCAACCAGGGGATCGCTTTGCAGCGAACCGGATCGAATTGCCGAATCGGGGCAAAGAAAAAGCGGGGTCGGCAGACCGACCCCGCTTTTCGAAGGAATGTGGCTAAGCGCTTAGAAGTTCATGCGCACGCCGCCGCGGACGACCAGTGTAGTCGTCGGTCTCGTCCGCCCAGGTGTAAACCGCATCGACGAAGACGCCGACGCAGTCCTGAAGCGCCAGTCGATGCCGCCCCTGGAACACGCCTTGGGTGTGGCTGTTGGTGTGGACGCCGCCGCCTGCCAAGAGGTAGGGCGCGAGGCAGAGGTCCTTGATCGGGTAGCGGACCACGGCGTTCGCTGTGAACAGGTGGATCGTGCTGTCGCTGCCCAGCCACGCGGCCGAGGCTTCGATCCCGAAGTTCTCGGTGAACGAATACAGCAGGCTGACCCCGCCGCCGAGTTCGTCGTCGTGGTCGTCCCCGCCGATCAGCCCCGCCACAAAGGCGGACCCGGTGAGCGTGCCTGCGTCAAAGCAGTCGCACATCGATGGGACGTTCAGTTCGGTTTGGACCGGCGGTTGTTTGGCGGAATACCCGGTGGGTCCCGCCTGGGCGATGCCGGCTGCTGCGGCGAGCGCCGCGATGAGGATGGTTACTTTTTTCATGGTTTAGATTTAGGGTTCTTGGGCAGAGGGTTACGGTTTGCACCTCAGGGGTGGTCCGCTAATCTCCCGAGCCGCAAATATTACGCATCTCAAAATTGTTTTCAAGCCATTACTAGAATTATCATAATCGATGCTCCGCCAAACCAAAATCCTCGCCACCGTCGGTCCGGCCACGGATTCGCCCGAAAAGCTGCGCGCCTTAATCGAAGCGGGCGTCAATGTGCTCCGCATCAACATGAGCCACGCGCCGCACGATTGGGCTCGGCGGGTCGCCGCGGACGCCCGCGCGGCCGCCGAGTCGCTGGGCGCGCCGTTTGCGATCCTAGTCGATCTGCAGGGGCCGGCGGTGCGGTCCGGCAGGATCCCGGATTCGCACGCCCCGCAGTTTGACCTGCAGCCCGGCGACCGGGTCGAATTTACGATGGGGGGCGCGGCGCCGAGCCTGCCGTATTCGGTATCGGTCAACTACGATGGGCTGTCCGGCGACATCCGGGCGGGGGATGTAGTTTTGGTGGACAATGGCGTGCTGCACATGCGGGCGCTGGAGGTTTCCCCCGACCGGATTCTCTGCGAGGTGCTGACCGGCGGGCCGATGGGATCGCGCCGCCACATCAACCTGCCCGGCGTGCTGGTCAATCTGCCGCCATTGACCGAAAAGGACATCGCCGACCTCGCCGTCGCCGCAGAGATCGGCGCGGACTTCGTGGCGATGAGCTTCGTGCGGGATGCCGCCCACATCGCGGAGCTGCGCCGCGCTTTGGACGAACGCGGGAGCCGGGCGCGGATCGTGGCGAAGATCGAGGACCAGCAGGCGGTGCGGAACATCGACGGCATCATCGAAGCGGCGGACGCGGTGATGGTGGCGCGCGGGGATCTCGGGATCGAATGCCACCTCGAAGAGCTGCCGATCATCCAGCGGCGGATCGTCAAGCAGTGCGCGGTCCTCGGCAAGCCGTCGATCGTCGCTACCCAGATGCTCGAATCGATGATCGAAAACCCGGTGCCGACCCGCGCGGAGGTGACCGATGCCGCCAATGCGGTGTATGAGGAAACCGATGCGGTCATGGTCAGCGGCGAGACGAGCGTGGGCAAGCACCCGCTGCGCTGCATCGAAGTGCTCGACAAGATCGCGCGCCGGATCGAGGCGAGCGGCGGCGTGGGCTACGCCGCGCTCTCCCGCGTCGCGACCTCGCGCGAGCGGCTCGCCGAGGCGGCGGTCAAGCTGGCGAATTCGACCGAAGGCTCCCAGATCCTCGTTTTCACCCAGAGCGGGGCCACCGCGCTCGCCCTCTCCCACCTGCGGCCGGACCGCGCCCCGATCTTCGCCTTCACCCCCGACCGGGACGTCTGCCAGAGCCTGATGCTCTGCCGCTCCGTCTATCCGATCCAAATGCGCTTCAGCGCCGACCCGACCGAGACCGCCGACCAGGCACTCGCCGAGCTGAACCGGCGCGGCGTCGCCGGACCCGGCGCGCCCTCAGTCATCGTCATGGGCGTATTCGATAGCTGCGCGGCGGTCGATTCGATCTTGCTTCGTAGCACGGATTTTTAATCCGTGGCTCCGCTTTTTATCACACACGCGGAAGGCAAGGAAACGCCCCAGACCAATGATCCAAGACCCGCCGCCAGGGTTCCTAGGTTTGCGCTCGGACATCCCCATTTGCACCTACCGGAGAAATCTCCCTCACTGGAGACAGACCGGCGCGACATACTTCGTCACATTCCGGCTTGGCGATAGCATTCCGCCGGAAAAGGCTGAGGTCCTGAGATTTCTTCGGAACGAATTGTCGGTAGATCGCGATGGAGAGCCCGATCTCAATCAGCAGGATCAAATTAGGAGAATTGTTTCGGCACAGGAGCGATGGCTCGATCAAGGTTATGGGAAATGTTTGTTTCAGAATCGGGCAATGCGAGAGATCGCCACGGATGCCCTGAGGTTTTTTGACAAACACCGATACGATTTAGTTTCATATGTAGTGATGCCGAACCATATCCACGCGATCCTGAAACCTTTTGATTTAGAGGGGCATACCCTAGAGAAGGTTCTGCAATCTTGGAAGCGCCATACATCTCGCGAGATCAATAAACTCCGCAACGAAGAAGGACCGATCTGGCATGGGGAGAGCTATGATCGGATTATCCGGGACTTAGAGCACTTGCGCCGCTGCATTGATTATATTGGGAGGAATCCCGCAAAGGCGGGACGTAGCGATGCGCGATGCCCTCGATGGATTCGAAGCGATTGGGAGGCTGTCGGCTGGGGCTTCAGGTAGTTTGAAACAGAAAGTGAATTACCGCCTCAACACGGATTGCAAATCCGTGCTACTCGCTACTCGCTACTCGCTACTCGCCACGCAGATCGCGGATCGCGAGGCGGAGGAAGCCGCGGCGCGGATCGGCGCCGAGCGGGTTGGGGGCGCGGTAGGTTAGCGATTCGGTGCCGTCGCCGTTGTTGGTCCTGCCGATGAGTTCGGCGTCGGTCAGGTCCGCCCAGCCGGTCAGTTCGGTGGAGAATTGGGGGGAGATGGCGGCGTCGCCGAGGGCGCTGAGGCGGCGGGTGAAGGTGATGATCAGGTAGTCGGCGATGCCGCTGCCGTCATCGGGATCGACGGCTTGGACCTCGACCGAAGCCGGGGTGGGGTTCGCGATTTTTGGATCGGTGCCGAGGGCGAATTCGGCGAAGTCGCTGAGGTGGTCCTTGTCATCGTCATCGGTGGGGATGCCGGACAAGCCGCGGGCGGCAGCGAAATCGGCGAAGCCCTCGTCGTCCGGACCGCCGGGGTTGCCGCCGCCGGTGCCGTGCGCGAACCAATTCGCGGGCACCGAGCCGTCGGCGGGCGCGGCGGAGCGATGGCGGAAGACCAGGGACGGGCCGCCGCCGTCCGCCGCCGCCGGCCATTCGCCGCCGTCGCTGTAGTTAAAGTCTTGGATGATCGAGGCGTCGGCGGCGAGCAGCGTGATGCCTTCGCCGCTGTTGCGCAGGTTGCCGGTGTATTGGCCGGCGGGCACCACGCCAGGGTAGCGCTCGGCGAAGGCGGCCAGATTTGAGACGAGGACGAGGCGCTCCCCGGCGGCGAGCGGCGCGGCGTCGGCGGGAAGGCGAAGTCGATGCCGTTGGAAAAGCGGACGTAGCGTAGTGGCGACGGGAGCGCCGGAGAGGTTGAGGATCTCGATGAACTCGAAGAGGTCGGGATCCGCAAAGCCGGCGTCGATCTCCGCCTGGGTCGGGTCAGCCGGATGGTAGTGCAGCTCGGAGACGACGAGCATGCCCGCCGCCGCCGGCGTCCCGACGATAAACGTCGCCTCCTGCAAGGCGGACCAGTTGCCCGATCCGTCGCGCACGCGGGCGAGCACCGCGCCGGAATCGTTGAGCGTGATCGCGCCGGCGTAGGCGACGGCACCCGCGCGGATCGCGCCGCCCGCCTCGCGCGGGTCGCTGCCGTCTGCGGTGTAGTAGATCGTGCCGCCGGCGTTCGGGTTGGTCAGGGTGAGCGAATAGCCGGCCGGCACCTGGCCGCCGAGCTGGCTATAGACCGGCGCATTCAACCCGAGCGGATAGAGCGGTTTCGAGACGCCCGCCTCATCGCGGTATGCCTGGAGCTGGGAGACGATTTTCGCCGAGCGCCCCGGACCGCCGGAGCCGTCCTGGTTGCTGCCGAAATTGATGAAGTCGAGCAACGCATTCTTGGCGTTCTGCCAATCCGCCGGCGTGCGGCGCGTCCGGTTGAGCGAGTCTCCCCAGCGGGCGGATTCGGCGAGGATGACCTGCGAGACGGTGGCGGCGCGGGCCTCGACCCGGTCGCGGGCGGCTTGGTCGGTCAGCGCCCCGGCGTTGAAGAAATGCCTCTGCACGCGGTCGGCAAAGCGGACGCGGTATTCGGGCACGGCGTGGGCGAGGTCCTCGTGGAGGTATTGCGGGTTGCTCTTCGCGAAGTCGCCGATGGTCCCATACATCGTGTGGCCTTTCCAGTTGTTGCCGGAACCGCCCCACGGACCGGTGCGGTCGGTGCTGCGCTGGTTGTTGGGCAGGTTGTTGGTCAAGCCGGTGCCGCTGCTCTTGTCGGTGCCCATCCCGTGCTCGCAGTCGTGCAGGAAGAACTGGAACCCGCGGTCGTCCGCCACCCGGTTGCGCACGCAGAACCAGTTGTTGGACGCATTGGACAAAAACGTGGACAGCGCGGTGTCGAAGCCGCCCGCGTAGAACAGCCCGAGCATGTAGTCGATCAGGTTGTCGGCATCGAGCAGCACCGGATTGTTCGCCGGGTCGGGGTGCGGGCTGACGCCGTCGGGCGCCAGTCCTTGCAGGGCGAAATACTCGGCGCGGATCGCGGCGGGGTCGGACATCGTGCGGAGCGCGCGGATGCGGTTCCAGAGCGTCTGCCAATCGCCGTTCAAGTCGCCGTCGGTCGCCTCGGTGTTGTAGCCGCCGGCGCTGCCCGCCGATTTGATCGTGTCGTAGTCATCCTCGTCGCCGCCAAAATAAGTCGCGCCGTAGTCGGCTTCGGAGCGCTCCTGGCTCATGTAGAGCCCCCAGTAGTGGCCGTTGATGTAGAGGTGGTAGTAGCGGCTGCGGGTGTAGGGCTGCCCCATGGCGCGCTGGGAGTCGCGCGCCCACACCTCGCGCAGGAACGTGTTTTGCGTGTCGTTGCCGAACGACCACGAATAGTTCTGCGAGGTGCGCAGGTCCATCTTTTCAAAGCGGTCCGCGCCCTCGTCTTGGAAGAGCGGATAGCGCAGCGCGCCGTCGTAGCGGTTGTTGAAGAAAAGGCGGAACGCATGCTTCGGGTTGTCGCCGCTCCGGCTGAATCCGCCGCGGATGCGCACGCCGCAATCGATCTGAAAATCCCCGTCGCCAGCCCCGTTGTCGAGCAGCTCGACCGATCCCCGCGCTTCGAGACCCCGGTTGCCCGCGTTCGAATAGATGCCGGTCGCCGCGTCGCTGAAATCATCCTGGTCGATGGCCAGCGAGAGGGACGGGATCGCCTGGAGCGCGGCGGTGACGGCGGCCGGGTCCGCATTGACCACGACCGGGTCCATGCCGTAGTCGTATTTCTGCGATCCGGCTTGGGTGGGCGGGAAGCCGAGCGCGACCGCGTGGTCTTTGTCCTGGGTCAAGACGTCGGCGAGGAAGACATAGGTCTGCGTATCGACGTTGGTCGGCTGGTAGCCTTTGCGGAACCCGGCGGCGCGCAAGACGGTGGTCTCCGCAATAGTCAGCGGTGTCCCGCCATAGATCGCGCCGTGGTTGAGCGTCGGCGTCGAGCCATCGGTCGTGTAGCGGATCGTCACGCCCGCGCCGCCGGTCGTCCCGCCAGAAACCGCCAATTCGACCGCGACCGGATCGGTGTAGAACCCGCGGTCGGCGGAGAACGAGGTGTCGCCGACGAAGCCGTCCACGCCCGCGATGTTGATCGCGCCAGGCGTCGGCTCGACGAAATATCCGAGGTAGCCTTCGCTGTCGTAGTATCCGTAGGAAATGTCGTCGAACTGCTCCGGGAAGGCGGGGGCGAACTCGGTCACCGCCGTGAAGCCGCCCGCGCCGTCGCCCTTGGTGAGCGCGAGGTATTCGCCGGCGGCGGAGAGCTGGAAGTTGGTGTGGAATTCGTTTGCGCCAAAGGTGGCCGCTTTGCCGGAGGCGAAGACGACGAGGTATTCGCCGGGCTGGAGCGCGTAGCTCGGGAATGCCCATTTGTCCGGGATCGCCGCGTCGTCGGTCAGGTAGTATCCGGCCAGATCGATGGCGGCGGCGGTGCCGTTGTAGATTTCGACCCAGTCCGAGCTATCGCCCTCCGCGTCTTCGACGGTCTCCTGGTTGGCGGCACCGAACTCGCTGATCGCGGCGTCGGCGGTCACGATGGCGGGGGCGGGCGGCGTCGCGCCGAGCAGTTGCAGCCCGGTGCCCGGGTCCCAGAGGACCTCGCCGCTTTGCCCGCCGCCGCGCTCGAAATACAGGTATTCGATGGTGTGGAGGCCGGCGGTCAGCGACACCGATTCGGTGAAGGTCGTCGGGCCGTGGAGCGTGTCGTCATTGATGACCGTGATGCCGTCGATGCGCAGCCTGCCGCCGTCGTCGTTGTTGATCCCGAACGTGTAGGTGCCGGGGAAGTTGACCCGCAGCGTGGCGGTCGCGACTCCTACAAAGTCATCGAATCCATCGCCGATCGGCGGCGCAGAATCCCCGGGGAAGACGCCGGATGCGCCGGGACCGAGGTTGACGACCGGGACGTTGGTGGCGGTCGCCCGGCTGGAGAAGACGGCATCGCCGGGGTTGCTGTTGGCGACTTGGTCGGCTTCGGCGAGCGTGTCGAGCGCGCCGGCGAGGGTCGAGTTGGTCTGGGTGATGGTCCACAGGTTTTCGTCCACGCCGAGCGGGAGCGGCACGTTGACGGTGACCTGCGCGGTGCTGCTGCCGAAGTCATTCGTCGCGGTCAGCGTGTAGGTCGTGGTCGCCTCGGGGAAGTCGCAGCCATTGCCGGAAAGCGCGACCGACCCGAGCGCGGGGCTGATTTGCACCGAGGTCGCATCGCTCACGTCCCAGGTCAGGTCGGCGGCTCCGCGCGGCAGGATGTTTTCGTCGGCGGCGGTGAATTGGCTGATGACCGGCGGCGGCCCGACCGTGATCGTGGCGGTCGCGGTGACGCTGTCCACCGGATTGGTGGCGGTCAGCGTGTAGGTCGTGGTCGCGGCGGGAGCCGGCAGCGTGATCGAGCCGTCGCCGTTGGCGTCGAGCGCCACGCTCCCGATGTCGTTGCCCGCATTGCCGTCGTCATCGGCGATAGCGGCGGTGATCGTCGCGGAGGTGTCCCAGAGCAGGGTCATCGGCAAGCCGGGGGCGAGCGTGTCATCGGCGAGCGCGAACGAATTGATGATCGGCGGCGCGTCGGTGATCACGGTGATTTGGGCGGTGCGCGTCTGCGCGCCCGGGTGCCGGTCAGCGTGTAGGTCGTCGTCACCATGCAGCGCCGGGATGGTCATCTCAGCCGGCGGAGGCGACCGCGCCGATGTCGTTCGCGGCATCGCCGTCGTCGTCGGCGATCGCCACCGCCGCGGCGAACTGCGATTCCCAGCGCAGCGTGATGTTGGTAAGGCTGCCGCCGATGATGAAATCGGTGCTGCTTTGCAGGCGCAGCATCGGCACCTGATCGACGAGTTGGAGACCGCCGTTCCCGGCGTCCCCGATCAGGCGGAAGTCGCTGTCGAATCCGGTTTTGGCACCCGGCGCGAGTACAGCTCGCAGGAGGCTCCGCCCGCGCGCTCATACCAGAGGTAGCGGACGTTGTAGTCGCCGGGCGGCAGCGTGATGACCGAGGCGGTGTTCGTGTCCCCGGTCGGCACGTTGTTGGACGCGTGGGTGCCGACGATGAGTTCGTTGCCGTTGCCCACCGTGCTCTCAAAGTTCGGTCCGAAGACCACGACCTCCGCGCCGTCGTCGCCCGAGGTGTAGAACGTCCATTTGTCATCGGCGCTCGCGCCGAGCGGGATGCGGATCGCGCCGAGCGCCGTGACCGCAAAGTCGTCGTCAGCCGCCGCCGTGTTGGTCAAAAACGCAAGGTCGCCGCCCGTCCGGCCCGCCCCCGCCGCGTTCGGGTCGATGAAGTTGATGACCGACCGCGTGGTGCTCGTCTGGCGGTTAGAGCCGGTTTTGAGCGACTGATAGGCGTGGCCGAGGTTGTTGATCGTGCCGCCGCCGCTCGCTTCGAGAATCCCCCAGAAGCCGGGGCGCCCGAGCGGCTCGCCGACCCCGAACGCGTAGTCGAAGGGCGAGAGTCCGTCCGCGACCGGCGAGCGGCCGCGCGCGATGGCGTCGATCTCGCGGGCGCTGAGCACGTGGTTGAAAATCGCGACGTCATCGAGCATCACATTCGAGTGGTTGCCGATGGTGCCGCCGTCGGTATCGCGCGCGCCGAAAACGAGCCGGCGCGGGCTGGGCGTGATGCTGAGCGGGTCGCTGCCCACGATCTCCTGCTTGGCGGGAATCCCGTTGTAGTAGATTACCTTGCGGATCCCGTCGAAGGTCACGGCGACGTGCGCCCAGCGCCCGGCGGCACCGTCGCCCTCGTTGGTGCCGGTGTTGAAGTCGCCGTTGTTCGCCCCCGCGCCGCGCGTCGTCCAGTCGATGTGATTGTTCGCGCCGTTGCGGCGGATCTGCCAGCCGCCCTGGCCCTCGCCGTTCTTGCCGATCATCGGCTCCCAGTCGTTGTCCGGCCAGCCCTTGAACCAACACATCGCGGTAAAGGCGCTGCCGCCGTCGTAAAATCCCTGCGCCCCGCCCGTATCGACGATGACGTAGCCGTTGCCGCTCAGGTTCAGCGAGCGCGATCCGGCGGGCAGCTCGGACGGCACATCGGTGGAAAACGATCCGCCGGTGCGGGTGCCGTGCTTGTTGTTGCCCGAGGTGTCGTTGACCGTCTGGTCGTCGAAACTCCAGTAGCCGATGAGTTCGGCAGGGGCGCGCGAAGCGAGCGCGACGAAGGGCAGCGCAGCGAGAAGCGCTAGCCCCTTGGCGAAGGGGGATTGGCGGGGCATGACGGGGGGATGAGGGTTTTTTTGAGGCGGCAAAGAACCTCAATTTTACCCTAGGCGAAGATGGGTCGATTGTCTATGATCGACCATCGGATGTTCTGCTGTCATCGTGCGCTGGATTTAGGTGATCGTCGCGCGGTGCGGCCGCGCCCGCCTTAGCCGGAGTGCTCGATTTCAGCGGTTCACCCGTTCCCCAGATATGGAGCTTCGCCACATGCGCTATTTTGTCGCCGTTGCCGACTGCCTGAACTTCACTCAGGCAGCGCAGCGCTTGCGCGTGGCGCAGCCGGCGCTCAGCCGGCAGATCCGCGACTTGGAGGATGAGATCGGCTCCCCTCTCTTCTCGCGCGATTCGCGGCGCGTCTCGCTGACCGACGCCGGGCGCGCGTTCCTGGTGGGGGCGCAAACCGTCCTGCGCGCTGCCGATGATGCGTTGGAGGCGGCGCGGGCGGCAGCCTCCGGCGTATGCGGGACCCTGCACGTCGGCTATGCCCCCTCGCCGACCGTCGAGATCCTCCCCCGGCTGCTGCATGCCGGGCAGAATGCGTTCCCGAACGTGCGGGTCCAGCTCCACGACCTCTCGAGCGGCCAGATGATCGAGCAGTTGCGCGGCGGGCAGTTGGACGTCGCCCTCATGCCGCTGCCGCCAGGGGGCAATCCGCCCGCAGGGATCGGATTCCAGGAACTGGCCAGCTATGCCACCTGCGTGGCGATGCGCCCGGACCACCCGCTGGCCGGCGCGGCGACCGTCTCGCTGGATGATCTCGCCCGCTTCGGCTTCGCTGCCTATTGCGAGGCGGAATACCCGGAATACCACGCCTGGCTCCGCCGCATGTTTGGCGGCGCGACCGGCCCGCGCATCGAGCGCGAGCACGACAGCGCGATGAGCCTGATCGCCGATCTGGGAGGCAGCGACCGGGTGGCGATGGTCCCGTCCAGCGTCTCGTTTCTCTCCGGATCGCGGCTGGTGCTGCGCGAGATCGATCCGCCGGTCGCCCCGATCATCGTGGGTGCCTTCTACCCGCCGGACCAAGACGCCCAGTCATTGGCACGCCGCTTTGTGCGCCTGCTCGCGGAGCCGGAAGCGTAACGCCATTGCCATGAGATTCAGCCGCCGCCCCCGCCCGCACGCCTTCACGATGACCGAACTGCTGGTCACGCTGGTGGTCATCGCGGTGCTCGCCGGGATTGCCATCCCCGTTTACAACATGGTGGTGCGCCGCAGCCACGCCTCGAAATGCCTCGGCAACCTCCGCTCCCTAGGCATGTCTTTGAACCTCTACCTGCCGGATCACAACAATACGATGCCGGATTGGAAAGCGGCGCGTGAGAGCAAGGAGGATGAAGGTCCGGCCATCGACACCGAACTGCCCGCCTACGGTGCCACCGAGGAGGTCCTGCGCTGCCCCGGCGACCGGCGCGGTCTCTGGGAGCAAACCGGGACGAGCTATTTTTGGAACAGCGCGCTGAACGGGCAGCACGTTTCGAATTTAAACCTGATGGGACTCACCGACACGCCGACCGCCATACCGGTCATCACGGACAAGGAAGCTTTCCACGAAGGAGCCGGCGACGGCGTCAACATCCTCTACGCAGATGGCAGCGTGCAGAACAGGGTGCGATTCACCGCCGAACCCCAGCGGTAAAGGAGTTCGGTGAGCGGAGGGGCTGATTTTCGGTAGATCATCGGCTTGCATTACGGGCAAAGGGGCGATTCTCCGCCTATCTGGCGTATCAAATCACTGACCGAATTCGCAGTAGCCTCGCAATGGAAACGGAGCTGAGCACTAGCCTGAGATTCATCTCTCATCTTCTCGCTGAAGCCTCCTTTCAATCCATTCGATATTCTGGGAGGCTTGGCTTGACCTTTCTTTGGCGAACCGACCGTCTTCATCCGTTAGGCGGAGGATTTCTTGCAGCGCATTCCGGGCTTCGAGGCCTCCGATTGCGCCAAGGACTTTGATACACCCCATTTGTTCGAGTTCGGCTTTCCTCCGCTGGTATTGGCTCCAGTAGTCTTTGGCGATCGGAGGCTTGGGCGTCCGTTCAACCACCTCGCGGAAGTGATCGGCAACGATTCCCGCCGAATCCGGATGGCTCCGATAATACTTGAGGACTCCCATGAACCGTTCGTGGTGCTCACGGTTATAAAATAGATCGATAATGTCGTCGAGATGGTCCGCGGGTCGCGATCCCTCACTCCGGCGAGAAACCTGCCGTTTCTGCCGCTCGCCTTCTTCCTTCCTGTATTGAACGACGCGCTGGTGGAACTGGAAAATCGCGGATGAAAGGTCTCTATACCCATGCCGGCGGTTCTTCCGAATTCCTTGAAGACGATGGTCGAGACCGGCTTCGAGATTCTCGATGACCGCCATGCGATCGAACCTACCCGAGTCTTCCTGTTGCGCGTAAAAGCTCCGGTAATAACGGAAGATCGGTGCCTCCGTTTGAGGCACGTCCAAAAGACTTGGAAACCCAACCTTCGGGCGGAGTTCGATCACCCGTTTGAGGATCGAAAGCTCCTTTGGATCGCGGCAACCGTGGAGCCGCAAATGTTCGATGGCAGCGGCGACCCCTTCCATCTGATCGGGTGTAGAGTACGCCATTCATGGGCATCTTTCAGAGTCGCCCCAATCGTCTCGATCCGGATGCGTAGATCGCGGAGCGCCTCCGCTCGGATGGCCTCGATGCCTCTATGTGAGTTCGCCTCGACGAACGCTCGCCAATCGTCTTGGGGTTCGACTTTATACGCCCAAAGCAAAACCGGCGAGTCGGGAGAGATTTCCTTGTTTGGGGGAGAGGAACGCACGATTGCGTCCGCGATCGCCCTGCTCTCATAAAGCCAGAGCGGCGCGCCTTTCCATGCCCCAAGGTTCTCGAGAATCTCTGCTTCGGGGATGGCCCGCAAGTAGCAGACGAACTCCCTTGAAACTTTTGACCAACCGAGGCACTGGATCGCATCGGGCAGCAATTCTTCGGCGTGTTCGATGGCCAAACGCCCCCATTCTGTATTGATAGAGGACGCCGCATTGCTCGTCCGGATCCAGTGGCGGCAGAGGGCGATCGCCTCGGCTTCTCCCAGCTCAGAGAAATACCCCATGTCATAGACGGCGGCGTAGGCGCTCGGATGGCGAGCCGGTTGGCGTAGGTAGCCGACGGCACCGGAGCCGAGCGAGCTGAGGTAATGACGCGCCAGCGGGTCAGTTTCTGCCTCTTTGATATGGAGTTCGAGGATTTGCCACGCCTCCTTTGAAATGGGACCGATCGGATCGGTGAACTGGTCGCCCTCTGATCGTTCTGCCGGGGGACCAAAGACATCCTCCAGTAGAAACACGCCGTGGGCGCGAGAACTTTGCGTTCCACCGAAGAGGAGGAAGGAGATCAGGAGTAGTAGGAATGGGCGCGCCGTGTTCATCGGATTAATTCCGCGCCTAGCAACGGCGATCAGCCCAGGCTTCTTAGGCAGCGATGGGTCTGCCATTCTCCCGATCATTCCCGCGCTTGGAAAGACGCGCCGATCCGTTTAGTAATAAGGCTATGGCACTGAAAAAGCCCCCCTTCCTTCTGTCGCTTCTCGCTGCCGCCTGCCTGGGCGGCTCGGCTTCTGCTTTGGCGGCTCCTGACCCGAACCTGGCGGGTTCCGGCATCCCGATCCCGGCGCTGGACGCGGAGTCGCTGCCGGAGGGCGCGGCGGTCGCGTCGCTGGCGATCGAGCCGGGTGCGATCGCGATCCCGTCGCGGGCCGACTACGCGCAGGTCATCGTGACGGCGAAGTTCGAGAACGGAGACTACGCCGATGTCACGCGCATGGCAGAGCTGCGGGTGGAAGGCGGATGCGCGGTGGTTTCGGCGCGCGGCATGGTGAAGCCGGTGGCGGACGGCACCGGAGCCTTGGTGGCGAGCTTAGCGGGGAAAGAGGCGCGGGCCGAGATTTCGGTCAGCGGGGTGGGGGAGGCGTTTCGCCCGGACTGGATCCGTGACGTGAACCCGGTGATCACGAAGCTGGGCTGCAACGCGGGCACCTGCCACGGCGCGAAGGACGGGAAGAATGGGTTCAAGCTCTCGCTGCGCGGCTACGATGCGATCTTCGACATCCGCGCTTTCACCGACGACATCGGCAGCCGCCGGGTGAATGCCGCCGCGCCGGATGCGAGCCTGATGTTGCTCAAGGCGACCGGTGCGGTGCCGCACGAGGGCAAGGGGCTGATGCGCCCGGGCAGCCATTACTACAATGTGGTGCGCGATTGGATCGGAGCCGGCGCGGTGTTGAAAACGGACAGCCCAAAGGTGGCGGGCATCGAAGTCTTCCCGAAAGACCCGGTCGTGCAAAAGGTCGGCTCCCGGCAGCAGATGCGCATCGTGGCGACCTACGCCGACGGCGCCAAGCGCGACGTCACCGCCGAGGCGTTCATCGAGAGCGGCGACATCGAATTGCTCAAGGCGGACGCGTTCGGGTTGATCGAGACGCTGCGGCGCGGCGAAGCCCCGGTGCTCGCCCGCTACGAGGGAGCCTACGCCAGCACGGTGATCACGGTGATGGGCGACCGCTCCGGCTTCCAGTGGGCGGGCTTCCCCGGCTTGAACAAGATCGACGAATTCGTCGCCGCCAAGCTCCAGCGCACCAAGACGCTGCCCAGCGGCATCTGCTCCGACGCCGAGTTCATCCGCCGCCTTTACCTCGACCTGACCGGGCTGCCGCCGTCGCCGGAGGCGGTGCGCGCGTTCGAGTCCGACCAGCGCGAGACGCGGGTCAAGCGCTACGAATTGATCGACCAGCTCGTCGGCAACGACGACTACATCGACTACTGGACGAACAAGTGGGCGGACCTGCTGCAGGTGAACCGCAAATTCCTCGCGCCGGAAGGGGCGAAGGCGTTCCGCGATTGGATCCGGAGCGAAGTCGCCGACAACACGCCCTACGACCGCTTTGTGAAAAAATCCTCACCGCCAGCGGGTCGAACCGCGAGAACCCGGCGGCGGCGTATTACAAGATCCTGCGGACGCCGGAGGACACGATGGAGAACACGACGCATCTCTTCCTCGCCACGCGCTTCAACTGCAACAAGTGCCATGATCACCCGTTCGAGCGCTGGACGCAGGACCAGTATTACCAGATGGCGGCGTTCTTCGCGCGCGTCGATCTAAAGCGGGACGAGGCGAGCGGCGACCGCAATATCGGCGGCACGGCGGTGGAGGGAGCCAAGCCGCTCTACGAGGTCGTCATCGATAAAGCAGAGGGCGAGGTGACCCACGACCGGACGGGCGAGATCACGCCGCCGGAGTTTCCGTATCCGGCGAAGCACGGGGCGGAAGACGGGACGCGCCGCGAGGTGCTGGCCGAGTGGCTGACGAGCGAGGACAACCGGTATTTCGCGATGAGCTTCGCCAACCGGATGTGGGGATACCTGTTAGGGCGCGGCTTGATCGAGCCGCTCGACGACATCCGCGCGGGCAACCCGCCGACCAACCCGGAGCTGCTCGAATGGCTGACCAACGAGTTCATCGAATCGGGCTTCAACACGCGGCATCTCGTCCGCACGATCTGCCAGAGCGCGACCTACCAGCTATCGATCGAGACCAACGAGTGGAACGAGGATGACACGCTGAACTACAGCCACGCCAAGGCGCGGCGGCTCCCGGCGGAGGTGCTCTACGACACGATCTATGCGGTGTGCGGATCGCAGACCAAGATCCCCGGCGTGCCGCCCGGCACCCGCGCCGCCGCGCTGCCGGACTCCGGCGTGAAGCTGCCCGACGGCTTCCTCGGCAACCTCGGCCGCCCGGTGCGGGAGAGCGCGTGCGAATGCGAGCGCAGCGAGGACCTCCAGCTCGGCTCGGTCATGGCGCTGCTCAGCGGGCCGACCCTGAACACGGCGATCAGCCAGCCGGGCAACGCGTTGGCCAAGGTCGCCGAGTCGCAGGCGGACAACCGCGCCCTGGTCAACGATCTCTTCTACCGGATCGTCAACCGCGCGCCGAAGCCCGCCGAAGCCGCCGCCGCAGAGATGGCGTTCGCCGAGATCGAGAGCGACCACGCGGCGCTCGGCGACCAACTCGCCGCGATGGAGGCGAAGCACGCCCCCGCCTTGCAGAAGCTCGCCGCCGAACGGCAGGGGCGCGTCGATGCGGCGCAGGCGGCGCTGGACGCGCGGAAGGCGGAAATCGCGCCGCAGGTCGAGGCGGCAGAGAAGGCGCGCGCCGAGCGGATCGCCAAGGCGAAAGCCGCCGCCGCCGACTACGACCGGGATTTCGCCGCGCACCTGGCGAATTGGGAACAGGCGCAGGCGGCGCGGGTCGGCTGGGTGCCGCTAGACGCGACCGACCTGAAATCGAGCGTCCCGGCGATCAAGCTGGAGAAGCAGCCTGATGGATCGATCTTCGCCTCGGGCGGTCGCGGCAAGCCGATCTACACCGTCTCGGCAAAGTCGACCTGAGCCAGATCGACCGGCGTGCGCATCGAGGCGATGCCGGACGACCGGCTGCCGAAAAAAGGACCCGGCACGGCGGAGAATGACGGCAACTTCGTGCTCACCGAATTCGAGGCGTTTTGAGCGTGGTAATCTGCCCGCCGACGAGCCGGTCCCAAGACTTGGGAGCTTTGATGCCGACGGCGACCTCGTAAGCTGGGCGTGGCCAACCAGATCGCGCTGGAGGCGAAGGGCGGCAAGCTGATCGCGAAATCGACCGGCAAAGACCCGTTTCTCACGGCATCGGTTTCGGCAGCCGATGGCGCCGCTTCATCGTCGAGGTGCCGCGGTGCCCGAAGACCTTGACGCGGTCGTCTATTGGGCGGGGGCGGACGGGCAATTCCGAAGAGCAGCGCACGCAGGCGAAATTCAAGAAGGGCAAGGGCAAGCCGGCGAACTACCGGCTTTATTTCACCGCCGCCGCCGACCTCACCGCGCTGCGCCTCGACCTCGGCAGCAAGCCGCTGGCGGTCGAGATCGACCACATCAAATTCCTCCGGGGAGCGGATCCGACGCCGCGCAAGATCGCGCTGCGCAACGCGCAAGCCGACTTCAGCCAGCAAGGCTACCCGGTCGCCAGCGCCATCGACGGGCAGACGCCCGACCGCAGCAACGGCTGGGCGATCGCGCCGGAGATGGGCAAGCCGCACGTCGCCGCCTTCGAATTCGCCCAGCCGATCCGCGCCGACGGCGGCGTGGTGCTCACGTTCAAGCTCAACCAGCAGTTCAACAGCCAGCAGCACAACCTCGGGCGCTTCCGCCTCTCGGTCACGCCCGACGCCGCGCCGCATGGATTCGGGACGCCGGAGGGCATCGTCAAAATCCTCGCCGCCGCGCCCGACCAACGCAGCGCCGAAGACGCCAAAATGCTCGCCGACTACGCCCGCGCCCACGATCCGGTCCGCCACGCCATCGACGCCGAATTAGCCGCTGCCGAAAAGCCGCTGCCGGTGGACCCGATGATCGCGGAGCTGTCGGCGAACCTCGCCAAGGCGGGCGAGCCGTTCCCGGTGCCGACCGAATTGGTCCGGCTGCGCAACGACTTTGCCCTGAGCGAAAGCCAGCTCAAAGCCAAGCGGCTCACCGTCTCCCAAGACATCGCCTGGGCGCTGATCAACTCGCCCTCATTCTTGTTCAACCGCTGATCAGAGCGCCGCAGAGGATCGATGAAGCCGCGAAGGCGGCTACCTTGGAACGGCGCTTCGAAGCGGGCGATTGGGCTACCCGATCCCCTCTGATCTCCTTGCAGTCATTGGCTGGAAGCGGCATTTCTTCTCGCCTGCCGACGGCACGAAAATCCGCAGGTCGCCTAAAACCCAAACAGCACCGCGAGCAGCAGGACGGCGAGGCAGGCGGTGATCCCGATCGGGAAGGCTCCCATCTTGGCCTGCCGGAGCAGGTTCTCGCGCTTAGCCTGCATCGCGTTTCCGTCGGCGCCGCCCACCTTCCAGATCGGCGTCATGAAGGCGACCGCCAGCCGCCCCGGCGCGCTGGTCAGGCTCCGGGTCAACG
>JAWLBD010000079.1:0-20252 GCA_041395145.1 Verrucomicrobiales bacterium | reverse complement strand
GGCGCGAGGCTTCTTGGACCGCGAGCACCATGCGCTCCTGGCTTTCGGAAAGGAAAATCTCCCAGCTGGTCAGCCCCTCCTCCTTGAGCGGCGCGCGCTCGAGATACAACTCGCCACCGACCTCGCTCAGCATCTCGCCCGCCGCGCTGGAAAACCCGCCCGCCCCGCAGTCGGTCACGAATTCGATCAAACCCTGCTCGCGCGCCGAGAGCACAAAGTCGGCCGCCTTCTTCTCCTCGATCGGGTTCCCGATCTGGACCGCCTGCTGGTCTTCGGCGTGGCTTTCGCCGTCGAGCGCCGCCGAGGAAAACGTCGCGCCCTTCAAGCCGTCGCGCCCGGTGCGCCCACCGACCGCGATGACCAGCATGCCGGCTTCGATCTTCTTGTCGATATCGCCCTGCGGGATCACCCCGGCGGTGCCGCAGAAGACGAGCGGGTTGTAGATATAGGCGGGGTCGAACTGGATCGCGCCGCTGATCGTCGGGATGCCCATCCGGTTGCCGTAGTCGCGCACGCCGCGCACCACGCCGCGCATGATGCCCAGCGGGTGGATCACGTCGGGAGCCTTGAGCGATTCCGGCGGCGTGTCTGGCGCGCCGAAGCAAAAGACATCGAGCGAGGCGACCGGCTTCGCGCCCTTGCCCGCGCCGAGGATGTCGCGGATCACGCCGCCCAACCCGGTGTTGGCCCCCGCGTAGGGTTCGATCGCCGACGGGTGGTTGTGGGTCTCGACCTTCAGGCAGACCGCGCGCTCGTCGTCCAGGCGGATGAATCCGGCGTTGTCGTGGAAGGCGGAGAGCACGAAGCCGGGCTTGCGCGCCATGATGCGCTCGGTCACCTCCTTGACATAAGTCTTGAATAGCCCGTCCACCACCTCGGTGCCGGATGGCGTCTCGTGCTCGATCCGCGCGCCGAAGATCCGGTGCTTGCAGTGCTCGCTCCACGTCTGCGCGATCACCTCCAGCTCGACGTCGGTCGGCTCCCGACCCGCGTTTTGAAAATACGCCTGCACCGCCAGCATATCCTCGCGCGAGAGCGAAAGCTTGCGGTCGGCGCTCAGCTTTTCGAGGTCCTCGGGCGACAGGTCGCGGACCGGGATGCGGGCAAAATTTGCGGTGGGAGAGGTCGGGGGCATCGGGCGTTCGGTGGGACTGCGATAAAAGCGGGGCGCGCCGCCTTGTCACGCAGAAATGCCCAGACTGGCCGAAGAATTCCGCGAATCCCGCGCTCCATCTCGCGGCAAAATCCGCCTTCTCAGCGCAAATGCCGTGACAAGCGCCCGGCGCGATCTACCCTTGGGGCGATGCTCCCGATCCCCATCCTGCGCCTGCTTGCCCCTGCTGCTGCCGCGAACCTGCTCGCGCTAGTCGCCCTAGTCGCAGCGCCGCCATCGTCCGCGCAGGAACCGCCAGCTCCCGCCGCGCCGGAATCGGAATCGGAATCGGAATCGGGAGCAGAGGCAGGGACCGAACCCGCCAAGCCGCCGGTCGCGGCCGCCGCGGAGCTGGAGTCGCTGCGGCAGGCTTATGCCTCGCAGATCGAGGCGGCGATGATCCCGCAGCTCCGCAAATATCACGCGGAGCTGATGAAGCTGGAGGACGAATTCGCCGCGCGGCGCGACTACGAATCGGCGGCGCGGGTCAAGATGGAGCGCGGGGCGCTGGAGGCGCGGCTCGGCGACAAGCTGGCCGGCGCCCTGCCCGAGGCGGCCGACCTGCCGCCCGCCGCCCCTGAGGAAGACCTCTTATTGCTCGCCAAGGACGGCGAAATCTCCGGCGAGGGCGTAAAGTTGATCGCGGGCGGAGCCGTTTCCTTTGAGGATGCAGGCGGCGCGCTGGCCTGGAAGCTCCCGCGGGCGCTGAGCCGGGGCGGCTACGAAATCATCGTCGAATACGGCTGCGCGATCGCGGGCGGCGGCGCGTTTGCCCTGCGGGAACCGTTTTACTTTCTGCGCGGAAAGGCGGAGCCGACCGGCGGCTGGGATGCCTACAAGCCGGTCATGATCGGCACCCTGCGGGTCAAAGAACGCGCCGACACCTTGACCTTCGTCGTCCCGGCCAGCTCCGGGCACATCCTCAACCTCCGCTCAATCCGCGTCGTCCCCGCGAGCCGCGACTCCCCGCCCGATGGCGGTGTTTAACCTAAAATTCCGCCCACGCTGACGCCATGCATCGCCCGACCCGCCGAATCCGACCGATTGCCCGCCGCGCCGCCGCCTTTACCCGCGCCGCACTACTCTGGCTGGCGCTCGGCATCGCGATCCCCCACAGCATCGCGCAGCAGCCGCCGCCCGCCCCGGATCCGAACAATCCGGCAGAGCTGAAAAAGGAATACCAGCGCCGGATCGCGGAGGTCAGCGATGCCGCCAAAGCCGCCTACACCGCCAAGCTGGTCGAACTTGAAAAACAGCGCGTGGCGGCACGCGACTATCGCGGCGCCGAGCGGGTGAAGGCGGAGATCGAAAAGGTCGCCGGCGCGCCGCTGGACCCGACCGGTGAGGTGCAGGAGCAAATCATCACACTCGCGGCGGCGGACGCCACCGTCCGCAATTCGATCGCCAAAGACACCAAACTCGGCGTCCTGCACCGCTGGAAGGAAACCGGCCAGGCAGAATGGGATATCCGCAGGCTCGAACCCGGTCCGTATGAGGTGCGCGTGACCTACGCCGCGACCAGCGATGGCGACGACGACTTCGACCGCTTCGGGGGATTCCGCCCGCGCCGGACGAATTCATCGAAATTCCTCCTGATCGAGCACACCTCGCTGAGCGGCGGAGTCGAAAACAAGATCGAGGGGCGCATCTCCGACACCGGCGGCTGGGACAAATTCCGCACCGAGAGCATCGGCACGCTCACCTTTGCCCGCACCTCGGCGACGCTCCGCCTCGAGGCGGCCAATGTCGCGGAAACCTACCTCATGGTGCTCAAAAAAATCGAGCTGATCCCGCAGGCGAAGCTCGCCGCCGGAGGCGAGCCCGAAAAGCTAGCGAAACTGCGCGAGTGGAACCGCTCGCAGATCACGGCCGCCGCCGCCCCGATCACCGAAGCCTACATCGGGCGGCTCAACGCGCTCGGCTCGAAATACCAGACCAAGGGCGATCTCGACAGCACGCTGGCGATCAAGGCGGAAAAAGAACGCGCCGCCCAAGAGCAATTCTCCAGTCCGCCGCCCCCTTCATCGGAGGCTGGGGCCGGCTCCGGATTGAAGAAGCTAGAGGGAGCCAAGTTCTTTCCCGAGCGCCGCGGCAGTTGGGACAGGCTCACGCTCGGCGCGGGCGGCGAAGGCGGGGACGTCCCTCACCGCCCGGCTCGCTTAAGATCCGCGCGCTAAGCCGGTTTCGCCCGACGGCGGCGACGGCACTTCTGGATTTCCAAGGCGATCGAAGCTTTACCTCCGCCCCAAAGACCTATTCTGCGCCGGGCGGACGGCAAAGACTGGCTGGAGCAGCAGCTCGCCGCCGCATGACTTCACCGCCCACCAGAGCCGCGACGGCGAGCCTCGTCCAGGTCACCCTCGCTAACGGCAAAAACCTCTCCGCCGAACTCTGTCAGCCGCGGCTTCGCCATCCCGTCCGATCCCTACGCCCCGCTGCCCACCGGCGAGAGCGAAGACCAATTCCGCAAAAGCCTCCTCGACGCGCTCGACGCCGCGAAGGAAAACAAGCAGGGCGTGTGGGGCGGCGCGACGGCTGAGGGCAGATGAAGGTCCTGAGATTGCCCCGGAGAGGTGCCGCAAAACAGGTTCGCCACAGACGATTTATCTACCAGTCCAATAGACACATGAGAAAGATCGTTCCCTACCCGAGAAAACGCCGAGCGAATTGGAGTTTCGAGCATTGAAGATTTGGTGGGTCGACGCTAGCGGGGCTGAGTTCCGGGATTTTTACTCTTCAAACAACGGCGGCTCAGCCAGGCGTGCTTTGTTTAATGGGGCTTATTTCCAGGTGTTATACAGGTTGTCGTTGGACATCAGCGGACCAAATGATATAATGAAACCACGACCTATCGTGGTTGTTTGCCCGAGGGCGTTGCGGTAATTGGAATGCGCAACGAAGGAGAAATTCTTGGGTGCGCAATTGAGGATGGGAGGCTTTTTGTTGAAAAAGAGGAGACTGAGGTGATTGAAGTGCAGAGTGGGGTTCGTCAGATAGGGGATTTGCGTGACGGTATTGAAATTGAGGAATTTGATGAAGACCCTGTGTCGGCGTTGATTTATTTTGGCGATCCAGACAAGCTGGAGGCGGAGGTTAAAGGAGTGCATGAGTATTAATTCCACGAGTCGTGACGGAGTAGCATGGTTGTGATTGCGGCGCTTAGTCGGGATCTGGTCATGGTCAAAAAGGTGTGTGGAATTGGGTGCATCTGTCGAGGGGGGGTGCATCTGTCGAGGGGGTGCATCTGTCGAGGGGGTGCATCTGTCGAGGGGGTTAGGAGGCTCTGCTGTCGGTTGTGTCCTTTGATTTTTTGGCTGAATTGAGAAGGAAGGATTGGTTTAGACTGATTGCCAAAGAGATTTGCGCCTATTTTGATACCCGCCTTGGCTGCCAACCCACGGGGTGATGCGCAATCCGGAGCGTCGCGGAATCCAATCTCCCCTCCTGGAGGGGTCGGGGTGGGTCAGCACGCAGCGGACGACCTCGGCGGGATCGGTCCGCCATGCGCCGATTTTATGGCAATCCGTTGACCTCAAGGACTATACACCTCATCTGCCCACCCCTTAATCCTCCAAGGAGGGACTTGCAGCGCGACGCCTCTAGCCTCATCTCGACCAGAGCAAGCGAAGGCGTCAGCGTCACAAGCCCGGTGTTGGCAAGGTGGTTCGATGCTTGCAGACCCACCGCCGCCCCTTACCGGAGAGGGGAGATGGGCGCGACGCGACGCCAGCTTGTCGCGACGCCATCCCATTGCGCAGCACGCCGTTTCAGACCAGCCATGGCGGGTTCAAAAAATTGGCGTAAATCTTTGGCGATCAGTCTGGCATTCTCGCAGATTGTGATCCAACAGCACACATCTGCCTAGCGTCTCGAATCCCCCACAATGCCCCCCGAATTCCTCCAGCGCCTCCGCTAAGTCTTCTCCCGCCCGACCGGCTGCTGACCGAGCGCGGTCCGCCTCGGCTTATGAATCCGACGGGCTGACGGCGTTTGCGGTGCTGCCGGGCGCGGTGGTCGTCCCGCAGACGGCGGACGAGGTGGTCAAGGCGGTCCGCCTGTGCCGCGAATTCGGCGTCCCGTTTGTGCCGCGCGGATCGGGCACCAGTTTGTCCGGCGGCTCGCTGCCGGTGGCGGATGGCTTGGTCATCGCGCTGAACCGGCTGAACCGGATCTTGAAGCTCGATCCCGGCGAGCGCCTCGCGGTGGTCGGAGCCGGGCGTTTACAACCTGCAGGTCACGCAGGCCGCGCCGCACGGCTCTCTACTTCGCGCCCGATCCGTCCAGCCAGCAGATCTGCACCATCGGCGGAAACGTCGCCTTCAATGCCGCATGCCGGCGCGCATTGCCTGAAATATGGCATGACCTCGAACCACGTCATCGGGATCAAGGCGGTGCTCGCTACCGGCGAGGTCGTCGATCTCGGCGGCGAAAGCGTGGAGGAGCCGGACCTGACCTGACCGCCCTCTTTGTCGGCAGCGAGTGCTCTTCGGTATCGCTTTGGAGATCACCCTGCGCCTCCTGCCCAAAGCCGAAGTCTTCCACACCGTGCTCGCCAGCTACGATTCCGTCGATGCGGCGGGCGACGCCGTCGCCGCGGTGGTCGCCTCCTTACCTGCTGCCCGGAGCCATGGAAATCATGGACGAAACCGCGATCCGCGCGGCGGAGGCGGCGGTCGATGCCGGCTATCCGCAGGGGGCTCAAGGCGGTCCTCATCGTCGAGCTGGAGGACCGCGGCGCGAGGAGGTCGCCGCCGAGATCCCGCTGCTCGACGCCATCATCGCCAAAGCGGCGCTGCCGCCGTGCAGGTCGCCCAGAGCGCCGCCGAGCGCCTGCGCATCTGGACTTACCGCAAAAGCGCATTCCCCGCCGCTCACTGGACTCAGCCCCGATTTCATCGTGCAAGATGGCGTCGTCCCCCGCCGCCGGCTCGGCGAGGCGCTGCGCCGCATCGAGGCGATCGGCGACGCCCACGGGATCAAAGTCGCCAACGTCTTCCACGCCGGGGACGGCAACCTCCACCCGCTCATCCTCTACGACGGGCGGATCGACGGCGCGCTCGAACGCGGCGAGGCCTGCGCCGCCGACATCATCAAAATGTGCACCGAGATGGGCGGCTCGATCACCGGCGAACACGGCGTCGGCATGGAAAAACGCGCCTTCCTCCCCGGCATGTTCAGCCAAGGCGACCTCGGATTCATGAAGGATCTCCGCCGCGCCTTCGACCCGCAAGAAATCGCCAACCGCGGCAAAATGTTCCCCGACGGCGAAGCCCCCAGCCTCCAGCTCTACGGCCTGCATCCGCTGGAGGAAGCCGGCGTGATCTCGCGCGAGTAGGGCGCAGCTATTCTGCGGCGCGAAAATCTTGTTGTCCTCCCCCCTGTTAGATGCCGAAATCTTAGCCCATGGGGTGCCGATGCCTGATTCTCTTGGCAGCGATCGCCGCAGCTTCGTGCCAGCACATCGAACTCGGTCCAGTTGCCGAATCGATGCGGAAGGAACGGATTGGCGGCTGTTACTCACGAGACCGAGTTTCCAGCGATGAGGTGTTGGAACTATCGGCAGTGAGTCACCGAGGTGCGACGATGCGTTTGGGACATGGCGTGGATGTCCCGATGGTTTGCCGAATTCTATGCGAGGGAATCGAGCCGATCCCGCAATCGGTTTCCAACTCGGCGGGCGCACGCGAATCGTAGATCCGCCCTACTTGCCTCGTCCGGCATGGCTCCGCCCGCTACGCCACAATGCGCAGAAAAACGTAGAGGATCGGCGCGGTGAACAAGATGCTGTCGATCAGGTCGAGCGCACCGCCGATGCCCGGCAGGAAGCGGCCGCTGTCTTTGACGGCGAAGCAGCGCTTGAGGACGCTTTCGGCGAGGTCGCCCGCCACGGCGGCGCAGCCGAGGCACACGGCGAGGATCGCGGCTCCTGCGGCGGTCAGCCCCGGCAGGTGTTCGCCGAAGAGCCAGAGCATGCCAAAGGCGGCAAGGTTCGCCCCGGCGATCGCCCCGCCGAATCCCTGCCACGTCTTTTTCGGGCTGATATGCGGGATCATCTTGTGCTTTCCGATCAAGGTGCCGATGAAATAGGCTCCCATGTCGGTGAACTTCGTCACGGCGACGAGGAAGATCACGTAGAAGACGCCGGACCGGCTGCCCGCCTCGCCTTCGCCCCCAAAAAAGTAGAGGATGTGGGTGACGAACCCGAAGAGGAATTCGACGTAGAAGTAGGCGAAGACGCTGGCAAAGATCCGCATCAGCGTGACCTGCCCCTCCGGGGCGGACCGGAACGACAGGGCGAAGGTCCCGCCCAGCGCGAGCGCGGCGCACAGCGCATCGAGGTGGAAAAATCCGCGCCCGGATCGCGCAGCAGCGTGGCGGAAACCAATCCGATCCAGTTCCGGCGACGCCGACGATCCAGTTCCGGTAAGCCCGCAGCCCGGGGATGGACCCCGATGCCATCTTGAAGAACTCGAGGACGCCGCCGAGGGTGAGCAGCGCGACCAAGCCGAGGAAGATCGCGGGCTGGTTGAAGACGACCGCCGCGATCACCACGCCCCACAGCGCCACGGTGCTGCCCAGCCGCGAGAAAAACGTGCGGAGTTTGGACGAGGATGGCGCGGCGGCCGGCTCAGGCGGGGATTCGGGCATCGGGCGCGACTATCAAGGCGGCGCATCGCCGCGCGCAAGCGCGGAATCGGGCGGGCGGTGCGCCGCCCGCTAACCGGCCAGCGCCTTGAGCAAAGCCTGGTTGAGCCGGATGCCGGCCTCGAAATTCTCCACGGTGAAGTTCTCGTTGGGCGCGTGGATCTGGCAATCGGGCAGCGCAAGCCCGAGCAGGAGCGTGTCGGCGCCGAGAATGTCTTTGAACGTCTGGACGATCGGGATGCTGCCGCCTTCGCGGATGAGCGCGGGCTCGGCTCCGGGGAATGTCTCGCGCAGCGCCGCCTGCGCCGCTTTGCCGAACGGCGAATGCGGGTCCATCACATAGGGCGGCCCGCTGTGGCCGGGGACGATGCGCAGCGCGACGCCCGGCGGGCAGTGCTGCCGCAGGTGCGCTTCGGCAAGCTGGAGGATCTCGGCGGGATCTTGGTCGGGCACCAGGCGGAACGAGAATTTCGCGAACGCCTTGGCCGGGACGATCGTCTTCGATCCCTCGCCCTGGTAGCCGCCGCCGATCCCGTTGATCTCGGCGGTCGGGCGCGCCCAGCGTTGTTCGACCTCGGTGTAGCCCGCCTCGCCGAACAGCCCCGGCGACCCGGTCAGCGCGAGCAACTCCGCCTCGCCGCCGGGGAGCTTCGCCCAGGCGTCGCGCTCCCATTGCTCGAGCGGCGCGACCTTGTCGTAGAAGCCCTCGACCTGGATGCGGCCGCTGGCGTCGTGCAGGGAGGCGATGATCTTGGCGATGGCGACGGCGGGGTTGGCGACCGCGCCGCCGAAGACGCCGGAGTGCAAATCCATCTTCGGGCCGGTGACGAACGCCTCCAGGCACGAGATGCCGCGCAGCCCGTAGGTGAAGGTCGGCACGCCGGGCGCGACCATCCCGGTGTCCGAGACGGCGATGATGTCGCAGGCGAGTTCGTCGCGGTTTTCGCGGAGGAATGCCTCGAGGCTCGGGCTGCCGATCTCTTCCTCGCCCTCGAAGAGCAGCGTCAGGTTGACGGGCAGTTCGCCGTCGCGCCGCAGCGCCTCCTCCACGCCCAGCATGTGGGCGAGCATCTGGCCTTTGTTGTCGGTCGCGCCGCGGGCGAAGATCCGCCCGTCGCGGAGCACCGGCTCGAACGGATCGTCCTGGTGCCACTCGTCCAGCGGGTCGGCGGGCTGCACGTCGTAGTGGCCGTAGATCAAAACGTTCGGGCGCCCCGGCTTGCGCTCGTTTTTCGCCACGACCGCCGGGTGACCCGCCGTCTCCCGCACGCCCGCGTCCATCCCCGCCGCCGACAGGCGCTGGGCGATCCACTCGGCGCAGGCGCGCACATCGCCGGCGCGGCGGCTATCGGTGGAGACGCTAGGGAAGCGGAGGAATTCGAAGAGGGTCTCGAGCTGCGGTGTCATCATGGCGCGCAGCAAAGCGCAGCGCAGGGGCGAGCGCTACCAAAACCCGCCGCCGTGCGCGCCTTTCGACCGCTGCCAGTTCTGGTAGGCGAGAAAGCCAAAAAAGATCAGGGAGAAAAACGAGGTCCCGCCGGAGTAGTAGAATAACCCGATCGCGACCGCCGCCGCCACGAATGCCCCGACCTTGCCGGTCAGCCGCGCGCCGCGCCCGTGCCAGGCATCGAAGATCTGGCCGCCATCGAGCGGGTAGATCGGGAGGAGGTTGAGTATCCCCCACCCCAGGTTGATCCAGATCAAAACGCCCAAAATCATCCGGCTGTAGGTGTATCCCATCAGGGCTTCGGGAGGATGGAGCATCTGGTGCAGCCACCAGGCGGCACCCCCGATGCCAAAGCTGACCGCCGGTCCCGCCGCGCTGATTTTGATGGATTCCCAGCGGGTCAATGGGATCCCGCCCTCCGGCTGCGCATACCCTCCCATCCCATACAGCACGATTTGCGAGCGCGTCCCGAACCGCCGGAACGCTAGCGAATGTCCGAGTTCGTGGAGCAATATGGAGGCGAATGCCAGCCCGACCCAGAACAAGATTGGCACAAAGGCGGAAACCTGCTTCCCATAAGTCGCGGACAGAAAATTCGCCTGACCCTCCGCCGCGCCGGACCCGAGGAGACCCGTCACAAGCCAGAACATCCAGTGAACGGTGACCGGGAATCCGAGAAAAGTGAATCGAAGCATTGGGGTAAGAAGCGGTGGGTGAAGCGCAAACCCCTGCCACCAGTGCCCGAAGATGTCACCGGAAATCGGAGGGAATCGAAGCCCAGGCCGGTGCCACCCGATTCGCCTTATGACATACGATCCGCCTCGCCGCCTTGGGCAAAGCCGATTGCGGGTGCATCCGGGCTTCGTCTCCTCTCGCGCTATGCGCCCAAATCCGATTGCCCCTATCCTTTCCACCGCCCTGGCCGCCTCTGCCGCGTGCTGCGCGATCGCCTTTGCCCAAGACAAGGACCCGCACGCCACCGCCGCCGACCCGCACGCGGCGAAGGCGGACCCGCACGCGGAGGCCCACGCCGCCGACCCGCACGCCTCCGACCCGCACGCAGGTGCCCATGGTCACGGCGGCGCGCCGACGGCGGAGGAGGTCGATGCCGCCAAGATGGAGTCGCGGCTGCTCACCGAAATCCGGCAGTTGACCTTCGCCGGGCGGCGCGCGGGCGAGGGATACTTCAGCGCGGACGGGACGAAGATGGTGTTCCAGAGCGAGCGCGAGCCGGAGAATCCGTTTTTCCAGATCTACCTGCTCGATTTCGAAACCGGCGACACGGAGCGGATCTCGCCGGGGTCCGGCAAGACGACTTGCGCGTGGATCCACCCGTCGAACAAAAAAGTGCTCTTCGCCTCGACCCATGCCGATGCCGAGGCGGTGGCAAAGCAGGAGGCGGAGCTGGCGGATCGCAAGGAAGGGCGGGTGAAGAAGTATTCGTGGGACTACGACGAAAACTTCGACATCTGGGAGAAGGATCTCGCCACCGGTGAGATGCGGAATTTGACCCATGCCAAGGGCTACGACGCCGAAGGCTCCTACTCGCCAGACGGCCAGTGGATCGCGTTCGCCTCAAACCGGCACGCCTACACGACCGAGCTGGGCAAGGAGGACGCCGAGCGCTTTGCCATCGACAAGAGCTACCTGATGGACATCTACCTGATGCGCGCCGACGGCACCGAACTGCGCCGCCTGACCGAGGCGAAGGGCTACGATGGCGGTCCGTTTTTCAGCCCCGATGGCAAGAAGATCTGCTGGCGGCGGTTCACGCCGGACGGGCACCAGGCGGAGGTTTACACGATGAATGCCGACGGCACCGGCGAGCGCCAGATCACGAAGCTCGGCGCGATGTCGTGGGCGCCGTATTTCCACCCGAGCGGCGAGTATCTCATCTTCGCCACCAACCTGCATGGGTTCGCGAATTTCGAGCTCTATCTCGCCGACGCCGAGGCGCAGATGGAGCCGGTCCGGGTGACCTGGACCGACGGCTTCGACGGGCTCCCCGCCTTCTCTCCAGACGGCAAGTCGCTGGCGTGGACGACCAACCGGACGCCGGATAAAAAATCGCAGATCTTCATGGCCAAGTGGGACCACGAGGCGGCGATGCTGGCGCTGGCGGGATCGAAGAGCGAGGCGCACGACCACCCCGATATCGCCACCGCCGCTCAGCCGGAAACCAGCGAGGCGGTCGCCGCCGCCGATATCAAAAAACATGTCGAAGTGCTCGCCTCGAAAGAATTCGCCGGGCGGCTGACCGGCACCGAAGGCGAGGCGAAGGCGACCCAGTACGTGGCCGACGCTTTCAAGGCGCTGGGACTCCAGGCGGCCGGCGACGGCGGCACCTACTTCCAGCCATTCGAATTCACCGCCGGGGTGGACCTCGGCGAGCACAATGCGCTGCGCCTGGCGGGCGGCGGCGATTTCAAGGTCGGCGAAGACTGGCAGCCGCTCGGGTTCTCCACGCTGGGCAAAGTCGAGCCGTCGGGCATCGTTTTCGCCGGCTATGGGATCGAGGTGCCGGAGGGTCAGGGAGCCGAAACCTACAGCAGCTACGCGCACCTCGATGTGAAGGATAAGTGGGTGCTCATGTTCCGCTACCTGCCGGAGGGCATCACCCCGGAGCAGCGCCAGGACTTCGCCCGCTTCTCCAGCCTGCGGTATAAGGCGATGGTCGCCCGCCAGCGCGGCGCCCGCGGCATCCTCGTCGCCAGCGGCCCGAACTCCCAGGTCAAAAACCAGCTCGTCCCGCTCCGCTACGACGCCTCGATGGCCGACTCCGGCGTGGTGACGCCCTCAGCATCTCCGAACGCCGTCGCCCAGGGTGCTCGACGCCGCTGACAAGGACCTGAAGTCGCTCGAGGACAAGCTCGATACCGGCGAGATGATGGGCGGGATCGAACTCGGCGACCTGAGCTCGGCGCGGAGATCGAAATCCTGCAGAGCACCGTGCAACGTGCTCGCCCGCCTGCCATCCGGCAACGCCTCCTTGTGCGTCATCATCGGCACCACCGCGTCGGCCACCTCGGTCGAAGGGGGAGCCTCGTCCCGCGCCAAGGGCGACGAAACCGACCAGATCCACTACGGCCGACGACAACGCGTCCGGCGTCGCCGGGCTGCTCAGATCGCCCAGCTCCTCTCCGCGCAACAGAAGGCAGGCAAGCTGCCACTCAAGCGCGACATCGTCTTTCGCCGCCTGGTCGGGCGAGGAGATCAGCTTGCTCGGCTCGTCCCACTTCGTCCAAAGCGTCGCCAAAGCGGCGGGCGATGCCGACGAAGGCGATCCGCTCCCGCTATTCCGCCTACCTGAACATGGACATGATCGGTAGAAGCTGGAGGACAAACTCGTGCTCGAGGGCGCGGGATCGTCCAACTACTGAGCGGCGGAGATCGAGCGGCGCAACGCGGTGCTCAGTGCCGGTCAGTGCCGGGACGAATCGTTCGCCAGCACGGACTCGACCTCGTTCTACGTCGCGGCGTCCCGATCCTCAACGCCTTCACCGGAAGCCACAGCGAGGACTACCACACGCGCGCGACCGCGCCGGACAAACTCAACTACGAGGGTGCCGAGCGCATCGCCAAGTTCATGGAGCTGGTCGCCCGCGGTCTCGCCACCTCCAGCGAGGTCCCCGACTACATCGAGGCGAAGCGAGAAAGAAATGGGCGCCCGCGCCGGGCTGCGCGCCTACCTCGGCACCATCCCCGACTACTCCCAGGGCGACGTCGAGAGCGTCAAGCTCTCCGGCGTCGCCAAAGCTGTCCCCGCCGACTCATGCGGCATCAAAGGCAGGCGACATCATCGTCAAGCTCGTAAACGAAGACCTCAAAAACATCTATGATTACACCTACGCCATCGAAGCCGTGAAGATCGGCGAAGAAATCGAGATCGAAGTGACCCGCAAAGGCGAGCGCCTGAAGATGAAGATCACGCCGGAATCGCGGGAGTGAGGCAGATTGGCTAGACGACGGCTTCGATAAATGTCATTCTAGATCATGCGTTCAATTGAACTTTCTCAGGGGCGGGGGACTCGCCCTCGATCTCGAAAACCAGCCGGCTTCGAGTCTATCATTGGTCGAAAAAGACAAGGACGCCTGCGCAGTTGCTCGGAGCGGAGGATCGCCCGCAATGGAATCTTCTTGGAAAGGGATAAGCATCCGGGAGATCAGTTTTCTGACTATAGACATCGATCTGGTGGTAAGCAGGCCCTTTGCCAGCCGTTTTTGATCGGGGAAAGGCGCGTCGTTGAACAGTCTTCGCGATATGTTTCCCCTCAAGCGGTGCGCGCAGTGTGAGTTGAGACCGAAGGCATTCTTGTTTGAAAACGTCCGGGGGCTGCTTCGCCAAGGTTTTCGCAACTACGTCCGAGTATGTCGATTGCAGCTGACCTATCCCGACTTCCCAATCTCAGAAAATATCCCGTGGGATCAAATCTCCAGCGATTGCAAAAGCATCACAGTTCTTCTCAGGGAGCCTCCAGACCTTCACTATCAGGTCGCCATCACCTAGCCGATGCCGCCGACTATGGGGTGCCCCAGCGCCGCCATCGGGTGTTCTTCGTAGGCTTCCGTTCGGACATCGACGCGAGGTGGTTCTTTCCCCACGCCAGCCGCCTCCAGCGACGAGTTGATCAAGAAAAGTATGTGACTGGTGCCTATTGGAGGATCACGGCATCGCCGCGCCCGCGTACTTATGCGGCGCTCAAATCGCGTTTGTCCCGCTTGGAATGCCTTGTTGCAGAATCCCAAGGCAGGTGGCTTGAAGACGGTCCGCGACGCCATTCGCAGTATGCCGCATCCGAAAGATGGAAAAGGAGATTCCCAACCATTCTTACCAGCCCGGGGCAAAAAGCTACCAGGCATACTGGCAGCCTGTTGGATGAACCTTCAAAGGCATTGAAGGCGGGCGACCACGGCGTTCCCGGAGGCGAAAACATGCTCAATTACGGGAATGGAAAGGTCCGCTATTTCTCTGTTCGCGAGTCGATACAGGATCCAGACCTTCCCCGACAGCTATCTCTTTTCCGGCTCGTGGACGGAAGGCATGCGCCAGTTGGGCAATGCTGTTCCGGTCAGGCTGGCATCTGCAGTCGCCTCCTCGATCTACCTGCACCTTCACGCGCACCATGGGCAGCGAAAACGTCTTCAACCCGCTCGACAGAAAAACCTCGGGAAAAGCGTCGTCGAAGCGCTGCTCGAAAGCGATGCATTGCCGCTTGCCGAAGTCAGCGCCCCGCGGCGCTGGAATTTCGCAGTTTACTACCGGGGCGCGCCTCGCTCTATCACCGGCTTTCCGAACTCAACTTCGCACGGGATCTCACTACCCTATTTATGTCGGCAAAGCGGTGCCAAAAGGCGGAAGAAAAGGGGCCGTTCCCCCGAGTCCAGAGAATCAAACGCCCTTCGCACGTTTGACCGACCACAAGGAGTCGATTGAAGCGACCGGCACGCTTGATATTAACGAGCTTTGTTCCGGAGCCTTGTGGTCGACGATATCTGGATACCCCTTGGCGAATCCCGTAATCCAGAAGTTTCAGCCGCTCTGGAATATTGTAGTGGAGGGCTTCGGCAACCATGATCCCGGCAAAGGACGCTACCAAGGAAGACGCCCCCTCTGGGACGAACCATCCAGTACGGACTTGGGCAACCCGCTGCAAGCCACAAAGCTGACCGCCCGGAGATTATCGCGAGCGTGGAGACCTACATGGCGGGTCTCCCATCAGCAGATATCGGTGGTGGGGATGCCGACCGTCCCAAATCGGCTCTTGCGCAACCCGAGAACAACAAAAATTATGGTGTTTATGCCCTGTGACCCTTCCATTTATTTTCAATCACCGCTTGGGGATGATGACTTGACTCCGCATCGAAAATACACTTACCATTCACCGTTCATGGAACAGATCCAAAATTTGAAAACAGAGCCAAATGAAACACACCTTCTATGAATTCTTCGCCGGTGGCGGTATGGCTCGTGCGGGGTTGGGTTCAGATTGGGAGTGTCTGTTTGCGAACGATTTTGATCTTAAAAGGCGGAGGTTTACGAGGACAATTGGGGGCTGGTCAGATTGCTTGCAAGGAACGTCCGCCGAGGTGACCCTGTCGGAACTTCCCGGGCAGGCTGACTTAATTTGGGTTCATTTCCCTGCCAAGATCTCGCCGGAGGCGGGCGGAAACTTTCAAGGGGATCGATCCGGTGCTTTTAATTGCATTTTTGGGAACTCGTTAAGAACCTTAGATCCAAAAATCGCGGGTAAAATTCTCGTTCTTGAAAATGTCTTTGGGACGTTGCGATCCCATGGGGGAAGAGATTTTGCGGCCATCGGGGAGAGCGCTATCGGAAGAAGGCTTTAGATTTGGTGCCGTCATTGTTGATGCCGCCCAGTTTCTCCCCCAATCGCGCCCGCGAGTTTTTTCATCGTTGCGGTCACTTCAGAGTGGGGCATTCGAGTGGTCTCTGGACTGATGGCGCATCAGATTTCTGGCATCGAAGGCACTGGTTGACGCGTGGGGAAAGCTGTCGGTGCTCCCCGAGATCGCTGGATTTGGTGGGATTTTCCATTGCCCAAGCCGCGCAAGAGTAATTTCGCCGACCTGATTGAGGAAAATCCTTCGAGCGTTACATGGCACTCCCTGAAGAAACGCAGCGCACCTTCTTGGGATGATGTCGCCGATCAATCTCCGAAAGGTGGGAGCAAGCCCAAAAGGCGAGGAAGCGGATGGTCAGTTACGTCTACAAGCGGATTCCCGCCCCGACGCTGATGGCGTAAAAGTAACGGGCGGAAGTGCGTTTTGATGATGTAGCCGGATGCTTGCGGACATGGTAAGCGGCTCTGGCGGGCTGGTCATCCTTGTGGTGGAGGAGATTCTATTCGGTCCCTTGATTTCGACACGCGAAACAGCCAGGCTTATGGGCTTGCCAGATACCTATAAACTCCTCAAGATGCAGCTAGGGCTTACCATCTAACCGGCGACGGTCGTCCCGGTTGTCCGACATCTGGCTAGATTTCTGTTTGAGCCGATTCTTGGGTTCGCGGGAACACCCCAGCCGCCAGGCAGCATGAAGATAATCCCATGCTCTCAGAATGAACTGCTAGCCAAGATTATCGATTTCGCCGAGGTCCTCAAAACCCAATCATATACCCTTGGAGATCATGGGCTGTCCAAGGACTTGATTTTTACCAGGGCGTCTTTCGCGGTGCGATAGGAACGCGTCCGAGGTCAATTCTCAGCAACGACCCGCGAAGCGCGGTTGTTCGGCATGTGCTAAATTTCATGCAAGATAGGGGATTCATCGCTGATTGGAACTCGGCGGGAAGGCAAAACGGTACGTTACCAAGTTGTTTTGCCGACCGGAAAAGTTACCTGCATCGAGCTGAAGGATGCCTCGATGGCAACAACACCAATATTTTCGAGCGACCGGCGCATGCCGGGAATTCATCCTCTGGAGTATCTGCACCAATCCGCAGCCGACCCGCAGCACGTCTGGTCTGGGATCCACACGAGGTTGGGCGCAGGTCATCGAACATCGGAAACAGGTTGATGGGCTGCTGGTCTGGGACTGGCTCTGCGGTTGATCGCTCGCCCGTGCCCGAAGCTGGGTAGTGTGCAGCGCCTCACTGAGGTTGGACCCTACGAACTTCCTCCTCCTGCATCTACCTTTTCCCAGCAAGTCCCGTCCGCCCGAAGTAATCCGGCTCCAACGCCTCATCACGATCGATGGGTTGAAATTCTTCAGATGCATTTCACCGGTGCTTTAATGGGGCGGATGAAGAAATTTAACTGGTCGGATTCGCTGCGTAAGACTTGCCGGGAACGAAACCACGCGAGGAAGCAACTGAGACTGTGAGGGACGGAAATATTCAGCAAACGTCGCGCAGACGCCGATCCGGAGAAAATAGCCGCCCGGCAATTGGACCCTCCAAATCGGCTCTTGCGCTGAGGGCATCGCGGCTCTTTACCGCCCGCTTTTTTTTCTGATCCATTTTCCCATCCGACCCGCATGGACCTCGATTCCCCATCCGTCAAAGAACTGTCGCGCGAGTGGCGCGGCAGGGGCGGATCTATGTGATCGATGTAGACGCGTTTATCGACCGAAGCACGCGGTCGAACTGGGAGATCTGCCGGAGGAGCCGGAGGACCGGCGCGGATATGGCAGAGGAGGTCATGCGGGTGGTGCGCGAGGCGAACCGCACGGGGAAAATCGGCTGGCTGCGCAAAGGCGTTCCCGCCTGCATTTTCCGCCGTGCGGGAGCTGGCGGAGAACGCGGGCGGATGATGGGCATGGTGACGATGATCGACCGGGGAGGCGTTTCTCGTCCGCCGGGGCACCGCCCGCGAGGAGACCACCGTGTTCCTGATCCGGGGCGAGGAATGAGGCCGCTTGCCGGGCGCGACCTGCGTGGCGCGCTGCCCAGCGCAAATTCTTCGCCGTCGGCGACAGCACCAGCGCCACGTGACCGAGGGCACAGGGCGGGCGGCCGGTGCTCGACCCTGCGCCTGTGCGGACGAGCCGCGAGGGTGCCGAGGGCTGCCAGATCCACCAGCGCGCGCCCGGCGAAGCCCCGATGGTCGAGCAGCTCCACCTTTCCCCGGCAGGCGCGAGGGCGATCCTCGTCTCCGAAATCGGCATCTACTACTGTCGAATGGGACGCGCTGCGCCTCACCCGAACGAGCAAACGCTGCTCGACCACCTCCAGAGTGGAGCAAACGCGAATACCGCGGGAGCCGGTCAACTTCTACCTCAACTCGCCGCACGCGCGATCTCCCCCGACGGGCATCTCATGTGCGTGGGCGATGCGGGCAGCTACCATGTGCTCGACGCCGACTTCCGCGACGTGGCGTCGGTCAGCAACCGGGAGGAAGCCCATGCTTCGCGATCTTTAGCGCGGACGGCTCGCAGCTCGCCGTCACCTCGGCGACCGACTACAACGGCACCACCGTCGGCGTGCCGGTCAAGGGAAATCCTGCCACGGAGCTGAAACCATTCCGGCGAGCTGAGGACGGCGCTTCACCCTGCTGGACCAAGATTGCCGCGTCTATGCCGCCGCCGCCGTGCCCGGCGGCGGCTTCCACATCCTCGGGGACGCCTACGGCTTCATCCATTCGGTCACCGCCGACATCCCTCTCTGGCGCCACTACCTCGGCGGCACCATCGCCAGCATGGACATCGACGCGTCCGGCAAGCGCCTCGTCGTCGGCACCTTCGCCGGCGGCGTCCACATTCTCGACCTCGACGCCAGCTACGAGGACGACTTCACCATCGCGACCGGCTCGAACAAAGAAATCCGCCGCTGGCTGTTCTGGGACGGGGAAAAGCGGCCGCTGATCTGGTAAACACTCTGATGAAAGGCTTTCTCGTTGAGCTTGGTGTCTTTCTGGTATTGGCCATTATTCTTGCGATCATCGTCTGGCTTTCGATGCTTATGGATTCCCACCTTGGCGTGCCTGCGATGTTAACCGGCGTTTTGATCGTTGGAGTTTTGCTAGCAGCAGCCCATTGCCTCATATCGCGGCGGAACGCCAAGGAGGAACGCGATCGACAGAATGCCCCCACCATTCTCCATCCGGTCTTTGGCAAGGTGAAGCAGTTGAAAGATTGTTGGGAGGCAAAAATGGCAGTCCCGGGAATTGGCGAAGGCGTTTTGGTTGCATCTTACGAGGGGACTGCGCCGACGGAGGCTCAGGTAGCGACGTTCTGCTGGATCCATAAGAATTTACCTGCGTTGAAAGAAGAACTGGAGGAGGCGCTTGATGCGTTTGACCCTAAACGCGAGTGCGTCCCGCCGCAGCCGAGGACCATCGATATTGACCTGATCTCCCTCGATCAGAATCGCCTGAACTCATTCGATCTGGGATTTGAAGTGGAAGGAGCGAAAACCGACTGGGGATTTACGGCAACATTTCTCGATGGAAAGCTCGAGGACTTTTCCGATAACCATTGAGGCGAGAGAGAAATTCCCGCGCATTCGATTTGAACGCCGCCGCCAGTTGCGGCACCTATGACCTATGAAGACTGATTTGATCCGCCCCGCCCTTGCTCCGACTGTCCTGACGAGCTGCACCTCGACCACGACGAGCCAGGTGACGCTGGAGTATCGCCCGCCGCTGCCGGGTCAGGTGCCGAAGGGTGCGCCGGTATCGGCGGTCGGGATTTTCAATGACAAGCGCGGCGGGGATGGGGCGACCTATCTCGGGACGGTGCGGGACGTGACCCGCGGGGCGTTCTTCGACCTCAACACGCGGGTGCCGGTCGCCCAGGTCGTCGCCAATGCGTTCGGCCACGGGATGGACGCGCGCGGCATGCTGACGCGGCGGCGCAACCCGCGCACCGTCATCGCCGGGGACGTGCTCGCCCTCTACACCCAGAAGCTCGTCCGCCCCTACGCCGAGGCGAAGGTGCGCGTCGTCGTCATCCGCCCCGGGGGCCAGCAGCTCTTCGCCCGCGTCTTCCGCGCCGAGGCGGAGCTGCCCGCCACGCCAGCGAACCAAAGCGACGCCGAATCGCTCCGCCTGCTCGCCTCCCAGGCGCTCGCCCAAGTGGTCAACACCGCGCTCGACGACCCGCAGGTCCGCGCGGCGCTCGCCCAGTAGTGGGGCATTGCCTGCCGGATCAAATCTCGTTATACTCAAGGCATGACAGTCACCTTGGATATCACCCCCGACCTCGAACCTCTTTTGGAGGCCGAGGCGGCACGAACTGGGATGGCCCCCGCCGACTTGGCGCACGACATCTTGCGCAAATCGCTCGCCCGCTCGGGCAATCGGCACGCACCCAAGCTGTCGGCAGAAGAGTCGCGCCTATTGGAGGCGATCAACAACGGTCCGGCGGCGTTTGATATTCACCGCTATTTATCCCTGGTCCAAAAGCGCCGCGAGGAGACGATCGCGGGGAGCGAACTGGCTGAGCTTCGCGCGTTTACCGAATCCATGGAGCGCTTTGCGGTCGAACGGATGGAGAATTTGGTCCGGCTGGCAACGCTGCGCGGGGTCGATGTCGAAGAACTGATGGAG
>JAWLBD010000078.1:0-20971 GCA_041395145.1 Verrucomicrobiales bacterium | reverse complement strand
TCATGATTGAGCGAAAGCTATAGTAGTCGGGGAGGTCGAGATTCTGCCGCCACCAATCCACCGGCTGCGCGCTCGTCTTGTAGGCGAAGAACGCGTTGAGGTCTGCCTTGTCCGACGGCTGGGTCGGTCCCTGGTTGTTCAGCTCGCCGGTGCCGCCTTCCATCTTGTAGAGGTTGCCGTCGGGCAGCTTGTGCTCGTCGAGGAATTGCCCGTCCATCTGTTCGATGGCGAGGTAGAGACCCTGGAAATCATCGTCGTATTGCGAGGCGGTCGCGCCGTTTTCGTCGGCGTGCTCGATGATGCGGAAGTGGACGAAGTGGGTTTTCGGGGCGGGGTTGCCCGCGAGGTTGTGCAGCTTGAAGCCCGCCCACTCGAACAATCCTTGCTCGCCGCGCTGGAGGAAATTTCCCTGCTGGATGAGCGCGGAGAAATTGAGCTTCTTCCAGGGCGCGTCGTATTTCCGGCCGTAGTCGTCGCGCGCCTCAAACCGATGCCCGCGCTCGAAGCGGAACTTCCACATGTTCTTGCCCATCGAGTAGCGCCACACGCCGCCGCGCGCGCGGAACCGGATGTGGTCATAGACCTCGCCGTCATAGACCAGCGCGCCTTGCCAGAGGTATTCGCTGCCGGTGTAGCCAGCGCCCCGCGAGGAATCCGGGATGAACTGGGCGTCCTCGTGCTCCTGCCGCGTGGTGATCAAATGGTAGGTCGGCAGGCTGCCGAGCAGCTCCGGCGAATACGTGACCGGGCTGGCCGAGGGATGGGCGCGCGCCGTCCATGCGGGCAAGCCGTCGTAGCAGAAGTAGGCGAAGTTCGGCGACGGATCGTCGGGGTAGGGCGCGGTTGCCGCCACGCCGGTCCCGTCTTCCGCCGTGATGCGGTAGCGGATCAGCCAGCGATGCTGCTGCACCGCGCCGGGGATCGCCGCCGTGTAAAGGCTGTCGCCTGCCACCGCATCGGAGCCGGTGCCGTCATCGAACATCGGCACCGCCACCCAGTCGGTCGCGTAGCGCGGGTCGTCGCGCTTGATGTAGTCGCCCGGCGCGACCGCCTGATAACGAAGCGTCACGCCCCCCACGCCCGCGCTGTCGGTGATCTTTGCGGTGATGGCGACCGGCTCGCCGGAGCGCGGCTGCTTCGGCGTGTGGTCGACTTGCCGCATGGCGGGCGGCGCGTTTTGCCCGAACACGCTGTTGCGCGCGCCGGGCGTCGGCGGTCCGCCCAGCGTGATCTCGCCAGTCGCCAGCGCCGCATCCGCCGACATGTCGCTGCTGTCCAGTGTCACATTGAGCGCCTGCACGGCGAGGACGTTGGTGCCTTCGACGAGGTAATCCGAGACATCGAGCAGCGTCTCCTCGCTCCAGCCCGCCTCGTGCCCGATGGCGAAGTTCTCCGGCGGCGGGTCGGCGATGTCGCCGCTGTTGACCGAATAGCGCCCGACCTCCCGGCCGTTGATCCAGACGATGGCTCCGTCGTCGTGGTAAACGCGGAGCTGGAGCGAGGGCGGGATCTGCCCGGCGGCGATCGTGAAGTCGTGGCGCAGGAACGCGGTGATGTAGTTGCCCTGCATGTCGTCCAGCACCGTGTTGTCGTCGCCGTCCCCATAGCCGACCGGCGTCCGCCCGGTCAGCCACGCCGCGTCTTGCGTGTAGCCGAGATCGAACCACGCGCGGCCCGCGCCGTCGTTGGGCGGTCGGTTCGGACCTTTGCGGTAGCTCCAGTTGGCGTCCGCCTCCCCGACATACGTCTGCGGCACGATCGGCGAGGGACCGCCGCTGCCTGACGGCCGCCAAGACGAGCCAAGCTCGTTGTCGAGGAGCGGGTGGACCAGTTCGATGGACGGGCTGGGCGGCTCTCCCACGATCGCCAGGGGAACCTGGCACGGTAGTCGACGAGATCGACGACATTGCCCGCCGCATCCCGCAGTTCGACATCTTCGCCGCTGTTGCGCAGCCTGCCGGTCCACGTACCGAGCGCGCCGGCTGAATCCGAAGCGCGCCTGCACGGTGGCGGGATCTTCGGCGATGACGAGATAGCCGCCGGGCGGGATTTCGGTATCGGCGGGGAAGGCGAAGCCGATGCCCGAGGTGAACGCCCAGCCTGAGAGGTTGGCGGGTTCCGCGCCGGGGTTGTGCAATTCGATAAACTCGGCGGGCACCGTCTTCTCCGCCTGATCGTAATGATCTTTGTTGATCACGACGGTCGGCGGCGTGTGGGCGGGCGTGGTGAAGGCGAGCGGCTCCGACCAGGCGGTGTTTACCAGGTTGGTCGCCCGCGCCCGGACCACATAGCCGGTCTCCGGCGACAGGTCGATCGCCTGCGCGGCGAACGCCCCGGCGCTCATCCCCGCCGACACCGCATGCGGCCAGCCTGCTGGATCGGTGCCGCCGTCTGCCGCGCCATAGAAAAATGCCACCGCCGGCGGATCGTTGCCCGCCTCGGTGACATCGCCCCGCAGGATCGCGCCGGTCCCGGTCAGGCTGCTCGGCTCTAACACAACCACCATCGGCGGCAGCGCGCTGTCGTGAACGAGTCACTCGCCGACGCCCACGACCCGCCGCCGCTGTTCTGGGCAAAGGCGCGGAAGTTGTAGTTCGCCGAAGGCTCCAATCCGCTCGCCGCCGCCGTTGCCGCGCCGCTTTGCACGCCGAGCGCCGCTCTGCGCCCAGGCTCCGGGATCGGTGCCGCCGCCATCGGTTGCTCCGTAGTAGATCGTCACGGCGGGCGGTTCGCCGCCGGTGTCGGTGACCGTGGCTCTTGAGTTCGGCGCTCGTCGCCAGCAGGTTGTCGGCGGCTTGGTTGGCGACTGCCGCATGGGGCGACCGGCGTGGTGAACGAGGCGGCGGTCGGCGACCAGCTTCGCCTGCGCTGTTCTGCGCGGGCGCGCGGTAGAAGTATTCGGTCGGTGCCTGCCGGTGGCGCCGCGAACGCTCCGGGCTTGCGTCCCGGCGTCGAGCGATCCCGCCCAGCCCGCCGCCTGCGCGCCCGCATCGGACGTGCCGAAGTAAAGCGTGGACGCCGGTGCCTCGATGCCGGGTTGCGTGACTTCGCTTACCAGATCGGCGGAGCGCGGCGCGATGTTTTGCGCGGGCGCGTCTCGATCTTCGGCAATTCGGGATCGGTGATGACCTCGACGATCTGGATCGCTTGGACCGGACCTCGCGGCACCGAGGCGCCGTACTTCCTTCGGCGAGCAGGGCGAAGCCGCCCGCTCGCGCCGCGCAGCCGCAGAGTTGCCGCCCGTGCCTACCGCCGCCTCCGCCTGCGTCGCACCGTCTTCCTGCCAGCGCCCGTTGAACCCGTCGCTACTTCGTCCTTGGTCCAAGCCGGGTCGCCCCGCCGTCGAGCGACACGCTTCATGATCCGCCCGTCCCCGCCCGAGCTGCTGCGATAGACCAGGATGTCGTGTCGGCATACGATGTTTTGCAACGTGATCGTCAGCGTCGCATCCTCGTTCGTGTGGTCCGTAGCCGCGCATCAGCAGGTCATCCTGCGTCCCGCCGTTCGACGCCACGTTCCAGGTGTTCGGCATCTCCCAGCTCACCGAAACCGGCGTCGCATTGCCGTCGCTGTCGAGGATCGATCCCGCTGACCGTGCGCGCCGAGTCCGTTCGGGCTGTTTAGATTTCGCCAAAACGCGGACGGTTCCGCCCCCGGCGGTCCCGGTCACCTCGTAGAGCGTGGTATGCGGCTCGCCCGAGCTGAAGTTGAGCGAGATCGATCGCTCGTACCAGCGCGGCGCGGCAGCAAGGCATGGCGCGCCGCCGCGAAGTAGGGGCATAGCGGGGCATTCGGCGAGGATTGGGGGCTGCCCGGAGGCTAACGATTTCCCCGTCGCCGACAAGCCGAACTTGGGAAGATCTGCAGCGGGACGGTAGAGACGGCACTCCTGCCGTCTTGGACCTCATGGATCGATCCCGCCTCCGGTCCGGAATGGTGGCTTCGCCGTGTGACCGGGATGATCGGCAGGATGCCGATGCTACCGTGGGAGGCAACTCTCCTACCGTGTCTAGTTTCTCGAACGAGAGAGCCAGTCTGGATTTCCCGGCATCTCTCGGTTTGCAGGTCCGTGGACGAACCGTCGATCCAAACTTCCTCAGTTCCCCTTTCATATTAAATCCAACCAAACGCCTCACGATCATGACATGGCGAACTTCAAAATCCCTTCTCCCATAAATCGGTCCTTCTCGGCGTCTGAAACTGGTGATCATTTGATGGCGAGGGAGGTTTGGCATCGGCATTGCCAAATCGGCGTTCGAGTTGGCTGCAGGAGATTCCGTTCAGCTCAGACAGCAGGCGGACCCTTTGCGCGAGCATTCCTCACGGCTCCTGAGGATGCCCTGCACAAAGTGCCACCCGAATCCGCCGATCAGAATTCTTAAAGGAAAGCGGCGCTAAACCAGTTGGATCTGCTTTGATAAATTCATGGAATTTGGGGGGCTAATAGCCCTAGCCACCGCCCGCTACGGCACGCGCGGGAACTTCCCGAAGTCCGGCTTCCGCTTTTCGAGGAACGCGGTTTTGCCCTCCTTCGCCTCCTCGCTCATGTAGTAGAGAAGCGTCGCTGTTGCTTCTACCAGATCGAGCAGCCCCATCTGCACGGTCGCAGTCGGCGTTGAGCGCCGCCTTCAGGCAGCGCAGCGCGAGCGGCGAATGCTGGAGCATCTCGCGGCACCATTTCAGCGTCTCTTCCTCCAGTTGCGCCAGCGGCACCACCGTGTTGACCAAGCCCATGTCCAGCGCCTGCTGCGCATCGTATTGGCGGCAGAGATACCAGATCTCCCGCGCCTTCTTCTGCCCGACGATCCGGGCGAGATACGACGACCCGGTCATTGCCGAACGACCCGACCTCTTCGCTGGTCTGCCCGAAACCGCGCATTGTCCGCCGCGATCGCCAGGTCGCAGACGATGCAAGACATGGCCGCCGCCGATCGCGTAGCCCGCCACCATCGCGACGACCGGCTTCGGCAGCGACCGGATCTTGCGCTGCACATCTAGGATGTTGAGCCGGCGGCACGCCGTCGTCGCCGACGTAGCCCGCATGCCCGCGCACGCTTTGGTCGCCGCCGGAGCAAAACGGCGAGGCCCTCGCCGGTCAAGATGTCCTGCCCGGACGCCGGTCGTCATGCGCCAGGTTCAGCGCTCAGCATCTCGCCCACCGTTTGCGGCGGAACGCATTGCGCACCTCCGCTGGTTGATCGTGATCTTGGCGATCCCGTCCTCGGTTTTCTTCAGCGGCGAGCATCGGCACTTCTTTGACTCCGGGTCCACATGGCGGCCATATAGATTCGGGGGCTGGCTGAAATTTACGTTACGCTGGGTTTGGTAGGCTAATGCGATACGGCAACTCCAGTGAGGTTGGGCGTTTTTCCTTCCAAGTTTTACAGGCATCAGACTCTTGCGGCTTCTTTTGCGCTAAACCCAAGATGCTCACTTAACTCATTGGCTTTCGTAGTGAATAGCACCCGAAGGGAATCGAACCTTCATCTCTGGTTCCGGAAACCAAAGCATTCTATCCGTTGAACTACGGGTGCGCGTTTTTTGGGCGGGCGGGAGCTCCCTCCGCGTTTCGGGGCCAACAAGGGATTTGCAAAGGCAGAAAGCCGTATTTCAGTCAGCTTGGGGTTCTGGCGTCAGGGTGGGGTGCAGGGGGCAGGGCTTGTTCGAGGACGCCTTTGGCTTGTGGCTCAGGCGATGAGGGTTTCTTGCGATGACCCAGCTTCGAGGCGAGGGCATGATGCTGAAGCCGGTGAGGAGGTAGTTTTGTTTTTCGAGGTAGCCGCCTTCGCTGAAGATTTGATGCCCATGGCGATGCCGGGATGATGAGCATGGCGTGCGGGCAAGGCGATGAACCAGACCGATGTTATGGCGCCACATCCAGAAGGCGATGACGAGGAAGGCGAGCTGCCGAGGAGTTGGTTGGTCGCGCCCGAAGAGCGCCAGAGCCGCATCCCGCCCTTGCTGCTGTTTTCCCACGACTGGTTCATGCGCCATGGCGGCGCGGCGAAGATCAGCCCGGCGAGGACGACGGCGACGATGGGTGGCACCGTGTTTGTTGGCCGCCGGGTGGAAGGCGTGGGCGCCCCTGTTTATACCGCCCCGGTATCGGCAGCGCGCCGCGCTGGTTGTCGTCGAGGCCGAGGTTCGAGGGCGAGCGCGCTGGGCGAGACCTTGGGCGCGAAGAAGCTACCAGCTCTTGGATGACGTAGCGCTGCAGGCGCGGCGGTGTCCTGGGGGCGCGGTTGAGGCGATTGAACACGCCGACATGGCGATGGCGAATTCCGGGGCGAGTCCAAGCGCCTCGAGGAAATTCGCCGATCCCTCGACGAATGCGCCGACCTTCGCGCCTGGCTCCGCGCTGCGCCCCACGAGGCGTAGCGCGCGGCGTAGGCGTCCGCCCTGCCACCACCGTGCCGTCGGCGGCGCTTCGCCCTGCTGAGCCCGCCACGCAGGCGAGGATGACGAGCACGGCGAGGAAGCTTCGGTCAGACCGAGCCGCGCGACACGGGCGCTGCGCTCGCACTGGCTGCTTGCTGCCGCCGGACGAGACCAGGCAGTGGAAGCCGGAGACTGCGCCGCAGGCGATGGTGATGAAGAGAACGGGAAGATCATCGGCGCGCCCGCCGGGGCGGCGTCCTCCGGTGCGGAAGGCGGGGGCGACGATCTCGAGCGCCGCGCGCGCGTCGCCCGCCGCGGCGCCCTGCCGATGAAGGCTGCTAGCGGCGACCGCCGACGACGACCAGCGCCAGCGCGCCGGAGGACAGCGAGTTGATGTAGTCCCGCCGCTGAGCAGCGTCCGCCACACCGGCAGCATTGAGGCGACATGGCAGGATGAGCAAAGCGATCACCCACTCGAAGGCGGTCCACTCGGCCAGCGCCGTATTGATCGCGTGCAGGAAACCGACATCGCCATACGCCACCGAGACATACATCAGGGCGAGCGTGACCAGCGACGGGATCAGCAGGCCGACGCCGCGCCGGTGCAGGTAAACGCTGATCAGGATTTTTCAAGATCGGGATCTGACCAGGTAGGGGAAGATCGACGCCGGATACATCTGAAGACGTTCGCGATGACCAGGCCAAAGATCGCCAGCACGATGGTAAGCGCGAGGAACAGGATGGAGAGAAACAGCAGCCGCGTGCGCGGCGCGAGCACCCGCCCGGCGATGTCCCCGACCGTCTGCCCCCGGTTGCGCATCGAGACGATCATGCCGAAGTCGTGCACCGCGCCGATCAGGATCGAGCCGAACAGCACCCAGAGCAGCGCCGGCACCCAGCCCCAGATCACCGCCAGCGCGGGACCGACGATCGGTCCGGTCCCGGCGATCGAGGTGAAGTGGTGGCCGAAGACCACCGACTTGTTTGTCGGCACATAGTCTTTGTCGTCGTTCAGCGCCACGCTCGGCACCGGCGCGTCGGGATCGAGTCGAAGATCCTCCGCGCCAGCCACCGGCTGTAGGTGTGGTAGGCGACTGGATAGAGGACGAGGCGCCGGAGGGCGGCTTGGCGAGGTTTGCATGGGGGCGATTTCTCTGATCCGGCGGCGGAAGATTCGCCCGGTTTGCGGCGACCAAGAGGACGCCGCGCCGCTTCATGTAAAAATGCTACCAAAGCCTGGCGCCTCGCGGATAGGTTTGAGCGACTGCACAACTCGATTGCGGTGCGTTACTGGCTTATGTCGCCGCGTAGCGGCGGTTGATTTGTAGCCCAGCCTTCGCGCTGCGCGCAAGGAGGCACCTCGCCGCGTAGCGGCGGTTGAAAGCCGGGTCTCCGGGATCGCCAGCGCCGGATCAATTCGCGTCGACGCGACGGGCGGCACGGTTCCGAGGGATTCCACCCTGAAGGAAGCCGGGCTATGAAGTCGGGTGCCGCCACGCGGCGGATTCCTTCTGATCGCTTATCCAGCCTTACCGGGCTTTCTGCGATAGGCGCAAATCTCTGGCAATTCAGCCCAAAAGATCGCCCGCCGGGGCGTTGCTAAACCGATGCCCGCCCGCCCTCCTCGCCGCACTCGCCGCCCTTCGCCGCCGCGCTCGCCTCGCCACGCCGACCCTGCCAAGCCCGGAACTCCTACGCGGCGACAAGGCTGGGCGCGCTCGCGGCGGCGCACGAGCGCGAGGCGCTCGCCGGGGCGGGGCGCGGACGTCTGCTTCCTCGGCGATTCGCTGGTCGAGTTTTGGGGCAAGACGGGCCGGGACGCGTGGCTGCTCGACTTCCACGACCTGGGCGCGCTCAATGCGGGCATCGCTGCGGACCGGATCGAGCACGTCCGATACCGCGCCGAGCGCCTCAAGTTCGCCGCGCCCGGCCCGCGCGCCTTCGTCATCCTCGCCGGGACCAACAACCTCGCCAAGGAACCGCCCGACGACCCCGCCGAGGTCGCCGCCGCCGTCGCCGGCCTCGCCGCGCGCCTGCGGGAGCGCTTTCCCGAGGCGAAGGTCGCCATCCTCTCGATCCTGCCCAGCGGCTACGATCCGGCCGGTGCCCTGCGCGACCGCATCGCCCAAGCCAACGCCGCGCTGGAGAAAGCCTGCGCCGCCCGCGAAGGCATCGATTTCTTGGAGGTCGGCAGCCGCTTCTTGGACGGGGGCGGCAGGTGGAAGGCGGGGCTGACCGCCGACGGCACCCACCTCAGCTACCAGGGCTACGGGAAGCTCGGTCCGCCGGTCCGCGCCTGGATCGATGCCGCCCTGGGGCAGGCATCGCCCTAAGGCGGCGCGGCTTTGCTCGTCGGGGAATCGCTTGCCCGCCGGACGGACTGGGGTCCCCCGTTGAGAGGCTCGCTGCCATGTTTTGGCCAATTCCTTAGGATAGCCCCGATCAAGGGGGCAATCGGCAGTCTGCTGCCGGTCACTCGCCGATGCAGAACAGCTTGGCGTTGGTGCGGATGAATAGCTGGCCGTTGGCGGCGGCGATGCTCGACCGGGTGTCGGCGTCCCCGCGCTCGCCCATGTCGGTCTGGTGCAGGATCTTGAATTCGCTGCCGCCGGCTTTGACCACATAGACTTCGCCGGAGTGGCTCATCAGGTAGATTTTGCCATCCGCGCCGGTCGGCGAGGTTTCCATTTTGGCGCGGCTCGGGATGACGCCCGACCAGATGACTTTGCCGGATTTGGGATCGACGCACGAGAGCGTCTTGTCCCGCTTTTCCCCGGCGAGGATGTAGAATTTGCCGTCGTAGAAAAGCGGCGTCGCCACGTCGCTGGTCACATCTTTGTTGGCCTCGCTGGTCCACGCGACCTCCGCTTTGCCGGAACCGCCCAGCTTGACCGCATAGACCGGCGCGCCCTTCGGCGCGCAGGCGAGCGCGACGCCCGCCCCGGCGACCGGCGATGGGACGAGCCGCCAGTGGCCGATCTTCTCCGGGTTCCACGTGCCCCAGCGCCAGATTTCCTTCCCGGTCTCCGGATCGTGCCCGGTGATGCAGTCGCCGCCTGCGATGATCAATTCCTCGCGCCCGCCGTGGGTGTAGGGCATCGGCGTGGAGAACGCTTCGAGCGATTCCGAGACGGCGTCGGCGGGGCGGACATGTTTCCAGAGGTCCTTGCCGGTCGCGGGGTCCATCGCCAGCAGGTAGGATTCGTTGCCCTCGGGCTTGCCGCGCCCGCTCACGGCGGTGTCGCGCTGGAGCACCTGGAGGTAGAGCTTCCCGCCGTGGAGCAGCGGGCTGGAGGAAAACGTCCACAGGAAGGCAAAGTCGCCGTGGTCCTTCTGGATGTTCCGCGCCCAAATTTCGTCGCCCGCGACATCGAAGCAGACGAGGTCCGCCGTCCCGTAGAAAAACACCACGATCTTCCCGTCAGTGACCGGCGATGGCGACGCGTAGTTCGAGCGGTTGTCCTGCTGGAATCCCTTGCCGACCTCCTTTTTCCACAGCTCCTTGCCGGTCTTGCGGTCGAGGCAAAGCGCCCACAGCTTCTCCGTTTTCGGGTCCGCCGAACTCACGAAAACGCGGTCGCCCGCGATCGCCGGGGTCGAGGCGGCGGGACCGGGCATGTCTGCGGACCACGCGACGTTTTCCTCTTTCGAGAATTTTTCCGGCAAGCCGGTCTCCGGGCTGGATCCGTCGTAGTTTGGGCCGCGCCAGTTGCCCCACTGGGGATCGGCGGCGGCGGCGAGTGAGTGGAACGCAAATGCGGCGGCAGCGGCGGCGAGCGGAAGGGGCGCAAATCGGGGCATGGCAGTAGTCGATTGGATTTTGGTTTGCGCAGCATTGAAGGCGCGGCGCTCCCTGTCAAGCGGGGTCGGCGGCGCGGATTGTCTCGGGATAATGGCAGCGGCGCGGCGGGGTCTTGCCCGTTGCGCGGCGGCGGCGCAGGGGTAACATCGGCTACCCAATTCCCATGAGCCAAACTGCCGCCAAACCGAAGCCGCAGCAGCCGGACGAGCATCCGCTTGCCAACCTGCTGTTCAATGTCGCCCTGCCCGCCATCGCGCTCACCCAGATCCCGAAGCGCGGCTGGTTCGGCGAGGCGAGCCCGACCTGGGCGCTCTGCCTCGCCCTGGCGATGCCGCTCATCTACGGGATCTGGCACTTCAACAAAAAGCGGGAGGTCAACTTCCTCTCGGTCCTCGGCTTCTTCGCCAGCCTGCTCAACGGCAGCTTCGGATTGCTGGAGCTGGACCCGATCTGGTTTGCGACCAAGGAACTCTCGGTCCCCGCGCTCATCGGGATCGGATTCCTCGCCTCGCACAAGTGGGGGCAGCCGCTCATCCGCACCTTCCTCTGGTCGCCGCAGATCTTCAAAACCGATCTGGTGGACGAGGCGGTGGCGACCCAGGGCAAGCAGGCGGGCTTCAACCGCATCCTCTTTCGCGCCTCGCTCATCGGCTGCCTCGCCTTCATCGCCAGCGGCGTCGCCAGCTTCTTCCTCGCCCTCTACCTGCTGGAGGGAACCCGCCCCGACACGCCGGAATACGTCGAAGGCATCGGCAAAGTGACGTGGGTTAGCTTCCTCGCGCTCGGGTTGCCGCTCGTCGCGGTGATGGGGTTTTCGCTCTGGCAGTTGGTCAAAGGCATCGAGGCGCTCGTCGGCTTGACCTGGGACGACATCGTCCACGGCGAAGCCAAGTCGGTCCGCGTCGAAAAGGGCAAGGTCGAAGATTCGGCATCATCATCGCCATCGGCACCCGGACCGGCGGCCGGCGGCGAAGCGTAGCGGTCAGGGAATCTAGCTTTCCGCCGGCGCAGCCGCGGGCGAATCCGGCGGTCCGATCCAGACGAACGGATTGTGGGCGACCTCCCAGAGGTAGCCGTCGGGGTCTTTGAAATAACCCGAATAGCCGCCCCAGAGCACCTTCTGCCCCGGCTTCGCCAAGTTCGCGCCCGCCGCCACCGCCTCCGCCAACGTCCGGTCCACCTCATCCTCGGACGCAACATTGTAGGCGAGCGCAAAGCCGGGGAAGCCAGATCCGTCCGCCGACACGCAAGCATCCTCCGCCAATGCCTCGCGCCCATAGAGCCCGAGCCAGGTCCCGTTCAGCGTAAAAAACGCCACCGAGGGCGGCGACTCCAACTGCGGAAAACCAAGCGCCTTGTAAAACGAAACCGACGCCGCCAGATCGCGGACGCCGAGGGTGATCATGCTGATGCGCGGCTGCATAGGTGGGAAAAGCCGCTATCGCCCCGCCATCTGCAAGCGTCAATCGCCGATCGGAGCGGCGCCGTTGGCGCCATCGAAACCCTCGTGGCGATGCGGCATTTTGGCGGAGATCGAGAAATCGCCCCCCTGCGCTTGCCAGCCGCCCTAATACCCGCCAGAATCCCCCCGAATGTCCGAAACGAACCTCTCCTCATTCATCTGGTCGGTCGCGGATCTGCTGCGCGGCGACTACAAGCAATCCGAGTATGGCAAGGTCATCCTCCCGTTCACCGTGCTGCGCCGCCTCGACTGCGTGCTGGAGCCGACCAAGGCGGCGGTGCTGGCGGAGAAGGAGAAGCGCGAGGCGGCGGGGCTGAACCCCGAGCCGTTCCTGCTGCGCAAAGCCGGGCAACTTTTCTTCAACACCTCGCCGCTCGACCTCAAGCGGCTGATGGGCGACCAGGACCACATCGGCGAAAACCTGCGCTCCTACCTGCAGGCGTTCTCGCCCGCCGCCCGCGACATCTTCGAGCGGTTCGACTTCCACCTTCAGATCGACCGGCTGGACAAGGCGGGGCTGCTCTACCTCATCACCGAAAAATTCGCCAACATCGACCTGCACCCCGAGAAGGTCGGCAACGCCGAGATGGGCGCGGTCTTCGAGGAATTGATCCGCAAGTTCGCCGAGCTGTCCAACGAGACCGCCGGGGAGCACTTCACGCCCCGCGAGGTCATCAAGCTGATGGTCAACCTCCTGTTCATCGAGGACGACGAGGCGCTGACCAAGCCCGGCGTCGTCCGCTCGATCTACGACCCCGCCGCCGGGACCGGCGGGATGCTCAGCGTGGCGGGCGAGCATCTGGCGGAGATCAACCCCGGCGCGCGGCTCGTCATGTATGGGCAGGAGCTAAACCCGGAGTCCTACGCCATCTGCAAGGCGGACATGCTCATCAAGGGGCAGGACATCGCCAACATCATCTTCGGCAACACCCTGTCCGCCGACGGGCTGGCGGGCAGGCGCTTCGACTACATGCTGTCCAACCCGCCCTTCGGCGTCGAGTGGAAGAAGATCCAGAGCGAGATCAAGCGCGAGCACGAGGGGCAGGGTCACGCCGGGCGCTTCGGTCCGGGCTTGCCCCGCGTCAGCGACGGCTCGCTCCTCTTCCTGCTCCACCTCGTCGCCAAGATGCGCCCGGCGATGGACGGCGGCAGCCGCTTCGGCATCGTCCTCAATGGATCCCCGCTCTTCACCGGCGGCGCGGGGTCCGGCGAGAGCGAGATCCGCCGCTACATGCTGGAGAGCGACCTCGTCGAGGCGATCATCGGGCTGCCCACCGACATGTTCTACAACACCGGCATCAGCACCTACGTCTGGATCGTCAGCAACCGGAAGCCCGCCGAGCGCAAGGGCAAGGTCCAGCTCATCGACGCCTCCGGCTTCTGGCAGAAGATGCGCAAGAGCCTCGGCAGCAAGCGCAAGGAACTCGGTGCCGAGCATATCGACCAGATCACCCGGCTCTTCGGCGATTTCTGCGAGGCGCAGGTCGCCGTGTTGGCGGACGCCGACGGAAAGGAAATCGGCAGGCAGATCGTCCGCGCCGGGGAGCCGGTCCCCGCCGCGCCGGACGGCGGCACCGTGGAATGCGCGCCGGTCAGCCGGATCTTCGCCAACGCGGACTTCGGGTATCGCACGATTACCGTCGAGCGCCCCCAGCGCGACGAGGCGGGCAAGGTCGTGCGCGGGGCGAAGGGCAAGGGCAAAGGCAAGCCGGTGCCGGACGCCGCGCTGCGCGACACCGAAAACGTGCCGCTCGCCGAGGACGTGGACGCCTACTTCCAGCGCGAGGTCCTGCCCCACGCGCCCGACGCGTGGATCGACGAGGACAAGACGAAGGTCGGCTACGAGATCCCGTTCAACCGCCACTTCTACGTCTTCAAGCCGCCCCGCCCGCTGGACCAAATCGATGCCGATCTGAAGCACTGCACCGACCGCATCCTCGCGATGATCGAAGGGCTGTCCCACTGAGCCTCCTTGCTTTCGCCTAGCACTCGCCTATTTTGATGATGCGTGAACGAGACATCTCCAGCCCCCGCGCCGGTTCGCCCGCTCCTGACCCCCAGGAGATAGAGATCTTGTCCAGGCGGCGCTCGATTTCTCGACGAAGCCTATCGGCAAATCGCGGCGCATCTGGGGCGTCTCTTTCGCCCGCCAAGAAGCTGGTCTCCGCCGATGGGCAGAGTCGCTGGGTCTTGTCTTGACCCTAGATGATTTACCTGCCGCTGCTGTCCGGGGCGGGCAAGAACACAGCGTTTACCACGACGGAGCCAGCGACCGCTATTTCAAGGTCACCCGCGCCGCGCCGTCCGGTCTGTCTCCACCTCCCCAAGTGCCGCCGCCCCATGAGCCTCCCCGCTACGCCGAAATACAAGCCCAGCGGCGTCGAGTGGCTCGGCGACGATGCCGGAGGGATTGGGAGTAAGCGAATCGGCTACTACTTTTTCTGAGCGGCGCGAAAAAGTCAGCGACAAGGTTTTCCTGCGCTGTCCGTGACAATGGGCGGAATTGTTCCTCGATTGATACCGCTGCAAAGTCGACGACAGCGACAACAGGAAGCGAGTTTGCCAGGGCGACTTCGTGATCAACAGCCGATCTGACCGCAAGGGTTCCTCGGGCGTTTCCTGACCTTGATGGCTCCGTTTCACTAATTTCCATCGTCCTTCGCCCCCACGATGCCCGCGCTGTCCACATGCCGTTCGTGCGCATCATCTTTTGCGCTCACAACTTTTTCAGGAGGAATTTTATCGTATCGGCAAGGGATCGTGGTACGATCTTTGGAGCACAAACTGCTCGGCGATGCGGAACATCCTGCTGGTGGTACCTGATCCACCGAACAAGGCGCTATCGCTGCGTTCCTCGACCGGGAGACGGCGAAGATCGACGGGCTGGTGGCGGAGCAGCGGCGGCTGATCGACCTGCTCAAAGAAAAAGCGCCAGCCCACCCTCTCCCACGCCGTCACCAAAGGGGCTTCAACCCCAACGCCCCCATGAAACCCTCCGGCATCGACATGGTTCGGCGACGTGCCGGAACATTGGAGGTTGGCAAACTGGAAGAGATGGATCGAGGGGATCGAGTCTGGGACAAGTGTGAATGCTGCCGATGAGCCAGCGAGTGACGCCCAGATTGGAGTTTTGAAAACGAGCAGCGTTTATACAGGGCAGTTCGATCCCAACCAGAACAAGGTGGTCGTTGAAGAGGAACTCGACCGCGTTACTTGTCCGCTGCGTATGAACTCGCTGATTGTCAGTCGAATGAATACGCCAGACCTCGTTGGAGCTGCTGGTCTCGTAACCGAGGCTCCCTCGAATGTGTTTCTTCCTGATCGACTCTGGCAGGTGGCAATTTGCGACGCTGTGCCGGAATATATCTATCTCTGGACGCTATCCAGTTTGTATCGAGGGCAAATTCAATCTGTTTGCACAGGCACAAGTTCAAGCATGAAGAACCTGACTCAGGATCAATTTGGGAGCCTCATTGTTTGTTGCCCTCCTTACGATGAACAAATCGAAATTGTCGAGATCGTTAAACAAGAGACGGCCAAATTCAACACCCTCACCGCCGAAGCCCAACGCGCCATCGACCTGCTCCAAGAGCGCCGCACCGCCCTGATCTCCGCCGCCGTCACCGGCCAGATCGACGTGCGCGGGCTAGCCAACCAAGACGCCGCCGCATGAAGCCCGCGCCCAAGACACTCCAGATCTTCCTGCCGGGCGGCGACCCGACGGGCATCCGCGTCGCGGAGATCACCACCCGGATCGTGCAGGTCATCGAGGTGCCGCGCAGCCTGCTGCCCGATTTCTTCGCCATGCCGGAGAGCGGGCAGGTGGCGCTGTATTTCCTGTTCGGCGAGGCGGAGAATGTTAGCGGACAAAAGGTTTACATCGGGCAGACCGGCGACCTGCGGGCGCGGCTCGCCAAGCATCACAAGGACAAGGATTTTTGGGAGCGGGCGCTGGTCTTGATCTCCCGCACCAACAGCCTGACCCAAACCCACGCGCTCTTTCTGGAATGGCACTGCCTGCAGGCGGCGAGGCAGGCTGGGCGCTACGCCGACGACAACGGCAACAGCGGGACAAAGCCGCACACGCCCGCGCCGCTGGAGGCGGATTGCATGGAGATCTACGACACCGGTCACACGCTGCTGGCGACGCTGGGCTACCCGATCTTCGACCCGGTGGCAAAGGGCGCAAAGGGGAAGGGCGGCAGCGAGGTATTCCACTGCAACGCCGCCGGGGCGAAGGGCAAGGGGCTCTATACCCAAGAGGGGTTCGTCGTCCTGAAGGGATCGGTCGGCAGGCGCGAAAACGTCCCCTCGATCATCGGGACCAATTCCGAGCGGTTCCGGGACCGGCTGCTGGCGGAGGGCGTCATGCGCGCAGAGGGCGACAAAGTGAGACTTTTCGAAAAGGACCACCCTTCCGCTCCCCCGCCGGCCATACGCCCTCCTCGGTCGGTCGGCAAACGGCTGGATGGAATGGAGGGACAAAAACGGCGAGACCCTAAACAGCCTAAAACGCCAGGAGAAGCCGGAGCCATGACCGATTCGGAAAAATGGTGTGCGCTGACTCGCTCCAATCTATGGTCAAACGACCAGCGAAATTTAATTTTCAAAATCCGCTTGCTTAGGAGGTATCAATTGATAACACTGTTAGCGTGCCATCTCAATGCCCAAGAAAAATCCATTGTCGAACCAATTCCCCAAGAATGGTTGGACGCCGTGATTCCCTTTTGAGAGCGGGCGACCCTGCCTCAATTGAGTGGTCGGGGAGGTCGCAACGCGACCTATCCGCTGTAGGGCTTGCCTTTAAATTCGAAGCTTACGAAAATGCTTAGCCGTCCTTCAGACAACCGGAGTCTTAGGCGAGCAGATTTCCGGGATGATCGATTTGCGCGACAAGTCATCATGCGAAACTTGGGCGTTTCTGTGCCCGCATCCGCTCGAGATTCCCACGCCTGTCTACGCGAAGATTGGGCTGCACCAAGGGCGCTTGAAGATCGTATTCTTTTCATTCCATGAGGATCTTTCCGGCAAGCTGTTCCGGGCGGTCCAAAACTACAGAAAGGGCAAGAAATGAACCTTCCGACCTATAAAACCACTTTCGACATCTACCTTCCCGCTACCGCAGAGAGAGGTCCACGCTTTCGAGCAAGTCGAAGTAGATGCTTACGAGAACTTTGGTGAGGAATTTCTGACGACGGAGTCAAGCGAGAAGATCGAGAAGATCAAGGCACGCCATCTTGGGCTGCTTACTGGCAAAGATATCCGGGCGCTCCGCAAGCGGCTGGGCGTGACGCAAGACTCGCTTTCTGAATTGTTGGAATGCGGGAAGAAGAGCTTGTCTCGATGGGAAAACGGTAGGGCTATCCATCCGGCGTCGTAAACAAGCTCCTCAGGCTCCTTGAAGATGGGCGAACCACGCTTGCCGACCTAAAAGCTGCTTCCGGTCCCCGAAACCACGTAGCTATCGAGACGTTCGTGCAAAGAGGAAGTCCAAGATCATCCGCTATAATTTTGGGAGGCAGCGGCTCCGATTGATAGTTCGAAATGCGCCGAACCAGCTGCGATCTGATGAAACAAGCACCTTTACAGTTGGCAGACTACTGGGCGGTTTCGACCCATGTGGATGCGAACCCCGCCTTCAAAAACGAAGAGCCGGTCTCATTAAGTTTTGATTCGATCAAGGTTCGACACGGCATCAAGCAACTCGAATCTGAACAGCCGAAGAATGACGGGACGCGCTGGCTTGTCGATTTAACCGTTGAGCAGGGGATCGGCGATGGGGGAACGGTACCATATTCGTTCACGCTCAAAATGCAGGGGATCGTTTTAGCCTCATCCCGATCTACCGGAAGACAGGTTGACCCGCGTTGTATCTGTCAATGGGACCACATGTTTCGGCGCGGCTCGCGAAGTCATACGGGCGGCGACCGGTCGCGGTCCATTTCCTGCAGTCATCATTCCTTCGACTAACTTTTTGGACGAAGACACGCCCAAGCCCGCAAAAAAGGCGGCAAAAAAAAAGGCGGCACGTAAGAGTGTAAAGCCATAGAAGCGGGATCGGTTGGGCGACGGCAGAGGCGATAGATCAGCGAAATCACTCCGATGACCGCGATCCACAAAGAAATCAGCTTCGAGGACGAGATCTGCGCGCATCTGGCGGCGCACGGATGGCTCTATGCGGGGGGGTGATGCGGCGGGCTATGACCGGGGGCGGGCGCTCTTCAATCCGGACGTGTTGGCGTGGGTGCAGGCGGCGCATTCGGGCGCGTGGGAGGCGCTGGAGAAGAATTACGGCGGATCGGCAGGCGAGGTGCTGCTAGACCGTCTGGCGACCAGATCGCGCAGCGGAATGGCAGAGACATCCGAATGAACCCGGTCTAGCTTACCCCACGCATTTCCCGACCGATTCCATGAACGATTTCCCGATCCCGGAACTTGAACGCCTGCCCACGCGAATTTCGCCCTGCCCGATCATCGAGGCGATCCTCGAGATCCGGTTTGTGACCACGACTAGCTGGAGGCTGATGCCGGGCTTGTTCTATCGCGAGATTTCAGACCGCTATGCCGAGCCGGAGGATCTTCCGCTTGGCAAGATGCCGGAGGATCTTCGGCGAGGCGATCCCCGTTTGGCGCACCAGCCCTTGACCCGGTTCGACGGCAAGCCGTTCTCGATCCATTTCGGCCCGCGGGTCGTCTCGTTGATCGCGGCGGGCGAGTATCCGGGATGGAGCGCGGTGCGGGACGAGATGCGGTGGCTGCTCGACCGCCTGCAAGCGACCGGCATTGTGTTGGAGGGCGACCGGCTCGGGATGCGCTACGTCGATTTCTTCGGCGGGAATCTCTTCCCCAACCTCGTGGTGGAAACGAAGTGCGCCCATCAACCAGTCGAAGCCGAGATGAATCTGACCACTGTCTTCAAAAAGGGAGGTTTTCATGCCCGGCTGATCCTCAACAACAGCGTTTTGGTCGAAAATGGTGGGGAAACCAAAGCGGGCAGCGTCTTCGATCTCGATCTCTTCTTGCCCGCGTCGAAGTTCGAGTTGTTCGAGGATGGCTTGGAAAAATTCGAGGAGGCGCACCGCTTGAACAAGGAGGTGTTTTTTGGATTGTTAAAACCAGAGTTTTTAGACAAGCTGAACCCAGAATACGCCTAGATCCCAATCTCGCCATGTTAGCCATTGAACCCCCTCGGTCCTATCGCCTTTCAGATCGATTCGGCAATCCAACCGAAGAGCCGCAACAGTCTCGGGTGAGAGCCTTTGAGCCAGGTCAGGCGGCGCAAGAGCAACTGGTCCTGAGCAAGTTAGGCGTCAACGGCTGGGGGCGATGGCAGTATTTTCGGCTGTGCTTTTCTGATGGGTGGGGCGAGGCGCACCAGCGACCGCTTTCGCCAAAGTCACAGGAGATGTTCATTGAGGCGCTCAAGCACCTGCAGATTCCGGCAGGCGTGCGACCGAGCCTCTTTTTGACCGACGAGGGGTTCCTCGAGATTGCATGGAAGGATTCGGAGGGAAAGGCAACGCAGATCGAGTTCGGTCCACACGAGTTTGAGGTCTACAGCGAGCCTGCGGGAGAAGAGGGAAGGTTTCCCTACGACCAACTGGAAGTCGTCCTCAATCGTTGCTTCGGATCCTAAACCATGCCAGTCGCGGTCGAGGAGGATATTGCCAGGGCGATTTGCTCGGACAAGTGGGACCCTGAGACGGGGCTTCTTTCGCCGAGTTTGTTCAAGGGTCAAAACACGTCGGTAAGCCGATTGGCGGTAACCCCGCTTGATGAGACCTGGAGGGTGTTTCGCTCCGAGGTCGAAAAACCGCCGGAGCGGACGCTCGCAAGGATCGGGACGATCAATGTGGGGCGGCTCGCCGAAGTCGGAAGGTCATTCGCAGACAATCCCACCGCATTGACTGTCGAGCCTGACCCGTTGGAGGGCTATCCCTCCCACGCGATCATCCCGCAGAAGATTTCGCGCGGGTTGGCAAATCAGATTCTGAGAGAACTCCAGCTTCATTCCGAGCTGCGATAACCCCCCAAACTTTCTCCGATGACCGCGATCCACAAAGAAATCAGCTTCGAGGACGAGATCTGCGCGCATCTGGCGGCGCACGGGTGGCATTATGCGGAGGGCGACGCGGCGGGCTACGACCGTGGGCGGGCGCTCTTCCCGGCGGACGTGCTGGCGTGGGTGCAGGCGGCGCATCCGGGCGTGGGGAGGCGCTGGAGAAGAACCACGGCGGCTCGGCGGGAGAGGTGTTGCTGGACCGGCTGGCGGACCAGATCGCGCAGCGGGGCACGCTGGACGTGCTGCGCAACGGGGTCGAGCTGATCGGGCTGCGGCAGCCGCTGCCGCTAGCGCAATTCAAGCCCGCGCTGGCGATGAATCCGGACATCATGGCGCGCTATGCGGCGAACCGGCTGCGGGTGGTCCGGCAGGTCCGCTATTCGCTCCACTGCGAGAACAGCCTCGATCTGGTCCTTTTCCTCAACGGCGTGCCGGTGGCGACGGCGGAGCTGAAGACCGACTTCACCCAGAGTGTGGAGGACGCCGTGGACCAGTATCGGTTTGACCGCGCCCCGAAGCCGAAGGGGCAGCCCGCCGAACCGCTCCTTTCGTTCCCCGGCGGCGCGCTGGTCCACTTTGCGGTGAGCAATAGCCGGGTGGCGATGGCGACGAAGCTGGAGGGCAAGGCGACCCGGTTCCTGCCGTTCAACAAAGGGGATGGCGGCGCGGCGGGCAACCCGCCGAACCCGAGCGGACACCGGACCGCCTACCTGTGGGAGGAGGTCTGGAAGCGCGAGGGCTGGCTGGAGATCCTCGGGCGCTACCTGATCGCCGAGCGGGACCAGAAGAAGAACTTGAGCCGGGTCATCTTCCCGCGCTACCACCAGCTCGACGCGACGCGCAAGCTGCAGGAGGCGGTGCGGCGCGACGGTCCCGGCGCGAAATATCTGGTCCAGCACTCCGCCGGATCGGGCAAGACGAATTCGATCGCGTGGACGGCGCACTTTTTCGCCGAGCTACACGACGCCGAGAACCGGAAGCTGTTCGACAGCGTGTTGGTCGTGTCCGACCGCAACGTGATCGACACCCAGCTCCAGGAGGCGATCTTCGGGTTCGAGTGCAAGACCGGGGTGGTGGCGACGATCAAGGGCGGGTCGGGCAGCAAGAGCGCCGAGCTGGCGGAGGCGCTGTCCGGCGACAAGAAGATCGTGGTCTGCACGATCCAGACGTTTCCGTTCGCGCTGGAAAAGGTGCGGGAGCTGGCGGCGACGGAGGGCAAGCGGTTCGCGGTGATCGCGGATGAGGCGCATAGCTCGCAGACCGGCGA
>JAWLBD010000077.1:0-21084 GCA_041395145.1 Verrucomicrobiales bacterium | reverse complement strand
TCTGGGTGAACCGCGACGAAGAGCTGAAGGTCATGCACGAAAACGGACCGGGCAGCTCGCCGGTGATCGTCGGCGACAAATTGATCTTTCACCTCGACGGCAGCGACCGCCAATCGATCGCCGCCTTAAATAAATCGGACGGGACGCTGGCGTGGATGACAAAGCGCAGCGGCGAGATGAACGCGAACCCGCAACTGCAAAAGGCGTATGGCACGCCGCTCGTGCTGGGCGGCGGCGCGGGCGCCCAGGTGATCTCGAATGCCGCCGACTGGCTCTACGCCTACGATCCCGCCACCGGCGCGGAACTCTGGCGCGCGCCCTATGAAAAGCTCGGGTTCTCCAACGTCGCCCGCCCGGTCTTCGGCGGCGGCATGATCTATCTCGCCACCGGATTCATGAAGTCGGAGATCATCGCCTTCCGCTACGACGGCAAAGCGGCACCCGCCCCCGAATGGCGTTACAGCCGCAACTGCCCGTGCATGACCAGCCCGATCCTCGCCGGCGACGAACTCTACATCGTGGATGACAACGGCGGCATGCTCACCTGCCTGAACGCGAAGACCGGCGAGGACCATTACCGCGAGCGCCTCGGCGGCAACCACTCCGCCGCGCCAACCTACGCGGGCGGCCACCTGTATTTCCACAGCCGCGAGGGCGAAACGACCGTGATCAAGCCGGGACCGAAATTCGAGGTCGTATCCAAAAACCAACTCGACGGCCAGATCTTCGCCTCCCTCGCCGCCAGCGGCAAAGCGCTCTACCTGCGCACCGATAAGGCGCTCTACCGGATCGAGGAAAATTAGCGGGTAATTAGGGGGCGATCCGCCTAACCCAGCCCAAAACCAAAGCTTGAAAGCCCGCCGATCTGCGGTCGCCTCCCGCCATGGAAAATCCTTATGAAAGCGACCGGCTGGTCAACGAATACCTGCTCTTCCACTACGGCGCGGACGATGAGGTGCTGCCCTGGGGCTTCGGTCCTCGGGAGGCGCTCCGCTTTGCCGCCCGGACGGTGGCGGAGACGTTTGCGCCGCCCGCGGCGGGGCGCGCGCTGGATTTGGGCTGCGCGGTCGGGCGCTCGGCGTTCGAGCTGTCGAAGACCTGCGACGCGGTGGTGGGCATCGACTTTTCCCACGCCTTCATCGCCGCCGCCCAGCGGCTGAAAGACACCGGGCGCCACGAATACGAGCGGCACGAGGAGGCGGCCCGCTTTGCGCCTGCGGTAGCGGAGGTCCCGGCGGGCGCGCGGCCGGAGCGCGTGGCGTTCGAGCAAGGCGACGCCATGGACCTGCGCGGCGACCTCGGTCAATTCGACGCCGTCCACGCGGCGAACCTGCTGTGCCGGCTGCCGGAACCCGCCCGCTTTCTCGCCCGGCTCCCGGATCTCGTGCGCCCCGGCGGCCGCCTCGTGCTGACCACGCCGTGCACGTGGCTGGAGGAATTTACCCCGCGCCAAAACTGGCCGCGCGGCGCGACGCTCGATTTCCTGCAAGACCACCTCGCCGCGAGCTTCGCGCTCGACCGCACGCAGGAGATGCCATTCCTCATCCGCGAGCACGCGCGCAAGTTCCAGTGGACGGTCGCGCAGGCCAGCGTGTGGACGCGGCGCTGAGCGGCCGCGCGATTCACCGCCGCGCTCTACCCGGCGATCCGGGGCGCGAGGCGCTCGAGGTATTCCTCGTCCCGGCACAGCGCGATGGCCTGCTCGATGCTGATGTAGCCGCCTTTGTAGAGGTGGGCGAGGCTGTCGTCGATCGTATGCATCCCGTCATGCGCGCCGATCTGCATGAGCCCGAGGATCTGCTCGAATTTGCGGTCGCGGATGCAGGCGCTGATCCCGTGGTTGGCGATCATGATTTCGGAGGCCATCACGCGGCCCGCCTCATCCGCCCGCGGGATCAATTGCTGGGAGACGATCGCCTCCAGGCAGTTGGCAAGCTGCGAGAGGATCATCGACTGCTGGTCCGGAGGGAAGGCATCGACCAGCCGGTCCAGCGACTTGGGCGCATCGATCGTGTGTAGCGTGCTGATGACGAGGTGGCCGGTCTCCGCCGCCGAGATCGCCGTCGAGATCGTTTCGAGGTCGCGCATCTCCGAGACGATGATGACGTCAGGGTCTTGTCGAAGGGCGGAGCGCAGCGCCTTGGCGAAGTCCTTGGTATCCTCGCCGACCTGCCGCTGCTTGACCAAGCCGTAGCTGTGCTCGAAAACATATTCGATCGGGTCTTCGATCGTCACGATCACGCAGGACCGCTGGTCGGCGATCCGCTTGGCCATCGCCGCCAGCGTCGTCGTCTTCCCCATCCCGGTCATACCGGTGACGAGCACCAAGCCCTGGCGCAGCGCGCAGAGGTCTTCGACGACCTCGCCGTGACCGAGTTCGGTCAGCTCCGGGATACGCTCCGGGATGTAGCGGAACGCCGCCTCGGCATGCCGCCGCGCATAGTGGGCGTTCGCGCGGAACCGCCCCACCCCATCGACATGCAAGGCGAAGTCCACCTCCCACTCGGACTCGAGCGCCGCGCGCTGCCGCTCGGTCAGGATGCCGAAGATCAGATCTTTGCATTGGTCGGGCGTCAGCGGCGCCTCGCCGAGCGGCTGGAGCGTGCCATAGACGCGCGCGGCGGGCGGCGCCCCCGCCATGATGTGCAAGTCGGAGCCGCCGCGGTCGCGGGTTTCGGTCAGGAAATCGATGAGGTCATGCATAGGGGGGATCGCGTGGGGAACAACGATGCCTATACCCGGCGGCAGCGGCGCGTCATGGGAAATCACGCTCTGATCGCAAAGTGCACGATTGATTAAAACGTTTGCGACCTGCTCTCCGACCCTTGGTATCCATGGCGTTATGTCCCTAAAAGTTGCCTTCGCCTCGACCGCCCTTTCCTTCTTGGCTCTCGCCACCGGACAAGGGGCACTCATCGCCGAATACACGTTTGATTACAATAGCGGCATCGACACGGCGGGCGGCTTCGATCTGAATTTCATCGGCTCCAATCCTTCTTTCCCTGGGGGCACCTACCAATCCGATGGCGTCAGCGCCAATTACCTCGGGGTTACCGGACCCGGCGGCGTCCCGGATTTCACTGTCTCCCTGTGGGTCAATTCCCCCGTCGTGAACCAAGGCAACTTCAAGGGGATCTTCTCCAACCTGAACAACACCGGAGCCTTTTCCTGGCAGGTCGATAGCCACAGCGGACAGTACCGGCTGGTCGCCAACACGGCAGGCATCAGCGAAAATCTAGGCACGCCCACCGCCGGTGCTTGGGAGAACATCGTTATTTAAAAGTACGGCGGCGGCAGTTATCGCGCCTATTTATGGCACCCTAATTGTTGACGAGGCGCTCAACCCCGGCGGGCTACAGATGTTCAGGGTTGGGATCAACCGGACCGGCGACAATTCGTTCACCGGGCAAATCGGACTCGTGCAAATCTGGAACGACAGCGCGCAAGACGCCGCCGCCCTCTTTGCCGCCGGACCGGGCATCGTCCCCGAACCGAGCCGCGCAGCGTTTCTCGCGCTCGGGCTTGGGGCGATGATGCTCCGCCGCCGCCGATAGGTGGCATCTTTATATTTGCTTGGCGAAGTCGGAGTCTGAATGCCAAAGCAAACGGCGGGGATAGACCGCTCGAAACGATCTGTTTCGCGGCATCGGTGGCTCCAAACTCCGAAAGTCCCCCTCGGAGTTCTCACGAACTCGGCTACAGCGGCGGCGAATGCCGCGATCCAGCCCACCGGCGATTGATCCCCGCAACCCAATAAAGGGGAGGGATGTTCAGCGAATTGCCATGGCGAGCAACGCTACCCCACGGTCAGACCCGACGAATCGGATCCGCACCCCACGGTGCTCTTGCGCTCCACGGCGCATCGCTTGAACTGGCCGGTCGTAAATCAAATCCATCGAGGAATTGGGCTACTACTCGAATGGAATCAACCGATCTGGCTTTCACCTGAATACGGACCGTCTGGAAAAATGGTTGCGGGGGCAGGATTTGAACCTGCGACCTTCAGGTTATGAGCCTGACGAGCTACCTGGCTGCTCCACCCCGCGATTTTGTTGAGATCAAACTCCAGATGAAATCTGCCCGAAGGTCGTGGCGGAGAGTATTCCCGAAGAATGCGCGCCCGCAAGCGATTTCTTGAAATTATCGGAATTCATCGGCGGACCGATCAGATTCGCGGTTGCGCGGCGGCGGCGGGCGGGCAACCGGGAGCCAATGAAATCGACCGACATCGCCATCGCGAAAACCGAGCTGTATTTCTTGCCGATCGAACTGCGGGTGCCGCTGAAATTCGGCAGCCAGGTGCTGCGTTCGGTGACGTGCGCGCGCGTTCGCCTCACCGTGCGAGGCGCAGAGTCCGGCGGTTTGGCGTCGGGCTGGGGCGAGACGCCGCTTTCGGTGCCGTGGGTCTGGCCGGCGGCGCTCGGCTACGAATTGCGGCATGCGGCGATGGTGGAGTTCAGCGGGCGGGTCGCGGCGGCGTTTGCGGGCTTTGGGGAAACGGGGCATGCGTTCGAGATCGGCCATGCGTTTATCGAAAGCCGGCTCGAAGCGCTGCGCGCCGAGTTCAACGAAGGTCGCCCGGCGGCGGAGCACCTGCCGCATCTCGCCGCGCTGGTGTGCTTCTCGGCCTTCGACCTCGCCGCGCACGATGCCTTTGGGAACCTGCACGGGCGACCGGTTTACGAGACCTACGGTTCTGATTTTTTAAGCCGAGATCTGTCCGGCTACTTCGGCGAGCCCGATTTCGCCGGGCGTTACCCCGCTGACTTTCTGGCTGCTCAAGCGCCGATGACGCTGCCGGTCTGGCACCTCGTCGGCGGGCTGGATCCGATCGACGAATCGGAGTTGACCGGCGGCGAGCCCGACGACGGCTATCCGGTGCTGCTGCGCGATTGGATCCGCGCGGACGGATTGGATTGCCTCAAAATCAAACTGCGCGGCAACGACGCCGCGTGGGACTACGACCGGCTGGCGCGCATCGGCGCGATCTGCGAGCAGGAAAACGTCACCTGGTTGACGGCGGACTTCAACTGCACGGTCGAAGATCCCGCCTACGTGAACGAAATCCTCGACCGCCTGAAAGGCGAGGCTCCGCGCACCTACCAACGCATCCTCTACGTCGAACAGCCGTTTCCCTACGACCTGGAGGCAAACCAGATCGACGTGCGCAGCGTCTCTGCACGCAAGCCGCTCTTCATGGACGAAAGCGCGCACGACTGGCGCTTTGTGCGAATGGGGCGCGACCTGGGCTGGACCGGCGTGGCGCTGAAGACGTGCAAGACGCAGACCGGCGCGCTGCTCAGCCTGTGCTGGGCAAAGGCGCGCGGCATGACTTTGATGGTGCAAGACCTGACCAACCCGATGCTCGCGCAGATCCCGCACTTCCTGCTCGCCGCCCACGCCGGGACGATCATGGGCGTCGAGTCCAACGGCATGCAGTTCTACCCGGCGGCTAGCCTGCCCGAGCAACGCATCCACCCCGGTCTCTACCAGCGGCGCGGCGGCGTGCTGGACGGCTCGACGCTCGGCGGCAGCGGGTTCGGGTATCGCGTTGCCGAAATCGAACGCGCGCTGCCGGACCCCGCGTTCGCCTTCGGCGGGTGAGTGCGATTCTGCGCGCCAGTTTGCCTTAGGCGGTGACGCAATGCCCCCGACCACATGGTCGAGAGTTCTGCGGCTTATCCGCTTCCCTCTTCGGCGGATCGGGCGGCCTGGCATGATTGTTCGCTTGGGCTGATCCATCCCGATATCGGTCTGAACACCTACGAGAACGGACCGCACTGGTTCTTCTGCGTCCAAGCCTATCCGCCCACCGCGCCAAGACCGACGCACCCTGAGCCAATCAACTCCCCGACCTCTCCGAAGCGAGCCAATGCTGGAGCACCTCGTCCTTCCCGAGAGCGAAGAACGCTGGAGGTCCGGAACCTAATTCCCGCCCGCGCCGCCGCCCGAAAACATGCCCTTGGTCATCTGTAGCCCCATCTCGGTCATCGCCCTCATCTGCTGCTGGCTTTTCTGGAAGGCCTCGAACTGGCTTTCGTCGAGGATGCCGCGCGCGGCATCGAGCACCGCTTCGTTCTGCGCCTCCATCTTCCCGAGGTGCGCAGCGATCGCCTCGTCGGTAAAGGCTTCGGACCCGAGGTCGCCGGGCTTGTTGTAGTCGTGCGAGAAATTGGCGTCCTTGCGCGACTGCACCATGGCGGAGACCAGGCGGTCCTCCTGCTCGGCGCTGATCGCCGATCCGGACGCCTCCAGCGTCGGCTTCATCATGCTGAGCTGCATCCGCTCGTTGGCGGAGTCTTTCCACGATTGGTAGGTGGCGAAGTCCTCGTCGCTGTTGAGGAATTGCTTGATCAGATCCTCGGTCTCCGACTCCTGCCTTTTAAGGTCGTCCCGCAGCGCCTTGGTCTCCTCCGGCGTGAGGTCGCCGCCCATCAGCTTCATCCCGAGTTCCACTGCGCCATCTGCCCGTGGACGAGCAGGTCTTGGAAATTCTTCTTCTCCTCCTCCGATAAGCCGAATCGCGTGTAGAGGTCGCCGTAGATCATGTCGATGACCGAGACTTGCTGCTGCTTGATCATCTCCTTCATCGCCGGGTTTTCCAACATCTTGCCCAGCTCTTTCATCGCCGCGCCTGGGTTCGGCGGCTTGGGGGATTCGCCTGCCGCTCCGCCCGCCGCCGGCTCTACGGCGGCGACCGCCTTCTCAGCGTCCTTCGCCTCGCTTGCCGCCAATTTCGCTTTGAGTTCCCCGTTCTCCGCCCGGAGTTCGGCGAGAGCGATCTCCAATTGACCTTTCTGGGCGGCCAACTGGTCTTTGATTTCGGTCAGACCGCCGATCACCGCGTTCTGCTGTCGCATGTTGTCGCGCGCCTGAAACACCATGACACCAGCGATGGCGGCAAGGATGAGGCACAAGGCGGATAAAACGGAAAGGGCGATCTTCATGGGTCGAGGATTGGTTTTTGCCCCTTCTATCAAAGATTGCTCGCAAAAGCAGTTACAATCGTCGCCGGAATTTGGAATTTACCCCACGCTGTCCGGAATTTGTGACTTTTCCGGAACTGACCGCGTCTTTTTTAGGAAGATTTTCGATCCTGCTTCGAAGCCCAAATTTTTTTAAATTTCCTGCTTGCCTTAGGATTTCTGATTTATTAAAAATATTAAGAACATAGAAAACCGCCCAATTTTTGATTCAGATACCCACAGATCTTCGATCGACCGAGAAACGCTGCCCGCTGGCGGCGGGCGGTCTGCGATCCGCGCTAATAAGCGCGGAGGGCAGACCGTTATAGGGGTCGCCAGAGAGTGGCAGGCGCGCATCCAAAGGATCGCGCCGACCGCTGGATGGCTCCTCGAAGCAACCACCACCACCCCCCAAACCAAACAAAGCCATGGCCAACCATGAATTCGAGGGAGGCATCAAACTCTACCTTAGGGAGATCGGCAAAACACCGCTCCTGACCGCCGAGCAAGAAGTCGAGCTGGCGGACCGCATCAAGCAGGGAGACGAAGACGCGCGCAGCCACATGATCCGCGCCAACCTTCGGCTCGTTGTGAAGATCGCGCAGGATTACGCCAGCTACGGGTTGCCGCTGCTAGATCTGATCAGCGAGGGCAACATCGGACTGATGAAAGCGGTCGAGCGATTCGACCCGAACAAAGGCGGCAAGCTGAGCACCTACGCCGCCTGGTGGATCAAGCAGAGCATCAAGCGCGCGCTCGCCAACCAGAGCAAGACGATCCGCCTGCCCGTCCACATGGTCGATAAGATCAGCAAGATGCGCCGCGTCGCCGTCGCGCTGGCCGAGGAACTCGGGCGCGAGCCGACCGACGACGAGTTGAGCGCTGAGATCGGGATCGACCGGATCAAGCTCTCGGTGCTGAAATCCGCCGCCCTGCGCCCGGCGTCGCTCGACGCGCCGGTCGGGGAGGATGATTCGACGCAGTTCGGCGAGCTGATCGGCGACGAGCGGATGGTCGATCCGCTGGAGTCGCTGGCGCACAAGAACCTGCACCTCCAGCTCGATGAGATGCTCGACATCCTGGACGAGCGCGAGCGCAAGATCATCGACCTGCGCTACGGCTTGAACGGGCAGAAGCCGAAGACGCTGGAGGAAGTGAGCGAAGACTTCGGCGTGACGCGCGAGCGCATCCCGCCAGCTTCAAAACATCGCGTTGAAGAAATTGAAACGCGCGATGCGAAGAAAGAAGATCGAAGCCCGCGCCCGCTCAGCGCGGACGGCCGCCCTTTTTCAAAGTTCCTGTGCCGCCGCCGCCGCGTAAACCCGGTCGCCTATTCAGCTTGGACATAGCGTCGGGAAAAGCCGCGCCGCTAGTTTAGACTGATTGCCAAAAGGATTTGCGCCGACCGCAGAGAGACCGGTCGTTTGGACAAAGCGGTTAAAGGGATCGCAGCGTAGCGGCGACCGACTGGCCCGGTACTTCAGAGTGAGTCCCTCCCAACACCGTGCCACCGTCGCGTCGCGACAGTTGGTCGGGCACCGGCGATCCAGCGGATGCGGCTTTAACCGCCGCTAGGCGGCGAGGCGCAAGTGCGCCCGTGCGCGAAAACCTATCACGCAGGCGCCGGGTTTCGTGCGGGCATTTCCGGTACGACTTTTTTGGCAATTCTTCCCATGTCTTTTCCATAGCGTGTCATAGCGTTGCACAGCGTTCACTTTCAACCTCTTGCGGCGGGTCTGTTTTTTCATAGCGTTTCGCCGTTGTCCGCGATTGTGCGCATGTTGGTGTATAAAAATCGTGTATAAAGTCCGACCAGCTTTTCACTCGGTCGCACCCCTTTGAGCCTGCCTGAGGGGAGAAATTTTCACAATTTCCATAACGGCTGAAGGAGTGAAGCGACAAGACCGTTGCGTTCAATCTAACCCAGATTCGTGACCAGCCAATGAATCTCGTTACTCCCGACGACATGGTAGAGTTTCTGGACCGGCTCAAGGCGAGCGGGCGCACCGACAGACAACAGCTACCTCGCCGACATCCGCGCCGTCTTCCGAGGCGGTCCGCCAAGGTCTCCTGTTCCGCAATCCCGCCCAGTCGATCAAGCGGCTGAGCACGAGCGATAGCCCCCGCCTCCTATTCTCAATCGGTGGAGATCGGGAAATCGTGGCGTTGCCCCCATCCGACTGGAAGGGTGTCATCCTGTTTGGAGCCCTATGGCGGACTTCGGTTGCGCGTCGCCGCCGGCCCTGCGCTGGTTCAACCACGCAGGTCGCGCAGGGCGCAGCTCTTCTCGGCGCCGGAGTGTGCCATGGCTGAGAACTCGTTAATTTCAGTTCAGATATCGTTCCGGCTGCTATAAAAATCAACTATAATTAGAGAACTTCTTTACCGTGAAATATACAAACTTCCTTTCAATGGAATGCCTTTCGTGCTAAGGCTCGCCCCTCGCAGCGCCCTCCGAAGGTGAAATGGGGAGCGTAATTTTCTGGTAAGGGTTGGACGGGAATATATCTCAAATTTTGGTCGTGAGGATCCCTATTTCGATGGTGTTTGCCGTGTTCTGGAAAATGATCACGCCTTCTTCCTGAAATCATTCCCCAATGATGAAACCAGAGCCGGTCAAGAAATGCACGGGCATCTCAAAATTCACGACAAATGTGGAATTTGCATCCCGAATGTGTTTTTCACAGTCTTATGCACTGAGGATCGGGGTGGTGCACCCCAGAGCCATGGAGGAAACAATTACGGAAAGTAAATTTCGAAATTGGCGCATAAAATTAAACGGGTGGCTATTTTTCCGAGTCGAACGTTGACGACCGATCTCGGATCGTATGGAAGGACCTGCCCGGGCGAATCCCGCGCCAGGAAAGCCGAAAAAATTCAGTGGGCATGGCAGCAGGTGGATGGAAATGAGATTCGGGACCTCACTGTATAAAACCCCTGTATAAACGCAAGAAAAAGTGCGTGAAGAAAAACCGCATAACACTCACCAAATGAAGGCAATTAACGGGGTTTTCGCCAAAATTTTGAGAAGGCTTGGCAATCAGTTTAGATTAGATTAGAGCCGGACCTCGATCGCGGCTGGCGCGCCGCGCTTTCTCCCGCGCGGCGTCTATCGATTCGGCGCGGGCGAAGGCGACGCCCATGCGGCGTTTGCCGTTGACCTCCGGCTTACCCGAACGGCCAGTCTGGGTGTCTGGCTCGGCGAGCGCGGCGTCGAGATTGCCGAAAGCGACCTGCGATAGGGCTCCTCCACGAGCAAGACGCAGCTCGCCGCTGGTCCGTGTTGTTGGATGTTCGGGATCGGCAGCCCGAGGATGGCGCGGGCGTGAAGGGCGAACTAGGAAAGGTCCTGCGCGATCATCGTGACCATGCCGGTGTCGTGCGGGCGCGGCGAAACCTCGCTGAAAATCACTTCATCGCCCCGCACGAACATTTCGACGCCGAAGATCCCGCGCCCGCCCAGCGCGGCGGTGATCGCCTCGCCCACGCTGCGCCTCGGCGAGCGCCGCGTCGCTCATCGGCTGCGGCTGCCAGCTCTCCCGGTAGTCGCCGTCGATCTGGATGTGCCCGATCGGCTGGCAGAAGGCGGTGCCCGCCGCGTGGCGGATCGTCAGGAGCGTGATCTCGTAATCGAAATCGACAAAACCCTCGACGATGACCTTGCCCTTGCCCGCGCGCCCGCCCTCCTGCGCGTAGCGCCACGAGTGCGCGATGTCGCTTTCGTCGCGGACGACGCTTTGACCTTTGCCGGACGAACTCATGATCGGCTTCACCACGCAGGGCATCCCGATCGCGGCGATGGCGGCGCGGAATTCACTCCTCGGTTTGGGCAAAGCGATACGGCGATGTTTTTTCAGCCCGAGATCCTCGGCGGCGAGTAGGCGGATGCCCTCGCGATTCATGGTGAGCTGCGCCGCCCGCGCGGTCGGGATGACCGCCGCGATGCCCTCCGCCTCGATCGCCGCCAGCGCATCGGTCGCGATCGCCTCGACCTCCGGCACGATCAGGTGCGGGCGCTCCGCCTCGATCACCGCCCGCAGCTTTTCGCCGTCGAGCATCGGCACGACATGCGCGCGGTCCGCCACCTGCATCGCCGGGGCATTCAGGTAGGCGTCGACCGCGATGACCTCGACGCCATAGCGCTGGAGTTCGATGACGACTTCCTTGCCCAGCTCGCCAGAGCCGCAGAGGAGGACGCGCGTCGCGGTAGGGAAAAAGGGGTGCGATCGTGGCTGACATGCGGCGCGGATTGGGTGGGGATTTAGTGGTTCGGTTAGGGCTTTGACAGCTCTTCGATCAGCCCGTCGCGGCGCTGCTGGGCGTTGAGCACGTCGATCTTGCCGACGAAGACCATGATCTTGCCGCCCTCGGGCATGCGCTTCTTGATCAGCTTGCCGAGCATCCGGTAAGCACCGACGTTGTTGGTGCCGAGGTAGAACCGGCGCTTGCTCGGGCGCGTCCAGGTCGTGGCAGATGAGCGGCATGGCGTCCGGCGGCTGATTGATGATGTCTGTCTGGTTGGCGGGTTCAGGCGGGGTGATCCGCGACGCCTTGGCAGACGCCTTGCTGGAGGATGTTTTCCAAAATGCGGTTTTGCTCGGTGACCGAGCCGTCGCTCGCGTTTCGAACTGGCAGATGATGCCGAAGTCTTGCTGGGCTTTCGCGCAGCCAGCGCGGCGTAGCTCCAGAACGGATCGGGCGTATTGATCACGAAGGCGAAGCGCGGGCCGTTTTCCGGCGTCGGCTGGTTGGCTGCCTCTTCCCCGGCGGCGCGGCGTTCTTTCCAGCTGCGCCCAGAACGGATCGACATTCTCCTGGGTCTCGCGGTGGATGTCGATCTGTTTGTTGTCCGGCAGCTCGATCTCGCCCTCTTGCCATCGGCGATCATCTTGAGATACTTCATCGACTGGTAGCCGAACTCATAGGGGTCCTGCACGATCGTCCCTTCGATCAGGCCATCCTTGATCCCCTGGAGCGTCGCCTCATCCTCGTCGAACGAGAAGATTTTCACCTTGCCCGCCTTGCCGGCATCCTTGGCGAGTACTCCAGGCATTTGCGGCGCGTTGTAAATACAGCCCGACCAGCGCGTCCACGTCTTCACGTGCTTCAGCAGCGTGCTCTCGGCATTTTGTTTGGCGCGCGACTTGTCGGTTTCGTCGGTGCACAAGCCCAGGATCGTGAACTTGCTTAAGCGGTCAGCGGGTATCGATGGACGAACCGCCGGTGGCACTTGCCGCTGCCCGAATTGGTGGGCTTGCAGCCGATGAGGGCGAGGGCACTTTCGAAGCGCGGCAGGGAGAAGGGCGGGGATTTCATAAGATGGGTTTCTTTGGGTTTCCGGTCATCCTATGAGGACCGCGCCGCTAAGGAAGCGGAAAAATCGAAGCGGTTCGCCGAGCTTTCCCATGCGGCGATGCCGCGGCGGTAGAGCCTGTTACCAGATCCTGCGCCGCCAGTTGCTTGGTCGCGGCTTCCGCCCAGCCCCGGTTTGCCCTTGGCTGAAGCCGGGCTGGAGTGCGGGACCTTGCCGATCTTGGCGGGCAAGCCGTCCGCCGCAGCGCGCGAGCGCGCCCTTCGGCGAGCACCGACGCCGACGATCCATTCGGGCTGGAGGATCTCAAAGCTCCGCCGCAGAGTGCGCCTCGCACGCCTCGTTGGCGGGCGCGATCTCGGCAGCGGCGATCTTGTCCGGCGTGAGGTTCGCGCCGGTCTCGAACATGAAGACGAGCGGGCAAGTTGAGCACGAAGTGGTCGCGGAAAAACGCGTCCGCCGCGCCGAAGCGCTCGGCGAACAAGCCCCACAGCCGCTTGCCGCTGACCTCCGACCGCTGGCAGGCGAATCCCTCGACCGGGCGCTTCGGGTGTTCGTCCGGCAGCTTGTCGACCGGCTCGCAGACGCCGATCAATCGCCACGCGCGACTTCGCCAAACGGGACGCCGGTCTGCGCCATGCCGAACGGCCCCGGATTCATGCCGACGAAGACGATTCGTTTGGGTCCGGTCGCATAGCGGCGGAGGAATGCCTCGTGCGGCCGCCACGCGTATTCCAGCGGATTGTAAACGGTGTGGACCGGCGCGGAAAAGCGCAGCGACGCGAGCGCGCGGACCATCGCCTGGGCGGCGTCGATGAGCTGGCTGGTGGTATCGGACTTCTTTGACATGGGCGTTGCCCTCCCCTATGCCTGCCGCCCATGCGCGCGCAAGCCATCGATCCCAAATTCCTCCTCGAATCCGCCCGCCTCGCCGGCGAGGCGATCCTCGAAATCTATGCCCGCGACTTTTCAGTCGTGGAAAAGGACGACCGTTCGCCGCTGACCGAAGCCGACCGCCGGTCGCACGAGATCCTCTGCGCCGCGCTCGCGGAACGCTATCCGGATCTCCCGATCCTGTCGGAGGAATCCAAGGCAGCGCCTTACGCCGAGCGGCATGGGTGGCCCGCCTTCTGGCTGATCGACCCGCTCGACGGCACCAAGGAATTCATCAAGAAGAACGGCGAGTTTACCGTCAACATCGCGCTGGTCGAAGGCGGCGAACCGACGCTCGGCGTCGTCCTCCAGCCCGCCGCCGGCATCGCCTACTGGGGGCGGCGCGGCGAGGGCGCGTTCCGGCGCGATGCGGCTGGCGAGCGCCGGATCGAAGGCGGCGCGCATTACGCGGCGCTGCCCAAGGTGCGGGTCGTCGGCAGCCGCTCGCACCTCACCCCGGAGGTCGAGGCATTCACCGAGTCGCTGCGCGCCGCCGGGAAGGAAGTCGAATTCCGCTCGGCGGGATCATCGCTGAAGCTCTGCCTCGTCGCCGAGGGAGCTGCCGACGTCTATCCGCGGTTCGGTCCGACCATGGAGTGGGACACCGCCGCCGCCCAAGCCGTCGCCGAGGCGGCGGGCAGGAAGGTGCTCGCCCACCCCGGCGGCGACCCGCTGCGCTATAACAAGCCGGACCTCCTTAACCCCTGGTTTGTCGTCGAGTAGGCGGCGGCGCGACACGCGGCCGCCTAATTCATCTTCCGGCGACCTCACGTTATAACTAACTATCAAGCGATGTTTACAATCAGAATAGCGAGACCCATCTTTGCTACGCATTCGCGCGAAAATCTAGATATAGCGCCAAATTTGACATTGACCCCACCATATCTAGGGGGTAGAACTCGAAGCGTTACCTCAACCCCGACAGGTTATAAAATCCGATGCGTTGCATCAAATGCGGACATGATGAGTCGAAAGTAATCGACTCGCGCTCGTCGAAGGATGGCTTTTCCATCCGTCGCCGGAGGGAGTGCCTGCGCTGCGGGAACCGGTTTACGACCTACGAGACGGTGGAACGGCACGACTTTCGGGTGGTGAAGCGGAACGGCGAGCGGGTCGGGTTTGACCGGGACAAGCTGATGGGCGGGCTGCTGAAGGCGTGCGAGAAGCGCAAAGTGCCCTACGAGGTGCTGGAGCGCGTCGCCGAGGAGATCGTCGCGGAATTTCAGGCGGACAATGTGCGCGAGGTGCCGACCAGCGCGATCGGGCTGAAGGTAATGGAAAAGCTGCGGGGCATCGATCCGGTCGCCTACGTCCGCTACGCCTCGGTTTACCGGCAATTCCAGGACGTGGGCGAATTTATCGATGAGATCAATGCGATGGGGCGCCGCCCGATCGTCGATCCGATGCAGCAGCACCTCTTTCCCCTCAAATAACGACTTTCCTCTCCACACAACCTCCCGCCAAACCGAACAGAACGCCATGCCCACCGCCGCTCCACCCATGCCGACCCTCCTGATCGGCGACCAACATTGCCACGAATACGAATCCGGCTGGCTGCAGCGCAGCATCCTGCAGGCGGCGGAGCGCGCCGGACACCAGGGCTGGTTCTTCGCCGAGGATATCGCCAAGGCGATGATCCACTACCTGCGCGACCGCTTCCGCTCGCCCAGCATCACCGTGGGCGAAGTCTTCGATAAAATCGGGGTCACGCTGAGCAAGATCGGGTTCCCGGAAATCGCCGCCAAGCTCCAGGCGGAGCCGCCGCCGTTCACCGTCTCGCTGACCGCCGCCGCCGACGATGCCGGTGCCGCCTTCGAACTCGCCTTCTACCACGCGGTGCGCCGCCGCCTGCGCGAGGTCGCCGCCGCCGGCGGCACCCGCATCGCCTTCACCGGGCTGCACAAGGCGGCGATGAAACTGTGCCGCGCACGCCGCACCTGCCAGGAAAGCCGGTCCGCAGAGGCGGAGATCGTCGCCTTCATCCGGCGCGCCGCCGAGCTTGCCGCGCCCGCCGACCGCCCCATCTTTGTGGTCATCCGCTAATCCCACGACCCCGCCATGGCCGACAAAACGATCTTCGAAAAATCCGCGACCGCGAGATCCCCGCCGACATCCTCCACGAGGACGACGAGTGCTTCGCCTTCCGCGACATCAACCCGCAGCCTACGATCCACATCCTGATCGTCCCCAAGCGCCCGATCCGCGCGTCGGTGAGGCGGTCGCCTCCGACCAGGTTTACGCTCGGCGCGCTGCTCCTCGCCGCCGGAAGATCGCCCGCGACCTCGGCGTCGCCGGCCGCGACGATGGGTTCCGCCTCGCTATCAACCACGGCTCCAACGGCGGCGAATCCGTCCCCCACCTCCACGTCCATCTCCTCGCCGGCCGCCCGATGGAATGGCCGCCGGGCTAACGCGGGCGGTGAACACTTTGAATTTGATGAAATCGAAGCAAAAGCTTGCCTTCTCCATTCTAGCCTCAGCCCTTATCGGAGCTGCAATCGGCGGCGTAGTTTTTTGGAAGGTTCGCGGAAGGATTGCGGACTATGAATCGGGCGCGAAGAGCGTTCTCATTTGCATGCGAACACACGACCTGGTGGAGCCGGGAGTCTCTGAGGCTCTCGATTACCAGATAGCATTTTTCACACGCCATGGATTAGAGCGGCTAAAGAGCACGCCGAAATTTGTTCCGCTGCTATGCGAAACGAGGCTTCCAGAAGATATCGTCGATGATCCACAAAAAGTCGCAGCGGCTGCAAATCGATACACTAAATATTCGCCACTCAGCGAAGCCGAAGCCGGCGGGGCGTTGGAAATAGCGAGGAAACGGCAATAGTGCCTACGCACGAATTCTCCTGACCAATAGCTTAGAGACGCTGGTCTTTCGCCATTGGCCATCTTAACCAATCGCCGCCTCGCCTTCGGGCGTGAATTTCCGGATCACTTCGATCTTGCCTAGAATCGCGCCGTTGAACTCGTCGAGGCGTTCGGCGGGGATCCAGTATTCGGTGTGCTCGGAGCCGCCGACTTGCTGGACGGGAAATTGGGCGAGGTAGGCGGCGGGGAGGTCGAATTTCGTGACGTAGCCGACGCAGCCATTGGCTTCGTCCCTCGTGTTCCAGTCGCGGGCGATCTGGGCGGCATAGGCTTCGTTGGCGACCGGATAGAAGATCGGCTGCTCGGGAAGGCGCGGCGGCCAGCAGCGATATCCCGACGCGGCGACGCGATCGAGTTCCGGCTGGCCGCAGGGGCGATAAAGCGTGATGGTTTCGGAGTCCATGGGGGAAATAACAAAGCGCCCAGAACCTCCGGCTACGCGCGGCGCGCCGCCTTGCCCTCGTCGATGAGCCGCCAGAATCCCTTTTGCTTCTGGAGCAATTCGTCCTCGTCGCCCATCGGCAGATTGGCGCGGAAGAGAAAGTCTTGGAACGTGTTCTTGTGCAGGACGCGGTGGACGACGACGCCTTCGGGCTTCACCTCGAAGTAAATCCGGTAGTCCCTCTGCCGGTAGCGGTAGAGCTTCTTGCCGTCGCGCTCCATGCTGCCGTAGCGGTCCGGATCCATCGCCTTGAGGTCATCGGGGGTGACCTGGAAATCGGTGAGGATCTCAAGCTGGAGCGTGGTCGGGAGCTGGGAGATCTCCGCTGCGCTAATTTCGTTGAAGATGACTTGGAACATGGAGGTGGGGCGCTTTCCGAAATAGAAACGGTGGCTCGGTCCGGATAGGTGAATCTTGATCGGGGCGCTTGCAACAGCTTGCGCGCCGATTTGCCGATTTCTTTTCGCCCTCAAAGACCGCCCCACCGCGCGGGCGGCAGGCATCGGAACGCCGCCGCTTTTTTCTTTGAAATCCGCGCCTTGGCGCTCTAACTACGCCCCACCTATGAAAATCGGCTTCAACCTCCTCCTCTGGACCACCCACTTCGGCGAAGAAAACTTCCCCGTCCTCGAAAAGCTCAAAGCTGTCGGCTACGACGGCGTCGAGGTCCCAATCTTCGACACCAGCGACCCGGAGCATTTCAAGAAGATGGGCCAGGTGCTCAAAGACAATGGTTTGGAATGCACGGCGGTGACGGTCTGCCCGGATGAGGCGCACAGCGCGATCAGCCCGGACGCGGCGAGCCGCCAAGGCGCGGTCGATCACATCAAGCGCGTGATGGACTGCGGCGCGAACATCGGCGCGCAGGTCCTCTGCGGCCCCTATTACCAGGCGCTCGGCAAGTTCACCGGCCAATTCCCCAGCGACGACGAGCGCGCCCGCGCCGCCGAAGTCCACCGCGAGGTGGCCGGCTACGCGCAGGAGCGCAGCATCAAGTGCGCGATCGAGGCGCTCAACCGGTTCGAGGCCCACTTCCTCAACACGATGGAGCAGGCGCGCGCCTACGTCGAACTGGTGGACCACCCGAATTTCGGCACGATGTATGACACCTTCCACGCCAACATCGAGGAGAAAGACCCGGTCGGAGCCATCGACACCGTCTTCCCGGTGCTCAACCACGTCCACATCTCCGAGAACGACCGCGGCACGCCGGGGCGCGGCCACATCGATATCAAAGGCGCGATCACCAAGCTGAAGTCGCTGAACTACAGCGGCTGGATGACGATCGAAGCCTTCGGCGCGGCGCTGCCAGATCTCGCGGCGGCCACCTGCGTGTGGCGGAATTTCTTCCCGAACGACGAACAGGTTTACACCGAGGGCTTCCAGCTCATCAAAGAAACCTGGGGCTAGGCGCCACCACCACCCGGCCCCGCCGCGATGCCCGGCTCCCCCACCCTGGAAATCCAAGGCGCGGTCAAGCGATACGCCGCGCCCGCCGGATCGGGCAGCCCCGCCATCGCGGCGGTCGATGGCATTTCGCTCTCCGTCGCGCCGGGCGAATTCGTCGCGCTGACCGGACCGAGCGGCTGCGGGAAATCGACGCTCCTGCTCATGGCGGGTGCCCTGATGCGACCCGATGCCGGGACCGTCCGCATCGGCGGCGAGGACCCCTACGCGCTGCCGCCCGACGCCCGCGCCGAGTTCCGCGCGCGCCGCATCGGCTTCGTCTTCCAGCAGTTCCACCTCATCCCGTATCTCAGCGTGCGGGACAACGTCCGCGCGCCAGAACTCGCCGCCCGGACCACAGGCGGCGGCGGGCGCGCCGATGAATTGCTCGCCCAGATGGGGCTGGCGGACCGCGCGCACCACACGCCGGGCGCGCTAAGCGCCGGCGAACAACAGCGCTGCGCCATGGCCCGCGCGCTCTTCCCCCATCCCGCCCTCATCCTCGCCGACGAACCGACCGGAAACCTCGACGCCGAAAACGCCCAGGCGATCCTCGCCGCGCTGCGCGACTTCGCCCAAGCGGGCGGCTCCGTCCTCATGGCAACGCATTCCGACGCCGCCCAAGCCGCCGCCGACCGCGCGCTCCGCCTCGCTGCCGGGCGGCTCGCGGATTGACGCGCCGGGCAATCCCGCGTCCCGTGCGCCATGGACGACGACCTCTTCATCGCGGATGACGACGACGCCCGCGCCGCGCGCGAAAGCGATGCCGGGCAGGCGGCGGCGGACGCGGGCGGCGTGCCGCTTTCGACCCGCATGCGCCCGCGCTCGCTCGACGAATACGTCGGGCAGTCGCACATCCTCGGCGAGGGCAAGCTGCTCCGCCGCGCCGTCGAGGCGGACCGGTTCGCCTCGCTCATCTTCTACGGACCGCCCGGCGTGGGCAAGACCAGCCTGGCACAGGTCATCGCCGCGCGCTCGAAATCGCGGTTCGTCAACCTGAGCGGCGTGGAGAGCAACGTCGCAGAGATCCGCAAGGCGGCGGAGGCGGCGCTGAGCTACCTGCGCCTGCACAAGCGCCCGACGACGCTCTTCGTCGATGAGATCCACCGCTTTAACAAAGCGCAGCAGGACGTGCTGCTGCCCCACATCGAACGCGGCACCGTCCGGTTCATCGGGGCGACCACGCACAATCCGTTCTTCTACATCAACAGCCCGCTGGTCTCCCGCTCGCAGGTCTTCATGCTCGAACCGCTGGGCGAGGAAGACCTGCGCCGCCTCATCGGGATGGCGGTCGCGGACAAAGATCGCGGCTTGGGCAGGCAGAACATCCAGGTCGATGACGACGCCGCCGCGCACCTCGCCCGCAGCGCGGACGGCGACGCGCGCAAGTGCCTGAACTCGCTGGAGCTGGCCGCCTTGACCACCGAGCCGGACGCCGCCGGCGCGGTGCGCCTCACCCTGGCGATCGCCGAGGAATCGATCCAGCAAAAGACCGTCGTCTATGACGGCGACGGCGACGCCCACTACGACACGATCAGCGCCTTTATCAAAAGCATGCGCGGCAGCGACCCGGACGCCGCGCTCTACTGGCTGGCCAAGATGCTCTACGCCGGCGAGGACATCCGGTTCATCGCCCGGCGCATCGTCATCGCGGCGAGCGAAGACATCGGCATGGCGGACTCGAACGCGCTGCGCGTCGCGGTCGCCGCCCAGCAGGCGGTCGAATTCATCGGGATGCCGGAGGCGCGCATCCCGCTCGCCCACGCGGCGGTTTACCTCGCCACCGCGCCGAAGAGCAACCGCGCCTACGCCGGGATCAACGCCGCCCTGCGTGATATCAAAGAGGGCAGGACGCTCGCCGTGCCCAAGCACCTCCGCGACGGCAGCTACAAGGGAGCCAAGGAATTCGGGCACGGCGAAGGCTACCAATACAGCCACGACTTCGACGGCGGCTACGTCCCGCAAGCCTACCTGCCCGAAGGCCGCCGCTACTACGAGCCAACCGAAAACGGCCAGGAAAAACGCGTCAAAGAACGCCTCGACTACTGGCGCGCGCAGTTCGAGGCGGCGGCAGCGGGCGGGTCGACGGGCGAGCGCTAACCGCTCAATCGCCGGAGCGCGCCGCGTCGGCACCCACCGCCCGCCTTCCACGATGCCGAAGGCGAACTCGGCGATCCTCTGGGGCGGAAGCTGATCGCCAATGGTGTTGCGCCTATTTTTTGATTCCCGCCATGCCTGGCAAGCCACTGAGGGCTGCGAAATGGGAAGTGTGCCGCAATCCGGGCACCGCGCCGCCAATCTCCCCTCCTGGGAGGGGTCGGGGGTGGGTCCGCGAGTATCGAGCCACCCACCATGATCGGTCTTACAAAGCGCTAGTCTCTCTGCAAGCCGTTGGCTTCAAATGAAATACACCTCGCCCGCTCACCCCTCCTAACGCGTTTTGGGCAACCGATCCCCGCAGTTGCTTTTGTAAATCAGTCAAGGCACCAGGTCGGCGGCAGCCTAGCGCGCCGGGCGCAGTACCCCAAACTCGACAGCGAGACGCCAGATGAAGGAGATCTTGCCCGCCAAAGAATGGTGTTCAACCCTCCAAATCCCTTGTTATAACTTAGGTCATCTCAATGATGCCGAACTCGCGGCATAAAAAAACAGAGTGATGGGAAAAAGCCCTTGCCCGGAGCGTGCCAGTGCGAGAATATTTGTGCATGCTTGGATTCGCTAATGGAAGATTGCTCGCGGCGCTCGCCGCCGGTGCCGTTTTGGTCGGCTCGGCAGTTTATTTCTGGAAGGCAGGCGAACGCGCCGATGGTTCCGGCGAGGCGGGGAATCGGATGGCGGCGGCTTTGTCTCCTGCTCCGCCGAAGCGCATGGATCCAGAGAAAATCCGGACGCTTCAAGGCGAGCTCAATGCCCTTTCCGCGAAATTGGCGGCAGTTGCAGCGCTGGAATTCGATCTTAAACGCTTGGGAATAATGTTGTACAGTTTCTTGCCGCATAATAGAGTTGCCGCGCTGCTGTTTCGGGCAGCAGTGTTCTGGTCTGCCCTAAACGCCGCAGCCGCCCCGCAGCCGCCGTGTGCTCTAGTAAGAGGCAAAATCGATAGGATTGCGGACG
>JAWLBD010000076.1:0-22741 GCA_041395145.1 Verrucomicrobiales bacterium | reverse complement strand
TTTCCGGTTGCGATTCAAACGTTTGTTTGATACAGGTGTTTCCACGATTTCCATCCCATGTCGAATCCCCCCCAGCCTGCGCCGACCGAAACCCGCGATCACATCCTCGATGTGGCGGAGCGGCTGTTTGGGGAGAAGGGGTTCGACAATGTATCGCTGCGGGCGATCACGGCGGAAGCGGCGGTTAACCTGGCGGCGGTGAACTACCATTTCGGCTCGAAGGAAGGCTTGATCCAAGAGGTGATCATGCGGCGGCTGCGCCCGATCAATGCGGAGCGGCTCGAACAGCTGGATGCCGCGGAGAAGGCGGCGGGGAAGCGAGGCCCGGATGCGGGGACGGTCTTCGATTGCTTTTTCCGGCCGGTCGTTTCCCGCATCAATCCGGATGCCGCCGAGAGCGAGGCATTCCTGAAGCTGATGGCACACTGCATGAACGCGAACGACCGGCTGAGCCAGTTTATGGCCGGGCAGTTCCGCGAGGTGGTCGAGCGCTTTGCCGCTGCGCTGGGCAAGCAGGTGCCGAAGGCTCCGCCGGAGATCGTGCGGCTGCGGCTGCTTTTTTCGGCGGGGGTCCTCGTTTACAAGATGCACCATTTTCCGCTGCTGCGGCTGTTTGGGAAAGCGGCGCGCTTTGACGAGGCGGCGGACGAGATGATCAAATTCGCGGCCGCCGGGTTCATGGCGGGCGTAACTGATTCCACCAAAAAAGCGAAAGGGAAGAAAGCCAAGTGACCATCAGCCCCAGATTGCTCGCCGCCGGGTCAGCGCTCGCGCTCGGCAGTTGCACCGCCTTGCCGCCCAAGCCGCTCGCCGGATTGCTCGCGGAGGAGCCGCCGGGCGGCTGGCAGGCGGCGGGCGTGAAGCTCGGCGGCGTGGACGACGGCTGGATCGCCTCGTTCAACGACCGGCGGTTGACGGCGCTTGCCGAGGAGGCGCAGGCGGGCAACCCGGACCTGAAGATCGCCGCCGCCCGCATCGACCAGGCGGTGAACCAGGCGAAGCTCGCCGGGGCGGATCTCTTTCCCATGGCGGGCCTCAACCTGAATGGCTCCCGCCAAAAGCAAAACTTCATCGGCTTCCCGTTCGGAGCCTCGGATTCCGGGTCGGGCGGTGCGGCGGCGGGCGGGCAGGCAGCAGCGCCGATGGAGCCGAGCGTGCTCTCGAATCTGTCGAACCGGTTCGGAGCGTCGCTCGACATCAGTTGGGAGATCGACCTCTGGGGGCGCATCCGGGCGGGGCAAAGCGCCGCGCTCGCCCAGCTCCAGGCGGTGTCGGCAGAGACGCGCTCGCTGCAGAGTTCGGTCGCCGCGCAGGTGGCGAAGTCGTATTTCGCGCTCGCCGAAGCCGACGCCCAGATCGGGATCGCCAAGGACGCGCTGGCCAGCTTTCGCGACACCGAAGGGCAGCTCCGCGACAAGCTCGCGCTGGGCGAACCCGCCTCCGGCGCGCAGGTCCGGCTCGCCATGGCGGACATCGCCGGGGCGGAGGCATCGATCGAGGAGCGGCGCGGGCAGCGCGAGCTCGCCGCGCGGCAGTTGGAGGCATTGTTAGGGCGCTATCCGCGCGGGGAGGCGGGCGCCGCCTTGCCCGCCATGCCGAAGGCTCCGCCCGCCGGCGTGCCCGCCGAGCTGCTCGCACGCCGCCCGGACATCATCGCCGCCGAGCGCAACGCCGCCGCGATGGACAAGCGCATCCTCGAAGCAAAGCTCGCCGCCTTGCCGCAGATCTCGCTGACCGGTAGCGGCGGGACGGCGACCGAAAAGCTGCGCGAGCTGGCCAATACCGACTTCTCGGTCTGGAGCCTGGCGGGCAATATCGCCCAGCCGCTCTTCACCGGTGGCCAGGTCGTCGGCAACTACAACCTGCGCAAGGCGGAAGCCCGCGAAGCCGTCGCCCGCTACCAGAAGACGGCGCTCAATGCGTTCCGCGAAGTCGAGACCGCGCTGGCGCTCGAATCGATCCTCGCCCGGCAAGAAGCCGCGCTGAAGCGCGCCGAATCCGCCTCCCAGGAAGCCTATGACGAAGCGGTGTCCGCCTACCGCACCGGCACCGGCGACGTGCTCACGCTTTTGCAGGCGCAGCGCGGGCTGCTCCAGGCGCGGTCCGCCGCGTTGTCGATCCGCCGCCTGAGGCTGGAGAACCGCGTGGACCCGCACCTCGCGCTGGGCGGCGATTTCAAAGCGCAGCAAGTGAACCAATCTAGATCTATGAGCGAATCGATCCCCATCGACCAAGACCGCGGCAAAGCGCCGCCGCCGCCACCCGCCAAGCCCGCCGACGCGGCGGAGGTAGAAGCGCGCGAAGCTGCCGACCTCAGCGGCGCGCCCGGTGCCGATCCTCCTCATCGCACTCGCCTCAGTCCGGCGGCGATCGCCCGGGAATGTCCTGATGGTGATCTTCAAGCCGACGGCGGAGGAAACAACCGAGCCGATCCTGCCGCCGCATGGTCAAAGTCTTCCAGATCAAACCGGAGACGCGGCAGCTTTTCGCCGCCAGCCAAGGCACGGGAGCCGCGCTGCAGACCCGCCTCGTCGCAGAGGTGGGCGGCAAGGTCGAGCGTAGCCCCGCAGTTCGAGGCGGGCGCCGTCGTGAAGAAGGGCGACCTGCCTTGCAGATCGAGACTGCGAACTACGAGGCGGCGTCGCCCGTGCACGCGCGGCTCTGGAGGAAGCGACGCTGACCCTGAAGCAAGAGCTGGCCCGCGCCGAACAGGCGGAGCGCGATTGGAAAAAGCTCGGCGGGCAGGCGGAGGGAGCCGGCGCGGAACTCGCGCGGCGCGTCCCGCAGGTCGCCGCCGCGCGGGCGCACGAGGCATCGATGCGCGCGGCCGTCGCCAAGGCGGAACTGGACCTGGAACGCACGCGGATCGTGGCTCCCTACGACGGGCGCGTCCTCGACCGGCAGGCGGACGTCGGGTTTTTCGCGGCGCCCGGCACGCCGCTCGGCGAGCTGTATTCGACCGGCATCTTTGAAGTCACGCTGCCGCTCGCCCCGGACCAATTCGCCCAGCTCGCCATCACGCTCGGCTTTGACGCCGCCCGCCAAGGCGTGGAGGGACCGCCGGTCGCGCTGGCCGGCATGTTCGGCGGCACCCTCCACGATTGGCAGGGCACGGTGGCCCGCACCGGCGGGGCGATCGACGCGCAGACGCGCACCGTGCCGGTGGTGGTCGAGGTGCGCGACGAGCCGGCGGCGGGGCGCCCGCCGCTCGCCCCCGGCATGTTCATGCGGGCGAAAGTCGGCGGCGTCACCGAGGAAAACCTCTCCCCCATCCCGCGCTCGTCTCTGCTCGGCGACAGCCGCGTCCTCGTCGTGGACAAAGAAAACAAACTCCAGTTCCGCGAGGTCGAAGTCGCGCAGAAGACCGACGACGAAGCGCTCATCCGCTCGGGCTTTCAGGGCGGGGACCGCGTTTGCCTGACCGTGCTGGATGACGCGGTCTCCGGCATGGAGGTCGCCGTCTTGAATGCGGAACCCGCCGCCGCACCGCAGCTCTAACATTCTTCAAATCGCCGAGGGTATCCCGCCATGGAAAAAGCCATCTTCTGGTTCAGCCGCAACCACGTCGCCGCCAACTTCCTCATGTTGTTGGTGCTGATCGGCGGTCTGATGACGTGGCCGAAGCTGAAGAAGGAAATCTTCCCAGAGACGGCGATCGACATCGTCGCCATCTCGGTGCCGTATCCGAATGCCGCCCCGGAAGAGGTCGAGCGCGGCGTCTGCGTGCCAGTGGAGGAGGCGATCCAAGACCTCGACGGCATCGAGCGGATCACCTCGACCTCCGTGGAGAGCATGGGCGCGGTGCTGGCGGAGGTGAAGCTCGGCTACGACACGCGGAAGGTGCTCAGCGACATCAAGGTGCGCGTCGATGCCATCGACAACTTCCCGGAGGAGACCGAAAAGCCGGTCGTCGAAGAGCTATTGATCAAAGCGCAGGTGCTGAGCATCGCGGTCAGCGCGGACACCGACGAGGCGACGCTGCGCGAGATCGCCGAGGGCGTGCGGCAGGATTTGCTCAACCACCAGATGACCCCAGCGAAGGGAAAGTGGGAGAAGATCAAGCGCGGCGTCGTCACGCTGCTGGGCGGCGAGCCGAGCATCACCCAGGTGAAGCTGGCCGGCGTGCGCAACTACGAGATCGGGATCGAGGTGCCGGAGGACACGCTGCGGCGCTTCAACCTGAACTTCGACCAGGTCGCCAACGCCGTCCGGTTCTCGTCGCTCGATTTGCCCGGCGGCGCGGTGCGGACGGAGGCGGGCGAGGTCCTGATCCGCGCCAATGCGAAGCGCTACACGGCGGCGGAGTTCGAGGACATCGTGGTGGCGAGCCGCCCGGACGGCACCGAGATCACGCTGGAGGAAATCGCGCGCATCCACGACGGATTCGAGGAATTGGATGTCGATACGCGGCTGGACGCCGAGCCGACGATCCTCGTGAATGTCTTCAGGGTCGGGGACGAGGACACGCTCGACCTTGTCAACCTAGTCAACGACTACCTCGATAATGTCGCCCCGCGCAAGCTGCCGGAAGGCGTCAACCTCCAGATCTGGAACGATACGTCGGTCTATCTGAAAGGGCGGATGGACCTGCTCGCCAAAAACGGGCTGTGGGGGCTGCTCCTCGTCTTCGTCGTGCTGGCGCTCTTCCTGCGCCCCAGCCTCGCCTTCCTCGTCAGCCTCGGCATCCCGGTCGCCTTCGCCGGGGCGGTCGCCCTCATGCCGACGACCGACATTTCGATCAACCTCATCTCGCTCTTCGCCTTCATCCTCGTGCTCGGCATCGTCGTCGATGACGCCATCGTGGTCGGCGAAAATGTCTTCAGCCGGATGCGGGCGGGCGAGGAACCGAGGCTCGCCGCGCCGCGCGGCACGCACGAGGTCGGCGTGGTCGTCATCTTCGGCGTGCTCACCACCGTGGCGGCGTTCACCCCCATGCTGATGGTCGGCGGCGTGAGCGGGAAGATCTGGCGGAACATCCCGTGGATCGTCGTACCGACGCTCCTCGTCTCGCTGCTCCAGTCGAAATTCGTCCTGCCCGCCACCTCGCCTTGCTGCCGCGCCTTCCGCCGACCGGAAAGTCGGTCCGCTCACCCGGGTGCGGCGCAAGTTCACCGACGGGCTGGAGACATTCGTCGAGCGCGTTTACCGCCCGGTCTTGCGGCAGACGATCCGGTTCCGCTACGCGGTGGTCGCGATCTTCATCTCCGTGTTTGCCCTCACCATGGGCTTCGTCGCCACCGGCTGGATCAAGTTCCAGTTCTTCCCCGAGGTCGAGGGCGAGATCTTATCCGCCAAGCTGACCATGCCGAACGGCGCGCCCTACGGGCAGACGGCGGAGGCGATCAGCCAGATCGAAGCCGCCGCCAAAAGCTGGCGGAGCACCAGGATCAGGCGGGGCATTCGGTGGTCCGCCACATGCTGGCGAGCATCGGCACCCAGCCGTTCAAGACCGGCTTCGAAGCCATCGGGCGCAATCCGATCGCCGACAACATCGGCGAGGTCACCCTCGAACTCAGCCCCGCCGCCGACCGCAAGGTGACCGCCACCGAACTGATCTCCGAGTGGCGCGCCCTGACCGGCCCGGTCAGCCAGGCTGGCCACGGCTCACGTTCCGGTCAGAGTCCGGCGCAGGCGGCAATGCGATCGACCTCGAATTGTCCGGCGACAACCTAGACGACCTCGAAGCCGCCGCCGGAGAGGTCAAGGCCGCGCTGCGCAAATTCGAGGGCGTCATCGACATCGCCGACTCGAACCGCGAGGGGCAAGCGCGAGCTGAAGCTCGAACTGCTGCCCGGTGCCGAGCCGCTGGGCATCACGCTGGCGGACGTCGCCCGGCAGGTGCGCCAAGCCTTTTATGGCGAGGAGGCGCAGCGGCTCCAGCGCGGGCGCGACGAGGTCAAGGTCATGGTCCGCTATCCCGCCGACGAGCGCGCCACCCTCCAGAGCCTGGAGGACATGAAGATCCGGACGCCGGACGGCGCGCGAGGTGCCGTTCACCGCCGTCGCGCGGGCGGAGGCGGGGCGCGGCTACGCCACCATCCGCCGCGCCGACCTGCGGCGCTCGGTCCGCATCAGCGCCGATGTGGACAAGGTCTCGAAAAAGGCGAACGCCAACGAGGTCGTCGCCGCGATCAAAGAAAAAGTCCTGCCCGAGGTGATGAAGAAATACCCCGGCATGACCTACAACTTCCAGGGCGAGCAGAAGGACCAGGCGCAGTCGATGCGCGACATGATGGTCGGCTTCATCGTCGCCCTCATCATCATGTATGTGCTCCTCGCCATCCCGCTGCGCTCCTACCTCCAGCCGCTCATCGTCATGAGCGTCATCCCGTTCGGCTTGGTCGGCGCGGTGGTCGGGCACGTCGTCTATGGCACCGTCTTGAGCATCATGTCGATGTGCGGCTTCATCGCGCTGGCCGGCGTGGTGGTCAACGACAGCCTCGTCCTCGTCGAATACGTCAACCGCCACCGCGACGACGGCTACGGGCTGCGCCACGCCGTGTGGGAGGCGGGCTCCAAGCGCTTCCGCCCGATCCTCCTCACCTCGCTCACCACCTTCGCCGGGCTGACCCCGATGCTCCTCGAAACCGACCTCCAGGCCCGCTTCCTCATCCCCATGGCCATCTCGCTCGCCTTCGGCATCCTCTTCGCCACCCTCATCACCCTCCTCCTCGTCCCTTGCGTCTATCTCATCCTCGAGGACTTCAAAGGTCGCGTCGCCAAGGAGTGGCGCGGCGTCTTAGGGCAGAAGGCGGCGGCGCCTACCGGGACGGAAGCTGGGCGGGCGGGCGAAGCATAGAGACGGGTAAATCTGGTTTTTGTGAGCAGGACTCGCCGCGGCGGTCTATAGGTATCCATGGTTCGCCGCATCGCCTTCTATTCAATGCTCTGCCTGCTGGTCGCATCGATCGGCTCATCGCTCTATCTTTTTCAAAAGGCATCCGGCTACTACCGGGACCTCCATGAAGTGCGGCTCGATCCCCTCGGGCTCTCCGCCTTGCCGCAGTCCGCGTCTCAAACGGTGCCGCTGGCAATCGTCGGTGATTCCCGCGCCGCCGAGTGGCCGGCTCCCGATTGGCTGCCGGGCGAGGTGCTCAATTCGGGGATTGGCGGGCAGACGACCGCCCAAGTGTTGGGGCGGATCGAGCGGCAGAGCCCGTTCGACGCCGATGCGGTTTTGATCCAAGCGGGCATCAATGACCTCAAAACCATCGCCCTTTTTCCCGATCGGCGGGATCCGATCGTCGCGAATTGTAAGGCAAACCTTCAACGGATCATCGCGCATTATCGCGCTCGGGGATGCAAGGTCATCCTATCGACCATCGTGCCGGCTGGCGAGATCCCGCTTCAGCGGCGGCTCTTTTGGTCTGACGAAATCGACCGGTCGGTGATCGAGGTCAACGCCTTCCTCCGGGAGCAGGAAGCGGAGGGCGTATTAGTATTCGACGCCGCCGCAGTCATTGGCGCTTCGGCGACCGATGCCGCGGCAGCTCCAGCGTCGGATCTCTACCGGGATGCGTTGCACCTGAACGCAGCCGGCTACGATCGGCTCAACGACGCCTTGGCGGATTTGTTTGCCTCCCCTCGTTAATCCGGCTCCCGAAGTGCCGATATCCCACACGTCTTTCACCCGATACCATGCCCGGAACGCCCGCGAAAACAGGGAAAAGAAATGCTTGGAATCGGGGCGGTCGTCCTTTATTCCATAGGCGCGCCCGAATACGGGATGCGACCGGCACAACCCTAAACCCACGCCTCGCACGATTATGAACAAGACTGAATTCGCCGCCAAGCTCGCCAAAAAAGCCGACCTTTCCCAAGAAAAAGCCCTGGAGATCGTCAACATCATCTTCGACGCCACCCCCGGCAATGGCATCATCGCCGTCGAGCTTGACGCCTAGCGGCAAAGTGACGCTCCCCGGCTTCAGGATTTTCGGCACCAAAAGCCGCGCGGTACCGCGAGGGGATCAACCCCGCGACCAAAGAGAAGATCATGATCGCGGCGAAGAAATACGCATACTTCAAGCCCGGCAAAACGCTGCGCGACCGCGTCGCGGAGTAATCCGGCGATCCGATTGCCGCCGGAGCGCCGATTTTCTCTTGCGCTCTCCGGCTTCCGGGGAATAGTCCCCGCCTCGCAATTCCCGCGCGGTTAGCTCAGGGGTAGAGCACTACCTTGACACGGTAGGGGTCACAGGTTCAAATCCTGCCGCGCACGCTTTCAAAAACCCGCCCTCCCCCCGAGGGCGGTTTTTGGCAAAATCAGACGAGCTGCTTCCCGATGCTCGAGCCGCCATCCACGTAGAGCGTCTGACCGGTGATGAAGGCGGCCGCGTCGGACAGCAGGAACGCGTTGGCTTCGCCACCTCGCGCGGCTCCTCGGTGCGCGCCATCGGGATGCCGTTGATGTATCGCTGGCGGCTCTCGCTGCCCGGCGGGTTGTTGGTGTTGAAAAGCTCGGTGGCGATCGGGCCGGGGGCGACCGCATTCACCGTGATGCCGTCTTTGGCCAGCTCCAGCGCCCAGCTCCGCGTAAAGCTGATCAGCGCCGTCTTCGCCGCCGCATAGCTGGTCCGCCACGGCACGCCAACGGCGGTCAGGCTGGAGGTCTGGACGATGCGCCCCCAGCGGTTTTTCCGCATGTTGGGCAGCGCCGCCTGCACCGTCTGGATGGCGGTGCGCAGGTTCACGTCGATCACCGCATCGAACGATGCGAGGTCGAGTTCGTCGAGCGTCTGCGGGTTGACCAGCCCGACGTTGTTCAAGATCCCGTCGATCGGATGCGCCGCCGCCACCTCCGCGATCACCTCGCCGGACGCCGCCCGGTCCCCCAGATCGCAGCAGTAAAACGGACCCGGAAACCCGCCGCCGGGTTCGGTCCGCGCGATGCCGACCACCCGATGGCCGCGCTCGGCGAGCAATTGGGCGGTCGCCAGCCCGATGCCTTTGCTGGCTCCAGTGATGAGATAGGTTCGCTGCATGGGTTCGGAAAATGTTTGGTTTCCCCCGTCCTTCGCGGTTCCGGCAGGCATCGGCAAGGCTGAAATTTCGCGGCGGCGGGCGCAACTGGGGCTTCCGCGTTTGGTTTTTTCTGCTACTTTGCTTATTCCCATGATCCGCCCCGCTATTGCCCTTTCCGCCTTCGTCCTCTGCGCCGCCCCCGCCATGGCTGGGGAGCCGAACCCGCCGACTTTTGCGGAGGATATCGCGCCGATCTTGCATAGCCAGTGCTCCGGCTGCCACCGCCCGGACCAGGCGGCTCCCTTTTCGCTCCTGTCCTACAAGGACGCCGCCAAGAAAGCGCGGATGATCCGCCGGGTGATCGACGACCGGCTGATGCCGCCGTGGCCGCCGGAGAAGGCGTGCGCCGAATTCGTCGGCGAGCGGCACCTGACTGCGGCGCAGATCGATTTGATCGGGCGCTGGGTCGAGGCGGGCGCGCCGGAGGGCGACCCGGCGAAGACCCCTGAGCCGCCGAAGTTCGAGAGCGGCTGGGCGATGGGCGAGCCGGACCTGGTCGTCGAGATGAGTGACTTTTTCGACATCCCGGCGTCCGGGCGCGACATCTATCGCTATTTTGTCCTGCCGCTCGATCTGCCGGAGGACAAGTGGGTGACAGCGGTCGATATCCGCCCGAGCGCGCGCACCGTGGTGCACCACGTTTTGTTTTTCGTCGATGAGACCGGCGAGGCGCGGAAGCATGAGGCGAAGGACGGGAAGCCCGGCTTCTCCGGCGGGCGATTCCGCCGCACCAACATGGGCGGCTGGACGCCCGGCGAAACGGCGGTGCCGCTGACCGGCGGGCTCGCCTGGCCGGTGAAGAAAGGATCCGACCTGGTGCTGCAGACCCACTTCCACCCCAGCGGCAAGGCGGAGCGGGAGAAGACAACGGTGGCGCTTTACTTTGCCGACAAGACGCCGGAGCGCTCGATGCTGGAATTCCAGATCCCGGCGCTTTTCGGGCGCTTCGCGGGCATCGACATCCCGGCGGGCGAGGCAGACTGGCGGCTCAAGGAATCGCTAACCCTCGAGCACGACATCGATTTGATGAGCATCGGCGGGCATGCCCACCAGGTGTGCGTCAGCTTCGACTGCAAGCGACGCTGCCCGGCGGCGAGGTCAAATCGCTGCTTTCGATCCCGGAATGGGACTTCGATTGGCAGGGGCAATACCACTACAAGGAACCGCTCCGCCTTCCGGCCGGGACCGTTTTAGACGTCGAGATCTGCTACGACAACTCGGACAAGAACCCGCAAAATCCATTCAGCCCGCCGCGGCATGTGAAGTGGGGCGAGCAGTCGAACGACGAGATGGGCAGCATCATCTTCTACGGGTAACGCCGCCGAGGAATCAAACCTCTCGGCGATCCGCGAGAGCATCAAACAACAGCAGCGCCAGCAGAGTGCGGATACGGTGCGCAAACGCATCGCGCAAGGCGGCGATGGCGACATCCTGAAGGCGCTCGCCGGGCGCGGGATCATGGAGAAAATCAAGGAGTTGGACACCAACAATGACGGTGCGCTCCAGCTCTCCGAGGTTCCGAAAAGCGACACCTCGCTCTTTATCTTCCGCCTTGCCGACAGCAATGGCGACAACGTGGTCGACGCCGCTGAGATGGATGCCATGGAGGCGAAGCTGCGCGGTGCCGGGGGCAGCAATTCCTAGCGGCAACCGGGTCGCGATCGCCGGTGGATCGTGATGAAACCGATGGTGGGGTCAGGTTGGAAATATGGCTTTGGTGGTTTGGAGCACGGGGATCTGGCGGGCCTGAAATCTAGCCGCGTTTCTGAAGCCGGGGGATCGCTTCCGAGAAGCGGTTCTTCTGGTTGCCAGACGTGTTTCGGGGGCACCTGTATTCTGCGGCGATCGTCCCTTTTGCCGGAGTGGCTGGCAGGGCGGTCAGACGGTTCGTTTTAGAGAGTGGGATTTCGCCCCGAGGGAGGCGTAGCTTTCCGGGCTACAGGTGAGGAGAATGATCTGTAGCCCTTGGCGGCTCCCGGTCTAGCATCCTCTGTAGGACTTGGATGCGCTCGGGATCGGTGTTGGTAAAGGCGTCGTCGAATACGACTGGCAAGCACCCGTCATGGTCCTTCGCCAAAGTCTCGGCGATCGCGAGGCGGAAGGCGGCCGCCACTTGTTCCTGCGTCCCGCCACTGAGTTCGCCAAAATCGAATCTCCTCCCATCCCGAGTCAGGACGATCTGCTCAAACCCTGATTCACCGAGGACGGTATTTGCCTCCGCACCGGGAAAAAGCTGGGTGATGTAGCCCGTGATTTTTTCGGCGAGCGGGCGGCTGAATTGGTGGGTCAGCTCGCGCTGTTGCTCGCGAAAGAGGTCGGCGAGATGCTGGACGGCGCGGGCTTGGCATTCGGCGTTTGCCCGTTCCTTCTCCGCTGCTTCCACCTCTGCTGCTGCTAGGGCAAGCGACGCAAGCGGGTCCGTGTTCCCATCACTCGCCAGCGTGCTTCGGGAGACGGCGAGGGTCTGCCTGCCCATTTCGATCCCATCCCGAAGTTGGGAGATGGCGCGCTCGATTCTCGCGAGGTCAGCATCTAGGTCGTCGGGTTGCAAGGTCTGCAATTCTTCGTGAATGGCGGCTAGCTCTGCGTTCGCCTCCGCCTGCCTGTGCGCCTTGTCCCGCACGTTCTCCTCGACCTGGTTCCTGCTGCCATACATCTTTTCTAGGGCGGCTAAACTCCCTCGCAGCGACTCCATCTCTCGCCGGTCTGCATCGATCGAATCCCGTTGGAGGGCGAGTCTGTCGCTGGCATTTCTGAAAAAGGCGGTCGATGGCTTCCAGGTTTGCCTTGGATTCAGCCTCTTCTTCCTCCAACCGCTCCGACTCATCCCGGGCGGCTTCTGCTCGCCGGGTCGCCTCTGCGAGGCTAGCCGGGGCACCCTCTGGGCACGGGGCCGCTGAGGTCCGGCGGGCGAGTTCTGCGTTCGCTGTCTCCACTTCTCGCAGCGCTTCGGTCAGCCTGGCTTCCACTTCATCCGCTTTGCGTGCCGCGAGCGCTGCGCGTTTGTCGGCTAGTCTCATGGAGAGGTGCGTCCGCCCGGCGTAGGCTTCCTCCGCTTGGGGCACCGCGGCTAGGCCAAGCTGCTCGAGTGAGTTGGCGAGCGCGGCGCGCGCTGCTTCCACCCGATCCCTCGCCTCCGCCAATGAGATGCCGCCGCCGGGGGAGACGCGGATCTCGGCGACGTCGCCGACCAACACGGTGGTGTCCTCGGTGATGACCCGGCTGGATCCGATGGGGGCCGGCTCTTCCCCGATCGAGATCGCCGCTTTGGAGGCGATGACCTCTATGCCCGCCGCCATCGCTTGGAGGGCGGCTTCCGCCTTTGCCAATGTGTCTTCAAACCGCTTGATCCCCTCGATCTTCTCGCGGGTGACCACCGGCATCCGAGCGATCTGAAATTCGAGGTCCGCCACTTCCGATTTCGCCTTGGCGATATCGTCGGATTCAGCCCGCAGACGCGCCAACTCAACCTCCCGCTCGAACGCTCGCCGCCTCGCATTTTCGCGCTCGAGGGCGAGCCGGGAATGCTTCGCTCTTTGCTCGGCGAGGCGGCACGATTCGCTCGATTTTTGGCGCTTCTCTTTCAGGCGTTCAACCTCCGTCCGACAGCGTTCAAACTCCGCTTCACTTGGTCTGTGCCGCGCTTCCTTTTCGTGGAGTTTGCTGGACGTTTCAGCCATGTTGGAGGCGGTGTCGTTCAGCGCTTTCAATTCGGCAGCGACCTTGTCGCAGTGGGCCCTCTTCTCGCCTTCCGCCATTCGCAGCGTTGCGATTTGCTCGCCCCGGCGGCGGGCGGCGATTCTTTCAGCTAGGACCTCCGCCAGCTTTTCGGACTTTTCGGCGACCACTTTTTCAGAAAGCGCAAAATCCTCTGCGGCTTGGCGCAGTCTATCGGCCATCGCCTGTGCCGCCGAGAGCCTCTCGCGAGCCTCGCCGAGAGCCTGTATCGCCTTTGCCAATTCAGAACCCGTGCGGGGCTGGGAGTTCGCTTTAAAAATCTCGTCGCACCGCTCTTTGAAGAAACGTGAAACGCGGCTGTCGAGCTCGGATTCCATGGCGGCGGCTCCGCCTTCTTCTTTGAGCCGGGCGACCAGCGAGTCGCGTTCTTTGCTGGCCTGTTCCGAAGGGTTTTGGGCGCTCTCGCCCTGCTTGACCCAAAGGTGCGCCCACTGGCTGGCGCTCCTCTCCAACACACCGCGACCTCCGCCCACAGGTTCGACCCCAAGCACCTCTGCGAGGCGGTCCTCGGCTTCGCTGCCGCTGAGCGTCCCGCCGCCTTCCGCGGCAAGCGTCGTCGAGCCGCTCGATCCGCTGAACCGCTTGGCAAGCCGATAGGTCGCCCCTCCGGCACTGAAGCGGACTTCGACTTCGGGCTGCCCGCCGTGGAGGGTCGAAACCATGCTCTTTTGGGCTGAACCGGAAACGCTCGATTTCAGGAAAAGGGCGCGATGGACCGCCTCGATCAAGGTGCTCTTGCCGCTTTCGTTGGGACCTCCGATCAAGTTGCGGCTGGGGTCTAGCTCTAGCGTGGTATCTTGGTGGACACGATAGCCGCGTATGGTGATGGAGAGGATTTTCATTGGGTTGGCGGCGTGAGCGATTTGATTGCAGCGTGGAGTTGGCGGAGCGCCGCATTTGCCGCCAGCGAAGCGTCCCCCCCCTGGGATAGCTCCGAGATCAGGATGGACGCAACCCGGGCGATGAGCGGGTCGCCGGCCCGGCGGGTCAATGCTTGGATCTCGTCGTCAGTCGGTGCCACGCCGTAGCCGCCGATTTGTTTTACCCGCAAGAAGCGCGCCGACCACGTTTCTAGCATCGCCTCCAGCCGGCTGGTCGCCTCGATTCCAAGGCTGCCGCTGAGCGAAAGCTGGATGAGGTCCCTGCCGACCTCATCGCCGGTGATCTGGCGGATCTTCGACTCTAGCTCTTCGACGTCTGAATCGTTCGAGAACGTGAAGTCAATCGATCGCCACCTTAGCCGTGAGGTGCGCTCCACCCGGACTTCAGGGGCGGAACCGCGATCTAGCGAAACCACGAGGACGTTGCCTGGCTCGTTTGTCGGACCCTTCGGGAACCGGTCGATTTCAGGCGTCCCGGAATACCAGGCTCGGGCGGTTATCTGTTTCGTTCCGTGCCAGTCTCCGAGGGCGATGTAGTCCGCCAGCCCGGCGGGGATCCGGTCGGCGTCGATCAAGTTGGCGACGCCGCTATGTCCGTCCTCGCTTTCGATGGCCGATTCAAATCCTTGGACGCTTCCGTGGGCGATGGCGATCCTCGGCTTGTTCCCGAACGGCGCAGAGACCGTTTCGTCGATCTCGCGCAGCCACGAGGTCGGATCGCGAGATTCATGCCGCCGCAACAGTGGGCACGGCAGCAAAATCGCTTCCCCGATATCGACGGGTTCAGGGGACAGTAGGATTTTGAAATTTGGAGCCAGCGATTCGCGCTCATTTAGAAAGAAATCTTGACCCCACAGGCACCCCGGTCCGCCGTGGTCGTGGTTGCCCGGGATGGCAAAAACGGGGAGCCCGATTTTTCCGATCGCGCCGCACGCCGCTGAGACCCATTTTTTGCTCGCCGTCGGCGTATCGAAGACATCGCCCGCGACGACAATGAATGCGGCGCCTGCCTGGCGCGCTACCGCCCCGATTTCGCCAATCGCATTGACCCGCTCCTGCGTAAGGACGGATCGTTTGTCGGCGTCTGTCACGCTGGCAAACGGTTTGCCTAGCTGCCAGTCGGCAGTGTGTAAAAACGTTATGGGCATTGTCTTTGGGGAGTTGCCGCCGTTCTGGGTAAGCCAGAGGAACGTAGCAACGATGATTGATCCGATCCAGGTCGGTGCCAGCATTCTTTTCGATATCCCGGCTCGCCATGGAAGAAAGTTCGGAACATCGGCGAGGCACCTTGGCGATTCGGCTCGGGCGACTCCGCCGGACGAGGTGCTCCCATTGCCTAAAGCCGTGCCATCCCGATGGATTGCCGCTTTGAACTCCCCAGAATAGCGGAAAGGGATCGCCGCGATTCCCGGTGGAGAGGGCGGCCGAAGAGTGTGCTTCCTGCCAATAACTCTATCGCCAGACGATCTTCGCCTCGGGCAGCTTGCCCTGGAGCGCGGCGGCTCCCTTTTCGGTGATCTTGCTACCCCAGAGATAGACGGACTCTAGCTTGGGCAGTGCGGCGAGCTTGGCGGCTCCCGCATCGGTGACTCCAGTGCCGTAGAGGTTGAGATAGACCAGCTCTTTCGCTCCGGTCAGGTGGGCGATCCCGGCGTCGGTCACCTTGGTGCCGCGCAGGTCGAGGCGGGTCAGCTTCGGCATGGCGGCGACCGCTTTGAGGTCCGCGTCGCTGATTTCTTCGCGGGCGAGGTCGAGGTGGCTGACGAGGGCGGCGTGCGGAGACAGGGCGGCGAGGGCATCGGCGGCGGTGTTGCCCGGTTTGGCGCGGACGATGGCGCGGAGCAGCGGGACCCCGGCGGAGAGCGGCTGCGCCTGGACGCCCGCCTCGCCCAAAGCGGACAGCTCTTGCTCGGTGGCAGGCTGCGCGCCTTGGGCGAGGCGTTCGTAGAGGTCGTCGGCGGCGGGATGACCCCGGTGGGAGGGGGCTGGTGCCCCCTCCGGTGCCGCCGCCGGTTTGGCGGCAGCACCCACGGTGTCTTCGAATGTTTGCTCTTTCCAGTCGCCGAACTTGGCGCCTTCATCGATCCACTTCTTGAGGATCTCCTGCTGTTCTTTGGTCAGCAGATCGCCCTTCGGCGGCATGACATCGTCATCGTCCTCGGTCAGCGTGGTCAGCTTGTAGAGCGAGCTTTCGCCCGACTTGCCGGGGACCACGACCTTGCCGTCCTCCGACCCTTTCAGGATCATTTCGGCGGTGTCGAGCCGCAGGTCGCCCTTCGGCTTTTTCGTGCGGCCGCGCTCGTCTTTATAAGGCGCGCGGTGGCAGTCCATGCACTTCTCTTTGAGGATGGGCAGGACCTTCTCTTTGAAATCGACCTCCTCAGCCTGCGCCCGTCCGGCGGCGGACAAAGCGATGGCGACGAGGCCCGCGAATGCGGCGATGGTTTTCGTCATATTTCTGTGGATTGGGTTGCTATCTTCTGGGTGGTCTGACCCTCCCGCCGCGCGGTGCCGCCCGGAGGGATGGCCAAAAGTTAAAGTATGGTTACGGGGATCAATGCCCGGCATTGCGCCGGAGTAGGTGGCTGCTGGGGATACGGATCTGTCTGGGGCGCGGTCTTTCGTTCCCGCTACTGGCGCTGCGAGTAGGTGACCTGGATCCGGCGGTTGCCGCCGCCTTGGCCGGTCGCCATCACATTGACCTCAGAATTGGTGTCAGCGTTCTTCGCGCTGATCACGGAAGTCATCTTCGAGCCGTTGGCCTCCATCGATTTGACATCGACGGTGAAGCCGGCGGCTTCGAGCTTCTCTTTATAGAATGCCTCGATGTCGTCCAGCGAATCGGGCGTCGAGCCGGTGAAGGAGCCGAGGGTCTTGCCTTCGGCGTTGCTGCTGAACTGCGCTTTGGTGTCCGGCGCGTTCGGGTAGGTGGGCACCCACTCCGGCACGCTATCCATGCTCGCCGCGCCGCCGAGCACCGTCTTGGTGCCGTCGGCGTTATCGACCGTGATCCCGCCGTCTTGCCCGCTGATCACGGTTTCGGAGCCGTCCGCCCCTTTGATCTTCATGCCGCCATTCCCCTCTGAGGCGTCGATCGAGGTCGTGCCGCTCCCGGTGGTGATGTCGAATTTGCCGTTGCGGATGTCTTCGTAGCTAATCGTGATCTCCTCGCCGGTCGATTTGTTCCGGTAGGTAAATTCGCCGGCGTCCGCGTCGTTCTTCACCACCTCCAAATTCGGGTCGGCGTTGACCGCAAGCTCGACGATCTTGCTCGGGTCTTCCGCGAATTCCTTGGCCTTGCCAAAGCCCCAGACCCCCAAACCGACGACGGCGATAACACCGAGGAGGACGAGACCGCCGCAGCCGATGCCCACCCAGGCGAGTGGGGAGAGACCTTTCTTTTGTTGTGTAGAGTTGTTAGTCATAGGCAGGCATCGTAGCCTGATCGGGGGTGCGGACAAGGGGCGAATGCGGGGAGGCGCGCACTTTCGCCCTTTCCGCAGGGGCGCAGAATTGTCCTAGCCTGCCATTGACAAAGCGGCGGTGCGGCCCCCAATTCCCGCCCCCCAAATGGCGAAATCTCGACCGGGGGCAAATCATCCCCATCATGCTCATCGTCCAAAAATTCGGCGGCACCTCCGTCGGAAACCCAGACCGGATCAAAAACGTCGCCCGGCGCGTGCTCGAAACCCAGCGCGCCGGCAACCAGGTCATCGTCGCCGTCTCTGCCATGGCGGGCGTCACCGACGGCTTGATCAAACTGGCCCGGGAGGTCTCCGCCGCGCCCAGCGAGCGCGAGATGGACGTGCTGCTGGCCACCGGCGAGCAGACGACGATCGCCCTGACCGCGATGGCGATCCAAGAGCTGGGCGGCAAAGCGGCGAGCGTGACCGGCGCGCAGGCGGGCATCGCCACCGATGGCGTCCACGCCCGCGCGCGGATCACGACGATCGAGCCGGCGCTGGTCCAGCGGCTCCTAGACGAGGGCAACATCGTGATCGTGGCCGGCTTCCAGGGCATCAGCGAGGACGGGCTGATCACCACGCTGGGGCGCGGCGGCACCGACCTGACCGCCATCGCCATGGCGGCGGCCGTCAAGGCGGACCTCTGCCAGATCTACACCGATGTGGACGGCGTCTTCACCTGCGACCCACGCGTCGTCCCCACCGCCTACAAGCTCGACGAGATCGCCTATGACGAGATGCTCGAAATGGCGTCCTCCGGCTCCAAGGTCATGCAGAGCCGGTCGGTCGAGTTCGCCAAGAAATTCGGCGTGGTCTTCGAGGTGCGCAGCAGCTTTAACAACAATCCAGGAACCACCGTGAAAGGCGAAACCAAAAACATGGAGTCCGTGGTCATCCGCGGCGTCAGCATCGAGCGCAACCAGGCGAAGATCGCCCTCGACCACGTGCCGGACACGCCCGGCAGCGCGGCGAAGATCTTCCAGGCGATGGGCGACGCCAACGTCAACCTCGACATGATCGTGCAGACCGAAAGCAGCGCGGACACGGCGGACATCGACTTCACGCTGAGCGCCGCCGACCTGGCCAAGGCGGAGTCGGCGCTGCGCGCGGTGCTCGATGAGATGCCGGGGATGCAGATGAAGGTCTATGGCGGCATGGCGAAGGTCTCCGCCGTCGGCATCGGGATGCGCTCGCACGCGGGCGTCGCCTCCACCATGGTCCGCGCCCTGGCCGACGCCGGCGTCAACATCGACATGATCTCGACCTCCGAGATCAAGATCGCCGTCGCCATCGACGACTCCGATGTGGAGGTCGCCGCCCGCGCCGTGCACGACGCCTTCTGCCTCGAAGGCTCCCCGGACCTTTCTTAAATCGCTTCTCGCCAACCTATGAAACTCTCTATCATCGGATCCGGATACGTCGGGCTGACCACCGGCGCCTGCTTCGCGGACGTCGGCCACGAAGTCGTCTGCGTGGACAATGACCCGCGCAAAATCGAAAAGCTGCTGGCCGGCGACATCCCGATCTACGAGCCCGGCTTGGAAGACGTGGTCAAGCGCAACGTCGCCTCCGGGCGGCTCCGCTTTACCCAGAGCACGGATGAAGGCGTGGACCACGGCGAGGTCGTATTCATCGCGGTGCCGACGCCGCCGCAGCCGGACGGCAGCGTGGACATGACATTTATCGAGAAGGTCGCGCGCGAGATCGCCGCCGTCCTGAAGGGCTACAAGGTGATCGTCGATAAAAGCACCGTGCCGGTGAAGACCGGCGAGCGGGTGACCGAGACGATCCGGCGCTATGCGGCGGAGGGCATCGAGTTCGACGTGGTGAGCAACCCCGAATTCCTGCGCGAGGGCTGCGCCGTCGCCGACCTGATGAACCCGGACCGGATCGTGATCGGCGCGAACAGCGACCGGGCGCTCGCCCTCATGCAGAAGGTTTACGAGCCGTTCGTCGCGCCCGTGCTGGTCACCGACATCAACAGCGCGGAGCTGATCAAGCACGCCGCCAACTCGTTCCTCTCGCTCAAGATCTCCTACATCAACGCCCTCTCCGAAATCTGCGAGAAGAGCGGCGCGGATGTCGAGAAGGTCGCCGAAGGCATCGGCATGGACAAGCGCATCGGGCGCGCCTTCCTCAACGCGGGCCTCGGCTATGGCGGCTCGTGCTTCCCCAAAGATATCGCCGCCTTCATCGCTATCAGCGAGCAGCTCGGCGTCCCGTTCAGCCTGCTCAAAGAGGTCGAACAGATCAACCGCCGCCAGCTCGATCGCTTCATCGAGACGATCCGCGAGAAGCTGTGGGTGCTCAAAGAGAAGAAGATCGCGGTCTGGGGGCTGTCGTTTAAGCCGAACACCGATGACGTCCGCTCGTCCGTCGCTGTTAAGCTCGCCGAGACGCTCGCCGACGAAGGCGCGGAGGTGACCGCCTACGACCCGAAGGGCATGGAGAAGGCGCAGGAGCTAAGCATCGCCGGCAAGGTCAAGTTCGCCCCCAGCGCGCTGGAAGCCGCCGAGGGCGCCGAAGCCCTCGTCATCGCCACCGAATGGGAGGAATTCGCCAACATCGATCTGCGCGAGGTGAAGGCGAAGATGCACACCCCGATCATCTTCGACGGCCGCAATCTCTTCGACCCCGAAGACGTCGCGCGGCTCGGCTTCGAATACCGCGGGATCGGGCGGGGTAGGGGGTAGGGATTTTGGCGGGAATCGAGAGTGGTGGGATTGAGTTCATCCGAAGCGGGAGACCCGGATTTTCGTTGCCTCGGCGGCGCGATTCCCCTTTCATGGGGCGAACCACCGCACTAGCCCCATGATCTATCCTTCCCGCATCTCTGCCCTCGCCTTCATCGCCGCCGCTTTTTGGGCGGCTCCGGCACCCGCTGCCGACACGGTCAAGAATCTTTGTCCTCGCCGGGCAATCGAACATGGAGGGCAAGGCGAAGGAGCACGTTGCTGGACCATCCAGGCGACCGACCCGAAGACCGCCGACCTTTTCAAGCACCTGCGCAAGGACGGCGAGTGGATCGTGCGCGATGACGCGTTCATCAAATACCTCAACCGCCACGGCGGGCTGACCACCATCGGCTACGGATCGCCGGGTCGCACCGGCGTCGAGCTGGAATTCGGCACCGTGGTCAGCAAACACTGACGACCAGTTGCTCCTGATCAAAGCGGCGTGGGGCGGGCGCTCGCTCTGCAAGCCGTTCCGCCCGCCGTCAGCAGGGTTGCCGAGCGACGAGGTGCTCAGAAGAGTGGACCAGGCGCAGGAGCGCGTGCGGAAAAACAACGAGAAGAACAAGAAGGAAGATCGCTCCCGACGATGGACGAGATCCAAGGAGGGCTACGGCTCCGACTACCGCGCGCGATGCTGAAAGAGGTGGAGGACACCTTCGCCAACTACGAGACGCTTTTCCCCGATCTGAAGGGCAAAGCTGGAGATCTGTGGCTTCGTCTGGTTCGAGGGGTGGAACGACCAATACAACGGCGCGGAGCTGGAATACGAGGCGAACACCCGGCGCATTTCATCAACGACGTGCGCAAAGACCTGAAAGCCCCGGACATGCCATTCGTCCATCGGCGTGATGGGGCAAAACCAGAGCGAACCCGCCAAAGGACCGATGCTCACGATCCAGGAGGCGCAGCTCGCCATGGAGAAGAAACCGGAGTTCAAAGGCAACGTCAAAGCGGTGCGCACCGACGTGCTCGTGGACAAAGCCGCCGAGGCGCTCTACCCGAAATGGAAAGACAATTTCGAGGAGTGGGAGAAGACCGGGTCGGACTTCGGCTACCACTACATGGGCAGCGCGATCTGGTTCAACCGGATGGGCAAGGCGTTTGGCGAGGCGATGCTGGAACTGATGAAGTAGCCGAGCCGCTTTGCGGTCCTTGACTGATTGCGGAAAAGTCGTGCGCCAATTCCCCGCGCTCAGATCTCCCCGGCGGGCGGTGGGCGATGGTCGTCTGCTGCGCGAACCCGGAGGGTTCGAAACCCTTAGCCGGTGGTTGAGCGCACAGACACCACCGTATCATGTCCTTTTTCGCAATTGTCTTTAGCAATCAGCCGACCATCCAACTCAGAGAAGACCTACCTCCCTCGGAAACTCACGAATCCGCTCGAAATCAGCATCCTCGCCCACGTTAGGCATCTCACTCAGGAGATCGATCAATCGAACCATCTCATCGGAAACATCAAGATCCTCGCCTTCCGCGCGCTCGTCGCCTCCCTTGGATGCGCCGCCAAGTTCCGCGCATTGCTTTTGCCGCGGCACGGATTCTGAATGGGCTGTTCTGTTTCTTGGGTCCGACATTAGATTCCGTAAAGCCCATCGCGAAGCCAAGTCAATTGTATTGTGGTCGAGGCGAGCCGCGTATGCTGGCGGCATGAGATTCAAAATCATCCTCCTTGTCGCGGCATTCTTCGCGATCGCCGATTCGCCCGGTCGCGCCACCGCCCAGCCGCCGAACATCCTCTTCATCCTGATCGACGACCTCGGGTGGAAGGACCTCGCCTGCCAGGACAACCCGCACCTGAGCACGCCGCACATCGATGCGCTTGCCAAACAGGGCATGCGGTTCACCGATGCGTATGCGGCGGCTCCGGTGTGCTCGCCGACGCGCGCGGCCATCATGACCGGGCTGTCGCCCGCGCGGCTGGCGATCACCAACCACCTGCCCGAGCAGGCGCGGTTCACCCCGGACGATTCGAAGCTCCTGCCCGCCGAGGTGAACAACCACCTCGCGCTGGAATATAAGACGGTCGCCGAGCGGCTGAAGGCGGACGCCGGCTACGCGACCGCCTTCATCGGCAAATGGCACCTCTACACCGGGAAGGACGCCCAGTTCGGGCCGCTGGCGCAGGGCTTCGACCGGAACATCGGCGGCTGTTCGTTCGGCGGTCCGCCGACGTTTTTCGACCCCTACCGCATCGACTTTCTCCCCGACCGGAAGCCCGGCGAATACCTGCCCGACCGGCTCGCCGACGAGACGATCGCCTTCATGAAGGAGAGCCACGCGGCGGGCAAGCCGTTCTACGCCGCGCTCTTCACCTACACCGTACACTGGCCGATGGAGGCGCCGGAGGAATTGGTCGCCAAATACAAGGACCGCCCGATGAAGGGCTATCGCGACCACCGCTACGCCGCGATGATCGAGGCGATGGACGCGGCGCTCGGGCGCGTGCTCGACTCGCTCGACGATCTCGGCATCGCCGACGACACGCTCGTCGTCTTCACCTCCGACAACGGTCCGTTCGGCGGCGTGGGCGACCCGCGCCCGCTGCGCGAGTGCAAAGGCTACCTCTACGAGGGAGGCATCCGCGTGCCGCTCATCGTCCGCTGGCCGGGCAAAGTGACGCCGGGCGCGCTCAGCGCCGAGCCGGTCATCAGCACCGATTTCTACGCCACGCTGCTCGACGCCGCCGGCGTGAAGCCCGATCCCGAGTTGCCCGCCGACGGCGAAAGCCTCGTCCCGCTCCTCGCCGGGGAGGGCAAGCCGAAGCGCGACGCCCTGTTCTGGCACTACCCGAATTTCGCCTTCCACCAGGGCAACCGGCTCGGCAGCGCAATCCGGATGGGCGACTTCAAATTGATCGAAAACTTCGACGACGGATCGGTCGAACTCTACAACTTAGCGGATG
>JAWLBD010000075.1:0-23186 GCA_041395145.1 Verrucomicrobiales bacterium | reverse complement strand
CCCACCGCAAAGAATCCGCCCAGAAGCGCGGCGGCGGGAAGAAGCCGATCTCGTTCGACACGGCGATGGCGGAGATGCTTTTCTCGGACAAGCCGGTGGCGGCCGGCACGCCGGAGGAAATCTTCGAGCAAACGTGGGCGCGCTCGCTGCTCGACCGCGTCTCCGAGCAACTGGCGGACAGCTACGGGGCGGCGGGCAAAGACGAGTTATTCAAAGCGTTGGAGCCGTTCATCCAGCCGGGCGGCGACGAGCCGCCGTACTTCGACCTCGCCGAGCGATTGGGGGCCAGCGCCGGATCGCTCCGCGTCGCCGTCTTCCGCCTCCGCCAAAAATTCCGCGAAGTCCTGGAGCAAGAGATCGCCGACACGCTCGCCGATCCGGGCGATCTGGATTCCGAGATCGGGTATCTCATGGGATTGTTCGCGCGGTAAGGTCAGGCGCGCGATTTTCTGCGTAACACCGGCGGCGTCTCCGCGATAGAGGCGTTGGATCAGCCTTGATCTGGTCCGCCGAAACTCTCAGGATAAATTTGCCTCCGCCCATGCTCCCCACCCCATCGACCAGACGGATCTCCGACCCAAAACCGAGCCACCCTCCAGCGGGCGCGGCTAGGCGGGAGGCGGCGCGATGAGCCGGGCGGGCAAGCGCTATGCGGACGAGGGCGAGATCGCCCGCGGCGGGATGGGCGTCGTCTTCCGGGTCAAGGACCGGAACCTCGACCGCACGCTGGCGATGAAGCGGATGATGGCCGCGCCGGACATTCTGGGCGGCAAGGCGGAGGTGGATCGCTTTGCCCGGTTCATGGAGGAGGCGCACGTCACCGCGCAGCTCGACCACCCCGGCATCGTGCCGGTCCACGATTTGGGCGAAGACGAAAACGGGTGCGCCTACTACACGATGAAGCTGGTGCGCGGCCGCGAGCTTGGCGAGGTCATCAAGGTGGCGCGCAAGGGCGAGGAAGGCTGGAACCTGCCGCGCTTGGTGGGCGTGTTAGTGCGCGCCTGCCAGGCGGTCGCCTACGCGCACGGCAAGGGCGTGATCCACCGCGACCTGAAGCCAGCCAACATCATGGTCGGCGAGCTGGGCGAGGTCTATGTCATGGACTGGGGCTTGGCGAAGCAGGTCGGGCGCGACGACGTCCACGACATCCGCCCGCTGATCGGCGACGGCGTGAGCGGGTCAGAGGTGATCATCTCCTCGCCGCGCTCGGGCGGTGATCCCGGATCGTCGGTCGATTCGCCGCTGATGACGCGCGACGGGGCGATCATCGGGACGCCCGCCTACATGCCGCCGGAGCAGGCGGCGGGCGAGGTCGAAAACGTGGACCAGCGCGCCGACATCTACGCGCTGGGCGCGGTGCTTTACGAGATGCTCGCCACCGTGCCGCCCTACCACGACCAATCGCAGTCCGCCGAGGCGACCTCCGAGATGGAGACGGCGACGGCGACCGACAACCGGGCGCAGCGCATCATCACGTCGATCGCCAGCGGACCGCCGACCCGCGTGCGCGACCTGCGCCCCGACGCCCCGGCGGAATTGGTCGCGGTCTGCGAGAAGGCGATGGCGCGCGACCGGGAGCGCCGCTACGCCAGTTGCCTCGACCTCGCCGAGGACCTGCAGGCTTACCTCGACGGCCGCGTCGTGCAGGCGCACGAAACCGGCGCGCTGGCCGAGCTGAAAAAATGGGTGCTGCGCAACAAGGCGACCTCGGCGGCGGCGGCGGCGGCGGTGCTCGCCCTCGCCGCGCTCGCCGCGCTGCAAAGCGTGTCGAACCAGCGGTTGAGCGCGTCATTGAAAAACGAAGAGGCGGCGCGGGAGGAGGCGACCTTCACGCTGGCGGACATGCACCGGAACGCCGGGCTGCGGGAGGAAAACCCGGCGCGGGCCGCGCTTTGGTTCTCCAAGGCGGCGCTGCTCGCCCAAGGCGATCCCGCGCGCGTGCTCGCCAACCAAACCCGCGCCGCGATGTGGGGGCGCGAGGCGTGGCAGCCGGTCCGCGCCTTCCAGACGATCTCCGGCGAAGGCGCGATCCGCTTCGCCTTCCACCCGACCCGCAACCTGCTCATCGCCGAGACCTACCACGGGGTCGAGGTCTGGGACCTCGATGCCGAAGCGCCGCTCGCTTTGCCAGAGACGCACCTCGCTTCCGCCGCGTTCAGCCCGGACGGCGCCTGGCTGGCAGCCGGCGGGCGGGACGGCAAGACGAGGCTCTATGCGGTGCCGGACTTCGAGGTCAAAGCGGAGATCCCGCACCGCGCCACCGCGCTCGCCTTCGATGCCGCCTCGGCGCGGCTCGCCCTCGGCCACCGCGAGGTCCGGGTCTGGGATTTGAAGGCCGGCGAAGCGAACGCCGGGCCATTTGCCCAAGCCGATCCCGCGCACTGGCTCGGCTTTAGCCCAAGCGGCGACCGGCTCGCTGTCGCCGCGGGGACTTTCGTCCAGATCTACGATCCCAGCTCAGGGTCCGCCGAGCCGCTCTTCGCGCCGACTTACCACGACAGCCGATCGCTGAGCCTGAAGCCATTTTTCTTCGGCGGCCGGCTCCAGGTCGTCGGCATGGCGAAGCCGGAGGTCCCCGCCGATCCGGTTTTCCGCTCCATCGATGCGCAGACGGGCGAGGTCGCCGTCGAGTTCAGCGGGCTCGACCTGCCGTTCGCGGTCTCTCCGGACGGCACCCAACTGCTGTGCCGGGGCGGCATCTGGGACTGGCGGTTTCATGATTTGGTGCGCCCGATGCGGGACGCCGCCTACGGGGATTCCGGAGCCTTCCACCCGAGCGGCGGGCTGTTCGTCAACGGCCAGGGCAGCCTCGGCGCGTGGACGTCGCCGGGCATTGAGCCGCTCGGAAAGATCAGCGTCCGCAATTCCCAGGCGGCGGGATGGAATCCGGCCGGCACGCTGCTGGCGATCGGCTCACCGGCCGGGCTGATCCAGATCCTGCGCACGGCGGTGCATCCGGCGGCGGTCGAGTTCACCACCGGGATCGCGCCCGCCAAGGTCGCCCTGAGCCGCGGCGGCGAATTCATCGCCAACCCCGGCTGGACGCCGCTGCCGACGACCGGCGACCGGCATCCGACCGACAAGGCGATCGTCGCCCGCATTGCCAAGACCGGCGAGCCAGCCGGCCCGCACATCATCCCCGGCGGCCACGTCTGCTGCGCGGAATTCGGGGCGGACGGCAGCGGTCTCCTCGCGGTCGGCACCGGCGTGGATTACGTGCGGCGAGGCGATACCGGCATGCAGTTCGGCGCGGTCCAGCTCTTCGACTTCCGGACCGGCGATCCGCTGGGCGAGCGGATCGTGCTGCCGTCCGAACCCGCCGACATCCTGCGGCTGCCCGGCTCCAGCGACGCCTTCATCATCCTCTGCCGCCACGGCGAGATCGCCCGGCTTTCCCCCGCCGACGCCAAGGTCGAGGTCGTCGCCCGCGTCCCGATGGTCACCCGGATCTACACCGAGCGGCGCAACGGCCAGCTCCAGTGGGCGGAGGGCGGCAAGGCGCTGCTCGCCTCGGGATCGGACCAGACGCACTGCCTCGACTTTCCCAGCGGCCGCCTGCGCTGGTCCATCGACAAGAGCACGATCGGCGGCTTCACGGCGGCGGCGGCGGGCGGCGGCTACGTGGCGGTCGCCACCAGCTCGCCCTACAAGATCGAAACCGGCGTGCTCGCCATCGACCTAGCCACCGGCGGCGAGCGCCACCCGGTCGATGCCGGCATCTTCGGAGCCAACTGGCTCGCCTTCGACCAAGCGGGCGAGCGGCTGCTCGCCGCCGGCGGCAACCACCTCGTCCAGCTCTTCCGCGCCGGGGCGTGGGAGCGCCTCGGCTCGCCGGTCGAACACATCCGCGAAGGCGCGAGCGCGGCGTTTCTAGAGGGTCTGCCGTGGGTCGCCTCGGCGGGTGCCGACGACGGCTATCTCATCTGGGATCCGGCGACGGGATTGGAGGTCGCGCCGCGCGGGCATGGCAATGGCTCGCTCTGGATCGAGCAATCGGGCGGCGGCGGCGACACCTTGATCCTCGCTTCGCGCAACAACCGAAAGTTCGCCGCCTACGACCTGGGGCATCTTCACCGCGCCGCCAGCCTGGCGCTATCGGCGGAGAATGCGCTGCGCCTCGCCGAGATCAACGCCGAGGCGTCGATCGACGAAAACCAAAACCTGCACAAACTCGGCGAGCGCGAGTGGCTGGAAAAATGGCGGGCGTTCCGCCGCGAATTCCCCCGCTTCCACGATGGCGCGCTCAACCCCGCACCGAGCGAACTCGCCGCCTGGCACCGGTCGCAGGCGCTCGACCGGCGGCCGTCCAACGAACTTTCGGACTTCGCCGTGCGCTGGCACCTCGGCGAATGGCAGCGCCTCCAACCCGGCGACCCGCTGCCGCTCGCCCGATTCCTCTGGAATGTCCGCCCCACGCCCGGCGGCGACTTTGCCGAAACGATCCAGCCGCTGCTCGCCGACCCGCGCTTCGCCAACGACCCGGTGACGCTGTCCGCCATCTGCGCCGGCTTCGCCAAAACCAGCGGACCCGCCGGATCCGATGCGTGGAACCGCGTGGACAAAGCGCTGCTCGACGCCCTCGGCTACCCGCAGGGCGAGCCGCCCGACGACATCATGGCGACCCGCATCAGCCGCCGGGTGGAGCTGCCCGAATCCGTCCGCGCGCGCCTGATCAAAATTCTCATCGACAAGCCGCCGCCGCTCGAAACGGAGGCGTTCAAGGCAGCGGTGGCCGCGGGCGGATCGGCGAACGCCCCGCAGCTCGCCGCCCGCTGGGATGCGCGGGACGGCGCGACGCCCGAGGGCTGGCGCGACCCGATCGGCGGCGACCACTTGGCGGCGCTCGGCGGTCCCGTCGCCATCGCCTCGAACGGCGCGGTTTCGTTCGGCGACGACCCGGCGAACGGAGCGTTCTTTTCCGACCCGCAGAATGCCGCGCTCGGCGGCGCAACCGCCTTCACCGCCGCCATCGCCTTTCGCCCGGCCGATCAAGGCGAGCCAGATTTCGCGGGCGACGCCTTTTACTGCGCCGACCAGCTCATCAGCGCCGACCATCCCTACAACGGCGACGACTGGGGGCTGGGCTACGCCGGAGAGAAAGTCTGGTTCGGGGTCGGCGATGCCCAGGGCGGCACCCCCACCCTGCAGGCCGCACCCGGCGGCGGCATGGCAGCCCGCCCGTGGATCGCCGTCGCGTCATGGGCGGCCAACGACGGCACCGGCGCGCCCTCCATCGCGCTGTGGGTCTTCGACCGCGAAGGCAAGATCGCCGCCCTCGCCGGACCGGCGGACCCGAATGTTTTGACCAAAGGCGACGCCAGCCGGTTCCGCGCGCCCCGCCAACCCACCGGCATCGCCATCGGAGCCGACCGCGGCGAGCCAACCCAACACCGCTACCGCGGCCAGATCTACGAAGCCCGCCTCTACCAGGGAGCCGCCAAAGCCGCCGACGCCGCCGCCATCGCCGGCGAATTGGCGGCGGAGCATTTCGGAGGGGATCGATAGGGGGAACAGGCCAGCGAGAAACTCCCTGCCGCGTAGCGGCAACTGACCTGTAGCCCAGCCCTTCAGGGCTGGGTAAGCCGATCAGAGACGCCTCCTGCCGCGTAGCGGCAATTGACCTGTAGCCCAGCCCTTCAGGGCTGGGTAAGCCGATCGGAGACGCCTCCTGCCGCGTAGCGGCAATTGACCTGTAGCCCAGCCCTTCAGGGCTGGGTAAGCCGATCGGAGACGCCTCCTGCCGCGTAGCGGCAACTGACCTGTAGCCCAGCCCTTCAGGGCTGGGTAAGCCGATCAGAGATGCCCCCTGCCGCGTAGCGGCAATTGACCTGTAGCCCAGCCCTTCAGGGCTGGGTATCTCGTGTGCCATAACGTCTGTCGCGTAGCGACAGTTGACCATGGACGAATCAGCGGCTCAGATCGGACATGCCGAATACCTACACCTGTTTACCGGTCCATTTCATTTTTTCGACCAAGGATCGGCTGAACCTGATCGCCAGAGATCTTGAGAGCGACCTCTGGGCGTTTCTTGGTGGGATCGCGAAAGAAAACGGGATGAAGCCGATCAAAATCGGCGGCGTGGAAAATCACATCCATGCGCTGGTCGGATTGCCGCCGACTTTGAGCTGCGCGAACGCGATGAAGTTCTTAAAGGGTGGATCATCCCGTTGGATCAATTCGGAAAAAAGGGTCGGGCAACTTCGATTCTCTTGGCAAGACGGATATGCAGCCTTTGCGGTCAGCCGTTCAGCGCTCGAAGAAGTCGTAAAATATATCACCAATCAGCGTAGCCATCACCAGAAGGTCAGTTTTGAGGACGAATATCGGAGGTTCCTTGACCGGCATGGCATCGCTTTCGACGAGCGCTACCTGTTCTGAGTTTTCCGCCGGGTTCGCGCGGTTCAGCCGTCGCTACGCGACGGAGGTTGGTTGAAGAACGAGTACCCAGCCCTGAAGGGCTGGGCTACAAATCAATTGCCGCTACGCGGCAGGGATCGATTTCCGCTGGTCTATTACATGCCGGGTTCGCGCGGTTCAGCCGTCGCTACGCGACGGAGGTCGGTTGAAGAACGGTACCCAGCCCTGAAGGGCTGGGCTACAAATCAATTGCCGCTACGCGGCAGGGATCGATTTCCGATCGGACCGGCAGATGGCGCAGCGCAACGGCACTCCTATCCGAGCCTGCCTGAAGCCGGAGCGCTGGATTTGGTTCGGCACCGCCCCAGACTCGGCATCCATTCCCGCCGGGCGGCTCGGTGAACCATCCCTGCCTTCACATCGGTTCCGGCTGCCGCCGCCCATCAAAAAAATGCCGATATTTCGTAACGCCGGGGCGGGGACCGCGAAGGGGGGCGTGAAGTCAATATGACCCTTCCTTTGTCGGTCCGCAGCGCATTCGCCGCCCCGCCGACATCGCCACCAAAACGCGGCTCACCCTGAAATGGGGGGAGCCAATACACCAAAGACACCATGAAAATGAAATCCTACCTACGAACCGGGCTGGCGGCGATCGGAATCGCCTTGGCGGTGGTCGCCGCGTCGCCCCAAGCCTCCGCCCAAGGCTCCGAATTTACCTACCAGGGGGCGCTACAGGACGGCGGCACCGCCGCCAACGGCAATTACGACTTCCAATTCACGCTCAAGTCGGCGTTGACCGGCGGTTCAAACGTTGGTTCCCCAGTGACAGTCGCCCGCACCAACACGGCAGTGGCCGACGGCGTCTTCAGCGTCTCGCTCGATTTCGGAGCCGCCGCCTTCGACGGCTCCAACCGCTGGCTGGAAATCCAGGTCCGCCCGGCCGGCGTCGGCAGCTATACGACACTATCGCCCCGGCAAAAATTGAACCCCGCGCCCTACTCGGTGCTCGCAACTAGGCTGCCTCGGGTGACCGACTCAAGCAGCCTCGTCTCCGTCGGGACGAATCTCGCCGCCTTGGGCGAAATAAAGGCAACCTACCCTCAAGCGGTAGTCTCGTTCGTCGAGCGTGGTGGCTCGACGATTTGGCAATGGAACGCAGACGATACTAAAGCGAAGCTTACCACCTTTGGAGAGGGACCTGGCGATGTAATGACGATCGATAAAGCCACAGGCAATATCGGTTTCGGAACCAACTCCCCCGATGTCAGGCTCGACGTCAACGGCATTCTACGCCTTAGAAAGTCCGACCTACTCTTCCGCGAGCCACAGGGCGGCGCGACAGTGGATACGAATCACGGAATCGGTTACTATGGGGTTGGCAAGCCTTTCGACGGCAACTCCTCGATCGACGGTCCTGTAGTTTACGGCTACGGGGGCGGGGCGCTCGGCTCTAGCGCGCAAGAGATCGCCTTGCGGTGGACGAGGAATGGAAACGTCGGGATCGGCACGACGACCCCATCCGCGCCGCTCCACGTCGCGGGCGGGCAATCCCGGACCTTCAATCTCCAGGCATATATGGATAGCAACGGGGCATTCAACACCGATCAAACCCGGTCGGACCTAAGCCACTCGATCGTGGCCGAGCTACGGATTTTGGCGAGAGAGGGCTTTGATACGGAGTCGGACGCGCGAATCAAAACGGTGGAAGGCGAGATCGAAGGAGAGAGCGCCCTCGCGGACGTCCTCCGCCTGCGCCCGGTCGATTACCACTATGTGGATCAGGTGACGAGGGCATCAGGGCTCCAGCGGGGCTTTCTGGCGCAAGAGGTCGAAAAGGTCATCCCTGGCGCGATCCTTCAATACCAACAGTTCATCCCGAATATCTATGAGGCGGCGCAATCTTGCGCCTACGACGACGAATCCGGGGTCGCCACCGTCGAGGTCACCAAGCCGCACGACTTGAAGGTGGGCGACCTGGTGCGTGTGGTGCTGGAAGCTGGCCCGGTCGAAACCGAAGTCACCGCCTTGCCGACCCCCACCGAATTCTGCATCGAGATCGAGGAAGGGTTCGAGAAGGCCTTCGTTTATGGGAAGCAGGTCGACGACTTCCGGACCGTTGATTACGACCGGATCTTCACCACCGGCATCGCGGCGATGCAGGAACTCAAGCGGCAGAAAGACGCGGAGGTCGCGGCGCTGGAAAAATCGCTCGACGCCAAAGCGGCGGCGATCGCCAAGCTGGAGGGCCGCCTCGCCGAACAAGGCAAGTCGCTGAAGGACCGTGAGGCGGGGATCGCCGCGCTCGAATCGCGCCTCGAGAAGCTCGAAGCCCGCGACAAGGAACGCGACGCGAAAGTCGCCGCCCTCGAAAAACTCATCGCGAACGGGGCGGTTCCCGCCGCCTTCCAGCGCGAGGAGACCGCAGCGAAAGGAGGCGCCCAGTGAGGCCGCTGCTCATCGCTGGCCTGGCGGCGCTGCTCGCCCCGCTCGCCCAAGCCCAGCTCACCATAAAAACCTCGACCGTCGATGGCGGGGGCGGGACTAGCACCGGCGGCAGCTTCTCGCTGTCGGGAACGGTCGGTCAGCACGACGCCGCGCCGCCCTCCACTGGCGGAACCTTCGCGCTGACCGGCGGGTTCTGGGGCGGGGCGACGACCGGTGCCCACCCGTTCGATGCCTGGGCGGAGGCAAACATCCCGGAGGGTTTCGACCGGTCGTTTGGCGGCGATGCCGACCGCGACGGAATCCCCAACGGTGAGGAATACTTCACCGGCTCCAACCCGATGGCCGCGGAGTCCGGCACCATAGCTGCCGCCCGGAGACCGAAGATCCAGATCGACCCGCTCAACCCCGGATCGATCAACCTTCTCATCTCGCAAGAAAACGTCGAAGGGGTGACCCTCGTCATCAAGCGTTCCACTTCGCTGAATAACTTCACGGAGGTTTACCGCTTTAACTTCGACACCCTCGAAGGAAACAGCGATCCAGACTTCGGGGTCGGCTCCGGGTCGCCGCTGTTCTTCGGTGATGTGACCGTCTTCCAGGTGCTCTACTACGACGGCAATCCGCCTGCGGGCCGCGCCTTTTATATTGTTGAGTTCGAGTTGAACCAGTAAGCCGCACCGCATCATTCCACGCCGGCGTTTCAGCGACGTTCCGCCGGTTGGCGTGCCACCGAAGCCCGGACCCCGCGCGCGGGGTCCGGGCTTTCTTTTTTTGGGCAAAGCCGGCCGCTGGGCGCAGGTGTTGACCCATGCGCCGGGCATACGGCTCCCGTTCACTGCGGGAGGAAAAGGCGGGAGCGCTTAGGCTGCGGCAGCCCAGATAGAGGTAGGGACGGCGCATTGGCTTGCGCCGCCCCTCCCTCCGAACCGTGCGGGCGGATCTCCCACGCACGGCTCTCCAGTCAGCGGGTTGTTCTGGGGCCGGAGGCTGGCGGTTTCCGCGGCTTTGGCCTCCAGCAGGCAGAGGAAGCCCTTGCCCGGCAAAGCAGCGGTTGGGCCAGCCGCAGTGGTCCCGCCCGCGCCCACGGCCGCTGCCTCCTCGCCGCTTTCGCAGGATGGAGCGCAGACGCATCCGCAGCCATGGGTCGGCAGCGGGGATGCCCAGCGGCCGCTTTTGACTCGCTCTCGCCCGCCCCTGCGGGGCAGCCTGGCGGCTGCCTATCTCCGCTGCGCGCCGGTTCAATGCTTCCGCATGACACCTCCCCCGCATTCTCACCCCAGCCGCCCCCAGCCGCCCGAGCCTTGACCTTCGGCGAGGGATGCCGGGCGGATCGGCTGCCGCCCATGCGGCAGGCTTCGCCATTCCTCATGCGGCAGGCTTCGCCATTCTCTAGCTGGCTCGCCGCCGTTGAAAGCCGAATCGGGTTCACTGGTGTTTGGGACCGCGGGTCTGCCTCCGGCCGCCCCCACCCCGCCTCGCGGCGGCGCAGTTGCCTCCGGCGGCTCCCCCGTTGCTCGTCTTGGGAGGCCCCAGACTTTCTCTGGTTGTTGTCATGTATTTGCATTCGCACTAGAGGCGGCGCTCTGGCCGCATTCTGGCCGCGCGTCGAAATCGGAGAAAGCACTGAGGGTCTAGTCGAGCCGGTGCCGCTGGCCCAAGACGGCAGGAGTGCCGTCTCTACGGATTTTCCGTTGGCAGCTTCGGGTGCCGCGCCTAGCCTTGCTCTCTTGCGAATACCCCCGAGCCTTCCCATGTTTTCGATCTTTTCCGCTGCCCGCCCATCTGCCGCCGCTGCGCTTGCCCTCCTCGCTGCGGCATTGTTTCACTCGCCTTCCGCACTAGCCCAAGACGCTGCCGAGGCGCTCCCGAAGCTGAGCGAATCCGAATTTGCCAACGTCTCGCCCTTCATCAAAAAGGCGCTGGCGAGCTATGCTGCGGGCAAGCCCGAGGAGGCGCTGACCCATTTCATGACGGCGGCGGAGACGGGCAACGCCGACGGGCAATTCGGGGCCGGCTTCGTCATCATGGCGACAGCGGGCGAGAGCGCGGACCGCTTTCAGCGCGGCGTCGATTGGATGCGCAAGGCGGCGGCGGGCGGCTCGGCTCCGGCCGGGCGTTACCTCGGCACGATGTATGCCTCCGGCCAGGGCGTGAAGCAGGACTTCGCGATGGCTCGCTCGTTTTTGGAGAAGGCGGCGGCGACCGGCGACGGCACCGCGCTTTACCGGCTCGGTTTGCTGGCGGCGAGCGGGAACGGCTACGAAAAACCGGAGCCGGAGAAGGCGGCAGAGTATTTTGGGAAGGCGGCGGAGTGGCAGCCCGGAGGCGATCCGCAAAGCAGGACGATGGCGCAGTCCACCGGAGACATCGCCGAGGCAAAGAAGTGGTACGAAAGGGATCGCAGGCGGGGATCTCGACTGCCGGTTTTCCTCGGCGGAATCTTTGAACTGGGGCTCGGCGGCGAAAAGCCGGACGCGGAGCGCGCCGTTTTCCTCTATCGCGAGGCGGCGCTGCAAGGTCATCCGCCCAGCCAGAACAAACTCGGCGTCGCCTACGAGAATGGCGTGGGCGGCTTGAAGAAAGACGAGAAGGCGGCGGCGGAGTGGTATCGCAAAGCCGCCGACCAGGGGTTCGCCCCCGCCATGTATAGCCTCGGCGTCCTGCACCAGCAGGGGCGCGGCGTCGCCAAAGCGGATACCGATGCTGCCGCGCGCTGGTTTAAAATGTCGGCGCTCGCCGGGTTCCCCCGCGCCCAAGACGAACTCGGGATGCGCTATCGCCACGGGGCGGGCGTGCCGCAGGACGACGTCGCCGCGCTGGCGTGGTTCGAGCGTGCCGCCGCCCAAGGCTACGCGCCCGCCCAGACCAACCTCGCCCGGATGTTAGAGATGGGCATCACCGTCCCGCCAAATTTTCTCCGCGCCGCCGAATTCTACACCGCCGCCGCCCGCCAAGTACCCGCCCGCGCATGCTTTCTCGCCAGCATGCTGGTAAGCGGCATCGGCACCGACCGCAATCCTGTCGCCGCCTACGTTTTGCTCAATGCCGCCAAAGACCAATACCCGCCCGCCGCCGAGGCGCTCGAAAAACTCAAGCCGAGCATGAGCGCCGATGAGATCAAGAAAGCCGAGGAAGAAATCGCCAAGGCGAAAAGTACCGAAAAGTAGGATCGGCATCCCGACGATGCCCTGGCCTTTCGTTCCTTAATCCACAAAGTTCATCTCATTCAGATTAAAGATCACGCGGCAGGCATTCGGCATCCCGTAGGTTTCCGCATATCGGGTGAAGGCGGCGACGTCTTCGGCGGAGGGATCGCGGGATAGGCAGCGGCGGAAGGCGGAGCGGATCTGGGCGGCGGGATCGCCGGGGTGTTCGGCTGCGGCGCGGGCGGCGAGGTGCTCGGCCATGCGGACGACGAATTTGTTGTTGAGCAGGGCGAGCGCCTGCAAGGCGGTCAGCGTTTCGTTGCGCTTATCGACGAGCTGGCTGGGGTCGGCGCAATCCAGCGTGTCCATGAATGGCTGGGGCTGGGAGCGGACGGTGAACCGGTAGATCGCGCGGCGGTGCCCGGCGGGATCGTCGGGATCGAATTTGTGATATTGGTAATGCGGCGAATGCTCCGGCTTTTCGATAACGAAATCCTGGAAGCCGGGACCGCCCATCTCGGTGCGCAGCTTTCCGGCGACGAACAAGACCGAATCTCGGATCGCTTCCGCTTCGAGCTTGCGGCGATTCATCCGCCACAGGTATTGGTTGGAGCCGTCGATCGCCGCGTAGTCGTCGCGATGATCGGAGCGCTGGCGATAGACCGCGCTGCGCATGATGAGGCGATGCAGGTCCTTGAGCGAGCCGCCGGAGTCGCGGAATTCGGCGGCGAGCCAGTCGAGCAATTCCGGGTGCGACGGCAGTTGCCCCATGCGCCCGAAGTCATTGGGCGAATCGCAGAGACCGCGCCCGAAGTGGTAGAGCCAGACGCGATTGACAATCGAGCGCCAGGTCAGCGGGTTCTCCGGATGCACAACCCAATCGGCCAGCGCGATCCGCCGGTCGGACTCGGTGTGGCCGGGCGGCAGGTCAAAGCGATACGGCACGCCGGGGATGAACGGCACGGTGCCCGGACCGACCAGATCGGTCGGCTTGGACACATCGCCGCGGGCGAGGATGCGGATCTCGCGGGGCTGGCCGCCCATCGCGCCGCGCCCGACGAAGGAGCCGCTGCCGGTGTGGACGGTGCCGGCGTAAACGACCTGCTGCGCAGGCAACGCGCCCAGCGCCGCATCCACCTCGCCCAGCTTCGCGGCGAGCGCCTCGCGCCGGTCGAGCAAGGCACCGCCGACCGCCGCGCGCAACATTTTGCCCAGCCCGCCGCGCAGGTTTTCGAGCTCGGCGCGTTCCTCGGCAGAGGCGGGCGCGAAGAGCGCGAGCAGGCGGTCGCCTTCACCGCCGATCCGGGCGCGGCTCGTGTAGCCGTCGGTCAGGTGCGCCGCATTCCACCGCCCGGTATCGACCGAATCGAGCGCCGCGACCGCCGCGCCGCGCGAGACCTCGTCCCCGCCGGGCGCAAAGGCGCGCAACTCGGCGAGCGCGAGCGCATGCTGCGATTCGCCGCGGTCCCACAGCCTGGTCGCCGTCACGCGGACAAAGCGGGCGGCCGCGCCGGCGGCGTCGAGCACGACCGATTCGTGACCGGGGTTGGCAAAGTCTGCCGCCGTGTAGTCGGCGATCAGTTGGGGCGAGGCGAAGGTCGGACCCGCGGCGGCCTCGACCCGAAATCGGACCGGGAAGCCGAAGCCCGGCGTGTCTGCCCAATCGGTCGGATAGGCGGGCACCAGCTCGATCCGCCCCAGCGGCTGCGCTTTGCCCAGATCGACCTGCACCCACTTCTCCGCCGCCGCGACCGGCGAGAACGCGCTGTGGTAGCCATTGGTCGGGCTGCCGGATTCCGGCGCACCGAGATCGGCGAACGCAAAGCGGCCATACACGCCGTCGATGAGATCCGCCTTGCCCCAGCGCGGCAAGCCTTCGATCGAATCGAGCGCCGCGACTTCGGCGACCTTGGCGATCTCGCCGCCGCTGATGACCGCCAGCTCGCCGAGCGCGAAGATCCAATCTCCGCTCAGCGCCTCGCCGCTCCGGCGCCGGCTCCAGAGCTTCGTCGCCGTCACCCGGACGTAGCGGCCGACCCGCTCGCCGCCGTCGATGGCGACCGGCGCGGCACCGGGGCGCGGAAAGTCCGCCGCCGTGTGGTCGGCGAGCATCGCCGGCTGCGCGAATCCGGGATCGTCCGCGATCTCGACGCGGAACCGGTGCGGGAATCCGAAGTCCGCCCAGCCGTATTCGTCCGCGCCGAAGAGCAAGACCTGATCGACGCGGGTGCTCCGGCCGAGATCGACCTGCACCCACTTTTCGGTGCCCTGCGCAGCGGCGACCTGGCTGTGGTATCCGTAGCGGTTCGAGCGCTCCTTGCCCTTCGCCTTGGGCGAGCTCGACAGCTTTGCCTCCAGCTCGCCGATCCGTTTTTCCGCCGCCGCCAGCTCCGGCGTCTTCTTCGCTTCGATCGCCGCCTCGATCTGCTTGAGTTCCTCCCCGGCAGCGTCCTTTTCCGCCGCCAGCTCGACCCGCCGCGCGGCTACCTTCGGATCCGCATCGTATTTCCGGTCGGCGCGATCCAGCGCGGCGAAGACCGACTGCAGCGAATAATAATCCTCCATGCTGACCGGGTCGCGCTTGTGCTGGTGGCACTGGGCGCACTGGATCGTCAGAGAACAAAAGGCGTTCATCGTGGTCGTCACCATGTCATCGCGGTCGAGGTGCCGCGCGACCATACCGTCACGCTTCGACTCGGGCACCTCGGCATGGTAGATGAAATCCCACGGTCCCGCCGCGATGAACCCGGTCGCCACGATGCCGTCCGGATCACCGGGGAAAAGCGCGTCGCCGCGAGCTGCTCGCGGATGAATCGCCCATACGGTTTGTCCTCGTTGAGCGAGCGGATCACATAGTCGCGATACGGTCAGGCGTTCGGGCGCAGCTTGTCTTTATCATAGCCGTGGGTGTCGCCGTAGTGGACGACGTCCAGCCAGTGCCGCGCCCAGCGCTCGCCGTAATGCGGCGATTCGAGGAGCCGGTCGATGAGCTGCTCGTAGGCGCGCGGATCGGGATCGGCGATGAAGGCATCGACCTCGGCGGGGAGCGGCGGCAACCCGATCAGATCGTAGTAGGCGCGCCGGATCAGCGTGCGGCGGTCGGCTTCCGCCGCCATGCCCAACCCAAGCTCCGCCTGCTTGGCGAGGATGAATCGGTCGATGTCGGTCCGCACCCGCTGGGCGGCATCGCCTGACAAGGCGGGCGGCTCCGGCTTGGCGACCGGCTTGAGCGACCACCAATCCATATCCCCGATCAACGGCTCTTCTAGCACCTTGCCCTCCGGCCACGGCGCGCCGTCCGCGACCCACTCCGCCAACAGCGCAACCTGCGCTTCGGTCAGCGGATCACCTTTCTTCGGCATCTCCGGATCGGGTCCCGACACCATCTTCAGCAGCGCGCTCGACGCCGGTTTGGTCAGGTCGACCGCCGCCCCGCCCTCGCCCCCCTTCAGGAGCAGCTCGCGCGTATGCAGCGCAAAGCCGGATTTCTCGACATTCGGGCCGTGGCACTCCACGCAGCGCGATTCGAGCAGCGGCGCGATGTCGCGCGAAAAGTCCGCTGCGCCCGCCGCCAATGGCGGGAGACTCAGGGCGGCAGACGCGATGGCTGTTGGGAAGACGTTCGCCATGCCAAGACCATACGGTTTCGCGGCGGCGGCTCAATCACCGATGTCACCCGCCGAGCTAGCAGAGAATCCGTGGCAAACCGCGGCGCCTCGCGTAGAATTTGTGCATCGCCTCGACTATCGCCCATGGATGAATCAGCCGACAGAAGCCGCCAAAGCACGCTCGCAAGATGGAGCCTCGGGCTGGGCATCTGTTCGATCTTCGTCCCGTTTCTCCTCAGCCTCCTGGCGATCATCCTTGGGCACATGGGGTCGAGGCGCGCCCGAAAGCAGGGTCAGAAGCCGCGCCGCGCCGGGCTTGTCATCGGCTACTCGACCCTCGCGATGTGGGTTGGTTCCCTCTTCATTCCGGTTTACGGGATGGTGACGCCAAAGTCTCTCGCCATCAAATCCCTAGCCCACGGAAGGCAGATTTACCTTGTGCTCCGCAACTATGCGGAAGACCACAACGGGCAGCTCCCAGAGTCCCTCGACGACTTGATCGACCGAAATTTCCGAGCGGAGAGTCTCGCCCTCCTCCAATCCCACCCGCATGTAGATGGCGATACTTTTAACTATGTGGCGAGAGAAAATTTAAACGACCTTCCGCCCAAAACGCCGATTCTCGTGAGCCAGCCGGTTTGGAAAGGCACGAAGAAAATCGTCATCTACGCGGATGGGAGCAGTGAGATGTTGGAGATTGACGAACCTTGAGACTCTGACCAAGATCCGCAACACCGCAAAATTCCACCGATATGAATTCGCCCGACTCTACCGCCCCGCAACCCCAATCAAACCCATCCGCCGGCTGGAGCCTAGGTCTGGGCATCGTTTCGTTCTTCATCCCTGTTTTGCTAAGCATCCCCGCGATTATCCTCGGTCACATGGGGTTCGGGCGGTCGAAGCGCCGAAATGGAGCGGGGGGCGGCATGGCGATCACCGGCTTGATCCTTGGCTATCTCTCCCTACTGATAGGCGTCACAATCACGGGAATCGCCCTTCTCGCTTCCTTCTCAGTGCCGGTTTACGGAAAAATCACCGAGCGGGCGAAAGAGACCAAGGCGCTCGCTCACGGGAAGCAGCTCAGTCTCGATGTTTTCAACTACTCAATCGACCATGGCGGGGATTTGCCCCCGTCGCTGGATGTATTTCGAGAGCAGGCGCATTCACCCCTCGCCAAAGAAACATACGAAAAGCTTCAGCACTACGCTGGATTGGAGGGTGACTTATTCACCCTGGTTGCCTCGGGAAACATGAGAGATTTGGATCCGAAGGTGCCAATGCTGGAAAGCCAGCCAATCTCCAAGGGAAAGAAAAAGATCATCATCTACGTTGATGGCAGCGGCGAGGTGGTCGAGATCGGCGGTCCCTGAGCCGTTGGGATAGCCGCCCGATATTGCTGGTGCCTCGCCTTCGGCTGGCTACGATCTTCGCCCGCCGATGCTGCCACCACTTTCCAAAAATACCATTCTCGCCGCCCTTGCTTCTGCTTGGGTGGTGGCGTCGCTGGTGGTTAGCTGTGGGGAGGGCGGCGGCGGAAACAAACCAAATCCTAGCAAGGGCGGGGCGGCAAACGGGCATGCGGTGCCGCGGGCCGGCGAGTTTCAGCCCAATGCGCCGCAGGAGGAAGTCTTTGCCCAATACGCGGGGTCCGAATCGTGCCGCGCCTGCCATGCGGAGGTCTTTGCCAAATGGGAGCCGTCCAACCACGGGCAGGCGGAGCGTCCGGTCAGCGCGGAGCGGGATGGCGAGAGCGTTCGAGCCGGCGCGCGAGTTTGTGGCGGGGCGCGAGCCGACGGAGGCGAAGCGCGAGGGCGATCAGTTCGAGCTGGCGGTGAAGTTCGATCCCGAAAGCGCGGCGGCCGTTGCCGAGTCGCTGCCGGTCGAGCGGGCGATCGGGAACGATCCGCTCATCCAATACCTCGTGCCGACCGAGCGCGGCCGGCTCCAGGCGAGCGCCGCCGCCTTCGACCCGCATCAAAGAATGGTTCTGCGTATTCGGCGACGAGCCGCGCGAGCGCGAGCGAATGGGGGCACTGGATGGGGCGCGGGATGAGTGGAATGCGATGTGCGCCGCCTGCCACAACACCCGCCTGCGCAAAAATTACGAGCCGGCGACCGACAGCTACCAGACGGCGATGGCCGAGCGGTCGGTCGGCTGCGAATCCTGCCACGGTCCGATGAAGGCGCATGCCGATTGGCAGGCGCAGTATCCGGGCAGGAAGGGCGACCCCTCCGTGAAGAAGCAGACGCCCGACCAGATCCTCGACACCTGCGCAGGCTGCCACTCGCGGCGCTCGGAGCTGACCGGCGACTTTTGCCCGACCGACAATTTCTTCGACCACTACGCGCCCGCCGTGGTGGACGAGACCGACCTTTACTACGCCGACGGCCAGGTCCGCGACGAGGTCTATGTCTATTCGTCCTTCCGCAGCAGCCGGATGTTCCACGCTGGCGTCCGCTGCCTGGATTGCCACGACCCGCATTCCAACAAGCCGATCTTGCCCGGCAACCAGCTTTGCATGCGCTGCCACACGGCGGGCGGCTACCCGAACAGCCCGCCGATCGATCCGGCGGCGCACACGTTTCACCTGCCGGAAAGCGCGGGCAGCCAGTGCGTGAACTGCCACATGCCGCACACGACCTACATGGGGCGGCACCCGCGCCGCGACCACGGATTCACCATCCCGGACCCGCTGCTGACCAAGGAACTCGGCATCCCAAATGCCTGCAACCGCTGCCACCAAGACCAAGACGCCGACTGGGCGCTCGCCGCCGTCGAGAAGTGGTATGGCGACCGCATGGAGCGCCGCACGCGCGAGCGCGCCCGCTGGATCGCCGACGCGCGGGAGGGCAAGCCGTCCGCCAAGCCGAACATGGTCAAAATGCTCGAAGGCGTGGAAGGCGATGCCGCCTACTGGCGGGCGAGCGCCGCCGCCTTGCTCGAACGCTGGGTGCACGAACCCGATGTGGTCGAAGTCCTCGCCCGCTTCCTCGGGGACGCCGATCCGCTGGTCCGCGCCCAAGCCGCGCTCAGCCTCGCCCCGGCGGTCGAAGCGGGGCGCGCGCCAGAGGCGGCGGCGAAGCTGCGCGCCTTGCTCGACGATCCGATCCGCATGGTCCGGGTCAACGCGGCGTGGGCGCTGCGGGAAAGCGTGAGCCTGAGTTCGGCGGCCGCCAAGGACCTGCGGCGCTACCTCGACCACAACACCGATCAGCCGACCGGCGCGCTCCAGCTCGGCGTCTTCCTCCTCGCGCGCAACCAGGTGCCCGAGGCGATCGCCTTCATCGGCAAGGCGGTCGAATGGGACCCGCTCTCCGCACCGCTGCGCCACGAATACGCCGTCGCCCTCAGCATGATGGGGCGCATCCCGGAGGCGGTGACGCAGTTGGAGAAAGCGGTCGAACTCGCGCCTGAGGAGGCGGAATTCCAGTTCAAGCTCTCGCTCGCCTACAACGAAATGCGCAATCTGCCCAAGGTGATCGAGGCGCTGCGCAAGACGGTCGAAATCGACCCGAACCACAGCCGCGCCTGGTATAACCTCGGGCTCGCCCTCAATCAGATCGGCGATCCCGAAGGTGCGATCAACGCCTTGGCCAAAGCCGAATCGACCAACCCGGAAGACCCCGGCCCGCCCTACGCCGCCGCCACCATCCATTTCCGGCTAGGCAATATCGGGGAGGCCCGCGCCGCCGCCCAACGCGCCGTGACGATCGCCCCCGATTTCGAGGAAGCGCGGCAGTTGCTCTTCCAACTCAGCGTCGAGTAGGTTCGGGATGCCGATGCTACGCTTCGCCGGTAAGGACGCCTCGCCGAGGCGTCCGCCTTCGCGCGCGGAACTCGTGGTCCCTCGCGATCCGCAATCGATGATCGGCAGGATGCCGATGCTACACCGCGCGCCGGTTGGGACGCCTCGCCGAGGCGTCCGCCTTCCGGGACCGATCCTGGCAAGGTCGCCCGCTGCCCGCTGACCCACCCCCGACCCCTCCCAGGAGGGGAGATTGGATTCGCGACGCCCGGATTGCGCGGCACCCCATGGCTTGCCAGCTGTGGCGGGTCTTCAAATAGGCGCAAACCACTTTGGCAATTAGTCTAGGTTTCCGCAGCCCCTCGTTCTTCCCAGGGTGATTACCCTGAGCTTTGTTGTCTGGAGCCTTCGCCTTCGGCGTCTGGGTCGCCCAAAACGCCGAAGGCGATTTACACCGAAGCCCAGGGTAACCACCCTGGATTCGCATGAGATCGCTTCGCCCAATACGCCGAAGGCGTTTTACAGCCGAGATCGAAGAAACGATGGTCAGGTCAAAGTTCCACCGCGCCGAGCGAAGTTCTTCGCCGGCCGGTCGCGAAGCCGGAGCGCATTTACTTCGGCAGCGCCCGGTCGCGCGTCTCTGGCGCGAAGCGTAGCACGACCAAGCCGGCGAGATAGAGGCAGCTCAGGTAGGCGGCGGTCTCCGGGCGGGTCAGCCCCATGCCGCCTTCGGCGGCGCTGGTGGTCAGGAATCCGGTAAGGATGAGGATCGGGGCGGCGAAGAGCCGGGCGGCATTGAAGCAAAAGCCGGCTCCGGTGCCGCGGAGGCGGGTCGGGTAGAGTTCCGGAAAATAGATCGCGTAGCCGGCGTGCATCCCCAGCGTGAAGAAACCAAAGACCGGCAGGGCGAACCAAAGCGATGCGGGGTTCTGCGCGAACCAATCGAAACCAAACCTGAACATCAAAAACCCGGTGAGAAACCCGCCGATGTGGAAGGCGGCAAAGGTGCGGATCCGCCCGAGCCACGCGCAGATCGGACCGAAGAAAAACAACCCGAGACCGCCGCCCGTAGTGGTCAAAAACATGCCGCGCAACTCGGCAGACTTCACGGCTTCCCCCGCCAATCCCTGCGCCGCCGCCGCCGCCTGGGTGAAGTCTTTGCCAAAAACATGGACGCCCCAAAACGTCGCCAGCCCCACCGTGGCCAGCGAAACGCCGACCAGGGTCGAGCGGAGCGCCTCGCCCTTGAATAGCCCCGCCAGACGGCTGCCGCCCGCCTCGCCCGCACCCGCACCCGCGCCCGATTTCGCCACCGATTCCTGCCACTTTGGCGGTTCCTTCAGCCAGAGCCGGACCGCGACGACGAGGAAAGCGGGCAGCGCGCCGAGGACGAAGGCGGCGCGCCACTTGGTGCCCCCGAATTGATCGAGGAGCGGAGCCATCAACCAACTGTCGGGATGCGTGGTGAGCAGATAGGTCACCAGCGTGGCCAGCCAGGTGCCGAGCACGCTGGACGAGTGGAAGATCGAACCCATCTGCGCCCGCAGGCGGTCGGGGAACACCTCGGCGACCATCGCGCTGGCGACCGCCCATTCGCCCCCCACCCCGATGGCGACCACAAAGCGCAGCGCGAGCAGTTGCCAGGCGTCGGTCGCAAAGGCGGTCAGGCAGGTGAAAACCGAATACATCAAAATCGTGTAGGCGAGCGTCTTGGCCCGCCCGATCCGGTCGCTCAGCCACCCGAAGAACACGCCGCCGACCGCGCCGCCGACGAGGAATGCCGCGAGCGCGTAGTTGTTCCAGCTCTGCATGGTCCCCTTCCCGGTCCCGTCCGGCAGCAGCGCCGCCATCGCCTCGTTCATGTTCGCGACAAAGATCTGCCCTTCGTAAACATCGAAAACCCATCCGGCGGAGGCGATGATCAGCACCAGCCACTGGTAGCGGCTCACGCCATGATACCAGCGCTGGCGAGGTGAAGCGGGGGAGCGTGTCATCGGTAGGGGCAATTTCGGGTCGGTACAGCGGCTCGGGGACCGCGCCCAGATTAGGGCGGCCAAGTCCTCCGCGACAAGTCATTCTTCAGACCCGATGACCAAAGCAAATGAAATCACCCCCGAAATAAATTGCCGCGAACTTGGAAAAATGGGGCATTTATTAACAATCCTTAACTTGTTTGGCGTAATTCCTGCGGCTCAATCTGCCTTATGAACGAGCAAACCTGCTTCACCCACCCCGTGATCGCCGCCGCGCTTTTCGTGGCGCTTTCGCCGCTACTGGTTGGCTTCTTCGCGCTGGCCGCCATCGCGGTCGGCGCGGCTATTTTGGGGTTGGGGTGGCGGCGGTTGAACGCGCTGCCGGGCAGATTCATCCGGCACCGGACCGAAGGCTAGCCTATCGGAGGCGGCGGAGTCTGGTTCGGGGTCGCTTTCGGGCAATCCGCCATCGTCGGCGAAAGCGCGGTCGAGTTCTTCCCGCTGGAGATACTCGAACCCATAGACGGCTGCCGCCGCGCCGAATGCGAAGACGACCCAAAGGCACCATGAAAGCCAGCCGGACCCGACCGAAACCACCGTAAATCCGGACTGGAACGCGACCAGCCCCATCCACCAGCGCAGGTGATTGGCGTCTTCGTCGTAGAGAAGGCGATAGGCGAAGACGAGAAACGGCAGCGGGTAGATAAAGATCGCCAGCCCCTTCCAGCCAAAGAGCGCGGCAATCGGCCACGAGACAAAGGCGAGCAGCAACGCGGGACCCACCCCGGTCAGACCATCCCACAACTCCGGAATCACGGCAGGGATGTCCGCAAATTCCTGGACCATGCCGCACGAGACGCCGACGATCGTGCCTAGGCTGCCTGCGGCGAAGAAGAGGAAGACCCGCCCGATCAGCGACGAGGTCGCCCCGGATACCACATCGATCAGGTCGGGCAGTCGGCTCATGGGCGGAGACGATGCCCGGGAATGCCCGCTGCGCAAATGCGGACGCGCGGTCCGGCCGGTGCCGATTAGTGCCGATCCGCCTCGTAGTAGCCCTGCAGCCAGCGCCCGGCCTGCGGCGGGATCTGGTCGGCGGGCTTTGGCTCCGGCAGGTATTGGAAGGCGAACCCGATGGGCGTGCGGCCCGGGCGCGCGCCCTTCGTGTAGGGACCGTCGCCCCAGTGGTCGCCCAGCGCGATGAAATCGAGCTTCGCCAGCGCCCCGCCGTCAAATGCGAGCGAGCCGAGGATCTTGCCCTGGAACCCCCGGTCGCCGGATTTGGTTTCGAGGTGGGCGGAGCCTTCGAGCCGCGCCTTTCCCCCACCCTGCGGCACGATCTGGAGCGCGAGCTGCCGGATCTCGTCGCGGTTCCAATGCGGCGGCTCGCCCCGCGAATTGTCGGTCAGGTGGAAGCGGGCGATGCGCGCGGCGATGGCGGCCGGCACCGGGATCGGCTGCCCCGCCTTGGCATCGGCGGGCGGGCGGAGCGCGGCGAGGTCCTCGGCGCGCAGCCACAGATGGTCGGTCGCCGCGCCGAACCCGCGGTGGCGGAAGCTTTCGTCCGCCGCCGGAGCCTCGCAGCGCTGCAGCGATTTGCCCGCCGCACCCTCCTCCATCACGCGGGTATAGACTTTGACCACCGCGCCCTCCGCCGGCGGAGCCTTCGCATAGCGCGGGTCCTCGCGGCCGTCCTCGACCTTCTCCGGGCTGCGCTCGGCAGCGGGCAGATTCGACCAGGCGTCCAGCGCCTCGCCGAGCATGCGGAGCAATCGCTCGGGTCCCCGGTTGTTGTTAAAGCCGAGCAGCTTGCCGGCGGCGGTAAACGCATAGCGACCCTGCCGGGTCGATCCGCCCTCGCCCTTGCGCGGCCCCTGGTTCGCCACCGCGCGGAAGAACTCGCCATCCGCA
>JAWLBD010000074.1:0-24525 GCA_041395145.1 Verrucomicrobiales bacterium | reverse complement strand
AATCTGGCTAACCCTGAAAGGGCGACCTAAAAGCCCGGCGGCGCTCGGGGAATCAGGTCGCCCCTTCAGGGCTCAGTCTCGTAGGCGGGCAAAACCCCAGGGCGTTGCCCTGGGCTATCTCAGGGTGCCCCGTTGGGGCGTATGATGTCATTGCGCGCCGGTGGTCATCGCGCGCCCGGCGGACGGTTTGTCAAATTTTGTCGAGATCTGCGGTTCCACCGCGTTTCCTGGACAAGAAAAAAGCTGCCCCCGCAGGCGCGGGGGCAGCTTTGAATTTTGCTGATCGAAAGATTCGAGCGGCGGCGGATTAGAACTTCCAGCCTTCGCGATACTCTTTGTTCACGTACTGGTTGAGCTCGTCCATGCCGGTGACTTTCAGGTTGGCGGAATCCCAGCCGAACGTGTTGCCCTTGCCGGCGCGGAGCGCCAGGTTGCCCAGCAGGACGACCTCGGAGAACGGAGCCGAGTAGGAGAAGTTCGACTTGGCGAATTCGCGCGGCTTTTCGCCGAGGCAGGCGGCGCGCCATTCGTCGTAGTGACCGGGCGAGCGGTCGAGCGTTTTCTCCGGCTTGCCGATCTCCTGCATCTTCGTTTCGGGGATGATGCGCGGGCTGTCGCCGTAGTCGCCGGACGACATGAGCGAGGCGTTGGAGCCGATGAAGAGCGCGCCGGTGTTCGGCAGGTCGCGACCTTCTTCGAGGTGCGCCGGATGGTCGGGCTTCAGCCCGCCGTCGTGCCAGTAGAAGTCGAATCCGGGGCGGTCGCCCTTTGCCGGGAAGGTGAACTTCAGGCGGGACTTCGCCGGGAAGTTACCCTCCGGCATATCGGTGCATTCGATGACTTCGACCTTGGTCGGAGCACCGGGGTCGAGCGCCCAGTAAACGCAGTCCATCGTATGGCAGGCCATGTCGGCGAGCGCGCCGCCGCCGAAGTCCCACCAGCCGCGCCACTGGAACGCATGGTAGATGTCCTTTTTGAATTTCCGCATCGGGGCGGGTCCGATCCAGCAATCCCAGTTGAGGTTCGCGGGGATTTCATCGGCGCCCTCCGGCGTGGTGCGCGGCTGGGTCCAGACCGGGCGGTTCGTCCAGCAGTGGACTTCTTTGATGTCGCCGAGTTTGCCCTGCTGGACCCATTCGACCATCAGGCGGTTGCCTTCGTTGGCGTGGCCTTGGTTGCCCATCTGGGTGACCAGCTTCGGGTTCGCCTCATACGCCTTGAGCAATTCGCGGGCCTCCCAGATCGTGTGGGTGAGCGGCTTCTGGGTGTAGCAATGCTTGCCCATCTGCATCGCCAGGATCGTGGCCGGGTAGTGGTGGTGGTCCGGCACGCCGACCATCACGGCGTCGAAGTTGTCCTTCTCTTTCTCGAACATCTCGCGGTAGTCCTGGTAGGCTTTCGCCTTGGGCCAGCGCTTGGAGGCATTCTCCATGCGGGTCGTGTCCACGTCGCAGAAGCAGTTGCAGATATCGCCCTTGCTGTGCGCCATGCCGGTGTGGCTGCCGCCGATGCCGCCGACGCCGACGAATGCGACGCGGAGCTTGTCGCCCTTGTTCTGGCCGAGGATGATGTTGGGGACGCCGAAGGCGGTGGATGCCCCGCCGCCGCAGCGGCGCGGACGAAGTTTCTACGGGAAAGTTTGGGATTCATGGTTCGGGATTTGGGTTTGGAGCGTGGGGTGGGATTCCGCCTACGGCGAGAAGAGTAAAACGCTAGCGGGTTGCGCCTCCCTTTCAACAGCGCATCTGGGCTTTCGTGCTTTCTTAAAAAAATGCCGGAGGCGCTGATCCGGCGGCTTTGTCCTCACACCTCGACCCGCTCGACCAGCGGCAGCCGCTTCTGCAATCCGACGATGCCGAAGAATACCTTCAGCCGCCACCAGACCGGGAACCCGCCGCCGATATTCCCGGCGAGCACCGTGTTGACGGCGGAGGCGAGCCGGAAGGTCTCCTTCGGTTCGAGCAAAACTTGGATGAACGATTTGGTGTAAAACTGCTCGATCATCCGCAGGTAGATCCCCATCGAACGCCGGAGCCTCGTCTCGTAGCGGCGCATCGCGCCATGATACGCCACGCCGGCGTCGATCGCCCGGAGCGCGGCACGCGCGCCGTCCCGCCCGGAGTGCATGGCGAGATAGACGCCGGAGGAAAAGATCGGATCGAGGAAGCCGGCGGCGTCCCCGATCCGGATGAGCCGGGGCGAGGCGAAGCGTTCGTTGCGGTAGGAAAAGTCGGCGAGCGACCGGAGCGGCGCGAGCGGCTGCGCCGCGCCCATCCGGCGTTGCAGCGCCGGCGCGGAGTCCATCGCCTCGGCGAAGATCGCGTCTGCCGGTCGGCGGTCCGCCTGGCGGTCGGCGGCGTCTATCACCAAGCCGACGCTGACCTTGTCCGCGCCGATCGGGATCAGCCAGACCCAGCCGCGCTTGAGCCGCACGATCGCGATGTCGCCCGATTCTTCGCCTTCGAGCAAGGCGACGCCGCGGAAGTGGCCGAAGATGGCGACTTTGCGCAGCCCTTCGTGCGGGCGGCGGATCCCCTCCAGATTGCCGGTGAAATTCACGATGCCGGTCGCGTCGAGCACCATCGACGCCTCCAATTCATCGCCGCCCGCGAGGCGGACGCGCGCCGATTCGGCACCGATCGCAAACCCGGTGGCGGCGCAGCCCTCGCGGACTTCCGCGCCGAGATCCGCCGCGTGGCGCAGCAGGATTTCGTCGAACTCGGCCCGCTCGACGTGGATCGCCTCGGTGAATTGGTTGAACGCCCCGTTGCGGAACGCGAGGCGGGTGGCGCGCTCGCCGGAGCCGAGTTCGAAGCGCGCGCCGAGTTTGGTGACGAAGCCGGCGCGGGCGAGCTTTGGCCACACGCCGATTTCCTCGAACAAGCCCCGGTTGTAGGGCAGCAGCGACTCCCCGATGTGGAAGCGCGGAAATTTTTCTTTTTCCACGACCACGACGCGGCGCCCGGCGCGGGCGAGGACCGCCGCAGCGGTGCTGCCCGCCGGTCCGCCGCCGAGAATGATGGCATCGTAGCGCGACATGGGGTATGGGGGAAGGGCGCTACGAAAGCCGAATTCTCCGCCGCGCTCAAATAGGTTGTCGCAACGAAGGCGCGGCCGCACTTTCCGGCGGCAGCCCCAGGCAGGCAAAGGCATAAGATCTGCTGCCCTGCGCCGCCCGCCCCCGTAACCCCGCCCAAAAACTCACCCCAATTTGCGCCGCGATCCGCGAACCGCGATCCGCGCTGCCGAGACCAATGCCGATTCCCCAGATCAATTTCCCCCGCCTGAAGTCAGACATCCTTGCCCTGAGCGAAATCGGGGTCAACCGCGGGGACCGGGGGATCTACCGGATGGCGTTCACCGACGCCGATATGGAGGGGAAACGCTGGCTGATGGGGCAGCTCGAAGCGGGCGGCTCCCAGGTGCGGATGGACGGGGCCGGCAACGTCATCGGGCGGCTCGACGGCTCCGATCCCAGGGCTCCGGCCGTTTTGATCGGCTCCCACACCGATACCGTGCCGCGCGCCGGCATGCTGGACGGATCGCTCGGCGTGCTCTGCGGGCTAGAGTGCCTGCGCGTGCTGCGCGAGTCCGGCGCGGCGCTCCGGCATCCGGTCGAGTTGATTTCGTTCAGCGATGAAGAGGGGCGCTTTGGCGGGATGCTGGGGTCGCAGTCGTTCGCCGGGATGATCTCGCCCGAGCGGCTGTATGACGAGGATTTGGACGGCGTGGTGCTGCGCGAGGCGATGGCGGCGCATGGGATGGAGCCGATGGAGGCGCTGGACGCGCGCCGCCCGCCGGAATCGGTCGCCGCCTACTTTGAGCTGCACATCGAGCAAGGTCCGGTCCTCGACCGCAGCGGCGAAAGCGTCGGCATCGTCGAGAACATCACCGGATTGACCAAGTGGCTGGTCCGGTTCCGCGGCGAGGCCAACCACGCCGGCACCACCCCGATGGCGATGCGCCGCGACGCCTTCATGGGATTGGCCGACTTCGCCCACGAATGCCCGCGCATCCTCGACGAGAACGGCGGCGAGCACAGCCGGGCGACCGTCGGCTCGGTGCAGATCGTGCCCGGCGCGCCCAACACGGTGCCGGGTGAGGTCGAGTTCAGCCTGGACGTGCGGGACACTGATGCCGGGGTGCTCGCCGAGCTGGCGACGGCGATGCGCAAGGCGCTGTCGGCGATCGCCCGGCGGCGGGACCTGATGATGGAATTCGAGATCCAGAGCGAGATCGCGCCGGTCGCCTGCGAGACATCTCTGGTCGATCTGATCGAGGCGGAGGCGAAGGCGCTGGACCTGAGCTACCGGCGGATGCCGAGCGGCGCGGCGCACGACGCGCAGATCGTCGCGACCATCGCGCCGGTGGCGATGATCTTTGTGCCGAGCAAGGACGGGCTGAGCCACTCCCCCGCCGAGTGGACCGACTGGTCCGATATCGAGAACGGCGCGAATCTCCTGCTCCGCAGCGTCTTGCAGAAAGCCGGAGCCGCCGATCGACCGGCACTTTAACCTGAATCACACCCACCATTTCACCGACCCACGCCCCAATCTTGAGCATGACCCGAAGCAACTCCAGCGCGCCCCAGCAACACAACGATCCGCTGCGGGAAACCTACCGCGAATCGATCATCGAGGCTCCCCAGCACGTCGAACTCCTCAAGTCGCGGGACACCGCGTTGCTCTGCATCGACCTCCAATACCTCGATGCGGCAGACGGCTTCGGCGTGTTCGCCGATCCGGAATCGAGCGGCGTGCCGAAGACCGGGCGGCGGTATTACTTCACCAGCCTGCGCGAGTGGGTGCTGCCGAATGTCCGCGCGCTGCAAGACACGTTCCGCAGCCACGGGCTGGAGGTCATCCACGTCCGCATCCAGGCGTTGACCAGGGACGGGCGCGACCGGAGCGGCGGGCACAAGCGGCTGAAGCTGCTCGCTGCGCCCGGCAGCAAGGAGGCGGAATTTCTCGACGAGATCGCGCCCCAGGGCGATGAGATCGTCATCAACAAGACGGCCAGCGGCGTCTTTTCGAGCACCAACCTCAACTACGTCCTCCAGAACCTTGGCATCCGCGCGCTCTACGTCGTCGGCGTTTACACCAACGAATGCGTCGAGACCACGGTGCGCGACGCCTGCGACCTAGGCTACTTCGTCACCTTGGTCGAGGATGCCTGCACGACGCAGACGGCGGATCTGCACGATGCGTCGATCAAGACGCTGCGCGACCGCTACGCCCGCATCCTGAGCACCGACGAGGTCGTCGCCGATATCGACAAGCTGGTCAAGCCGCCGCAGCCCAACGCGGGATCGTCGAATTCCGGCAACGGTTCGGTCGTGGAGGAAGTGAGCGCCGCGATGTGAATCGCGTGCTGGCGGCAGGCCGCCGATTTGATCGCCATCGGAACGCTTCGCGCCGGATGGGGAAGGCGATGCCGCAGGTCCAAGGCGGGCAGGAGTGGCGTCTCTACGGGCGGCCGCCGAGGCAGGGACCGCTCCGAGCCGTCCGGCGGAAGGCGCGCCGCCTTCGCCAAAGCGGGGCGGTCAACGGTGACGCGCTGCCCTGCGCCGCCGGACCTTTTCAGCGTAACGTCGCCGCCTACGCATCCGCCGCGCGAGCGGCGTAGTGGTCCCAGCCGCCGGACAGGGGCGGCTCGGCGACGCCGGGGGCATCGAGCGATCCGATTTCGGTGAGCGGGAGATCGGGAACGCTGTGCCCCAGCGGGCAGCAGACAGTTGTACGGCACTCCGGGGCGGGACCGCGGCGAGCACCCGTAGTCCTCGCCGTCGCCGAGCGCTTCGCCCAGTGCTGCAGCCGCGATGCTGGGGAGTTTTTCGGCGTTGATCCGATAGCCGCAGCGGCTGGCGTTGGCGAGGCGGGGCAGGTCCATGGCGAGACCGTCGCTGAGGTCCATCATCGCGGAAGGCGGCGCGTTTTCCGCCAGCCAGCGGCTGCGGTCAAGGCGCGGGCGAAACCGGAGATGCCGACCGCTCTTGAACGAGCCTGCCGAGCTGCCCGGTGACGAACAAGCGGTCGCCCGATGCCGCCGGAGCGGAGCACCGGTTTGACCCCGCGCATCCGCCCGAGCATCGCCACGGAGATGACGGTGCGCTCGCCGCCGCCGGAGCCGGGGTTGGCGGTTTCGCCGCCGCAGATGCCGCAGCCGAATTCCGCCGCCGCCTTCGCCATCCCGCGGTAGAGCGCTTTGGCGTCGCGCAGCGACCGGTCGCCGGGGATCGCCAGCGTGACGAGCGCCTGCCACGGCTCCGCCGCCATCGCCGCGAGGTCGGAGAGCGTCCGCGCCATCGCCTTCCACCCGACCTGCCGCGGCGGCGTGTCCGGCGCGTAGTGGACGCCTTCGATCAGGCAGTCGGTTTTGAAAACGAGCGCCTCGCCCCGCTTCGATCCGGCGAGCACCGCGCAGTCGTCGCCCGGTCCGACGAGCAAGTCCGCGCCCGCCGGCAGCAGGGCGGTGAGCGCTTCGACGGCGGCGTCTTCGCCGGCTTGGGCGAGGGTTGGGTTTCGTCGCTTTGTCATGGATCGGGATGGGCGCGCTAGCTAGGCGGCGGCGCGGATCAAGCCCCAGGCGTTGAAGGCGGCGTGGGCGGCGATCGGCACCCACAGGCAGCCGCTCAGCTCATAGGCGAGCGCCAGCCCGATGCCGAGCGCAAAGAGCGGGGCGAGCGCGCCGACGTCGTAGTGGGCGAGCGCGAAGGCTCCGGCGGATAAGATGGCGGCGAAGTAGCGGTCGGAAAAGCGCTTCACGACCGCGTAGAGCACGCCGCGGAAGAGCACTTCCTCAAAGAGCGGCATCGCCAAAACGAGGAGCGAGCCGGGCAGGGCGACCGCCGGGGCGGGCGGCTCCCAGCCCGGAAATGCCCGGTTGAAGAGCCACGCCGCGCCGCGCGCCAGCGGCACCAGCACGGCGGCTGCGCCGATGCCCCACACCACGATCTGCCCGAGCCGGAGCCGCTCGAGCCCGAAGGCTTCGCGCACGTCGATCGAGCGGGCGATGCCGAGGTAAAAGACGAGGGCGGCGCCCGGCAGCGCCCTTTCCAGAAGCAGGGCACCCCACGGGCCGCCGCCGGATTGCGCTGCGCCGCCGGATGCTGGCGGCTCCTGCGCGGCGGCGACGAGGATGGCGAGGTGCAGCCCGAGGTAGAGGAAGACGAGCGCGAGGTCCAGGCGCCGGAACGGCCCGGTCCAGACGTTCCCGTGCCCGTGCCAGCCGATCAGCGGGGACGCCCGCCGGACGAGGGCAAACGCAAACGTGCCCACGCCGAGCGCGAGGATCAGAAAGACCGCGAGGTCGAAGAGGAGGGTTTGCGCCACGGGCGTCATCGCGGCGGACTTGACGGGCAAATCACCCGGATTTCAAACGGAGCGCGCCCGCCGGTCACTTTTCCTCCGCGCCGCTATTTTCCCCTGCTGCCTCCGGCGGCTCAGGATCTTTCGGGATCTCCGGGACGATGGGGAATTCCCTGGGCGGTGCGCTTTGCCGCAGCCATTCGTCGAAATGCTGGTCGAAGGCGCGCTCGTCCCGCACGTTGTAGCTGCGCAGCTCCTCGGGGCGCGCGCCGAGCTGCACTTTGATTTTTTCGGTCTTTGGCTCCGCGCCGCCGGCCCGCTTGACCTCCAGTTCGACTTCGGTGCCGACCGGTTTGTTGCTGACGTATCCGGCGAAGCCGGCGCTGGCGTCCTCCTCGAAGTAACGGCCGTCGATCGCGATGATGTGATCGCCTTGGCGCAGCCCCGCCTTGTCGGCGGAGGTTTCTGCGATGACATCGGTCACCATGACGGTGGCATGGAGCCGCTGGTCGTCCCCGATGTGCCGCGAGGTCATCATCTGGATACCCAGAAAGGCGGTCGGCCGGTTGAAATACCGATCCTTCTCCGAGGCGCGCAGGATGTTGCGCAGGCGGTATTTCACTTCGAGATTCGCCTCCCGATGATAGAGCGCCACCAGCGGGTCCACCGTGAAATCTTTGCCTTCCGACACCCGCCCAAGCAAGGTCCGTTCGGCGGCATTGCGCACGATAAACTTATCGTCGCCAAGGTCTTGCACCACCGCGTCGAGCGGGCGCGTGTCGGCGGGGCGCTCGGGTTTTGCGGCGCCCGCCCCGGCGGCATTGGCCGCTAGGTTCTGCGCCTGCGCGGCACCCGCCATGGCGAGCGCCAGCGCCGAAACAGCGATGGTGGTGGTGCGATGCATAAAATTACTATAATCCCTATTTCGCTGATGCCTAGGGTCTTATTGGAAAAAATTGCCTCAGATCCGGAACCGGGGGCATTGGCTCATAAAGGTGTGCGGGTTCTGGAAGACGACTTTGTCGATCTGCTCGGCGGTGAATCCCCGGCGGCGCATCTCCAGCGCGGTCTTGGGCACCGCCATCGGATCGCTGATGCCCCAGTCGCAGGCCGCGTTCATCCAGATCCGCTCCGCGCCGTAGAGTTCGAGCATGTCGATGGCGCGCTGCGGTGTGCATTTCGACTCGGGATAAAGCGTCATGCCCGCCCAGAACCCGGCGTCGAGGACGAGCGGCGCGGTGTGTTCCTCGACGTGGTCGATGATCGTCCGGGCCGGATCGACGCCCGCGCTTTGCAGGGCATCGACGATCAGGCGCGTGCCCTTGAGCTTGTCTTCGAGGTGCGGCGTGTGGACGAGGATGAGCTGGTCGTGCTCGACGGCGAGCTGGACGTGCTTTTCGAAGATCGCCAGCTCGTTGCGGCTGTTTTTGTTCAAGCCGATCTCGCCGATGCCGAGCACGTTGGGCTTTTCCAAGAATTCGGGGATCAGGGCGATCACCTCGTCGGCCAGCGCGGTGTCTTCCGCCTCCTTCGGGTTGATGCACAGCCAGCTAAAGTGCGGGATGCAGAACTTCGCGGCGCGCTTCGGCTCGTATTCGGTGATCTGCCGGAAATAGTCGTAGAAGCCCTGCGCGGAATTCCGGTCGAAGCCCGCCCAGAAGGCAGGCTCGCAGATCGCCGCGCAGCCGGCGGCCGCCATCCGCTCGTAGTCATCCGTGGTGCGGCTGACCATGTGGGCGTGGGGTTCGATGTATCGCATGGTGGGATTCTTAATCGGGGACGCCTAATAATTCGACTGCGGAAATCGCGATCTTTCCTCCCATTCGGGATGGCGCGCCCGCCTCACCCGCAGCGCAGGTCGCCGCAGCGCTCCCACCGGTGTGCGATCCCGCGCATGACCAGGGCGTGGTCGAAGATCGCCGCGCCGCGCGGGAAGATCGCCGGATCGTCGAAGAAACTGCTCGCGAGTTCATCGACGGCGAACGGCCGCGCCTCCCACTGCGGGATGACGAGCCGGATGCCGTCGAACCGCCCGGGGGCTTTCGTCACGGAGTAGCCGGTCCCGCATTGGAAAAATCCCGATGCCTCGGCCAGCGACGGGAACAGCGAGTCACCGGGCAGCTCAGCGGCGGAATGGCCGGCGACGCGGAGCTGGCACGATTCGTCGTCCGACCGCATGGAAAGCGCGACGCGCTCGCCGTCGTCGGCGACCTCGAATTTCGCAAGGTGGTGCTCGCCGGGGAAGAGGCGGCCGCCGGCGAGGTGGTTGAGCGCCGAGCCGGTGTCCCGGCGCGGGATGAAGACGCCGGTCTGCGGGCCGTCGGGAGAATCCCACTCGGCGGCGAACCGGTGCGCGGCGTTCTCGCTGGCGATGCCGGCGAGCGCGGGCAGCCCGGCGGGGCGCACCTTTTCCAGCCGGATCAGGCAGATCCCGGCGATCGCATAGCCGCGATAGGTCAGCGGGCGAAAAGGCGCGGGCATGAGGCGCTCCGCCGCCGCGGGGTCGAGGCGGTAGTTGACGAGGAGGCGGCGGGCGATCACCCCGGCGATGGCGGGCATCCGGATCATGCCGATCAATTACGCCGGTGCTGGAACGGGTAGCTCTTGGCAATTTCCAAAACCATCGTCCCGATTTTGTAATCGTCGGCGATCACCGCTTCGCCGACCGATTTGATGGTCGGCAGATCGGTGTAGCCGACGCCGCGCCCGAGCGCGTAGGACAGCATCTTTTCGGTCATGTGGCGGGCGAATGCCTCGCGCCGGGTGAGCAGGATGCGCTTGAGGTCGGCGGGGCTGGCGAAGGACTCGCCGGTGGGCAGCTCGCCGGCCGCGTCGATCGGCTTGCCGTTTTGCTCGGTGCGCCAGCGCCCGATGGCGTCGAAGTTTTCGAGCCCGAAACCGAGCGGGTCCATGCGCTTGTGGCATCCGGCGCAGCTTGGTTCCCTGCGGTGGAGTTCGAGGCGCTGGCGGAACGTGAGGCCGTCCGGCTGCCGGTCGTCTTGCGGAAGCTGCCCGGCGTTCTGCGGCGGCGGCGGCGGCGGGGTGCCGAGCAATTCTTCGAGCACCCACTTGCCGCGGATCGCCGGGCTGGTGCGCAGCGGGAGCGAGGTCGCCACCTGGATCGCGCCCATGCCGAGCACGCCGCCGCGGTTGCGGTCCGGCAGCTTGACCGGGCGCATCTCGCTGCCCTGCACGCCGGGGATGCCGTAGTGGCGGGCGAGCACGTCGTTGGCATACGTGTAGTCGGAGTGCAGCAGGTAGAGGATGCTTTTGTCCTCGCGCAGCAGCGAGGTGAAGAACTCGGTCGCCTCCCGATACATGGCGACGCGCAGCGGCATCGTGAACTGCGGGTAGCGCTCCGGGTCCGGGTTCGCCGTCGTCTTCAGCTTGTCGAAGCCGAACCACTGGCCTAAGCGAAGTGTCCGCCAGCGCCGATGCCTTTTCGTCCGCCAGCATGCGCTTGACCTGCGCCTCCAGCTCGGCGGGCTGGGAAGCTTGCCCTCGGCGGCGGCGGCGAACAGATCGCGGTCCGGCATCGACGACCACAGGAAATACGAGAGCCGGCTGGCCAGCTCGAAGTCGTCGATCTTCCACGCCTTCCCGGATTTATCCGCCTCGATCCGGTAGAGGAAGCGCGGCGAGATCAGGACGCCGCGCAGCGCCAGCTTGAGCGAGTCCGCGAACGAATCGCCCCGCTTAGAACCCCGGTCGAACAAGGCGAGATACGGGGCGAGGTCTGCGTCCTCGACCGGGCGGCGGAACGCGTAGGCGCCGAAGAACTTCAGCGTCTTTTCCGCCGCCGCGCGCGCCTCCGCCGGATCGTCGCCGGCCGGCGCGGCGAAGAGCAGGCGCGCCCTGGAGCGTTCGTTGGCGAAAGCGTCGGCGAGCACCGCGTTGGCCGCCTCGAGGTATTTCTCCATCAGGATGGGCGGCAGGAAGAGCGCGTCGCCGTTGTTGTTGAAGCCGCCGTCGCCCGCGCCGTCCTCGGGGAAGTTTTTGCCGGGGCGGAAATCGACGCCGAACAGATCGCGGATCGTATTGTTGTATTCCTCGCGGTTGAGGCGGCGCAAGGCGGGGCGCCCGGGATCCTTCGGGATCTTGCTGTAGTCGATGTTCGTCACCGCGTCTTTGATCCACGCCAGCAGCCGCTTCCGCTCCTCGTCCGACGGCTGTTTTTCGTCCTCCGGCGGCATCTCGCCCGCCTCCACCGTATGCGCCACATTCTCCCAGAACTTCGGGTTCCGCTGGATCGTGGCCAGCGTGGTGTAGTCGGTCAGATTGATGTCCCCCTTGGTCTTTTCCCCGCCGTGGCAGCGGTAGCAGTTCGCCTCCAAGATCGGCTGGATCGCCGAAAATTCCTCCGCGCCCTGCGCGGGCGGGGCAAGCAAGGAAACCGCGGCGATCGCGGTGAGATGGCGTGGGGCAGGCATCGGTAAACCAAATACCTTTATTCGGTGGCAAAGGCTAGGCGCTTTCAAATCGCCTACGCCGCTATCCCGCCTTCCCGCAGCTTCGCGACGATCGCCTCCGCCACGCCATCGATATCGAGTTCGGAGGTGTCGATGACGGTGGCTCCCTCCGGGATGACGAGCGGCGAGGACGCGCGGGTCGAGTCCTGCCGGTCGCGTTCTTCGATGGCGTCGTCCTGACCCTGCGCGCGGCGGCGGCCGGAGCGCACCTCCGGGCGGGCGCTCAGGTAGAATTTGAACGGCGTGTCGGGGAAGACCACCGATCCGATGTCGCGGCCCTCCATCACGATGTCGGAATGCTCCAGGTAGGCGCGCTGCTCGGCGACCAGGCGCTCGCGCACCTCCGGGATGCTGGCGATGGCGGAGACGCTGGCGTTGACCCGGTCTTCGGTCAGGTGCGCCGCCGGGTTATAGCCGTCGACCGCGATGGTCGAGGCGCTGCCCTCCCGCCCGCAGTCGATGGCGATCCGCCCCATCATCTCGCAGACGCCCGCCGCATCGCCCGGATCGATCCCGCGCTCCAGCGCCGCCCACGCCATCGCCCGATACATCGCCCCGGAGTTCACATAGACTAGCCCGAGCCGGTCGGCCAGCACTTTGGCGACGCTGCTTTTTCCGGATGCGGCGGGACCGTCGATGGCGATGACGTAGTGGGACACGGGGATGGGAAAGCGATTGGTTTGAGGGGTGGCGATTGGTTATTAGGTCGAGCGCGGCGGAAGACAAGCGGTTTGCTCTCCATCTGGCACCGCGCCTCCGGGCGCGGCAGCGAGGCTGCACCGGCATCCTGCCGATCCTCAAATCCCAACGGGTGAAGCTGCTCGCCCGCCAGAAAGACCAACACCTTCCGGCGGAGGTCACTGGCGAGGCGTCCCGTAGGTCGCAGTCATTGAGGCAACACGATCTCCAGCCGGGCAAACCCGGCGTCTCCGGCGGCGCCGGAATATGTCTCGGTCGCGGTGCCGTCGCCGTTGGGCGCGCTGCCCGCTGGGCTGAGTTCCCCGTCCCATGGCCCGGCGAGGTTGCTGGCGGCGACCGGCTGGATCGTGAAGTCGCCGGCGATCCGGCGGCGGAATCGGATCGACCACTCGCCGGCTTCGGTGGGCGGCAGCGGGGTGACGTTTGGCACGCTGAGCGGATCCCGCGGGTTGGTGCCGAGGGCGAATTCTGCGCCGTTTGACCAGCCGTCGCCGTCGGCGTCGGCATTGGGGTCGGCGAGGGCAGGCATGCCCTCTTCGTCCTCATCGAAATAGGCGTTGGCAAAGTCGGCGTAGCTGTTGAGCGCGACGCCGCCGGGCGTGCCGCCGATGTCGAGGCTCGCCCGCCAGCTCGCCGCGTCGTTGTAATCAGGGCTGCCTGCCGGATCGATCAAAACGAGCGCGTAGCCGGGACCGTCCGCCTCCGCCGGCCAAGGGGCGTTGTCGGAGTAGGTGAAGGTCAGGATCGTGGTGTTGCCCGCATCGACCAGGGTGATCGTTTCGCCGCTGTTGTTCAGGTTGCCGCCGAACTCGCCATGGGGCGTCACGCCGGCGCCGTAGCGGTGGGCGAAGGCGGCCGCGTCCTTGCAAAGCACCAGCGTCTGGCCGGGGTCGAGCGCATTGATCTGGCCGGCGGGAAACGCATAGTCGATCCCGCTGGTGAAGCGCGCGCCGGTCAGGTTGATCGGGGAGCCGCCGATGTTGGTGATGTTGAGATATTCGAAGCGCCCCTGGTCGCCGAAGTGCGGCGGCGCTCTGACGGGCACGGGTTCCGCCGGGTGATACATGATCTCGGTGATGGCGAGGTTCGCCGCCGCCGGATCGGTCGCCCCGGGTAGAAGATCGCCTGGAGCGGCGCGCTCCACGGGGTGCCGACCGGCTTCTGGCTGGCTGGCACGTAGGGGAAGGGATCGTAGGAGCCGCCCGGATCGTAGGCTCGGGCAAAGACGTTGGCGGGTCCCGCCAGCGTGACCGGTCCGGTGTATTCGATGGCATTGGGCTGGACCTCCGCGATCGGGTCCGGGTCTCTCCCGGCGGTGAGCCGCGCCTCGATCAGGAAATCGCTGGAGGTCGTATTGCGGTTCAGACCGTGGATGGCGAGGATGTTTTCGCCTTCCGCCAACAGGTTGAGGTGGGCGCTGAGGTCGAATTCCTCAAACCCGATCGCGTTGCCGTCCGGATTGTCGGCGCTCGCCGCGCTCAGGTAGTTGAGCGACAGCCAGCGCGTTGGAAGAAGCCGCGACCTGGGTGCCGTTGAGGAACGCGACAAACCCGTCGTCGCGCCGCATGCCGAGCGTTAAGAAATCGACATCGTCCAGGTCGCCAGGATTTACCGTAAACGGAATGCGGATATAGGCGGTCGTCCGCGCGTTATACATTTGCGAGTGCAAGTTGATATGGATGTAGCTTTCGTAGCCGCTGCTGTTCTCGTAGCCGACGCCGTTTTGCCCGGCGGTCCAAGCCGAGTCGTTATAGGGTTCGCTGCCGCCTTGCCAGGACGTGCCGATGTCGCTGGTCGGGACCAGCGCGCGGACCTGGGTTGTGTCGCCGACGAAGGTCGCGGTGATCTCCGGCAAGAAGTCGCGGGCGAACGGGCGCGGGTCGGTGCCGTCCAATGTATAGTAGATGCGGCGGGTCGGGTCCTCGGAGAGGCTTGCCGAATCGATGACGAGCTGGTATCCGCCGGGGACGTTGCCGCCCGGCGCGCTGAAGGTCGGCTGCCGCAGGAACTGGTCATCCATCCATTCCATGCGCGCCTGCAGCCAGTCCTTCATGTGGATCTCGCCGTCCCGGTGCCGTTGAGCCGTGTTGCCGGGGATGTGGTTGGAGCCGCTGTTGCGCGGCGGGTAGCCAGTCCAGCGCGCGAATTCGCGCCGCCGCCGGTCCGATCTCCGCCGCCATCCCGTCGATGGTCGCGTGGACGTTGGCATTGCTCAGTTCGCTTTGCCGGAGCGCGGTGTAGCGGTCCAGCCAGCGCTGCCAGAAGTTCTTGTCCTCGAAGAGCCGGTCCCACCAGGTGTAGCGGAAGAAGTCGGTGCCCTCGTCCCCGGTCTGCCCGCGCCAGACGTTGAAGTTGTCGTCGCGCCCGTCGGTCGAATCCATCGAGCGGTCGAAGTCCCACGCCGGGTCATGGCGATCTTGCCGCCGCGCTCCTTGTGGTGGTATCCGCTCAGGCGGAAGGCGTCGAGTTCTTCGGGATCGTGTTGAGGATATGGTGGTCGATCCATGAATCGACATCGATATACTTTTCGTAGCCGGTGTCCGGCTCGTAGAAGTTGGGCGACTGGAGCGCCGCGTAGAAGTCGTTGAAATAGCCTTGCAGATAGTTGCGCTGGGCGGTGGTTACCTCTTGCTCCTTCGGATAGACCCAGCGGATCGTCTGCGCGGCGGCGGGAAAGCCGACATCGCCGGGGTCGGCGCGGTCGATCTTGGTGACGTAGCCGCCGGAGATCGCCGGCAGCGTGTCGTCGTCGTCCGGCAGCCGCTCGACATCCACCCGGTCGCCGTCGCGCTTGATCTTCTCCTGGATCGAATAGACGCCGAAGTAGTCGCCCGAGCTAAACGTGCCGCCGCCGGTGTTGAAATACAGTTCGACAAAGCGGGTGCGGCTGGCGTAGCGCCCGATCTGGTTGCTCAGCGAATACATGAATTCATTGTGGATCAGCGTCTGGTCCCAGTGGTAGCGCCCGCTCAGGATCCAGTCGCTTTCCTCCGGCATCCCCAGCGGCGTGACATCCTTGTCGGCGTTGAATTCGTCCCACGCCTCCCACACCATCGAATACTTCGCCTCGCCCGCCGTGGACGACCCGCGCACGCGGATGCGGCAGCGCGTCGCCATCTGCGGCTCGCCGGACATCGAGGCCAGCCCCGTTTCCGGATCGCGGTCGAAGATCATGATCATCGCCTCGGTGTCCGCGTTCGGCTTGCCGCCGCCGAAGTTCTCCAGCAGGACGATCGGCAGGTTCGAGGTCGCGTTCATCGCCCCGGCATCCGCCGAGATATAGGTCTCGCTCGCCACCGGTCCCGGCGGGCGCCCCGGCTCGAAGATCTGCGCGCGCAGCCGCGTGGAGGTATTCAGCGTGATCGGCGAGGCATAAAGCGCGGACGATGCGGTCGGCGCGGTGCCATTCGTCGTGTAGCGGATCTGGGCGGTCGGCGAGTTCGCGGTCAGCGAGACTTGGATCGATCCGCTGAAGGCGCGCGAGGTCGGCGAAAACCCGACGCGCTCGCCCGGCGCGCTGGAGACATCGTTCGCCGCCCCCGGCGTCGGCGACCCGAAGGCGGCCTGCGGGGCACCGGCGACCGGCTCGACCAGCCCGAACGACCTGTCGTTGTCCTGCGGCGGGAACATCGGCGCGTATTCGTGGAGCACCGTCGCGCCGTCGGCATCGACCAGCGCCAGGTATTCGCCATCGCGGTTGAGCCGGAAATTCGTGTGCAGCTCGGTGCCGACCCGGTCCTTGCCCGAGGCGAAGATGACCGTGTATTCGCCCGCGCCGAGGACGAAGCTCGGGATCTCCCAGCGCGCCGGCAAAGCGGGGTCGTCGGTCAAAAACAAGCCGCCCAGATCGGCGGGGTCCGGACCGTTGTTGTGGATCTCGATCCAGTCGGAAAACTGAAGGTCCTCGTCCGCCAAGCCGTTCGAATTGTCGGCGAGGAATTCGGTGATCAGCAGATCGGCGCAGACCTTAGCCGGCAAACCAAGCGCGATGACAACGGCAAGCGCTGCCCAGGGAAGGGGGGATTTCTGGGGCATTCGATGGGGAGGGGATTAATTCGCACTTAAGATTACAGGATTGTAACCTAGGTGGGCAAGGCGCAATTCGGGGAATTTGCTGCCCCGTAGGCGCTGGGGGCAGCGGGCATCCGCCGCGCGGCGGATCCTGCGGGCGAGAATCCGTTTGGCGAATGACCGATTGGGGGCGAATGTCCGGCTGTTGCCAAAACAACGCCGCCCCACGATGAAAACGCCCTCCCGCTCCGCCATCGCCATCGGCATCGCCGCCGCCTTCACCCTCGCGCTGCCCGGCTTCGCGCTCGCGCTGCCCAAGGACGTGATCGAGGGCTTCGAGAAATTCGTGCAGGAAAGCCCCGACTTTACCCCGGAGGTGAAGGCGGGCGCGCTGGAGGGGATCGACGAAACCTCCCGGTCGCTGGCTCCCGCGCTGCGCAAGCTCTACCCGGAATTCGGCGACGCCAACCTGCGCATCCTCGACCCCAACGACGCCGGGGCGGCGCAGATGCTGGAAGGGATGGTGCAGGGCGACAACCGATTCCTCGCCGCCGAGGCGCTCTTCGCGCTCGGCCGCGCCCAATACCTGCGCAAGGACTACGAGGCCGCCGCCGCGACCATGAAGCGCCTGCGCGCCGATTTCGCCGATGCCTCGGTGCGCGAGCAAGACGCGCTTTACTTCCAGGCGCTCAGCCTCGGCAATACGCTGCGCCGCGAGGAGGCGCGGGAGGCGCTCAACGAATTCCTCAACAAATACCCCGGCGCGCCCAAGCGGCAGAAGGACGAGGCGACCGACCGGCTCAACGCCATCGGCTCGACCGAGGAGGGCTCGCTCGACGACGTCTCCGACCACATGCGGTTCTCCGGCAGCAAGCTGCGCGCGGAGGATCCCGGCGAGCGCACCCAGGAGGTGCAGGGCAAGATCGTCGAGATGTTAGAGAAGCTGATCGAGGAATCGCAGAACGACGATTCCGGCGGCGGGGGCGGCGGCGGCGGCCAAAGCGGGTCGCAGGGGCAATCGGGTAGCGGCCAGGGCGCCGGCCAGCAGAACGCCGACCAAGGCAACGCCCAAGCCGCCAGCCCGCCCAACGCGGTGCGTCGCATCCGCGGCGCGACGAAAAGCGCCTGGGACGACCTGCGCAAAAAAGAGCGCGAAGCCGAGGCGATGGGAGCCTTGGAAAACAAAGTGCCGCCCCGCTACCGCGGCTTGATCGAGCAGTATTTTCAGGACCTGCAGAAGGGTGCCGCTGCCGGCGAGTGAGGTTTGGCGGTCTTTGGCGCGATCTTGGCGAAAACGCAAAATTCCGCCAAAAAAGTCGTTGTCATCGGCGGGATGCCGCCCATGTGAAGCGCCCCTATCGCGAATCCCCCACCAGCCTTTGTGCCCGGCCAACGCTGGGCGAGTGAGACGCAGCCCGAGCTTGGGTTGGGATTGGTCGTGCGCGCGGACAACGCGCGGGTGCAGGTCCACTTTCCGGCGGCGGGCGAGATGCTGACCTACGCGTCGCGGGGCGCGCCGCTGCGGCGGGTCGCCTTTGCCGAAGGCGATGCGATCAAGTCCCACGAAGGCCACTCGATGCGCGTCGCCGCCGTGAGGGAGGAAAAGGGATTGCTCGTCTATGCGGACGAAAGCGGCGCGGAGATGCCGGAGACGGCGCTGTCCGACACGATCAGCTTCCAGAAGCCCGAGGCGCGGCTGCTCGCCCGGCAGGTCGATGACCTCCGGACCTGGGACCTGCGGCAGCAGGCGCTCCGGCACCGGCACAAGTCCCGCTTCCGGTGGACGCGCGGGCTGGCCGGCGGGCGGATCTCGCTGATCCCGCACCAGCTTTACATCGCGTCGGAGGTCGCCAACCGGGTGCGAGCGCGCGTCCTGCTGGCGGACGAGGTCGGGTTGGGCAAGACGATCGAGGCGTGCCTCATCCTGCACCGGCTCCACCTCGCCGGTCGGGCGCAGCGCATCTTGATCCTCGTCCCCGAGCCGCTGGTCCACCAGTGGTTCGTCGAGCTGCTCCGCCGCTTCCAGCTTTCGTTCAAGATCTTCGACGAGGAACGCGCCGATTCGATCGAGACCGAACAGCCGGACGCCAATCCGTTTCTCGAAGACCAGCTCGTGCTCTGCGCCGTGTCGTGGCTGGCGGACCACCCGAACCGCGCCGCGCAGGCGGCGGAAGCCGGCTGGGATCTCGCCATCGTCGATGAGGCGCATCACCTCGAATGGACGCCCGAAGCCGCCAGCCCCGCCTACCAGGCCGTCGCCGCCATCGCGGAAAAGACGCCGGGCTTGCTCCTGCTCACCGCGACGCCCGAGCAGCTCGGCCGCGAGGGACATTTCGCCCGCCTCCGCCTGCTCGACCCCGACCGTTTTTCCGACCTCGGCGAATTCCTCAAAGAATCCGAGCGCTACGCAGAGATCTCAAAGCTCGCCGACCAATTGCTCTCCGGCGACAAGCTGCCGAAGAAGTCGCTGAAATTGGTCGAAGAATTGCTCGGTGCCGAAGCAGTGCCGGTCGCCGAATCGGACGTGGTGTATCGCGAGGAGGGTGATTCGTCATTGGAGGATGGCGATGAGGAGGACGGAGAAGGCGAAGCGCCGGAGAAGCAAGACGCTGCGGACGACAGCGGCAGTGAAGAATCTGAATCGGTCGGCGAAGCTGATCCCGAGGCGGGAGCGGAGACGGAAGCGGAAGCCGACGCTGGCGAGGAAGCGGAGGAACCCGAATCCGAGCCGGCGGCGGAGCCGAAGACCCGCGCGGATTTGGCGCGGGCGCTCATCGATTTGCACGGCACCGGCCGCGTTCTGTTCCGCAACCGCCGCGCCGTGTTGCAGGGCTTTCCCAAACGCATCGCCGAACCCGCCCCGGTCAAAGACGAGGACGGCGCGAAGCTCCGCTGGCTCGCCGAGCTGCTCCGCGCGCACCCGGAGGAAAAGTTCGTCCTCATCTGCGCGACCCGCGAGCTGGCGGAATCGGTCGAGGAAGGCTTGCGCGAGCAGATCAGCGCGGGCGCGGGATTGTTTCACGAGGGGCTGACGCTGGTGCAGCGGGACCGCAACGCGGCGTGGTTCGCGCAGGAAGACGGCGCGCGGATTTTGATCTGCTCGGAGATCGGGTCGGAGGGGCGCAACTTCCAGTTCGCCCACCACCTCGTCCTCTACGACCTGCCGCCGGACCCCGCCTTGCTCGAGCAACGCATCGGGCGGCTCGACCGCATCGGCCAGACCGCCGACATCCACATCCACATCCCGTATCGGAAGGGCACGGCGGAGGAATTCTGGATGCGCTGGTATCACGAAGGGCTCGGCGCGTTTGAAAATACGCTGCACGGGTCCGCCGCGATCCTTGCGCGAAATCGGCGAGGATGCCGCAGCGAAGCCGCGCGGCGAAATCCGGGTCCGCCGCGCGAAGGCGGTCATCAAGAAGACGCAGGCGCTCAAGAAGAGGTGGACAAGGAATTGGAGTCCGGGCGCGACCACCTGCTGGAGGACTCGCTCATTCGACCGCGAGAAAGGCGAGACGCTCGCCGCGAAGATCGCGGAGGAAAAGACGCCGACCCGACGCTGGAGGAATTCATGCTCCAGATGTTCGACCTTTTCAGCGTGACCGTGGATGACCTCGAAGCGCTTGCGGCTACATCCTGCAGTAGGAGCATCTCTTCAGCGCCGATGCGTTCCCCGGGCTGCCTGCGGACGGGTTGTCGCTGACCTTCGACCGCGCGGCGGCGCTCGCCCGCGAAGTGCATTTTCACCTGGGACCATCCGGTCGTGGTCGGCGATCGACAGCCTGCTGGGCAGCGAGCGCGGCAATGCGTCGTTCGTCGTGGTGCCGCAGAGCGGCAGCGAGGGTTGCTGCTCGAAGTCGTCTTCGTCGCCGAACCGTCGCGCCGCCCGCGGCATGCGGACCGGTTTTCCGCCGCCGCTGCGCATCGTGGTGGACCACCACCGGCAGAACCGGACCGAGGAAGTGCCGCGCGAGGCGCTCGCCAACGCCAAGCCCGGTCCCGCCCGAGTGGCTGCGCAGCGGACCCGCTCCGCGATCTCGTGCCCAAGCTGCTCGGAGCCGCCCGCTTCGCCGCCGATAAGCAGTCAGGTGGATGCGCACCCGCGGCATGAATTCGATGCGCGACACGCTGGACGCCGAGATCAACCGCCTCCAGCAGCTCCGCGACCTCGGCCGTCCGGTGCCCAGATCCGAAATCGCCGACGCCAAACAGCAGCGCTCCGATCTCGCCGACGCGATCCGCAACGCCCAGATCCGGGTCGATTCGGTGCGGCTGATCCTCTGCGGGAAATAGCAGTGACAAAGCCGGTACCGCAGGTGTGAATGAAACTGAAGGACACGCGGACCGACCGCTTGAGTAGCCGGACTTGTGAAAGTTCGGGCGATGGGTATCGCGCCCCGAGTCGCCCGCCCGGGCTATGATCCATCTCCATTAGCGGACATCGGCGTGGATCAGCGGTTCTTTGTTGTGTGGTCTAGCCTGACTTCGGGAGCGGATTGAGCAAGGGCAGATTGGTTTGCAACCGCTGATCGACGCTAATGTTTTGGGTAACTGGCGCTCCGATGCTCGTGGGTGGATCGACCGCTTGAGTAGCCGGACTTGTGAAAGTTCGGGCGATGGGTATCGCGCCTCCAAAACGCCCGCCCGGGCTATCAGTCCTCCCATTAGCGGACATCGGCGTGGATCAGCGGTTCTTTGACCGGCATTGGTCTAGCCTGAGTTCGGGAGCGGATTGGTAAGGGCGATTGGTTGCAACCGCTGATAGACGCTGATCGACGCTAATGTTTGGGCAACGAAGCGCGCCAATGCTCGTGGGTGGATCGACCGCTGGTAGCCGGACTTGTGAAGAGTTCGGGCGATGAATATCCGCGCCTCCGAATCGCCCGCAGGCTATCAGTCTATACTCCATTAGCGGACGATGGCGTTCATCGGCGGTTCTTTGGTAAGCTTTGGTCCTAGCCTGCTTGCGGGAGCGGATTGGCGGATGGCGGCACGGCGCCCGGATGGCGGCACGACACTTCCCGGATGGCGGCGACGCCCGGATGGCGGTGCTCCCTTCCATTGGCGCGGCGCGCCGGTCTACGCACGCCGCTCGACACACACACTTTCATTCACACCCAACGCCGCCTTGTCGATCCCCGCCCGTGCGGCTATGCTCCGCGATGCCTAAACGCCCCATTTCGTTTGCCCTTTTGCTGTGCGCGACCGCCCCCGCCATTGCCGCCGACATTGAAGTCGACCCGACCGACCTCGCCGCGCTCCGGAGGTCGGAGGGATCCGGCAGCGCGTTCATCGACCCGGACTCGAAGGTCAATTCCCGGACCGCCTTTGAGCTGCGCTACACCTACGGGCTGGACAGCGACATCGACGGCGGCTTCGGCGGCGAAATCGGCGTGCAAGACATTTACTTCTCCGCCCCGATCCCGATCTATCACCGCGACGGATTCCGCATCTTCAGCGGGGTGAAATACAAATATTCGCAGGTCGATTTCTCCGGGCCGGTCCCGTTCGCGGACCTCGATGCCCACCGCGTCACCCTGCCGGTCAATGTGCTGCACGAGAAGGGATCGTGGCTCTGGTGGGCGCACGCCGCGCCATCCTACGCCGGCGATTTCGACGACTTTGACGCCGACGGCGTCGCGGTCTCCGGCATGATCTCGGCCGCCTATTCGGTGAACCAGCACCTGAAGCTGGCCGCCGGTCTCTATTACCAATATCGCCACGGCGACGATCTCTTCGTCCCCGGCGTCGGCATCATCTGGACGCCGATCCCGGAACTCGAAATCCGGCTGACGCCGCCGCGCCCGCAGATCGCCTACGCGCCGTCGGAGGACTGGCTGATCACGCTGTTCGCCGATCCGGCCGGCGAGATGTGGCACGTCTCCGGCGACCGCGCCTTCGGCTCCGCCTACAATCTGAAGCTCCGCGACATCCAGTTCGGGCTTTCGGTCGAGCGCCGTATCGCCGGTCCTGTCTGGGGATTCGTCTCCGGCGGCATCGGCTTGTTCCGCAACGTCGAGGCGCTCGACGGGGGTGAAAACGTGCTCTTTGAAGAAGACGCCGACCCCGCCCCGTTCTTCCAGATCGGCATCCGCGGGCGGTTTTAGCAGTTGCCGGTACCTAGGCGCAGCAACGGAGCGATCCGGCACAGCGCCTCGCCGGAAGGCGTCGATCCCCCCCCGGGCACAACGCTAAGCGATCCGGGAGAGCACGTAGCCGAGGACGTCCTCGACCTTGATGCGCTCTTGGCTCATGCTGTCGCGCTCGCGGATCGTGACGGTGCCCTCCTGCTCGGGACCGTTTTCGCCGATGGTGTCGAAATCGACGGTCACGCAGAACGGCGTGCCGATCTCGTCCATGCGGCGGTAGCGGCGGCCGACCGCGCCGGTCTGGTCGTAGGTCACATTCATGTGCGGGCGCAGCGACTCGTAGATCTCGCGGGCTTTGGCGACCAGCTCCGGCTTGTTCTTGACCAGCGGGAAGACGGCGCACTTCACCGGGGCGACGCGCGGGTGGAAGCGCATCACGGTGCGGACGTCGGTCTTGCCCTTGTCGTCGGTGATTTCCTCCTCGTCGTAGGCGGCGCAGATCAGCGCCAAGGCGGTGCGGTCCACCCCGGCGCTCGGCTCGACGACATGCGGGACAAAGCGTTCTTTCGTCTCTTCGTCGAAGTAATCGAGCGGCTTGCCGCTGTGCTCGACGTGCGTCTTCAAATCAAAATCCGTGCGGTAGGCGACGCCTTCCAGCTCCTGGATGCCGAACGGGAATTCGTATTCGATGTCGTAGGTCTTGCGCGAGTAATGGGCGAGTTCCTTTTCCGGGACGTCGAGGATGTGGAGCTTCGCGCGGTCGAGACCGATTGCCTCGTAGAACTTGAGGCGCGTCTCCAGCCATTCGTCGGTCAGGCGCAGGCCGTCTTCCGGGCGGCAGAAGTATTCGATCTCCATCTGCTCGAATTCGCGCGAGCGGAACGTGTAGTTGCGCGGGTTGATCTCGTTGCGGAACGCCTTGCCGATCTGGGCGATCCCGAACGGCAGCTTCATCCGGGCGACGTCGAGCACGTTCTTGAACTGCACGAACATCGCCTGCGCCGTCTCCGGGCGGAGGTAGGCGAGCGCGTCCGCGTCCTGGCTCGCGCCGACGTGGGTCTCGAACATCAGGTTGAACTGGCGCGCCTCGGTCAGGTCGCGGCCGCCGCAGTTCGGGCAATAGACCTCGCCCTTTTTCTCGGGCAGTTGGTCGGCGCGGTGCCGCGCCTTGCACGACCGGCAATCGACCAGCGGATCGGTGAACGTCTTCACGTGGCCGCTCGCCTCCCACACCTTCGGGTTCATCAGGATCGAGCCATCCATCCCGACCATGTCGTCGCGCTCGCGCACCATCTTGCGCCACCAGTATTGCTTGAGGTTGTTTTTCAGCTCGACGCCGAGCGGGCCGTAGTCCCAGCAGCCGTTGAGCCCGCCGTAGATCTCGCTGGACTGAAAGATAAAGCCTTTGCGCTTGCAGAGGCTGACGATTTTCTCCATGAGCTTCGGATCGCTCTTTGGGCTGGCTTCGCTTGACATGTCGTTGGGTTTCTTGCGTTTGGGAAAAAGGGGCGGAACTAACGGGATCGCCGGGCGATTTCAACCGGATTTGCGGACCGCTGCGCCCGGCGCTTGCAATCGCCGCCCCGCGCCGCTTTACTGCCCGCCCTCTTTCCCCGACCCCGATGGAACTGACCCAAATCGTCGAAGCCCTCCTCATCGCCTCGCCTGACCCGATCAGCGCGAAGGCGCTGGCCAAGTGCATCCGCACCGCGACCGATGCGGAGAGCGACAACGCGGACGAGGCGCTCGCCGCCTTCGGCAAAGTTTCGGAGGACGAGATCCTCGGCGCGATCATCGCCTTGAACGACCAGTATGTCGAAAGCGGCCGCGCCTTCCTGATCGCCGAGCGCGCCAGCGGCTGGAAGATCTTCACCCGCGGCGAGTTCTCCCGCTTCGCCCGCGAGCTCTTCCCCGGCAAGAAGCCGCAGCGCCTCTCCGCCCCGGCGCTGG
>JAWLBD010000073.1:0-24954 GCA_041395145.1 Verrucomicrobiales bacterium | reverse complement strand
AGCCGCTGGGCGACCTGCAGCCGCTCGGTGCCGCTGAGGAAATCGCGCGGGCGGAAGCGCTCGGGCGCGGCGCTGCGGCGGCTGCCGATGCGCTGGAGCAGGATGATGCGGTCGTATTCGCTGCGCATCGGCAGCGTGTTGATCTCGTTGACCGCGCGGCGCAGCGCATCGCCGCTATCGGGCAGCCGGCGGCAGGCTTCGACCAGCTCGACGCCGTAGATCCACGCGGCGTCCCGGTGGCGGAAGTCCCCGCCATAGACCTCAGCCGCGCCGGCCCCCAGGGTGCGCAGGCTTTCGTGGAAGATCTGCAAGCCGTATTGGTTCGCGTAGTGGGTGGACAGTTTTTTGCCGCCGTAGGTCGCCAGCTCGGTCATCCCCCAGGTCAGCGCGAGCGTGAGCGGGTTGGCGCCGAGCGCAAAGCGGCCGAGCAGGACGGCGGGGCGCGCGTAGGACCAGTATTTCGAGGCCCGCTTATAGACGCCGTAGTAATTCATCGCCTTGCGCACCATCGAGTAGGTCTCGCGCAAGTTGTAGCCCTTCACGTCGATCGGCAGCCCCTCGAGCAGGACGAGGAGGTGGAGCGACGCGCGGTTGGTGAACCGGAGCAGTTGCTCGATGCTCGTCTCCATCAGCGGGTTCTGGGACTGCGGCTGGTAGATGCGCGCCACGCCTTCGATCACATGGCCGAGGTCGTTACCGATGAGCTGCCAGTGCGGGTCGCCGCCCGGCGAGTAATCGTTCGCCTTGATCCGCTCGAACATCCGCTCCGCCTCCGCGCGGAGGAATTCCATGACCCGCCGGTCCTTCTCCGCCATCAAGGCGGTCGTCTCCGGATCTTCGGCCGTCGCGCCGGGTTCGTCGCTCAGCCACTCCTGGTGGGTGGCGAGCACCTCGGCCATCGACCGGCGGCGTTGTTCAAGGCGCAGCTCCTCGGCGCGCAGGCGTTCCTCCCACTGGTCGAGCTCTTCCGCCCGCGTCCTCCCGCCGCCGGGGGTGCGAAACCCAAAGGTCCCGCCGACGCCGGTGAGGACCGCCAGCCCGGTCATCGCCATGATCGCCGCCGCCCCGAAAAACCACGCCATCCCGCCCAGAGAGTCTCGCACCCACCACGCGCCGCCCGCACAGGCGAGCGCCGCGCCGAAGATCAGCGCGAGCGCACCCCATTTGCGGTAGGCGTTTGAGAGTTCCATCGGCGAAAGTATAGCACGGAATCCTTAAATAAATAGCAGGGTGCCGCGCATGGCAATGGCGGCGGATTTTGCCTGTGGAGAAACGGACGCCGGTCCGGCAGAGGTCCAGAAAAACGCGGGATTCTCGGAGGCAGCAGGCGAGCAGGGGCAGCTCCCCGGTCCATCGGGCGCACGGCGGGCGAAAATTCGCCGAACCCAGCCAAATCTAGCCGAGCGACTTGATGGTCTCGACCACGTTGGCGGCGGTCATCCCGAGTTCTTCCATCACGGTATCGCCGGGGGCGCTGATGCCGAACCGCTCGATGCCGATGACTTTTCCGGCGGTGCCGACATATTTCCACCACAGCCCGCCGACGCCCGCCTCGATGGCGACGCGCTTTTGGCAATCGGGCGGCAGGACTTCGTGGCGATAGGCTTCGCCCTGGCGGTCAAAGCGTTCCATGCACGGGATCGATACCACGCGGACGCCGGGTCCGAGATCCCCGGCGGCGGCGGCGGCGTGCTGGACTTCGCTGCCCGAGGCGAGGAGGATCGCCTCCAGCGGCGCGGATTCTTTGACCAAAACATAGCCGCCGCGGCGGACGCCCTCGCGCTTTTCCGCACCCGCCGCGCCGCTGAGCAGCGGCACGTTTTGCCGGGTCAAGATCAACGCGGTCGGGCCGTCGGTGCGGTCCATGGCGGCGGTGAAGGCACCGGCCGCTTCCTCCGCATCCGCCGGGCGGATGACATCGAGGCCCGGGATGACGCGCAGACCGGAAACGGTTTCGACCGGCTGGTGGGTCGGGCCGTCTTCGCCGACGCCGACCGAATCGTGCGTGAAGATGTAGATGACCGGGAGCTTGGCGAGCGAGGCGAGGCGGATCGACGGCCGGAGATAATCGGCGAAGACCGCGAAGGTGGCGCCGCTGGGGCGGAAGATGCCGTCGTAGGCGATGCCGTTGCAGATCGCGCCCATCGCGTGTTCGCGGATGCCGAACCAGATATTGCGGCCGGTCCGGTTCTCCGCCGAGAAGTCGCCTTCGCCCTTGAGATAGTTTTTGGTCGAGCCGAATAGGTCGGCGCTGCCGGTGATCAGGTGCGGCACCGCTTTGGCGATATGCTGGATGACCTCGCCGCCAGAGGCGCGGGTCGCGGCGGACGATCCCTCCGCGAAGGCGGGGATGCGGTCGGACAAATCGGTCGGCACCGCATTGCCCAGCGCGGCGGTCAGCCGGTCGGCCAGATCGGCGTTCGCCTCGCGCCACGCCTCGAATGTCTTCTCCCACGCGGCGTAGGCGTCCGCGCGCTCGCCGGCCAGCGCCTCGAAGAATGCGCGCGTCTCGCCGCTGACATAGAAATGTTCGGCGGGCAAGCCGAGACCTTCGCGCCGCGCCGGCGAACTTCGCGCCGCCCTCGCCGTGGCCCGCCGCCGTGCCGGCGACCTCCGGGATGCCGCGGGCGATTTCGGTCTTCGCGATGATCGCTTTCGGCTGGCCGTTGTCGTTCGCCTTGGCTGCCTCCACGCGGCGATGACCGCGGCGATGTCGTGGTAGTCGTCCACCGTGGTGGCTTCCCAGCCCTGGCTTTCAAAGCGGGCGGCGGCGTCCTCCGACTGCGTGACCTTCGCCATCGCATCCAGCGTCACGTCGTTGGAATCGAAGATCAGGATGAGATTGTCGAGCTCCGGTGCCCGGCGAAGGCGATCGCCTCGGAGGCGACGCCTTCCTGCAAACAGCCGTCGCCAGCCAGGACGATGACGTGTTGGTCGAAGATCGTGTGGTCCGCCGTGTTGTAGGTCGCCGCCGCCATCTTCGCGGACACCGCGTAGCCGACCGCGTTGCCGATGCCCTGCCCGAGCGGCCCGGTCGTCGCCTCGACGCCCGGCGTCTCGCCAAATTCCGGGTGACCCGGCGTCGCCGAGTGGAGCTGGCGGGAAGTTCTTGACCTGCTCGAGCGGGAGGTCGAAGCCGGCGAGGTGCAGCCAGCCGTAGAGGAACATCGAGCCATGCCCGGCGCTGAGCACAAAGCGGTCGCGGTTGATCCAGCGCGGCGCGGACGGGTTGATGCGCAGGCTGTGCCCGAAGAGCGCGGCTCCGACTTCCGCCGACCCGAGCGGCAATCCCAAATGCCCCGAACTGCAGGCGTGAACGGCGTCGATGGCGAGCCCGCGCGCTTCCGTGGCGGCGCGGGTGAGGGCTTCGAGATTGGGGCGGGAGCCTGTAGGTAGGGGAGTGTAGAGAGGTGAAATTTGGGGTCGGTATTCTGGATTGCTGGCTGCTCCTTGCAAGGGCGCGTTGGTTATTTCTTAACCTGCCTTGACCTGCCAGTTCGCGCGGGTGCCTCGCCTTGGAAAGCCGGTGCCGCTTCGCCCCTAGGGGCGGCTTTCGTTTTTCCGGAGATGAGGTAGCGGGCGAGGTCGAGCAAGCCGGAGTATTTGAACTGCGGGTCGGCGTAGTGGTGCAAGACGTAGAACGCGAAATAATAAAATCGGCAGAATGCCCAGATCGTGATGGCGAGCAACACCGCCACCTCCCAGTGCGGCGCGATGGCGAGAAGCAGCGCGGCTCCGATCAACCCGAGGGCCAGAAACAGGATGCCTTTGAGCTTCAGCACCCGCGCGCTCTTCAGGTCCCTATTCACTGGCGGCGGGCGGCGGATCGTCGGGTGCCGGGTCTGCGCTTTCGCGGACCGTCGCGCCGGTCTCTTGTCCGGCGAGTCGCCGCATCCGGTCAAAGACTTGGCGCTCTAGCAGTTCGGAATCTTCCCTGATCTCTCGGTTTTCATCAAAGATGCCAAATTGCTCCCCGAAGACCTTCTGGGCGATGAAATCCGCAGCATAGACCCCTTTGCCGTGCGCATAGAAATGGTCGGCGGCAATGACGACGCCGATCCCGAGTAGGACCGCCGCGTCTTCGACCTCCTGCTTGTCCACGCTCTCCATCGACTCTTTCATCCCGGCGAAGTAATCGCGGACCTTGGGCGGCAATTCGGTGGCGGCGAGGTATTCGTCGATTTTCTCCGTCGCCGCGCCGGCTCCGTCTTCAGATTGGATGCGGAGAAACTCGGTTGTCTTGCTCACGATGTGGGATTCGAGCGCCTCGTCGACCTTCTTGGAGATTTCCTCCGCCTTCAGATAGTCGCCCGCGCGGACCGCCTCCATGGCATCGTTCGCCTTGGTCTTCAGCCCGTCGAGATCCGCCTTGGCGAGCGCTTCCTTCGCCTGGTCGGTCAAAGCGCGCCCCTTCTCCGCGAGCATCTGGGTTTTCTCGGCGATCTCGTCTTTTCCCTGCGCCGCGAGGTCTTTGCCCTTCTCGGCGAGTTCCTTCCCCTTGTCGGCGCCGGCCTTCACCCAATCGAGATTTTTCACCTGATCCTTCCAGTCGCCGTCCGGCGTATCGCCGGTCGTTTCCTCCGGTGCTGCTGCCGATCCCGTGGGTTCCGGCGGCGGATCGCCGCAGGAGGTGAGTCCGAGCAAGGCGAGCGCCGCCGCCATCCATGAGTTTGCGTTCATTTGTGAATCCGGGTTAAGAAGTTAGGTTAAAATAGCCGCGTAATTGATGGGGGACAACCCCCGCCTGCCGGCATCGCTCACCCCCTTCGATCCGCTCCGCATTTCCCTTTCTCCCCGATGAAATATTCATTCCGATCCACCGCCCTCGGTTTTGCTTGCCTCGCATGCGCCGCGCTTTCCCCCGCCGCCATCACCGTCAATGGCGTCTCCGACGAACAGGTCGTCGCGACTGCCGCGACGGTGACGGTGCCATCGGAGTCCGGCTTTCTCATCGAGGCGGACCTCAATGGTGAGCCAATCGCGCTCGACACGCCGGTGCGCGTCGATCAGCCCGGCTATTACGAATTGCACGCCACGAAGGTGCCGGACGGCGGCGGCGCGGGCGAATCGCGGACGGTGAAGTTCATCATCCGGAATACCGATCGGGGCAATTCCGAGTGGGGCTTGGAAAGCTGGGTGCCGACTCAGGCGATCGATTCGGCGCCCGCCGAGTTCGCGGGCGCGAGCTTTGCGGTGATGGCTCCGGCGGCATTTCCCCAGGGGCTGCCGATCCCGGTGATCGCCCGCCTCAAAAACGAAGACGGTAGCGGGCGACGCGTGAACGGCCACGCCTTCGCGCCGGAATTGCCCGGCGTCCCGCTGCGCCTGCGCCGCGGCTGGGGCGGGGAATTGCTCGCGGCGGCGGACCAAGGCGGAGCCTTCCTCGCGAGCTGGGAGCTGAACGGCTTAAGCGCGCCAATCGAGATCGCCATCGACGAATCGACGGTCTGGCAGGAGGTCTCCGGCGACCTCGGCGGCGACGCCGACTGGGGCGAGAACGCGCGCATCCACATCACTGGAGACCTGACGATCCCGGCGGGCGCGACGCTGACGGTCGGTGCGGGCACCGTCGTGCAGATCGCGCCGGGCGCGGACATCGATGTGATCGGCGCGCTGCAGATCGACGGCACGAAGGCGGAGCCGTGCGTGTTTTGCCCGGAGGCGGGTGGTGCCGCGTGGGGCGGATTCCTGTGCGAGGCGGGCACCGCGCGGGTCAACGCCACGGCGGCGATCTTCACCGGCGCCGGGGCGGATGGGTCTTGGTTTTCGGGCAGCGGCTACCATTCGCACCGCCGGGAGCAGGCGACGTTCATCTTTGCCGACGGCGCGCAGGGCGAGTTCACCGACTGCGCCATCCTAAAACAACCGGGACAGAGCCTGCACGGCGACAACGCCACGCTCACGCTGCGCGGCTGCCTGATCAAAAACGTGCCGACCGTCGGCCAGTTCAATGGCGGCGCGGTCTCGGTCAACGACAGCGCGCTGATCGAATTCCCCGATGCGGAGTCGTGGTTCTCCGACGACGACAACGACGGAATCTATTTCACCGAAGGCGGCCACGAGTTGATCGACACGGTGGTCGGCTGGGCGAAGGACGACGGCGTGGACGCGGGATCGGGTGATTCCGGCACGGTGACGGTGAGCAACTGCTGGTTCGAGGCCTGCTTCCACGAGGGCATGGCGTGGTCCGGCGGCTACCGGTCGATCGACGTGAGCGATACGGTGGCGATCAACTGCGGGCAGGGCTTGGAAGCAGGTTGCCGGACGGGTCCGCACCCGCCGGATGTCGTCGCCAACCGCGTGTTGGCGGTCGGCAATCTGATCGGCTGGCGCTTTGGCGACAACTACGACTGGGACTACTTACGGCAACTTCAAGCATCCGCGACTAGCTCTCGCTGCACAACGCCCGCAACATCTGGGGCATGGAGTGGGATTCGTGGACCTACCGGACCGACGCGATGGACATCGAGCAAAACAAACTCTCCGCCGCCGAACCGCTCTTCCCGGACAACACGGTCTTCGATCCGGCTCGATGCCGCGCTGCTCGAGCGTTCATACTGCTGCTTGGCACTGACGTCGGCGTACTCGCCGTCTATGAAACCCAGCGCGACCTGGCGGATTACGGCGAGGCGCTGCCCGCCGGGCTTTCGACCTTCGCCAGCGCGCCGGCGTCGTTTTCCTACACCGCCTATGCCAAAGCGGCGGGCGGGGGCGAGGCGGCGATCGGCTCCGGTTCCATCGCGTTCCAGCCCGGCGAGATCCGCCGATACTTCACGCCGCCTGCGCGCTTCTGATTTACGAGTTTGACTATGTCCGCATCGCCTTGTCGGACCCGCAGGGCTGCGCCTTGAGCGGACCGGGCCAACTCGTTTACGTCTCCACGCCGGGCGAATCGGATCTCGTCGTTTCGGGCGCGCAGTGGCGGTATCTCGACGATGGCTCAACCAAGGCACCGCCTGGCGCGAGAATGGCTTCGATGATTCGGGCTGGGCGGCTGGCGGGTCGCAGCTCGGCTACGGCGACGATGACGAAGTGTCCCGAGGTCGGGTTCGTGGGCGGCAGCAACAAAAATGCGACGACCTATTTCCGCCACACCTTCACGGTTGCCAACCCCGCCCAGTTTTCGTCTCTGACGCTGCGCCTGACCTACGACGACGGCGCGATCGCCCATTCCAATGGCACCGAGGTCGCGCTAACTTCAAACATGTCCTCCGGCATGGCATTCGACGAATTCAGCACGGTGACAGCCCGAGCTGACAACGCGGTACCACCTTCGATCTTTCTTCGCCGCGCTAGTCGCCGGCATGACAACGTCCTCGCCGTCGAGATCCACCAGGGCGACGGCGGTAGCTCCGACATCTCGATGGATGCCGAACTGACCGGCACCATCGGGGCGGGCATCAACCTGTGGCTCGCCCAGGATGGCGATGGCGCGAGCGCGATCTGGAGCGGCGACGGCGCGGTGCTCGAATTCACGCCCCGGCTGGGCGAACCGTGGGCGCCGGTGCCGAATGCCCAAAGCCCGCTGCCCGTCTGGCCGCCGCCCGCCGGCTCCCCGCTGCGGGGCGAGCCGAGCGGATTTTTCCGCCTGCGGCGATAGCGGCGTGCCGCGCCGATTTGGATCTGATTTGGTGGCGAGGGTCGCCGAATTCATGTAGGAGACCGGGTCAGAGAAACCTAACAACCTCTACGAAATGCCAGAACCCATAAAATACGTCCTTTGGGCAGTCGCCTTGATCGTCGGATTCGTCCTCGCGCTGATCCTTCTCAAATACTTCACCACCTGGTTGCGCGCGAAGATCGCCAAAGCCCCGGTTTCGTTCTCCAACCTGATCGCCATGTCGCTGCGGCGCGTGCCCTACGGGCTGATCGTCGACAGCCGGATCACGGCGGTGAAAGCGGGCATCCCGATGGGGACCGACGCGCTGGAGGCCCACTACATGGCGGGCGGCGATGTCGCCCAGGTCGTGCTCGCGATGATCGCGGCGGACAAGGCGGGCATCTTGCTCACGCTCGAGCGCGCCCAGGCCATCGACCTCGCCGTGAAAGGCACCGGCAAGACGGTGCTCGAAGCGGTCCGCACCAGCATCAACCCGAAAGTCATCGACTGCCCGAGCCCGTCCGCGGGCAAGGACAAGATCGAGGCGGTCGCGCGGGACGGCATCTCGCTGCGCGTCCGCGCGCGGGTCACCGTGCGGACCAACCTCGACCAATTCGTCGGCGGCGCGACGGAGGAGACGATCATCGCCCGCGTCGGCGAAGGCATCGTGACCAGCATCGGCTCGGCCGTTACCTATAAGGCGGTGCTGGAGAACCCGGATAACATCTCCAAGCTCGTGCTCGAAAAGGGCGTCGATGCCTCGACCGCGTTCGAGATCCTGTCGATCGATATCGCCGATGTCGATGTCGGCGACAACGTCGGCGCGCGGCTCCAGGCGGAGCAGGCGGAAGCCGACAAACAGATCGCGCAGGCGAAGGCGGAGGTCCGGCGCGCCGCCGCCGTGGCGCAGGAGCAGGAGATGGCGGCCCGCACGCAGGAGATGCGCGCGAAGGTCGTCGAAGCGGAAGCGCAGATCCCGATGGCGATGGCCGAGGCGTTCCGCAGCGGCAACCTCGGCATCATGGACTACGCCCGCTACCGCAACGTCGTGGCCGACACCGAGATGCGCGAGTCGATCGCCGGCGACAAGCCCGCCGACTAAGGCAAAGGCCCCGCCGCCGCTCCCTTCGCTCCCCCCGCCGCCATGGAAGACCTCATCAGCAGAGCGCCATTCCTCTTCATGGTCGCCATTATCTTGGCGATCCGCTGGTTTGTGAACCGCATGGCGGAGCGCAACGCCGCGCGAGAGATGGAGGAGCAGCGCCGCGCCCACGAGGAATATGCCGACGCCGAGTGGCGGCAGCAGGACGACCGCCGACCCGCCGAGGACGACGCCCCAGTCTCGCTCGAGGAATTGGTGCGCCGCCTGCAGGGCGAACCCGCTCAGCCGCCGCAGCCCGCGCCAGCGCGCCGCCCCGCGCCACCGCCGATCCCGCCGCCGCCTCGCCAGCCGCAAGCTCCGCCGCGCAAGCCCGTCGCCAAGTCGCCGCCCAAGGACCCGAGGGCATCGCTTTCCCGCGCCGAACGGCAGGCGCTGGAGGCGATCCAGCGCGGCGATAGCGGCGCGATGGCAGGGCGGCGGCGCGGCGGTCGCCGGGGCGGCGATTCGGCGCTCGGCGGTTCATCGATCCGGTCGCTGCTCGGCAGCCCTAGCGATTTGCGCAAAGCGGTGATCCTCAAAGAAGTTCTCGACGCCCCCAAGGCGCTCCGCGATTCCTGAAGCGCGATGCCGCGATGATTTGATGATTTGATGGAAACGCCGCCCCGCTATCTGGCTGAAAAGGTCGTCATGATGCCGCGCGACACGAATGCGCACGGCACCATCTTCGGCGGCGTGATCCTCAGCCACATGGACATGGCGGGGTCGGTCGGCGCGACCATGCACGCCCGGTCGCAGGGCTGGGCGGAGCATCTCTTCGTGACTGTAGCGATGGATGGCGTCCAGTTCCTCAAGCCGGTCTTCGTCGGCGATGTCGTCAGCTTTTGGGTTTCGCCGGTCAAGGTCGGGCGCACCTCGATCACCATGCGCGTCGAAGTCGAAGCCGACCGCCGCGGCAGCGCCGAGCCGCTCCCGCTCACCCATGCGGAGATCACCTACGTCGCGGTGGAAAGCGACGGGTCCGGTGGGCACCGGACCGTGCCAGTCTGCGGCTAGCCCGTAGCCGCGTGCGCGCGGAGCGCCCGCCGCCGCCTCGGATCAGATCGCGCCGCGCTGGCTGAGCAGGTAGCAGTAGCCGCCATAGACGGCGAGCAGGAGCAAGCCTTCCATCCTGCCGAGCCGGTTCCGCGTCAGCATGAGCGGCAGGACGACAGCGGCGGTCCCCATCATCATCCATAGGTCGAGCGGCTCGATCCCGCTGAAAACTAGCCCCGCCCCGGAATGCCCGTAAGAATAGAGAGTGGTGAGCCCCATCACGCAGAAGATATTGAAGATGCAGGATCCAATCGCGTTTCCGGTCACGATGTCGCCCTCGTTTTTCAGCGAAGCGACGACCGAAGTGGCCAACTCCGGCAGCGAGGTTCCGACCGCGTAGAGCGTCAGTCCGATCACCGCCTTGCTGACGCCCATCGCCTCCGCCACATACATCGCGCCTTGCTTCAGGGCGATGGCGCCGATCACGAGGGTGACGAGTCCGGAGAGGATCAATCCGAAAAGCACCGTGACCGGCTTCTTCTTGGCGGGGTCCGGCTCGACCTCCAGCCCTTCCCGGAACTCTCGCTCCACCTCGGGATCCTTTTCGCGCCGGGCAAAATAAAGCGCCGTCATCGTGTAGACGATGACCGCCGCAAACAGGGCGAAGCCCTCCCAGAACTCGAGCTGGTTGTCGTAGATCATCCAGAGGAAGACGCCGGTCGCGATCAGGAGGATCGGCATCTCCCGCACGATGATCTGCGATTTGACCAAGAGCGGCCGCATCACCGCACCCGCCCCGAGGATCAGCGCGATGTTGCAGATGTTGGGCCACGACATGCCCACCGCCGCGTCAGCGCCGCCTGAATCGCCCATGATCAGGCTGATGCAGACAAATAGCTCCGGCGCGCTGGTGCCAAAGGCAACCACGGTGAGACCGACGACCAGCGGCGCGATCCAGAGCCGCAGGGCGAGCCGGGAGCTGCCGCCGACCAGCCACTCCGCGCCGAAATAGAGCGCGGCGCAACCCGATGGCGATGAGGGCGATATTGAAGGCGAGGTCCATAGAATTTGTTGGCGGTCTCCCTTGGCGGGAACGGGTCGCACCATGGGATGGGCGCGCCCGAATGAAAGCGGAATCGCCCTTGTTTCGGCGCTCAATCGCCCCTAATTTTCATTGCCCCGATTCGCTCGCGCCGCCGACCTGCCTCACTTTGCCATGCTCAAGATCTGTTTCGACGAAGCTGTCACCAATATCCTCCAACGCGACGACCGCTATCAGCGCGACGCTTACGCCTTCGTCCGGGACGGTCTCGATTTCACCATGGACCGCTGCCGGGACAACGCGGAGGCAGACGGCACGTCTCGGGTCCCGAACTCGTCATCGGGCTGCGGGACTACGCGCTCCAGCAATTCGGTCCGATGGTCCTCACCGTCTTCGGCGAGTGGGGGATCGGCGAGGACTGCGATTTCGGCGAGATCGTCTTCAATCTCATCGAAGAGGGCGTTTTCGGGAAACAGGAAAGCGATCAGCGGAGCGACTTCTGCGGCGTCATCGATTTCGACGATGCCTTTCGCGCGCCGTTTTGCCCAAAGAGAGTTCCGCGTTTTCCCCGCGCAAGGAACGGGTCGGGACCCGCGCGGACCTCTAATCAGAGGGCGGGCTCTGCATCCGCTTGCCACGCTGGCGCATCGCTTCTCCATTAGGCGATGACCCGAATCGCCACCCCATTGATCGCCCTGCTCGCGGCTGCCAGCGCCATTGCCCAAAACAACGCGGAACGCCCGTTCGTCAGCGGCATCTACCCGAACCTCGCCTACTACAACAACGAGGGCGAATGCGGGACCGGCGCCGTCGTCCCGTGGGCGGACCGGCTCTGGCTCGTGACCTATGCGCCGCACGCGCCGACCGGATCGTCCGACAAGCTCTACGAGATCACGCCGGAACTTGAGATCATCACGCGGCCGGAGAGCATCGGCGGCACGCCGGCCAACCGGATGATCCATCGCGAATCCAACCAGCTCTTCATCGGTCCGTATGCGGTCGATGCGGAGCAAAAATCCGCGTCATCCCCCACGCACAGATGCTAGGGCGACCGACCGGCAACGCGCGGCACCTGACCGATCCGGCGGGCAAGATCTACTACGCCACGATGGAGGAAGGCTTCTACGAGATCGACGTCGCATCGTTGGCGGTCACCACGCTTTACGCCGACACGCATTCGAAGGAGGGCGAGCCGCGCCGGATTGCCCGGCTATCACGGCAAGGGGCTGTATTCCGGGCAAGGCAAGCTCATCTACGCCAACAACGGCGAGACCGGCGGCGAGGCGCTCAAGCCGTTCGTCCCGTCCGGCGTGCTCGCCCAGTGGGACGGCTCCGATTGGGAGGTCGTCCGCCGCAACCAATTCACCGAGGTCACGGACCCGGCGGGATCTACGGGTCCGCCCAACCGGAGAGCGACCCGATCTGGTCGGTCGGCTGGGATCACAAATCGCTGCTGCTCATGATGCTCGACGGCGGGCGCTGGCACACGTTTCGCCTGCCCAAGGCGAGCCACAGCTACGATGGCGCGCACGGCTGGAATACCGAGTGAACGCGCATCCGCGAGATCGGCGAGGGCGGCGACCTGCTCATGACGATGCGGCATGTTCTGGAAGTTTCCCAAAGCGTTCGCCGCCGGGCGCACGGCGGGCATCGCGCCGCGCTCGTCCTACCTCAAAGTCATCGGCGACTTCTGCCGCTGGGGCGACTACGTCGTGCTCGGCTGCGACGACTCGGCGAAAAATGAATTCACCAACAAGCGGCGCGCGAAAGGCGAGATCGACCATTTTGCAATCGCATTCCAACCTCTGGTTTCTCAAGCCGGAGCAGCTCGACGCCATTGGTCCCGCCATCGGGCGCGGCTCGGTTTGGCTGAAGGAAGACATCGCGGCGGGAACCGCGTCCGATCCATTCTTGTTCGAAAGCTTCGACCGCCGCGGCGTCCACCTCACCGCGCTGGCGAAGCGCGGCGCGGTTCAGATTCGAGGTCGATGCGGGCGACGGCGTCTGGAAGCCGCTGCGCGCGGTGGAGGTCCCCGCGCAGGGTTATGCCAGCAGGTTTCGTTCGGCGAAAGCGAGCGCGGCGCCTGGGTCCGGGTGAAATCCGATGAGCCGCTGAGCAAGGCGACCGCCGCCTTCCAATTCGCCAACCGCGACGGCCGCGCCGCCGATCCCGACCCGATCTTCGCCGGGCTCGCCAAGGTCGGCGATGCGGCGGTGACCGGCGGCATCATCCGCGCGAGAGGCGAAAACAAACGCTCGCTCCACTTCGCCGCCCTCGGACCCGGCGGCGGCGACCTCGGTTACTACGTGCTCGATGGCGACTTAAACCTGGTGCGCAGGACGACCGTTTCGTCACAGGCATGGCTCAAGAAGAATGCCGCGATCCCGGCGGGCGTGCTGATCCACGAGGCATCGTCGATCCTCTTTGTCTCCGACTGGGCGAGCGTTTCCGGCTGCCGAAGGGCGATCCCGCCTTCGCCCAGGACGAGCCGCTCGGACCCGAGCGCGTGGACGCGAGGTCTGCACCGAGCGTGATTTGTTCAGCGCGGGCGGCACGTTTTCGAGCTGCCCGCCGACAATGCCGGCGGCTTCGCCCGCGCCCGCCCGGTCGCCACCCACGGCTATCGCATCAAAATTGTTGCTCGTATCGCGGCTTGTTTGTCATGTCAGGCATCGCCGCCGACGCCCCCGCCGACAATCCGCACGTCATCCGCTCGACCGACGGCAAAACCGCGCTCTGGGTCGGCGCGATCGACGATGTCTGGAAGATGGGCAAGCCGCGCGGCGAAGGCGGGCCGTGGCTGGACTCGAAAGTCAGCGCCGGCCAGGCGTCCGACCCCTATCTGATGACCGGCTACGACGAGAAGACCCTCACCTTGTCCCACGGCTCCAACAAAACGATCAACCTCACCATCGAGGTGGATTTGACCGGAGAAGGCGGCGGCCATTGGGTCGAATACCAGACGCTTCCCGTCGCTCCGGGCGAGGCAAAGCAACACCGGTTCCCGGAAGGATTCTCCGCCTACTGGGTGCGGTTCAAAGCCGATGCCGATGCCGTGGCGTCGGCGCAGTTGACCTATCGCTGAGCCAATGCCGCATCGACTTAACCGATGCGACCCGGATCGATTATCGATTCGATCAACCCGGTGATTCGGGGGCATCGTGGAGCCTTGAAAGCAACCCCTCCCATCTCCTCCGCGCGCCTGTGGATCGGGCTGGCACCCGCCATGGTGCTGCCCTGCCTCGCCTCGCTCGTCTATTTTGTCTGGCTCCCCGGCGGGGCCATCGCCCAGGCAATCTACGGCGCGACCAAGGTCTTCACCCTCGCCTGGCCGTTGGCTTGCTTTTGGTGGTGGCGGCGGCGAGGGGCGGAGCGCCCGCGCTTTTTGGCGAAAGAAGACCGGAGCCGCCATCTGAAATCGCTGCCGCTCGGAGCCGCCACCGGCATCGGCATCGGCGCATTCATCCTCATGTTCGCCGCATCGCCTCTCGGCGCGGGACTCCTCGCGGAGGCGGGTCCGAAGATCGGCGCCAAGGTCGATGCGCTCGGCATCCGCGACGCCTATTGGCTCTTCGCCGCGTTTCTCGCCGTCGCCCACTCTGGGATCGAAGAATACTTCTGGCGCTGGTTCGTTTTCGGGAACCTGCGGCGCCTCCTGCCTGCCGCCGGATCCCTCGCGCTCGCGGCGGCTGCCTTCGCCTCGCACCACGTCGTCGTCCTCGCCCAATTCTTCCCGCTCGCCTGGGCATTCGCGCTCGGGGCGGGCGTCGGCATCGGCGGCGCGCTGTGGTCCTGGATGTATGCCCGGCAAAACAGCCTGGCCGGAGCCTGGCTCAGCCACATGCTCATCGATGTCGCCATCCTCTGGATCGGATGGCTGGCGATCCGCTAGCTGCGCCCAGCCGGGCGTCATCCCGCCCCGAACACCGAAAGATCATCGTAGATCGCGTCTTGCCCGTGCATGATTTCGATCACCGGGCGATCCACGAATTCAGAGAGGATCGCCGCATTGGAGATGCTGGCGGCATCGCGCTCCTCCTCGGTGTGGTTCAAAACGATCCCGGCGCAGCGCAGCCCGGCGGCTTCGATCGCGCGGGCGGTCAGGATCGTGTGGTTGAGCGCGCCGAGCCGGTTGTCGGCCACGATGAGGACCGGCAAGGCGAGGTCGGCGGCGAGGTCGGCGATCGTCTTGCCGGGGCAGAGCGGAACCTGCCAGCCGCCCGCGCCTTCCACCAGAACCGCCGGATAATCCGCGGCCAGCGCGCGATATCCATCGACGAGCGCCGCCCAAGCGAGCGGGCGATTTTCGATCAACGCCGCCGCGTAGGGCGACAGCGCCGCCTTGAAATGCACCGGGTTGATCTCGTCGAGCGACGGTCCCGGCTCGCCCGCCTGCCGCAGCGCCTCGGCATCCTCGCGCCCGCCGGAGCAGACCGGCTTGTAGCCGACCGCGCGCACGCCCGCCTCGCGCAGGCTGCGCAGGAGCAGGCAGGTCGCATAGGTCTTACCTACGCCCGTGCTAGTTCCGGTGATGAACCAATTCATGGCGGGGTGGGGGGCCGCCGCGCTATTCGGCGACGCGGAGCGGCGCGCTGGCGGTTACTTCGTCGGAGATGTTGTCCGGCGTCTGGTCGAATTCGAGGTCGCGGAGCCAGTCGTGGGTTTGGGTGAAATGCGAGGTGGTCCGGTCGATCTCGCCGCCGAGCGCATCGGGGTCGCGGCGGGCGACGAGGTCGGCTTGGATGAGGCGGACCGCGTCGTGGATGCGGTCGATCTCGGCATCGGTCAGCGCAAAGTCCGCCTCCGCCTTGCGGACGTGCTCGCGCCGCTGGCGGAGCGATTCGATCCGGCTTTCCTTCGATTGGATCAGGCGGCGCAGCCCGGCGGCTTCGGTCGGGTTGCCCGCTTCCTCCAGCTCGCCCACGCGCGGCTCCATCTCGGCGACCTCGGCTTCGACCGCCGCGATCTGGCTTTCGATTTCGCCCGACGATTCGGATTCGAGGAACCGCTGGAGCGTCTCCTTGGTGAGCAGGAGGCGCAGGTAGGTCCAGACGAGCTGCCCGAGCCGCCCGCCGTGTTTCCCGCCGGTCCCGTCGCCCTCATACTGCCGCCGGATCTGATCGGCGTCTGCCGCCAGCTTGTCGTAGGCGCGCTGCGCCAGCGGCGAAAGCTTCGCGTAGATCGCGGCGCGCTGCTTGAGAAATTCCTCCGCCGACTGCCCCGCCGCGGCGGACCGCTCGCCCTCCAGCCGCGAGGTCAGCCACTTCTTAAAGCGCTTGCTGTCCGGCAGAAAAACCCAGCCCAAGGCATAGGCGGCCCCCGCCCCGATCAATCCCGGAACGCTCGCCAACGCCGCGCCCACCCCAAGCGTGAGCAGCGCGAGCCACGCGTGATGCGGGCTGCGGATGAAAGCGCGGAGCCGTTGGATGCCGGTCATTTCGTGATTTGTTGCTTGTTCCTTGTTATTGGGTGGGAGCGCGAGAATTGCAACCGCAGCCCTACGCATCGCGACCGGGATTTGTGTCTGGCGCGGCTTTGTTTTGCCAGCTAAGTGGGTATGACGCTTTGTGCCAGAACTTGCACTCGCCCGCGTTCGTCCTGCAGCGGGAAACCATGCCGCCGAACACGAAGCAAGCAACGATGCTGCACCTAAATTGATCACTATCAAACTCTAGCCAATATGAAAGGCAAAATAGATCAACGCGATTAGCCAACTCGCCGAAAAGGCGATGTATGCGAATGCCAAGATGACAGCCCAAACTTGGAGTGCGCGACCCATTTGGGTCTTTCTAGTCGCGTTGATCGCCTGACCAAGCCCGAATGTCGGACTGATCGGGAGCAGGGACAACGTCCCATACTTAGCTAACACAATCGCGACCGCGAGGGATGAAAATCCGGCGATAGCCAAATCGTGAGCACGGGCAAGAGATCCTGAGCTGTGTCAAACGGCGATATCGCTCCGCCGAGAAGCTGGGGGATGGCGGAGCCGACGATCCCGATTAGCGCGGAGGCATCAAAGCGAGTGGGATGAATGCGATGAGCAAGGGTAAAAAGCCGAGGCAGAAGCGGAAGAGCTTCGACCTAGAGTCGAGCGAAGCCTCGGTCGTCCTGCGTTTCTCGAAACGATTGTCGGAGAACGAACCGATGAACAACTTGGGATCGCAAAGATTTCTACAGGGATAGATCGGGCGATTGTTCCAAATATCCGAGGTCCGAACCCAAAAGATAGCTTTCGAACCGGACGCCAGCTAATCCGCCCCATGCTGCCATGATAAGAGTGCCGAGCCAGTTCACGACCGAAATGGCAAAGACCAAGACAAGAACGAAAAAAGGCTTGGGCACGATTGATTCGTTAGGTAACCAATAACCAATAACTCCCAACAACCTACTCCTTCTTCGCCGTGCTCTGGATGTAGAGTTCGCGGAGCTGTTTAAAGTCCACGCCGCTGGGGCTGGCGCTCATGAGATCGACGCCGCGGTTGTTTTTCGGGAAGGCGATGACTTCGCGGATGCTGTGCTCGCCGGCGAGCAGCATGACGAGGCGGTCGAAGCCGAGGGCGATGCCGCCGTGGGGCGGCGCGCCGAAGCGGAAGGCGTCGAGGATGTGGCTGAACATGACCTGCTGTTCCTCCTCGGTGACGCCGAGGATCGAGAACATCTTCGCCTGGAGGTCGCGCTCGTGGATCCGGATCGAGCCGCCGCCGATCTCGTGGCCGTTGAGCACCACATCGTAGGCGTCGGCGCGGACATCGCCCCAGTTTTCCTCGGGTAGCGTCGAGCAGGGCGAGGTCCTCCGCTTTCGGGCGGGTGAACGGATGGTGCACCGCATTCCACTTGCCCTCCTCGGGGTTGTAATCGAGCAGCGGGAAATCGGTGACCCAGTGGAAGTCGAGATCATCATTGCCGTCGAGCAGCTTTTGGTAATCGCAGACTTCGAGGCGGATGCGCCCGAGCACCTCGCAGGCGACCTTCCACTTGTCGGCGGCGAACAGGATGAGGTCGCCCTCTTCGATGCCGAGCTTCTCGATCAGCGCCGCCTTTTCCTCGTCGGTGAAAAACTTCACGATCGGCGACTTCCACTCGCCGTCTTCGACCTTGATGAAGGCGAGCCCTTTGGCTCCGTGGAGCTTGGCGGTTTCGGTCAGGCTATTGATCTGGCCGGTCGTCACGCAGGCGAATCCCTTCGCGTTGATCGCCTTGACCACGCCGCCGGAATCGAGCGCGCCTTTGAAGACCTTGAACGCACTGCCCGCAAACGTGTCGGCGAGGTCGATCAGCTCCATGCCGATGCGCCGCTCCGGCTTGTCGCTGCCGAACCGATCCATCGCCTCGCGATAGGTCAGCCGGTCAAAAGGGCGGGCGATCTCGACGCCGCGCGCCTCTTTAAAAACGTGGGCGAGCGCGCCTTCCATGAGCGCATAGATTTCGTCGGGCGTGACGAATGAGGCCTCGACGTCCACCTGGGTGAATTCCGGCTGGCGGTCGGCGCGCAAGTCTTCGTCGCGGAAGCAGCGCGCGATCTGGAAGTAGCGTTCGATGCCCGCCACCATGAGGAGCTGCTTGTATTGCTGCGGCGCCTGGGGCAGCGCGTAGAACTTGCCGGGGTTGAGCCGCGCTTAGCACGAGGAAGTCGCGCGCTCCCTCCGGCGTCGATTTGGACAAGATCGGGGTCTCGACTTCGAGGAAGCCCTCGCCGTCGAGGAAGTCGCGGATCGCCTTGGCGGCGCGGTGGCGCAGGCGCAGGTTCTGGGTCATGCGCGGGCGGCGCAGGTCCAGGTAGCGGTGCTTCATCCGGAGGTCTTCGTTGCTCAACTCTTTGTCGAGCTGGAACGGGAGGACGTCCGCCTTGTTGAGGATCTTCAACTCGGTCGCGACGATCTCGATCTCGCCGGTCGCGATGTTCGGGTTCACCGTGCTTTGCCCTTCGATCACCGGGCGCTCGGAGACGCGTCGGTCAAGTCCTGGACGACATCTTCCGGGCGCAGCGTGTGGCTCGCCGCCGCCGCCCCGGCATTTTCCTCCGTGCGGAAAACAACCTGGGTCACGCCTTCGCGGTCCCGCACGTCAACGAAGATCACGCCGTGGTGGTCGCGGTTGGTATTGACCCAGCCGACGAGGGTGGCGGTTTGACCGATATGTTCTTGGCGGAGTTCGTTGCAGTGGTGGGTGCGATACATGGAGGTGGATTGCTTTGGGAACTTGTTAGGAAAGATCAGGCGAGCAGCGGCCCGTGCTCGGGGCGGGCGAGGACGGCGCGGACCGCTTCGGCGGCGCGCTCGGCGGGCGCTTCCTCCTCGCTGCGCTGGAGCAGGTCCTTTACTTTGATCGCGGGAAATTCGTTGCCCACGATGACCGCAGCGCGGCACTGGAATTGCTCGGCCGCCTGGAATTGTTTGCCGACCTTCGCTGGCGTCAGCGAAAACTCGACCTGCAGGCCATCGGCGCGCAACGCCTGGACGATCCCGAGCGCCTCGGCGCGCCTTTCCTCGGCGGCGACGATGACATACGCATCGCGGGCGAAGGTGTTCGAAACGTAGTTGGTCAACTGCGCCTGCGCGCGGCCGTGGGTGGCGATGAGATCGGAGACGACGACATCGCCCATCGCGAAGCCGGCGGCCGGCATGTCGGTGCCGCGCCCGCCGAGCAACCCGCACAGGTGGTCGTAGCGCCCGCCGCCCGCGACGGCGCGCATGCCCTCGCCCAGCGCGAAGAATTCGAAAACCGGACCGGTGTAGTAGGCGAGCCCGCGGACGATGCCGAGGTCGACGCGCACGAACGCGCCCATGCCGCGCGCCTCCAGCGCCGACCGGATTTCGCCGATCGCGCCGAGCCCGTCGCCGCCGTTTTCGATGAAGGCGCGCACGGCGTCGAGCGATGTGCCGGCGGCGGCCAGCGCGGCGGCGGTCTTCTCCTCCGGCGCGCGCTCCATCTTGTCGATGGCTTGGAGAAACGCGGGACCATTGTCGTCCGCGATGTTTTCGCGCTTCATGAACTCCGCCCACGCGCCGCGGTCGCTGAGCCGGACCGCGAAGTCCGCCTCGCCAAAGCCGAGGGCGCGCATCACATCGATGCCGAGCGCGATCAATTCGGCATCGGCGGCGGGCGAGGCTTCGCCGAGGATGTCGGCGTTGAATTGGTAGAACTCGCGCAGGCGGCCGCGCTGCTGTTTTTCGTAGCGGAAGAAGCGCCCGATGCCGAACCACTTGAGCGGCTTCCGGTAGTCGCGCTGCCGCGCCGCCGCCATCCGGGCGAGCGTCGGCGTCAGCTCCGGGCGCATGGCGACCTCGCGGTTGCCTTTGTCGGTGAAGCAGAAGAGCTGCTCGGTGATCTCGGCACCGCTTTTCGCCGTATAAAGTTCGGTGCCTTCGAGGACCGGGCCCTCGTATTCGACGAAGCCATAGCGGGACGCCGCCGCGCGCCAGATCTCGAAGAGATAGTTTCGCGCCGCGCAGTCTTCGGGGAAGAAATCCCGAAATCCCGGGAGGGTGACAAACTTCGCCATGATTTTTAGAAAAGGCGGCAACCATGCAGCCTCGCCCTTTGGTTTCAACTGGTTTTGTCGGGCGCAAATGGCACGGATGGCCGCATCGTTTTGCGCCGCCATTCCATGCGCCGCCGCCGCTACTCGGGCAGGACCCGATACTGCGGGTCGGGGTCGCTAGGATCGATGGTGCGATCTTCAAACGAAAGCTCTGCGGCCCCGGCTCCGCCGGCCGGGAAGGCGACGGCGAGATCCTCCCATGCCGCGCCGCCATCGAGCGATTTTTGCACGCGGTAGCGCTTCATCGCTATCGGCGATCCAGCGGATCGTTTTGGTCCCGAGGATCGGGTCGTCGACGACGGATGAAATCGCCGGCGCGCGGTGCCGAGCATGAATTCGGCGAGGGCAAAGTCGAACTGCGCGGCGGAGGCGGCGCTCCGCCCGTGCGGCGCAGCACCAACACGTTCGCGCCCGCCCGCACGTCGCCCGCGATGCCGGCGATTTCCGCCGAGGCGATGCCGGGCTGCGCGATCCCGGCGACCTCCGAAAACACGTGGCCGTTGAGGCTTGCCTGAAGGGAATGGTCGGAGACGCCGCCCGGTCCGGTCAAGGCGGACAGCCCGATGGTAAACCGGTAGCGCCCGAGCGGCGTCGCCTGCTCTGGCGGGACGATGAAATGGATGCGGATCTCCGGGGCGGTGTCGCTCACTTCGCCCGGAAAGCCGGTCGCCGGATCGGGGTCGATCAAGGGTTCGTCGCTGGCAAGAATGGGGCCTCCGTCCGCGGAGAAGTCGCCCGCGAAAAAATAGTCGGCATCGGCTTGCCCCGGCGGCGAAAACTCCGCATTCGCCAGATCGCCGGTTCCCGCGACCCACAGCAGATCCCAATCGGTCACCTGGACCTGGACGACCTGCGTGCGGACGATTCCATCGCGTTCGGCGGTCAGCGTGTAGGTCGCTGCCGCCGCAGGCGTCACCGACGCGGTGCCGTCGAGCACCGATCCGTCGAGCGCGCCGACGTCCGGCGAAATGCTGAGCGACTCGACGGGTTCGAGCAGGCGCCAGCGGAGGGTCGTCGATTTGCCCGGTCGCTGGATCGGATCGTCGGCGGCGAAGGATTCGATCAACGTGCGCTCGATATCGGTCTCTAGCCGCACGTAGTCGAACTGGATCCACGCGCTGCCGTCGGCGAGCGCCCCGCCGGTGCGGCGGAACGTGAGCCGGTTGACCCCCGCCTGAAGCCCGGCGACGCCGGCGCGCGTCTCCGGCTCGAAATGCGTGTTCGCCGCGACGCCCTGGGCGGACCAAAACGGAGCCGCGCCGTTGAAGGACGCCTCGACATCGTGCGTCGTGTTCGCCTTCAGCCCGAGCAGATCGAAGGAAAGCCGGATCGGCTGAAATTGGGCGGCTTCGGCGGCGGTGAGCTGAAAGTAGATGTGGAACTGGGTGAAACTCGACGTCAGGGCGCGGGGAAAGCCCGGGTCGCCCGGCGCGCCGTTGTTGAGGATCTCCTGCCCGCCGGTCCAATTCGCGCCGCCGACGGAGGTGTAGTCCCCATCTTCGTAATAATAGTGGGCGGCGCTCCCGTTCTCTTGCTCGAATTCCGACTGCGTGTTGTTGTCGATCCCGATCATGAACTTCTCCTGATAGGCGGCGCGGGCGCCGGCGGCGAGAAGCAAAAGGGTTGCGGCGGCGAGTGCCGCGTTGCGCGAGAGGGAGAGCGAGATCATTGCGGGAAAGGCGGAGCGGGTTTCGAGGGGGAAGCTTCGCCTTGGCTGAGAGCGTAGGCGGCTACTCCGCCATCAGCTCTTCCATCACTTCACGGTTTTGGCGGAGTTTATCGTATTCGGTATCGACGCGCTGCCCTGAGCTGCGGATCCGCTTGATGATCTCGATCTTGGCCGAGGCTCCGGTGCTCCGGTCTTGGTTGAATTCGCGGACGTTCGAAGCGAATTCCTCGATCGAGTCGGCAAGCGACTTGGTGCGGGGGTCGAGCTTCGTGCGGAGCGCGCGGATTTTATAGACTGCGTCGCCGATCTTATCGCCGTCGAGGGCAGAGGTTTCGAACTCGGAGTTTTTGATCCCCCTGAGCACCGAGTAGGCGGATTTTTCGATGCTGACCAGCGATCCGGCGAGCGAAAGCTTGTCCGGACCGCGCCCGATCCCGTGGAGGAGCAGTAATTTCGCCGAGAGGTGGTTGGGGGCGGCTTGGACGACTTCCTTGAGGACGGCTTGGACCTGCGGATGCTTGAGCGTGCCGACGCCTTTGTCGTTCACGACCTTCTGCACTTTGGCGAACTTCTCGATCGCCCCGGTCAGTTTTTCATCGCGGTCTTTGCGGCCGAGCGCGAGGGCCTCCTCAAATGTCTTGATCGAGAAAATCTGGATTTTGTTGACCGCTTCGGGACCCTCCATGATGTAGGCGTCGGCGACCAAGGTTTTGTTGTCATCGGGCACCGCAACGACGTCGCATTCCTTGGCGGAAGCCCCCCGGATTTTCGCGGAGATCCCGCCCACCGGCTGGACGGACCCGTCGGCGTTCATGTCGCCGGTGACCGCGAAGCTCTGGTCCAGTTCCACGCCGCTGATCAGGGATTCGATCATGAGGGCGCAGGCGACGGCGGCGGACGGGCCATCCTTGCCGGAGTATTTGTTTTCAAAGGCGATCTCGACCTCCTGTCCTTTGGGCCAGCCGTCGTGCCGGACCCGGTGAAACTTTTCCACTTCATGGAGGGCGGTCCCCATCAGGTCCCCGACCTCCTGGTTGAAGGTCACTTTCATCTCTTCTCACGCGTCGCCCGGCGTCGCAGTCGCGTTCATTTGGGAGGCGGTTCCGCGAAGTCCCCGCTCTCCAGCGGGATGACGAGCAAGCCTTTGATCTTCGATTGTTTCGTGGAGAGATCGACGTCCGCCCTGGCGCCGATGCCGCCGCGAAGACTAGGAAACAAAGCGCGGCTGGAATCGCGCGGCGAATCTCCCCGGCGGGGAACGGCGGTCGAAGCATCGGCAAATTCATAACGCGGGTAATAAACACGAATCGATGCCCGCTTGAAAATAGAAAAATCCAAAAAAGTGAACCCCACCTCTGATTCGATAACTATTTCATAACTTAGGGCGGCGCCGCTGGGGCATGTGGGGAGGGGATAGACGGAGGGGAGATTGCGCGTAGAGTGCGCCGATGGAGAACGCCCCAGAATCCCCCGAACCGCAAGAGCCGAAGATTTACCTGCTGCCGAACCTGATGACGGCGGGCAATCTCTTCTGCGGATTTTTTGCCGTCCTCCAGGTTTTCCGCGGGATGGTCGATGCGGACACCCAATATGCCCATTACAACACGGCGATCCTCCTGATCCTCGGGGCGTGTATCTTCGATTTGCTCGACGGCCGGCTCGCGCGCCTCGGCGGTCAGGATTCGCCGTTTGGGCGAGAGTTTGATTCGATCGCCGACATTATTTCGTTCGGGGTCGCGCCGGCGCTGTTGCTTTACGATATTGTATTGCGCGGATTGCCGGAGCAGAGCGGCGGGAGCTTGCCGCAGGGGGTCGGCTGGTTCATCGCCTGCATCTACCTGCTGTGCGGGGCGATGCGACTGGCCCGGTTCAACTGCCTGGCGGCGCAGCCGGGCAAGCCGGCGACCTCGGACTTCGTCGGGCTGCCGATCCCGATGGCGGCCGGGACCATCGCCTCCCTGACGCTCTGCATGCTGTGGATCGACGAGGGCAACAAAGAGATCGGCGCCTGGAAATACGCGCTGCCGCCGCTCATGATCCTGCTGTCCTTCATGATGATGAGCAAGGTGAAGTATCCCAGCTTCAAAGGGGTGAGCTGGCGGACGAAGCGGTCGATGACCTGGGTGTTTGCCGCCGCGCTGATCCTCGTCTTGGCGGTGCTCTTCTACCAGGTGGTCCCCGCGTTGCTTTTCGTCGCCTACCTGCTCTACGGCGTCATCCGCCCGTGGCTCTCGCGGCGTTGGCGCAAGGAGATCGAGGAGGTGCTCGAGCCGGAGGACGACCCCAACGATGTGGGGATCTGACGGATCGGAAAGAATCCCTTAGCGCCGCGCCAAGCGCTATGTTAGCGTCGCGCCTTCACCCAATGACACCGACCCACCCACTGTGGGGCGCGCTTTGCGCCCTGATCCTGCTCGCCGCATCCGCCGCCGCCGAACCGGTGACCGAGGACTTGGTGCGCGCGGAGGACACCGCCGTGACGGAGGCAAACAAGGCGGAGAAAGATGGGTTTTCTATCCGGCAGGAACTCTGGACCGGCGAGCTGACCCCGACGAAGGGGAAGGCGATCAAACTCCAGCTCTTCAAAGGGCTGGAATACCGGTTCTGGCTGGCCGCCGGAACCAAGGATGCCGATACGAAGCTCTCGATCAAAATCGTCGATCAGTCGGGCAAAATCGTCGGTCCCGACAAGCAGTCCGATTTCGAGGGCAAGAAGGGCAAGGGCACCGAGTTTGTCTTCACGCCGAAAAAGACCGGCCTGTGCCTGATCTTGATCAAGCTGGAGGGCAAAAAGCCGCGCCAGTGCGTCATGGTCACCGGCTACAAATAGGCGGCGGCGCGGCGGTCAGAGAGCGCGCGCCATCCGGACGTGCGGCAGCCCGACCTCGGTGAATTCTTCGCCTTCCACCGCATAGCCGAGCGCGAGGTAGAAGTCCTCCGCCGTGCGCCGGGCGTGCAGGACGAGGC
>JAWLBD010000072.1:0-25701 GCA_041395145.1 Verrucomicrobiales bacterium | reverse complement strand
GGCGGCGAAAGTGAAGGCGATGGCGATGGATGGGGCGGTCCTCATGGCGCGATGGGCAGCAGCGTCGTCTGGAGTTGGATGAAGCGGCTCGGTTCCGATCCCGCCTCCGGCACGCCGACCGGCACGTTGTCGCGCACCACGACCGTCTCGGTGCCGTCCCCGTTATCGGTGCGGCTCAGCTCGGTGGTGAAGTCGGGTCCGCCGTCCCAGAATGCGAGGCCGCCGGAGACGCGGACGAGCGGCGCGACGCCCGAGGCGGTCACATCATAGGTGTAAGTCATCGTCAGGTAGTCGAGCCCGATGCGCGGGTCGGTTTCGATCGCGACGGTCGGCAGGAAGTCGCGCGCCGGATTGTGCGCAAACAAGCCGAGGTAGAATTTGATCAGATTCGGCACGCCATCGCCGGCGGCGTCGCCTTCTGGACCGGAGACCTCGGGATCGTCGAGTTCCGGCGCAGAGAAGTTGGCGGCGCGCCAATCCTCGAACGTGCCGGTGATGATCAGTTCGGTTTCCGCCGTCGCGGTGCCGTGGTCGTTTTCGGCGGTGAACGTCAGGTAGAAGACGCCGGGCACGGGCGGCACGCCCTTCAGCGTGTAGGTTCCGGATTGCTCATCGAACCCGCTTTCTGGCAGCGCCCAGCCGGGGAACTCTGGGATGCCGGTCACGCTGATGTCGGTCGGCGCGCCGAGCGGGGCGATCAGGTATTCGAAAGGCTGGACCATCGGCGCGTAGATTCGTGGCGGCAGGCTGAGCACCGGCGGGAGCAGCGCGTCGATCTTCGCCGCCTCGGACGCCGCCTGCGTGCCGCGCAAGTCGGTGGCGACCGCCCGGAAGTAAGCCGCGCCCGGCGGCGATGCGCCGGTGAATGCCCAGCCGCCGGAGCCATCCGGAAGCCCCGCCGCGAACGCTTCGAAATCGAAGCCGTCGGGCGATGCCTCGAAGGCGACGCTCGCCAGCGGCTCGTCGGATTCGACCGCGACCGAAAGCGCGATGATGCCGCCATTTTCTGAGGCGGCCACCTCGCCGGGCCGGATCGCATTTGTCGGGACCAAGCGCGCGTAGCCGAGCAGCGGTTCTCCCGCCATCGCGCGGAACAAGCCGACCGCCGAAACCGCGCCGCTGGCGTGGCGGGCCAGCGCAAAGACATCGGAGCTAGGCTGGCCGAGCTTGCCGAAGAGCGGGTCGCGGACGCCGGTGCCGGAGAACCGCGCGAGGTTGTCGAACGCATTCGCCGGCACGCCGTTGAAGCCGCCCGCCACGAGGACGCCGTCGCCGTCGGGAAGCAGATCCGAGATGCCGCCGCCGATGGCGAGACCGTTGTTGAAGGTGGTGTCGATGCCGCCGCCGGGGAACAATCGCGCGAGATGTGGCGCGCCGAGGAAGCCGCCGATCTGCGGGAAAAATCCGCCGACCATGATCCGCCCGTCCGGCAAGACTTCGATTGCCGAGACGACGCCGCCTTGCCCGAAGCCGGGGCTGGTGAAGGCGGGGTCGCGCGTGCCGTCGGGCAGCAACCGCGCGAGGCGGTCGGCGGGCGTGCCGCCGATGTTGCCAAAGGTGCCGCCGACCAAGATCTTGCCGTCCGGCTGGATCGCGAGCGCCCGGGCTGTGAACCTCGGCACGTCCGGCGCGAAATTCGGGTCGAGCGAGCCGTCGGCGAGAAAGCGGGCGAGGCTCGACCGCGTCTCGGAGCCGATGGCCTCGAAGTTTCCAGCGACCACGATGTTGCCCGCCGGATCGACGGCGATGGCGTCGATGTCGCCGTCCGGGCTGCCGGGCGGGAACGATTCGTCGAGCGTGCCGTCGGCGTTGAGGCGCCCCAGATATTCCTCGCTGTCGTCGTAGAAAAAGAAGCCGCCGAAGACGACCTTGCCGTCGGGCTGCACGGCGATGGCATCGACGCTGCCGGGAGGTCCGTTGCCCGCGCCGCTGTTGAAGGCGGCGTCGAGCGAGCCATCGGGGTTGAGCTTGGCGATCCCCTCGCAGATCACGCCGTTGGCGACATCGAACGAACCGCCGACGAATGCGGTGCCATCGGGCAGCACCGCCAGGCAGTTCGCGCCGATCGCCGCTGAAACGCCGAGGGCAAAGCCTTCGTCCAAGGCGCCGTCCGCGCCGCCGAACTTTGCCAATCCCAGATGCTCGATCCCGCCCTCGCCGGGATCCCCGCCGAGGTGGGTGAAGCTGCCGCCGAGCAGGACATCGCCCGCCGCATCGGCGATCACCGCCGTCGCGTTCTCCGCCGTAGTGGTTCCCTCAAAGCCGGCATCGAGGCTGCCATCGGCATTGAACCGGACCAACTTGCGCTCAGAAAAGTCGTCGGGCGTCGTGCTGCCCGCGACCAGCAGTTTGCCATTGCCCTGTGCGAAGAGCCCGCCGGACCGGTCCGCGCTCGCGAAGATGATGCTGGCCGGCAGCGTAAAGGATCCGTCGAGCGATCCGTCGGTGCCGTTGAGCAGCGCCAAGCCTTTGTCCGCCGAGCCGTTGAGCAAGCCGAAGCTCCACGAGACAAAGATTTTGCCGTCCGCGCGCTGGTGCATCGCCTGCACCGCGCCGGTGCAGGTCGCGGTGAAGCCGGGGTCCCGCGCGCCGGTGGGGTCGAGCCGGGCGATCCGCTGCACGGCGGTGCCGCCGATGTCGGTGAATTGGCCGGCGATCACGACGTCGCCCGACGGCTGCCAGACCATCGCGTTGAGGCTCCCGGTGATCGCGGCGGGCGCGAACGCATTGTCCGCCGTGCCGTCGGCGTGGAGCCGGATGATCTGCCCGTAGGTCGCCACCATGACTTTGCCGTCACTGTCCCGCACCGCCATGTCCCGCACTTCGCCGGTGATCGCAAAGCCGGGGTCGAACGATCCGTCGAGCGTGCCATCGGCATTGAGCCGCGCAACCTGATGACGGCTGACGCCGCCGACGCTGGAGATCGATCCGCCGATCAAAATCCGGCCGTCGCTCTGCAGCGCGGCGGCCGTCACCGTGCCGATCACCGCCGGGGCAAAGCCCGCGTCCAGCGTGCCATCGGCATTGAGCCGCGCCAAGCCCGACCGCGGGATGCCGCCCACCGCATCAAAGCTCCCGCCGATCAAGATCTTGCCGTCGGGCTGGCGGATGAAGCTGAAGACGCGGATGCCGCCAGAGGTCGTGAAGGTGCCGCGCGGTTCCGCCATCTGCGCCTGGTCGATCCACAGCGGCAGCAGGAGGTATTGCGCGATCACCGCATAGTCTTGATCCATGGTCAGGGTCAGCGGGTTCTCCGCGCCGAACGCCGCCGCGTCGCCGCCCCACGCGCAAAACGCCTGCTGGCCGTTCGCCAGCGCCTTGAGCGTGACCTCGGTGTCCGGCGCGTAGCGCGCGGCGTGCGGCGAGACCTCGACGTTGCCGGTCACCGCCAGCCGGTAGTAGCGCGAACCGCCGTCGCCGGGCAACGTCCCGTCTTCTTCCTCCTCGGCATTGGTCACGCCATCGCCGTCGGGATCGGCACCCGGAGCCGCCTCGGGATCGCTTTCCCAGCCCGCGCCGAAATGCACGAGCTGCCACGCGTCGGAGAGCCCGTCGCCATTCGCGTCTTCGACCAGCGCCGCTCCGCCGCTCACCGTGTTGCCCGACGCATTGCCGACCGCCACGGTGTAGATCGCAAAGTCGGTCGCGGCGATGGGATCGAGCACCAGCGTGTCGGTCGCCGCCGTCGGGTTGACCGCCGCCGGGATCGGCGTTCCGCCGCGCAGCCACTGGTAGGTGAGAGGCGGCGTCCCGCGCGCGGCGACGCTGAACGAAGCCGACCCGCCGACCCGCCCGAGCGCCGGCTGCGGATCGGCGTCGATGCTGGCACCGAGGTCCGCGCCGCCCCCGGAGACATCGATGAGATTGCCCGACGCATCGTAGGTGAGCGATTGGGTATCGGCGAGGATGTCCGTCGCGCAGGGCGAGGCGATCGCGGCGAACAGGAGGATGCGGGCGAAGATTTGGGGCGGATTCATCGATCCGGTGGGGCTCGGGCTTGGACGGTTTTCCCAGATTTGATCCGGCGAGTCAAGGCAAATCCCGGCAGCGCGCCGCGCGCCAGAATTGGTCGTCGAACCGCCTTTCCATCGGCAAAACGCGGCGCTGGGCGGCAAACGCCTCGGTCTGCCGCATCGTGTTGAAGCCCGCCGCGCAGACGATGCGCGCGGCCAGCGGGAAGAGCGGCGCGGCGTCCGCCAAGGCGGGGGACTCGCCCGCCGGCGCGGCAATGACGAGCGGCGCGCCGGGGCAGCCTTCCAGCGCCATGAGCTTGCGCGCGTAGGCTTCTAGCCGGGCGATTTCCTCGCCGCTGCCGGCGTGGACAACCAGCCACGCGCCCTCCGGCAAAGCGCGAGGCCCACCGGCGGCGCGCGGCGGATCGACAAGGGCGAGCGGCTCGATGGCGGCGGACACGCCGGCGAGGTATTCATGCTGGCCGGGGTGCAATTCCTCGCACGCATACGCTTTGGAAAACCGGATCGGCGGCGCGCTGGTGCCGAGGAGCGGGCGATAGTTTTCCCAGCGCAGGCGGCGGCAGACGTGCACGCATTCGCCGCCGAAAAGGTCGGGCGAAAGCTCGCCGAGGATGCCCGCCGGAAAGCAATCGATGGCGAATTGGTCGGGGCGCGCGGCGTTGACTTCCGCCTGCACCCACCCGCGGATCGCGCGCGCGTCGCGGCTGATCTCCGGCGGCACGATGCGCCACGCCACGTTCTCGGGAGCGGGCAATTGCGGCGCGGCCGGGTGGCTCGCCAGCACGGTCACCGGTCCGCGCCACGCCAGCGTGTGCGCCGCGGCGGCGGCGCGCGCGGCGTGCCCCAATCCCCCGCCCAGCGCGTAATAGAGCCGGCTAATTTCCGCCATGGAACAGCTCCGCCATCAGGATGAGCCGCTCGCGAAGATCGGCGTCGGGCAGGGCGAGCGCCCCGATCGAAAGATCCATCGCGGGCTTCGCTTTGCCTTCGATCCGGATCTCGAACAATTCTTTCCCGGCGGCGTCCTTCAGCTTGAGGCGACCTTTCTCGGGGTAGAACTTGACCTCGCCCAGCGTCTTGTCGCCGCGCTTGATCTTCCCGTCGCCGGACTCGCTCACTTTGATCTCCAACGCGTTTTCCATCTCTTCGTTGGCGGCGATTTTGATCTTCTCTTTCGACCGCTTCACTTTTTGGAGAAGCTTCCCGGCCGGCGTCCGCAGCTTGAAATCGCCGCCCGGCTGGTCCTCGAATTTCACTTCGGCGACCGGCGTTTCCTCCGCCTTGTCGGATGGCGACTTCGCTTCGACGCCGGGCTGCTCGTCGTATTTCCGCTTCCCGCCCGGCTTCATCTTGCCCGCGATCTCCGGCTTCCCGGCGATCTCGATCTTGACCCGCCCGCCTTCGTAGAACTTGACCGACGCGACCTCGGTCTCGCCGTCTTTGATCTTGGCGCGGGAAAGCCAGCCCGCCTTTTCTTCGGCTAGGCTTCCGCTAGTGAGCGTGGCGAGGGCGAGGGCGGTGGTGGCGAGGAGGGATCGCATGGCGTTGGGTGTTTTGTTAGGATTCGGGCGTAGCGCGCCGTCTCGGCGGCTGCGGAAAATTCATCGGCGATGCGGGCGCGGAGCCGCTGCCCCTGCGCTTTGGCCTCCCCGGATAAGGCGGCGTCTGCGGCGCGGCGGATCGCTTCGAGGCACGCGCTCCGGTCGCCCGGCGGGAAGAGGATGCCGTGCTCGGGATCGCGCACCACGTCGGGGATGCCGCCGGCCATCGCGCCGAGTATCGGCACGCCCAAGCCGCCCGCCTCCAAAAGCAGGTTCGGCATCCCGTCGGTGAATGACGGCAGCGCGAGGTAATCGCACGCGGCGAGGTGGCGCGGCAGCCGCCCGCGCTCGCAGAACGGAAAAACGAATAGCGGATCGTCGCCCGGTGCGCGGCGAGCTGCTCGGCGACCGCCTCATCCAGCGAGCCGACGACCATGAGGTGGAGGCGCTCCGCCGCGTGGCTCGCCCGCAGCGCGTCGAGGAAAAACGAAAGCCCCTTCTTCGGCTTGAGGTGCCCGACCAGCCCGATGGCGACGCCGCCGTCAGGGAGATGCCGCGCGCGCCACGCCTGCGCCCACGCCGCCTGCGAAGGCAGGATGCTCCAGCGCGCCAAGTCGATGCCGTTCGGCGTGTGGAGGGCGTTTTGGTAGGGGAACAAGGCGGTCACCTTCTCGACCTTGTCGCGGCTCACCCCGCAGACGACATCCGCCTTGGCCAGCGCCTCCAGCAGATGCGGGCGCTTCTGCGGCGAGAAGATCCCGGCGTCGAAGTCGTTGCCCCGCAGCAGGACCGCGAGCCGCGCGCCGAACCACGCCGCAAACGTCGGCGCGGCGAGCACCGGCAGATGCCCGCCGCATGCCGCGACCCAATCGTCGCGCGCGCCGCCCGCGCTCAGCCACGCGTGCAGCGCATTCAGGGCGACGCCGCGGTCGCCGCCCGCCGCCACCTGGATGTCGCGCCCGCCGGCGCGCTCGACCGCCCGCACGTAGATCCCGCTATCCGCCGCGACCAGATAGGCGACATCGATGGCGATACCGCTGCGCCTTAGCCCGTGCACGATGCGGTCGCACGACTGCGCCATGCCCCCCGCGCCGGGGTGGTAGTGTTCGGTCATCCAGAGCAGTCGCATCGGTCCCGGCATCGCGGCTTCGCTTGGTTTGGCTTGAGGCTTAGCTGTCGAAGGCGGAGCCGTCCGCATCCAGATCGTCGTCCGCAAATCCATCGACGCCTCCTTCGGCGTCGCCCTCCTGCGGGTCGAAGGCGCCTTGCTCGTCCTCGTTGAACGTGCTGCTGTGGTGGTCGTGGTGATGGTGGTGCCCGAAGCCGTAGCCGTAGTGCGGGTAGTAGTAACCGCTGCCGAAGTGCGAGCGGCGGCGGCGATAGGCGTAGCCGTGGTTTCCCTCCCACTGGTCCTCCTCGCGCTGCGGCTCGGGCGCGCACTCCAGGCAAATGATCGCGCTGTCGTCGGCAGAGCGATGCTTCCGGCAGACGAGCTTGCCGCACTGCTGGCAGGGCACCACGCCCTCGCGCCCGCATTGGCGTTGGATGAAAAAGCCGTCGGTCATCTGGCAGCGGTGGATCATGGGGCGTCGGGGCTAGCGTTGGCATGGGCGGGGCGGAGCTGCCGCATGGCATCGCCCACCGTTTGGAGGAAAAGATCGACCGGCGGCTTCTCCAGCGCGCCCAACTCCCGCTGCGGCGGCGACTGCCGCCGCACCCGGATCGCCGCGCCAGACGCCTTGGCCTTGACCGCGATCTTCGGTCCCGCCCCCTCGCCGGGGATCGGCGGCGGTCCCCCCGCGTTCGGGTCGGCGACCTCATACAACCCGGCGGCGGGTCGCACCGTGGCCTGCGCCGCCACCGCGACCTTCGACTTCGACTTAAATTTGATCTTCCCGCGCTGCCCCCGCTGTTTGATGCTCGCCGACACCACATGGTCGGTCAGCTCGACCGCGAAGGCGGTCCCGTCGGCGAACTTCCCGGACGCGTTGAACCACGGGTGCGTGTAGTAGGAATTCGTCCGCGACAGCTTGCGCGGCGGCAGCTTCTCGCGCGGCACTTTTTCCTTCCGCACCAGATTTTTCGAGTCCGTCGGCTTCCCCAGCGCGATATCCAGGGTCAGGATCGCGCCATCCTTCATATCCTCGCGCAGGATCGCGATCACCTGCGCGACAAAGTTCCGCAGCCGGTTCGGCAGATCCTGCTTTTTGAAAAACACCAGCAGCGGGATGATGACGAGCAGGGTCACGGCGAGGACCGCCAGCGGCACGATCCCCGGCAAGACCTCATTCCCGGCGGCGATCCCCGTGCCGATCGCGCCGATGATCCCGATGACGAGCAGGAAGATCGTCCAGCCGCGGGCGGAATCGCACGCGCGGTCGAACGCGGACAGGCGGTCGATCATCGCCAGCCACTGGGTGGGCGGCGCTTCGCCCGCGATCCGTTTTTGCCGGATCAATTGGCGCTCGGGTTCGCCGAGCCCGCGGTAGAGCGAGATGGCTTTGAAGAGATTGGTCATCGTTTTGCAGGGTCGCGGGCAGCATGCCAAATCCCGCGCCGGATTCCCACTACATTTTTAGGGCGACATTGTAAGCCGGCGGAAAAAGTCGCGGGTCGCCGCCCGGTTTTGCTCCCAGGTAAAGCGCTGCCGCACCGCCTCCTGCGCCGCCTTGCCCATCGCCGCCGCCTGCTCCGGGTATTCCAGCACGAGCCGGAGCGCCATCGCCAGATCGCCCGGCCGCCCGGCGCGCGCCAGGTGCCCGGTCGCCCCGTCTTCGATCAACTCGCGCGTCACCGGCAGGTCCGAGGCCACCACCGGGATGCCCGCCGCCATCGCTTCCAGCACCTTCAGCGGGCAGCAGCCCTGCTCGAGGTTGCGGGGCGATTCCGTCAGCGGCGCGGCCGCCGCCGCCGCGTGCCCGACCCACGCCGCCAGCTCCGCGCGGTCGAGCTGGAACAGCCACCGCACCTTCTCCGCCACGCCCAGCCGCTCCGCCAGCTTCGCCAAAGCGCGCGCCTGCTTCGGCTTCGACGACGAACAGATCACGAGGTGCAGGTCCTCGTAGTCGCGCAGCTCCGCAAAGGCGCGGAGGAGCGCCGGCACGCCCTGCCACGGCTGCAGCGCGCCAAAGTAGATCAGATACCGGCCCGGCGCGCCCTCCGGCCGGGGGCGGGACCGGGGATCGCCGCGCCATTCGGGATCACCGCCACCTTCTTGCCCGGCACCCCCGCCTTCACCAGATTATCCCGGATCACCGCCGACGGCACGATCACCCCGTCGCAGCGCTCAAGGCAATACCGCTCCAGCGACCGCAGCTTCTCGACCGCCGATGCCGCCAGCTTCGGGAAATGATACGGCATCTCGACCGACGGCAGCCCGTTGACCTCGTAGATCAGCGGCGACTTCCCGGCCCGCGCCTCCGCGATCGGCACCCCGCCCCACGGGTCGCGGAACTGGCAGAACGCCGCCTCCCATTTGCCCGACAGGTTGTCCCAAAGCCACGACGCGAAAGCATCGGCGCGCACCAATAGGTTCGGCGACGGATGGTAGAAGCGCTCCAGCGTCCCGCCGGGATCCTGCGGCAGCGCCTCGGGCTCGTCCTCCTCGCGCAACGCCGCCAACACCCCGCCGCCCGCGTGCTCCAACAGCGCCGCCGCCGCGTGCGCAATATGCGTCCCCGCCCCCTTGGGCGACGGAAATCGGTCAAACGCGGCATAGAGGCCAGGCATCCCCAGCCATCGGAGGCGCCAACCCCGCGCGCAAGCTCTTTCAGGGGGGAGCCGGGAGCCGTATGGCAAATCGATTCCGGTCGCCTGCATCGCGATCCCGGATCACAGGCTACCGAATAGCTACATCGGTAACACCGGACCGCTATCTAAGAACAATCGGTATAAGAACAACGACGAGAGTGCCTAAAACCATAACAAGAGAGCGATTCTAACTCTAGAAATCGCCCAAAACTCGTCATGAACTGAAAAAACTGAAAACTGCCAACTACTCTTCCGCAACCCCATACTTGCCATACAAATCAGAAATAACCGCCGCCACCTCAGCCTCCGATTTCCCAGTTTTCCTCAAAATCCCCGCATAATTCTCGGTCACGGTAGCTAAATGAGGATGCCGGTGCCTGGTGTCGCGGGAAAATTTCAGAAAAATTTCGATCACGCGGCGGGAAAGCCGCTCCGCTCGGCATAGTCGCCATTGGCGGAAAGCAAAGGGCGAAGTCTGTTGGAAAGCGACGTCGGGTGGTTTCGCCGTAGGCTGCCTTGTAGGTGGCGGGCGCGGCGGTAGGCCCGCCTCAGAAGCGGTTGGTCTCCGAAGCAATTGGCGAGGCTGTTGAGGTCAGTTGCGACCTCCGGGTGGTTTTCGCCGTAGGCTGCCTCGTCAATCGCCAAAGCGCGGCGGTAAAGCGGCTCCGCCTCGGCGAAGCGGCTGGTGTCCCAGCAAATTGGCGAGGTTGTTGAGGAAGTCGCGACGAGCGGGTGGCTTTCGCCGAAGGCTGCCTCGTCAAATCGCCAAGGCGCGGCGGTAGAGCGGCTCCGCCTCGGCGAGGCGGTTGGTCTCCTGCAGCAACCCGGCGAGGTTGTTGAGGAGTAGCGACATTCGGGTGGTTTTCGCCGTAGGCTGCCTTGTAGGTGGCGAGGGCGCGGCGGAAGAGCGGCTCCGCCTCGGCGAGGCGGCTGGTAACCCGCAAGCAAACGGGCGAGGTTGTTGAGGCATGGCGACCGCCGGGTGGTTTTCGCCGAAGGCTTCCTCGTCAATCGCCATAGCGCGGCGGAAAAGCGGCTCCGCCTCGGCGGGCGGCTGGTCTCTCGCAGCAAATTGGCGAGGTTGTTGAGGCCGGTGGCGACCTGCGGGTGGTTTTCGCCGTAGGCTGCCTCGTCAATCGCCAAAGCGCGGCGGTAAAGCGGCTCCGCCTCGAAGAGGCGGTTGGTCTCCTCAGCAAATTGGCGAGGTTGTTGAGGCCGGTGGCGACCTGCGGGTGGTTTTCGCCGTAGGCTGCCTCGTCAATCGCCAAAGCGCGGCGGTAGAGCGGCTCCGCCTCGCGAAACCTTGCTTGAGCGCCTAGGAATAGGGCAAACTGATTGAGCAAGTAGGCGCAACGCGGAGAATCAATCGATTCCGATTCGCCGCGAGCAATCGAAGAGGGGAGCGGTACCGCACTCGCCGCGATGATCGTTTCGGCGTGCGGCGCGATCCGTTCGATCCGTACTCAGTTGCGGACATCGGTGGGATCATGGGGTATCGCGTCAGCCACCCATTCGATGGCGGAGCCGAGCCAGCGGCTTAAGTCGGCGGCTGGGGTGCGGCGGCGCTCTAGCTCGATCCAGAGGCGGTGAAGCTGGGTGGCGCGGTCGTGGCGGGCGGTGAGGACGCCGCGGTCCTGGAGGCGGATGACGAGGGCTCAGAGGTCGCGCGGTTCTTCATCGCCGGGGAGCCTGACGCCAGAGACGAGGAAGTCGGGGACGGGCTGGGGGGAAAGCTGGGCGAGGACGCGGATGAGGGCGGCTTCGTCAGCGGAGAGGTGGGAGGCGGTCTCCTCCCAGACGGCGGCGACGGGGCGCGGGTAGCCGATGGCCTTCGGGTCGAACCAATCGAGCGGCCGCCTTCGCCGTCGGCAGGTGGTCGAGGACATCGGCGAGGGTGCCGCCGCGGTGGTTGAGCCAGGCGGCGATCTGCTCGAGGGCGAGGGCGAGGCGCCGACCGCCCCGGCGATCGCCTTGGCATCGCGCAGGTCGGAGGGGCGGGCGATGCGCCCGGAGGTGGTCGCCTCCAGCAGCCAGGCGGCGGCGGCGTCCGGGGAGAGGGGTTCGAGCTTGAGGACGCTGACGGAGCCGCCCCAGCGCTGGTAGCGGGTGGTGATGAGGACGTGACGCCGCGCAGGGCGGGCAGGATATCATCGCGGAGCCACTCGGTCGATTCCTCGGAGTCCGCATTGTCGATGATGAGGAGCCAGCGGCGGTGGGCGCGGAACCAATCGAGGGCGGCGGCGAGGCGCTCCGGCTCGGGCCGCTCCGCGCCGCCGGGGAGGTCGAGCCACTCCGGTCCGGCGAGGGCGGCGATCCCGGCGCGACCGGAGCTTGGGTCGTCGGCCCGGATGAGGAAGACGGAGTCATAGTCGCCGAGGTGCGCCCACGCATATTCGAGGGCGAGGCGGGTTTTGCCCACGCCGCCGAGCCCCTCTAGGGCGAGGGAGTCGGCGATGGCACCGCTGCCGGACTGGTCGAGCATCTCGCGCAGGCGGCGCATCTCCGCCTCCCGCCCGGCGAAGGCCGCGCCGAGCGAGGCGATCGGGAGGTTGTGCTTGGTCTTCGGCGCGCCGCGCTCCGGCACGGGAGCGCCGGAGCCGGAGCCATCGCCGGGCTGGCCGGGGATATCGAGATCGACGGTGCGGTAGTCGGCGAGGTTGGAGGCCAGGTCCATGAAGCGGCGGGCGCGCGAGCGGGGCACCCAGAGCAGCAGGCAGATGCCTTCGTCGCGAAACGTGTCGCGGTGGATGTTAAGGAGGGCGACGGCCCCGCCGCGCTGGAGGGCGCTGTCCCGCAGATCGCCGGGGTCGATCTCGACCGAGAACAGGTGGTCGCCGACCCGCTGCCGCCGGACGAGGCTCGCGGCGGGCGCCTCGCCTAAGTCGGCGAGTTTGAGGTGTTCGAGGTAGTAGCCGCGCTCCCGCGCGTAATCGCCGGCACCCTTCGGCCAGCCGGAATCGAGGTGCTCACCGTCATAAAACGCCAGCCCGACGCCGGGTTTGCCCGCCCGGACGCGGTCGAGCAGGGGGTCGAGGAGATGCGGCAGGGCATCGCCGTTAGCCTTGTGGTTCCGCTTCATCGAGGATCGCCTGCACGGCGGGGTTGAGGGCATACCAGCCCCGGCCGTTGGGGAAGTAGAGGATCGCCTTGAGGTGGAGGAGCGGCCCCATGCCATCGAAGCCCAGCGGGTGGGGATTCGCGGCGACGGTGCGGAGGACATCGTAGTCTTTTTTCAAAAGCAGCCGGTGAAAGTAAGCCATCCGGTCCTCTAAAACGCGGCGGACGTGGGCGGTGCTCACCTTCCCGTCGGGATTCTCCCGGTCCGCGTATTTGCAGGCATCCCCCGCGATCCCGATCATGTCGCGGAGCATCCCGCCGGAGAGCCGAAAGATGTCGCGGAGCGCGGCATCGGAGAAGAGATCGAGTTCCGCGAGCCGTTTGATGACTTCCTTGAAGAATGCAAAACCCTCCCGGTCCAGTTTATCGGCACCCGGCTTTGCATGGACGCGGATGTTGGGGAGCAGAGAGAAATTATCCTCGACCCTGGCCATGAAGTCAGGCTCGTTGATCATGGGCAGGGGAATGACGGTGAGCAGCGAGACGCGCGTGCGGGAGATGCTCGCCCAATGTTTGGTGAAAATCTCCCGGATGGGGTGGTGATCGACGTGGTCCAACGTGTCGAGGACGACCAAGACGCGCCGCCTCTTTTTGGCTTCGATGTCTGTGGCGAGGTCATCCACCAACGCGATGAAGTCGGTAAGCTGATCGCGAAGTTTTTCCCTGATCGTCGTCTTTTTGGTGCCTCCTGCTTGGATCTCGGCGCTGGCCTTCGCAAATAAGAGATTCCACTCGATACCGCCTTTCGCTTGCCCGCCAAGTTCTTGCTCTGTTTCGATTTGAGTCTCGGCACCCCACTTCTCGATTCTTTCAGCGAGCTCTGGATCGATCTTTACCTCCGCCGATTTGGCGATTTGAGAGACCGCCTGGCCGATCGCCAAGATGAGGTCGGTGAAGTCAAGGTCATTGATGTCAAGGCTGTCCCTCACCCGATAGACTACCGGCAGATAGCCTTCGAGGAGCCGTTCGCTCTTCACGATGCGATTGAGTTCGGTGGACTTCCCCGCGCCCGTGTGACCGGTGTAAAACCATCGAAACGGACGGTCTTGGACGCAGGCGGACTCCGCCTCTGAGAGCAGGTCATCGTAAGTTTCCTCACCACGCTCAACGTAGAGGTCGCGGTAGTCCGGCGCGTAGGGCTGAAGTTCGGCACGCTCGCGGTCGAGGACGAGTTTGGGGGTCGCTAGAGATTTTGCGGGGAGATCCATGCCGAAAAATGCCGCATTCCGGACCGAAGGGAAGCCGCGATTTTCAGACCAGCGCCGCCGCCTCAGCCCTCGGCGTCCGCCTTAAAATAATCCGGCAGCCCTGGTTTGGTGGCGGCGAGGATTTCGAGGATGTAGCGGCGTTCCTTCATCGAGATCTGGGCGAAGTCGTCGCTTTGGTCTTTACTAACGAGGACGGCGTGGAGCTTGTGGAAGACGGCGTCTTTGAGCGGGGCGGGGATGGCGTCGAAGGACTTCGAATAGATCATGTAGGAGCAGCGGTATTCGAAGAGGCGGGTGATGAGCTGGAAGTCGCGGAGCGAGCGACCCTCGGGGTCGCGGGGACCTTGGGCGGCGAAGGCTTCGAGGAAGGCGGGGCTGCTGGACTCGACTTTATCGGTGAGGCGGAATCGGACGAAGAGAAGGTGTCGGACGATCTTCTCGGCGTGGCGGTCGATGATGCGCTTGGTCAGGTCGCTCATGCCGTCGGAGTCGGGTCGCCGAGTTCTTTGTCGAGGGCTTTGCGGCGGAAGATGGCGCTGCGGACGGCGTAGCTGCCCTGGTTGAAGAGGTTGTGCGCGCCGATCTGGTGCTCCATGACCATGAGGGCGACGATGTCGCTGGTGGGCTGGAGGTATTTGGCGGTGTCGAAGTGGACGTAAGGTCGGCGCAGTTGGCTCCGGCTTCGATGTCGATGTCCGCGCCCTGGGGATCTGTTCGGCGAGGGCGTTGCCCATGTGGCGCATGGAGCCGTGGGTGCCGGTGACGCACCAGCCGCCCCAGCGCTCGGACAGCGGGCTGTCGTGGGCGGTGACGAAGCTGCAGCGGAGAGGATCGGGAAGCCGCGCGAATCCGGATAGACCGAGCGGACGAGCGGTCGGGGCGGAGCCGACGCGGACCCCTGGTGGCAGTCCATGCACTGCTGGGAGCGGAGCAATTCGGTGGGGCGCTCGCCTTTGTGGCGCTTGAGGTGGTAGAAGACGGCTCCCAGCTCGGGGTCCATGGCGATGACTTCGGCGTCCCGCCGGGCACCCACCTGATGTAGAGGTCGTCGTTGAAATAAAGCGCGCGCGGGCTGCGGGGGCTGATGAGCGAGTTCTGGAAGCTGGTCTTGGAGAAGACGAGGACCTGGGAGGATTCGGGGATGCCGCAGGTCTTGAGGAGGTTGCGGAGGAACGATTTCTCGTCGGCGGGGTCGTGCTCGAAGGCTCCGGATTCGAGGTCCCCTTGAGCTGCGCCAGCGCGTCGGCAGGCGTTTTGTCCAATACGAGATCGGGGCGAGTTCGTAGTCCTCGACGGCCGGGGCGGTGCTTGATGGCGAGGAGGACGATCGAGCGCGGCGGCGCGGGACAGGCTGGCGAGGGTGGGGCGCATGGGGTTTTCGACAACAAGCCTACCCGTGCAGGCGGGCAGATGTTTCGGGTTTTGTGGGCAGCCGGGCGCTCCGCCTTAGGAATGCGGGCGATTGCGGGCGGGCTTTCGCCGGATCTTGCGCGAGGATACGCGGAAATTGTCGCATTGCGCGAAAAGCCGCTTTGCGGGCAGGCTCCCGCCTTTCCCGATGGAAGACTATCTTTTGTTCGCTTAAGATCCTGGTGGTCGGGCAATTCACGCCCGTACCCGACTTGCTGCTGATCACGCGCAATGCGCTGGCGGCGGAGCGCGCGGGTCCGGCGCTGGCGACGGCGTTCGGCGTGTGCGCCGGGCTGGTGGCGCACACTGCGGCGGCGTTCGGCGGCTTCGGGTTGGCGGTCCAGGCGATGCCGGACCTGCAGGCGGCGCTGTCGGTCGCCGGGGCGCTCTATCTCGCCTATCTGGGCGTCCAGTTGGTCCGCGCCGCGTGGTCCGCCTCGGCGCATGAGGGCGGCGGCGGCGGGGCGGGCGGCGCGGTGCCGCTGGCGGCGCGGAAGGCGTTCGCGCAGGGGCTTTTCACAAACCTGCTGAACCCGAAGGTGTTGCTGTTTTTCACCGGGATGTCCGCGCGATTCGCCGCCGATGCCACGCCGCTGGCCGCTGGGCGTTCGCGGGCATCGCGCTGGCGCTAGGCTGGCTGCTCTGGCCCGCCTACGCGCTGCTCCTGCGCTGGCACATCCTGCGCGGGCGCTACCGCCGCTGGGAGCGCCCGATGAATGCCGCATTCGGGCTGCTGCTGCTCGCCGCCGCCGCGTCGCTGGTCTTCGGGAAGTAGCGGGGAGCGGAAATCGGGTCGGTGCACCGGTAGGGACGATTTGCCGCAAAGAGGCGAAAAAGGGAAAAGAATGAATTAATTTGGTATGGAAACAGATCGCCTGAAGGCAATTGCTCCGCCCCTCTTTGTCCTCTTGGCGGCAAAACCACCGCGTTGCGTTCCCGAGCATCGCTGGCTTCCTTGCCCGCTGCTATCTACGAATGCAAACCGTCCTACTTCGGTCGCCACCGCCAGTCAGCAAATCCAACCAACTGGCAGGAATTTTCCTACCCTCATTTTCCTGCCAAAAACAACTACGCCCCTACCTGCCACTGATTGAGAATCTGTGCTCATCAAGGCGTCCCACCCGCGCCTCCGGTCCTATCGGCGGGCGCGTATCTTTAAATATGGGTTCCCAAATGCCGGGGTTCGGGCTAATTTTTCCCATAATTTTCTAAGAAACGATGCCCCCCGACCGTCAGAGCCGCATGAACCCCACCGAAGGGGAAGATATGCCGCCGATGACCGCCGCTGCCGCCACCCACTATGAATCGCTGAGCCAGGACGCCTTTGTCCGGGAGGCGGTCCGGGATTTTGCGCCGCAGTTGATCGGGTATGCGACGGGGATTTTGAAGGATCACGAGCGTGCTAAGGACGCGGTGCAGGACACGTTTATCAAATTGACCCAGCAGCCGCAGGAGGCGGTCGCCGGGGCGCTCAAGTCATGGCTCTACGCGGTCTGCCGGAACCGGGCGCTGGATATTTTGCGCAAAGAACGGCGGATGATCCCCGTAGATGATGAGGAATGGCGGGACCTGACCAGCAATGATCCCGACCCGTCGGAGGAGGCGGCGGCGACCGAGGACTTCGGCGTCGTGACCCGCTTCCTGCAACGCCTTCCGGAGAACCAGGCAGAGGTGATCCGGCTCAAATTTCAGTATGACTCAGTTACAAGGAGATCAGCAAAAAAACCGGACTCAGCGTGAGCAACGTGGGATTTCTCATCCACACGGGGCTGAAGCGCCTGAGATCCCTCATCCCGATGGAGGCTCTACAACCATAGGAGGGACGGCGGCAAACACTAAACATGGATCGAAAGGACACCAAACAACCGTGAACTCACTAGGATCAAGCGACTACCGAACCACTTCTTACGCGCTGGGGAACTCAGCGAGAAGGAGGCGTTTGAGTTCGAGGCGGATATGGCCCACGACCCTGGGCTGGCGCATGAGACGCTGGTCATGGGTAACTTCGGCGATCTGCTGGGCAAAGCGCTGTGCAGCGAGGCAAAGGACGCGAAGGCGGGGCGCGGCCGGGATGCCGGGATCGCCGCGCTACCGCCGCGCTGCGGAAAATCGATGCCGAGTCTCGCCGGGCAGCGCCCTCGGCGGCGAGGCGGCGGCTCCCGGCGTGCGGAGCGCGATTCTCCCGAAGTACCATCGACTAGGACCGCGTTGGGTACGCCTCGGCGGCGGCGTGCTTGGGATTTGGCGCGCTTTCCACTGTGCTGATCGGCGGCGGTGAGGTGGCGGTCGCCCCGGCGGCAACTGCGGGGGAACCTGAGGGCAAGATCGAGGTGTCGATCACCCCAGAGAACATCGTGGAGGAGGTGATCGCGGCGCGCGCTGCGATCAGCGGCTCCAGCACCAGTTCGTCCTCGTCGTTCGCGGCGACTTCCCAGCCGGAGGCGGAGGAAAAGTCGTCCGCCGCATCCTATGACCGGTCGGATCTGGTCTCGGTGCGCGACATTGTGAATCCGGCGGACGACGGCCCGGTCCAGCGGGCGGCGGTGGATTCGGGATTCCCGCTGCGGGGCGAAAAAAGCGATAGCGCCGAGATCGAGCAGCCGCCGAAGCCGGTGATGCCGGATGGCTATATCGAGGCGGCTCCCAGCGAGCCGGCCCCCGCCTCGGGCGTGCCGAGCCGCGGCTATTCGTTCCTTTCCGCCTTCGACTACCCGGCATCGACGTTTTCGATCGCGGTGGATTCGGTCTCCTACCCGCGCATCCGGCACCAGCTCCGGTCCGGGCGGCTGCCGCATCCGTCCGACGTGCGGATCGAGGAAATCTTAAATTATTTCGGCTACGACAATCCGGAGCCGGCGGGGAATCGCCCGGCTTCGCTGAAAGGCGAGATCGCCCCGTGCCCGTGGGAGCCGGACAACCGGCTGGTCCGCATCGCCTTGCAAGGTCGCGATCTGGCAGCCGACGAACGCCCGCCCGCCAACCTGACGGTCCTGGTCGATGCCAGCGAGTCGATGGAGTCGGCGATGCCGATGGTCCGCTCGGCGCTCGCCGTGCTGGTCCCGAAATTGCAGGCGGAGGATCGGATTTCCGTGCTGACCTACGGCGGCGGTCCCGGCGTCGTATTGCCGACGACCTCGGGCGACGAACCGGCGGCGATCCGCGCGGCGATCGGCAAGTTGGAGGCTGCCAACCCAGCGGCTGCGGCGGCTGCGGCGGGGTCGGCGAGCCTGCCCGCTGCTTACACGGCGGCGCTCGGCGGGTTCTCGAAAGGCGGGGCTAATTCGGTCATCCCGATCACCGATGGCGACTTCAACCTCGGCGTGATCGACGCCGAGCGGCTCGTCACCCTGATCCGCGAATTACGCCGCCTACGCCTCGATCCGGCTCAACATCTTCGGGGTGGGGATGCGGCGAGCAGCGAGGCAGCGATGGAGGTGCTCGCCTGCGCGGAGTACCACTATCGATTCCTCGACAGCGCGGAGGAAGCCCAGCGCGCGTTTTCCGACGAGCTGGGAGCCTCGCTCGTCACGGTGGCAGCGGACGCGAAGGTCCAGGTGCATTTCAACCCGGCGGAGGTCCGTCAGCTACCGGCTGCTGGGCTACGAAAACCGGCTGCTTGCGGCGGACGACTTCGAATCCGATTCCGATGCCGGGGACCTCGGCGCGGGGCAGGCGGTCACCGCGCTTTACGAGATCATCCCAGTCGGGTCGGATGCCGCCGAGCGCGCCGACCGCGGGCGCTTCACCCCGGTGGTCAACCAGCTCTTGCTCCAGAGCGGCGGGATGAGCGAATTCGCGTCCGGCGAAGTGCGTTGCGCGCGCACAGGTCCGCCTGAGCGATCCGCGGCAGGGCTTCTATGCGCGAAACCGGTCGAATTGGTCGAGCGGGTCAAAGTGAAGGCCCACCTTGCAGGATGCGAGTGACGACTTCCGGTCTGCCGCCGCCTGCGCGGGATTCGGGATGCTGCTCCAACGCCCTGGAGCGGCGGGCTGGGGCGCGGGCTGAACTTCGCCCAGATGCTGTATCTCGGCGGATTCGCGAAAGGCGACGACCCGAGCGGGCAGCGCGCGGAGATGGTGGAATTGCTCAAAGCCGCTCCAGCGGCTCGCCGCGCAGCAGCGATCCCGTTAGCCGAGCCTTGCTGATAAGCGACCTCCCGCATCCGACCGCGCGGGGTTGCCTTTTCCCCGACGTCCGGCGTCCGGACGGAATCTTTGGCTTTTCCGGGCGAAGTATGCCAGCGCCAAGGCACGCATGCCAGCGCCAAGCGCATCAAAATGCGGCGCCTATGCCCGGCTTTGGTAGGAGCCGTCGTCGGTTCACGACGATCCGCCTGCCTTCTTTGATGAAGAGCGTGACTTGGACGATCAAGCCGGTTTCCATGGTGGCGGGCTTGAAGACGTTGACGCTATCGCCCTTCACGCCCTCGGGCGATTCCTTGACCGTCATCGTGATGGTCGGCGGGATGTCGATGGACGTGAAGTTTCCGGGTCGGTGAAGAGCAGGGGTGTATTGCTCGCCCTCGATGATGCAGTCCTGACCTCCTTCGGCGACCTCCATCGGCACGGTCACGTCCTCGCAGGTCTGGCGTGGAGGAAGTGGTAGCTGCTCGCATCGATGTAGCTGAACCTCGTAGGGTTCGCGCTCCATGTTGATCGTCTCGACGCTGTCGTTGGGCGTGAAGCGGAGGTTGCGGTGACTTTGCCGGCGATGCTGGTGGATACTCATCTGGACGAACGCGCTCAGGTTGGGCGGCGTCTTGTGCTGCATTCGGAGGACGACGCAGGCGTCGCTGTTGTGGCGGACGCCTTGCTTCTTGCGAAGGCGGGTTACTTTTTCCATGCCCATGGCGCTGATCGGTCGTTGAGGTTTTTGATGGTCTAAAGTTCGGGCGGAGCGCGCCCATCGGACTGCGTCTCAATTCAGAACGCCTCTGCGCAAGGAAAGACTTTGTGATCCGCGCCAAGGGATCCGGGCACCGGGGAAAAACTCCGCCTTGCAACCACCGCGCATCGCTCCACACTGCTGACCTTGCGCTATGTTTGGAGGTTCCCCATCGCTGCTGCAGAAATTGATCGCTGGTCGAATCGCCGGTCGCGGCTCCCTGACCCCACGATTGCCGCTCGCCTCGCCGCCCTCGCTTTTCCTTCGCCCATGCTCCGGCGGCGCGCAAGGCATTCGCCTTTACCAGTTCGAGATCGATAGGAAATCGAAGACCACGATCTCGCTGGAGAGCTCGTTTTCAGAGGTTCCGCCGATCGGGTTTGTGCCGGTCGATGACGGTGGACAACGGGACGGACGATGACCGGACGTGGTCGCTTGCGACCAGCGTCGCCTCCTACCGCTGGGGATCGAACACCAACTATTCCGCCGAATTTTCGGGCGCGGCGGCGAAGCGGTCGAAGTCCACGCACCAGATCCTCGCGCCGGTCATCTCCAGCCCGGACGACCATTCGTTTTCGGTCAGCGTGCGGTTTTCGCTTTACCGCGGAACAACACTCAGCCTGTCCTCCGGAGGACAATGGCGGCTGACGGTTCATCGTCGCCAGCGACGGGATCCTCGTGCCGAATGTCGGCTCGTTAACACCGAGGAGATCTCGAAGCGCGCTCGTTCGGCTCCCACCGCTACAGCTCTACCAGCTACTTCGGCGCGCAGTTCACCCCCGCCAAGGCGCCTACCGATTGGCGCGCCTACGCCGGGGTCGATGCCATCGCGATCAGCGACACCGAGCGGCGGCGCTCGCTTCCGAGAAGCGCGCCGCGGTCCACGCAGTGGAACCAGCTCGGCGGCAGGCTGGTCATCTACACCGTGGATGCCGACATTCACTCCTTCGACAGCCTCGGCATCGAAGGAAGCCGGGGGATGGGGCGCGTCGACCTGCAACAATGGGATGGGTCGAACCTGCCGGCCGATCGGACGGTCGAGTTTTTCTGGGGCGGATCCTCGGGGTCAGAGATCGGGGGCGGGGCGGATGGCTTCCTCGGCGTCGGGCTGAAAAAGAGCTACCGGACGCCCTTTCGCGCCGACGATCTGGCGAAAGACTACGGCACCGGCGCGACGTGGGACCTGCAGAAGCGGATGGGTAACATGGACTTTAGCGGCATCCAGGTCATCATCCTGCTGATCATCTTCGGCGTGCTGGTCGGCCCGGTGAACCTATTTGTCTTTGCCAAGCCCGGGCAGCGGCACCGGCTCTTTTTCACGACCCCGCTCATCTCGCTGGGGGCGAGCCTGATCTTGCTGCTCCTCATCCTGCTCCAAGACGGGATCGGCGGGCACGGGCACCGGTTTATCGCCCTGATCCTGTCGCCGGGGGAGAAAAAGGCGTTCATCACCCAGGAGCAAGTCTGCCGCACCGGCGTCCTGCTCGGGCGGTCGTTTGAGACGGCGGAGGACGCCTTCATCTGGCCGGTCGTGCTCCAGCGCAGCGCGTGGACGCGCTCGTCGGCGAGCAGCGCGGATTCGGATGCGGCGTTCGCCTTGGAAGGGCGGACCTATTCCGGGGATTGGTTCAAGAGCCGCTCCGAGCAGGCGCACTTCGCCCAATCCGCGATGGCGACCCGCGCGCGCCTCGCCGTCAATGGACCCGCCGACCGCCCGAAGCTGGAGTCGAGCCTCGAAATCACCCTCGCCACCGCCTTCTACCGGGACAGCGACGGCAAGCTGTGGAAGGCGGAGGGCGCGGTGAAAGCCGGCCAGCCCGCCGATCTGGTCGAGGCGACGCCCAGCGAGTTCACCCTGTGGAAGGGCGAGCTGCTCGCGCTCGCCGCCAAGCACACGCGCTCGCGGCTCGACGATCTGCTCGACCAGCGCGGGCAAATCTACGCCGAAGCCGAGACCGCCGGGGATTTCGCCATCGAGACGCTGGACTCGATCGATTGGGAGGACCACACGCTGGTCGTCTGCCCGGCGGCGGGGGGACCGATTTAATTCCGAAGCCGCTATGTCTGAACTCAACGGAGCCGCCATCGAAGTCCACAACCTGCACCGATCCTTCGGGAACCTGAAGGCGGTGGACGGGGTGACGTTCCGCGTCGAGCACGGCCAGGTCATCGGGTTCGTCGGCGCGAATGGCGCGGGCAAGACGACGACGATGCGCATCCTCGCCACGCTCGACTACCCGACCGCCGGGCGCGCCTCGATCTGCGGGATCGATGTGGTCAACTACCCCGGCAACGTGCGGCGGATGCTCGGCTGGATGCCGGATTCGTTCGGCACCTACGACCACATGACGGTCGTCGAATACCTCGACTTCTTCGCGCGGGCGCTCGGGTTTCGCGGTGAGGAGCGGCATGCGCGGGTCACCGAGGTGATGGACTTTGCCGATCTCGGGCCGCTCGCCGACCGCCTGATCAACAAGCTGTCGAAAGGGATGGGCCAGCGGCTCTGCCTCGGGCGCTCGCTGCTCCACGACCCCCGCGTCCTCATCCTCGACGAACCCGCCGCCGGTCTCGACCCGAAGGCGCGCGTCGAGCTCAAGCACCTCATCCGCATCCTCGCGGAGGAGGGCAAAACGATCTTTATCAGCAGCCACATCCTGTCCGAGCTGGCGGAGATGTGCGACTCGCTGCTCTTCATCAACAAGGGGCGCATCGTCCACCACGGCAGCGCCGAGGAGCTGACCCGCGCGGGCGGCGACCAGACCGTGGTGCGCGTCGAGTTGCACGGCGACCCGCAGAAGCTCTCCGACTGGGCGGCGATGTCGCCTTATGTCGAAATGATCGACGCCTCCAAGAACGGCGGCCGCCTGCGCATCGATTCCGGCGACCCCGAGAAGATCGGCGGCGTGCTCAAACGCATGGTCACCGAAGGGCTGCCGGTCGTCGATTTCCACCGCGAGGAGCGCCGCCTCGAAGACGCCTTCATCGATCTGCTCGGCAAGCTCGAAGCGGAGGACGCGGCCGCCGTCGCGGCGGTCGCCGCCGCCCAGCCGCCGCCGCCGGTCCCTGGCGAAGGGCTGCCGACCACGCCCAAGATCGGGGCGGTCGCGCCGCCGCCGCCCCTCCCCGGCGATTCGCCCGCCCCTCCCAAAACCAGCCCATCCGACGCTGAAAACTGAATCCTGAATCCTGAAAGCACTCGACCAGATCAGCGACTTTTCGGAGAAGCTCAGCCCGATGCTCGTCAAAGAGCTGCGGCAGGGCATGCGGACGAAAATGTTCACGGCGGTCTTTATCACCGTGCAGGCGGTGATGGGCTTTTTCATGCTCCTCGGGTTCACCGCCGGGGGGGCGAGCGCGCTTTTCTGGCTCACGCTCTACGCGGTGCTGATCATTTTCCAGCCGCTGCGCGGATTCTCCGCCCTGAGCAACGAGATCAAGCTCCAGACGATGGATTTGATCCAACTGACCCGGCTGACCGCGTGGCGGATCGCCTTGGGCAAATACACGGCGATCGTCGCGCAGAGCGCCCTGTTCACCGCCTCCGTCTTGCCCTACGCGGTGATGCGCTACTACTTCGGCGGCATCGACGTCCAAGAGGACCTCGTCTGGCTCTTCCTGTTTTTTGCGACCTCCTGCCTGCTGACCGCCGCCACGGTCTGCTTCTCCGCCTTCCCGAACCTGCTGGTGCGCGGCGCGGTACTGATCGGGCTGATCTTCGCGGCGGGTGCCATCACCGTCTTTCTCGGCGACGATTACTTCGACCGCGACCGCATCCCGTTCGAGGGCGAGCCCTATGCGTGGCTCGGCTATGTCGGCATCTTCGCGCTGGTCGCCTACGCCTGCTATTTCCTGCTCGATATGGGGGCGAGCCAGATCGCGCCGGAGGCGGAGAACCACGCCTCGCGCAAGCGGGCGATCTCGTTCATCGCCGCCGGGGTGCCGCTCGCCCTGGGTGCCCTGACCGATGTCGCGCCAGAACCGCTGGTCATCATCGGCGCGATCATCGCCGGGGTCGCCTGCTTTGACGCGCTCGCGGAAAAGCCGGTCTTCGTGCCCTCGGTTTACGCGCCGTTTGTGCGGCGCGGCTTTCTCGGGCGGCTCGCCGGTCGGCTGCTCTATCCCGGCTGGCCGTTCGGGATCTGGTATTCGCTCCTCATGGCGGCGATGGCCGTGGCGGCGATCATCGCGGTCGATATCAAACACCACGGCGGATCGCTCGACGACGAAGTCGCCGCCGTCCTCGCCGCATCGTTTGGCGCCTCATCTTCCTTGCGGCTCGCTATCCGCCTCTCTTTTTCCGCCGCTTGGAGAATATCTTCGGGCTGGGATGATCCTCATCCATGCGGCGTCCTGCTTTTCCTGACCCTGCTGGGGATCATGATGGGCACCACGCGGGCGGATGAAGTCGCGCTGCTTGGGCTGCCCGTCCCGCTGGCGAGCTTTCCCGCGCTCTTGGATTATCATTTCTCGGGATCTCGCGAGATCATGACCGCTGTTTCGCTGGGATTCAGCGTCCTCTACTTCGCGGTCATCGCCGTTTCCGCGATCACGACCTATTCCCGCGTCCGGGGGATCGAGGCGAGCCTCGGTGAGATGCAGCGCGGGCAATCCGACACGGGCACCGGCTCCGGCTCCGATCCGCTAGAAAGCGAGGCGTCCGATGCCGCTGCCTGAGCCGCTCGACAACCCGGAGACGATGCGCGAGATCCAGGCGCGGGCGCGCGCCTATGCCGACTTCATCAAGCTGCCGTTCCGCAACCAGATCTGGCGCGGGCAAAGCGGCGACTTCCTCGGCGCGGGCGTCGGCAGCAGCCTCGACTTCCAAGACCACCGCAGCTACGTGCCGGGCGACGACCCGCGCCACATCAACTGGCAGGCCTACGCCCGGACCGGCCACTACACGATGAAGCTCTACCGCGAGGAGGTCCGCCCGATGGTCGATCTCGTCCTCGACGCCTCCGCCTCTATGTTCTTCGATCCCGCCAAAGCGCGCCGCGTGGCGGAGACCTTCTACTACGCGGCGGAATCGGCGCTCCGCTCCGGAGCCGCGCTGCGCGCCCATCTGCTCGCCGCCGACCAACATCGCCCGCTCTCGGACGAGGCGATCTTTGCCCATGCCTGGGGCGACCTCGCCGCCGGCCTGAAGCCAGCCGCGCCATCGCTCCCGCCGCGTCTCGACCTCGTGCCGTTCCGGCAGGGATCGATGCGTATCCTCATCAGCGACCTGCTCTTTCCGGGAAATCCGGAGCCATTCGGCATCGTCCTTGCCCAGAACCGGGGGCGCGGCATGATCTTTGCCCCGTTTTGCCAGGCGGAGGCCAAAGCGGACTGGCAGGGCAACTACGAATTCGTCGATTCGGAGACGCGGCTGCGCCACCAGCGGCGCGTCGAACCTTCGATCCTCAAACGCTACCGCGCCGCTTACCTCCGCCACTTCGAACTGTGGAAGTCCGCCGCCGTCAAGCACGGCGTCCTCCTCGCCCGCATCCCCGCCGAACCCGCGTTCCAGCAGGCGATGCAAGCCGAGGCGATCCCCTTCGGCGCGGTCGAGCTGGCGGGATAACTTACAACACTCATGCCTGCTCCAAGCCAGCGATTCGCCACGATCGGGGTCCGCCTGATCGCCCTCTACTTCCTAGTTTATGGCGGTGCCGGATTGATCGACGCCGCTTTGACCAAGGCCAGATTTTTATGGATCACCGCCGACCTGTTTTCGGATAGCGAGGACCTTCCGGCGTCCTTTTCTGAGAACGAGGACGAGGAAGGCGAGGTAATCGGGATTACCTCCCGCGCCGAGCAATCCTTCGCCATCTATC